>CAUZIB010000022.1:0-57042 GCA_963579735.1 Vicinamibacteria bacterium | reverse complement strand
GGAGATAGCAAGTGGTCAATCTCACCCACCGCGGGCGACCCTCACGACTCGCGCTGGCGACTCTGTTTCTCAGTGTCGCCGTCGCGATCTCTGCTCACGTCGGCACGTCCAACGCATACTTCGACGGTCTGGCCGGACCGTATGGCATCAGAGTGATTGTCCGAACTCCAGGCGTGATCCCTGGTCTGGCTGAGGCGTCCGTCCGAGTGACCAGCGACCACTCCGTCGATCAGATCACGGTAAGACCGCTTCGCTCCGATGTGGGTCTGGCCGGCGCCCCCCGGGCCGACGTCGCGCAATCAGTGCCGGGAGAGCCGAACCACTACAGCGCTGAGCTGTGGCTCATGACATCGGGCTCATACAGCGTCGAAGTCACCGTGACCGGACCGGCGGGGGAGGGGACCGCGCTGATACCCGTCTTGGCCATCGCCGAACGCCGTCTGGACATGCATCCCATGATGAGCGCCGCCCTCGTCGGCGGCACACTGTTCTTGTTCATAGGCGCGATCACCATCTTTGGCGCTGCCGTGCGCGAGAGCGTACTCAATCCCGGCATACAGGCAGATAGCCGGCATCGACGCCGGGGTCGCATCGCCATGGTCGTGGGAGGGTTCGCACTGTCCGCCATGCTGTGGGGCGGCTGGTTTTGGTGGGACGAGGTGGATGCAGCCTATCGCGACCGGCTGTATCAGCCCTGGTCGACGTTGGCGAGTGTTGCGCCCGGGAGCAATAGCCGCATGCTAACGCTCACCATCGACGACCCAGAATGGAACGGTCGTCGCTGGACGCCGCTCATGCCTGACCATGGCAAGCTCATGCATATGTTCCTGGTACAGGAGCCTGACATGACAGCGTTCGCGCACATTCATCCGGTGCCAGACCCGGCGCTGGAAGACCATTCGGCGTTTGCCGTCGCGCTGTCACCCGCCTTACCGGCGGGCGACTACCGTATCTACGCCGATATCGTGCACGAGACCGGGTTTGCGCCGACGCTTGTCAACCGGGTTCGCGTGCCGCCGGCGTCGCGTGTCGATCGCAATGCGGATACCGGGCCGATTCCGGATCCGGACGATTCCTTCGCATCGCTCGTGCCACTGGGTGCGAGCGACGGTGATCTCTATCGTCTGTCCAGCGGGCGGACGGTGCGATGGGAACGGGACGAGCAGCCGGCGTTGACGGTCGACGCCGAGACCACCCTCACCTTCGCTGTCACCGAGACGACAGGGGCGCCGTCCGTGCTTTTGCCCTACATGGGCATGTTGAGCCACGCCGCGGTACTGCGCGAGGACGGCGAAGTCTTTATCCATCTTCATCCCGGAGGCAGTATCAACCTGGCGGCACAGACGTCGTTCGAGCAAGCCGAGGGCATCGGACAAGGGGCACTCGCCCACCGAGACCACACCGCCCAGCCAGCGCTGGCCGACGCAGCAACGAATGTCGTGACGTTCCCATTTGTCTTCCCCACTACGGGTCGATACCGGATTGTTGTGCAAGTAAAAATCGAGGACACCGTCGAGACAGCAGCGTTCGACGTCGAGGTGGTGGCCGACCCGTCCTGACAAAACACGTCGGCATGTATCACTGGTGGTGTTCGGCCGCCGATCCATCGCCGTCGTAGCAGGCTACGAGTCTGGGTCGCCCCTCGCGGGCTGGTGTGGCGTACCCGCCCGGACATAGCGAAAGCTATCAAGGCGCTGCCTATAGCAGCGGTCCGGGTCCGCTCGAGGTCGTGTCCCCACTCACGAACCGACACTCCTGCCATATGATCTGGGTCCGGCGACTCTGACCGCACACGATTCTCTTCTCCGTTCCCGAATCGCGTCGCACCATCTCGGCGGCGTTCGGCGGAAAGAGTTCGGACCGCGTATCAGGCGACTGACACCACATGCTTCTGGAGGCTTGTCGATGCAACACAAAACGCATAGATCGCAACGTAAGGATCGCCAGGGCGGCCGGATTCGTCTCGCCATCGCCATCGGCGTCGTCAGCGTCGCCGCTTGGGGGACGCCGGTCATGGCGCAGTCGCCGAACGCCTTTGGCGCGCCAACCGCGGAACGACCGTCACCCGCCGCGGATATCGAGGCGACTGCCGGGTCACGCGCTCAGGGATGGCGTGGACAGGGTCGTTCAGAGGTCCTCGCCCGACACGGCATGGTCGCAACGAGCGATCCGATTGCCGCGGAAGCCGGTCTGGAAATCCTTCGACAGGGCGGCAACGCGATTGACGCGGCGGTGGCCGCGGGCGCCGTCCTGGATGTCACGTCACAAAACGACACGGGTATCGGGGGTGACCTGTTCGCGCTTGTGTGGTCAGCGCGTGACAAGCAGCTCTACGCGCTGAACTCGGCGGGCTGGGCGCCGGCCGGCTGGACGCGGGAGTTCTTTACTGACCAGCTCGGTGTCGAACGCGTGCCCGGCAGAGGCGTGAATGCCGCCACTGTGCCCGGTGCAATCTCAGGATATGACGCCCTCCTGACGCGCTTCGGCACGCTCACCTTCAAAGAGACATTCGAGCGAGCGGTACGCACAGCGGAAGAAGGATGGGGCCAAGCGGAGCGTCGGCACCGGGACCTACGAGCAGTAGCCGACCGCTTAGGCGAGGACCCGGATTCGAGCCGAGCGTTCCTCCCTGGAGGACGCGTCCCGGATCTGTACAGTGTCATCCGGAACCCTGGTCTGGCCAGCGCTCTGCGCATCCTTCAAAAAGAAGGCCGCGACGGGTTCTATCGTGGACCGATCGCGGAGGCCATCGTGCGAAAGGTTCAGGCGAATGGCGGCGTCATGACCCTCGACGATCTGGCGTCGTTCCAGTCGGAATGGATAGAGCCGGTCTCCACCAACTATCACGGCTACGACGTATTTCAGCTGCCACCGCCCGGGCAGGGGTTCGCCGCGTTGGAAATGTTGAACATCCTCGAGGTCTGCGTTCCCAAGCTCGGGATGAACCTCGCCGAGCTAGGTCCGATGGACCCGATGTATTGGCACGTGATGGTCGAGGCAAAGAAGCTCGCCTACTCGGACCTGCATGCCTACAATGGCGACCCGACATTCGCCACCGTGCCGGTTGACCAGCTGCTCTCGAAGACATACGCGGCCACGCTCTGCGACCGGATTGACCTGGAGACCGCCTCGACGCCCTCGGTCAAGGGCGGTCTCGACGGTGGCACGATCTACCTGACCACCGCCGACCGCTGGGGCAATATGGTGTCTCTCATCCACAGCGTATTTGGTGTGTACGGGAGCGGGGCGACGGTTGCCCCGTATGGGTTCGTACTCCACAACCGCGGCACCGCATTCTCCCTCGATCCATCCAGCCCGAATGTCGTGGCGCCCCGTAAGCGGCCATTCCACACAATCATCGCCGGCTTTGTCATGCAGAACGGCGAGCCGCTCATGGCCTTTGGCAACATGGGGGGCAGCGTCCAACCCGAAACCCACGCCCAGCACATGGTCAACCTGATCGATCACGGGATGAACGTGCAGATGACCACCGATGCCGCCCGATTCACGCACAGTCAGAATCAGAACATGCTCTCGCTGGAAGAGCACTTGTTCTCGGCAGTGGGCGAAGCCCTTCGCTCAAAAGGGCACCAGGTCCGCTCTGTTGACGGCGGCGCGGTCGGCGGCTATCAGGGCATCCTATTTACACGCGACCCTCAGCTTCCCGAGCCGACATTTGCCCCAGAGAGCATCACCGAGGATCTGCCGGTAAACGGGGTCTATCGCGCGGGGTCAGACCATCGGAAAGACGGTCAGGCAGTCGGCTGGTAGCTCTGCCTTGTGACGTCTCTCTCCCGGTGGGTTCGAGTGGCCAATCGCTCCCCAATGTCCCGGTCTACTAACCACGGCTCCAGCGTCACCGAGGAGCGCCGCCCCGTCAAAGCGCGTTCATTTCTTCACGCCTGCATGACAGGCTCCGAAGCGTTCGACCTCGCCCCTCGACCTTGGCGATTCTCTAGCTGTACTTCCTACGGTTCCCCGACGGACGTGATCGCCAGAATTTGCCAGAGCTCCCATACCTGCGTGTGACCCCCACTTGGGTGCGTTACAGCGATTTCTCGGTTGATCCGCCAGCAATCGTCGAGCTTCTGGCTCCAGATCTCAAGTAACGAACGTCGACAAAAGGGCGGTCTCGCCGGTGGCATGATCTACCTGATCACCGCCGACCGCTGGGGCAATATAGTGTCGCTCATCTCTGGCCGGCGTGGCTGCGGCCGCCGGTGCCAGGTCGAGTCCCCGGGCCCCGGGCAGTACAAACGGTGCCTCGGCGGAGCGATCGCCAGAGGAGAATCGGCGCTCGGCCCGCGCCACGCCGGGCAGGACGGGGTCGACTCTTGCAGGCGGCGGTCCGGATTCCCGCAGGCCACCGTGACACGTTGGAGCGCAGCTGCAACTACGCGGTGCGTCCACCGGTGGCCGCGGACCTCCTCCAGCGCATGTGCAAGATCTGCTTTTTCCGCTCAGAGAAGAGGCATCCGGGTTGCTGCCGGTGGTGGTAGACTTCCACTTCTATCTGAGAGCTGGGCTGGGCCAAAGATCACATGGAGACTTCGATGAAGACAATGTATGTGGCGTCGATAGTGGCTGTCGTACTACTAGGAGCCGGGGTGTCGCCGGCCTTCGCGCAGACCGAGGATCCCCAGGTGACATCAGCCAACCCGGTCACGGGTGAGGGATTTCCGAACCCGAATCCGACACGTATCGGGAATTGGGCGACACTGCCAGAGGGACGGGAGTGGGGCTCCACGGCCGGCCTGGACATCGACCCGACGGACGGGCATGTCTGGGGGTACGAGCGCTGCGGATCCGGCTCAGCGGGCGGCGGCGCCGTCAACTGCGACAACAACCCCGTGGACCCGATCTTCAAGTTTGACCGCGACACGGGAGAGATCCTCGCCAACTTTGGCGCTGGAGTCTTCGTGACGCCTCACGGGATTTACGCGGACGACGATGGCAACGTTTGGGTGACCGACTTTTCAGTCAACGACGAGGGAACCAAAGGTCACCAAGTCCACAAGTTCGGCCCGACGGGGGAGCTGCTTCTGAGCCTCGGTACCGCGGGCGTGCCCGGGAGCGGGCCGGATCACCTTAACCAGCCCATTGACGTGATCGTCGCGTCTGACGGAAGCATCTTTGTTGCAGACGGCCACGCCGGGCAGAACTTGACGACCGACCAACAAATAGATGAAGCCCGTGCGGCGGGGCTGACCGGCCGCATCGTCAAATTCTCGGCCGACGGTGAGTACATGATGGAGTGGGGCGAAATCGGCACGGATCACGGTCAGTTCCGAACCCCACATGCCCTGGAGTTCGACGCTCAGGGCCGGCTCTGGGTCGCGGACCGTGGGAACCACCGCCTGGAGATCTTCGACCAAGAGGGAAATTACCTGGAATCGCGCTATCAGTACGGGCGCATCAGTGACCTCTTCATCACCGACGACGAAATGGTGTACGCCATCGATTCCGAGTCCAGCCGGCTCCGACACATCAACTGGCGGAATGGCGTCCGTATTGGCCCTGTCGATCAGGACGCGCTCGTGGGCTTTATTCCGCCGTGGGACTCCGACAGCCGGCCGTATCATGGCGTGACGGGGGAGGGCGTGGGCGTAGACGAGGACGGGAACGTCTTCGTCGCCGAGGGGCCGTCCTCCCTCAGCGATGCAGGTTCCGCGTTCACGAAGTATGAAGTAGCCGGTATGTAGGCTGGACAGAGGGCGCTTTCGGCCGGTCCCCCTTGGGCTTACCTATGGCGCTGCGGGGCTGGTCCGGTCCGGGCTCAGGATTCCCAGGCTTCGTCGACGAGTGAACCCAGCCCGAGGCCGGCGGCCTCGAACTGCGAGCCGCAATATTGGGCTTGGCTGACCTCGACAGAGATTAGCGCGACGTTGCGCGGCGTCCCGAACAACGTGCGACCAAGCGGCTCTACTTCCACGACGTAGTTCACCCCGAGCCCGGTGAGCAACTCTTCAGCACGCTGCGCTTCGGCGAGCGTAGACGCCATGAACACGTGCGCGAGCTCCCGGTCCGCAAGCTCCTCCAGTTCTAGCCGAGCCATGGTGGGCCGTCCGCCGTCTCCGGGTGTGACGCTAGTGCCCGGTGGCCAGCAGGCGCTCCTTGAGCCACGCGACCAGCGCCGGTTCTAGGTCCGGGTTCTTTGCAAACATTGGCAGACCGTGCTCGGTACCGGCGTAGACCTTGGCCATCGAGTGGGTATTCTCTGAACCGTCCACCGCCCGTTGAATTGTGTCGGCAACACCCGGCGTGACGGGGTCGTCCACGGCGGCGGCGCCAAACACCGCGAGGTCAGGGTTGGCGGCGATGCTAGCGATCGCGTCGTCGCTGGGTGGGCCAGACAGGAGCATGAGCGAGGTGATACCGGCTTGACGCCCCGCCAAGTCGGCGGTAAGCATCGCTCCGCAGCTGGCCCCGCCCACGGCGACTCGCGACCCATCGACGCCTTCCTGGTCGAGCAGATAGGCATAAGCTGCATCCAGATCGCCGTGTGATTTCGCCAAGAGGTCTGGAAATCCGGCGCTCATGCCCTCACCGCCGCTGTCGCCAAATCCGCGGAGATCCAATGTCATCACATGGACGCCGGCCTCGACCAGCTGAGCCGCGATGCCGTCCCAGGACGTGCGATCCATGTTGCACTGGTGAATCAGCAACATCGCCGGACCGGGCTGGTCGGGCGACATATAGGTCGCTTTCAACGTCACCCCGTCGGACATCTCTAGGTCCACGTCCGTTGAATGAGCCAGCACCGCACTGGCGCTTAGCGCGCAAAACATCGCTACGGCCGTGACGATACCTGCGGAAGCGCATTCGTGTGATCTCATCGATTCTCCCTACATCTCACGCGTGCTCCGCGCGTGCTCCTGTATTGGTGATGATGATGATGGTGTGGTCGGGCCGCAGTGTATCAGCGGCACGTGGAGGACCGCAAATACTCCACGGGCACACAGAGAGAGTGCTCGCAGGCGAGCTACCCTCGGCGCGCGTGTCCGGAACGAGCCCGCAACGCCGACACACAAACTATCGTGTGACGCCGTCTGTCAGGCCGAGCGAGTGCGGGGACGCACGACCCGGATCCACCACATGATGCCACCGGTGAGAAACATCAGAACGGGCGCTACGCCGACGATGGCCCACAGCAGTTTTGTCGACCACCCGCCAAATCGTCCAAAGTGGAGAGCCGTGAGCCAGTAGAGTACCGAATCGCCCACTCGGGGCTCGAAGGTTTCCATGTTGAGGGGCTCGATATAATTCAGGGTCGCGGTAAATGGTTCGGGAAATGCCAAGTAGATGCCGGTCGCTCCCCAGATTAGGATGAACGCCAACGTCCAGAACCCGACGGCGCTGTGCACACTCCAATTCATTTGTCGCCATCCGGACCGGAGGTCGATACCCAGGCTCCGCCGCCAGCGTTGAACACCCGGCCACCAGACGACCGCCCCACTCAGTCCGACGATGGTCAGCAAAATGGCACCGATCCCGTTGACCTTCCGCCCGGTCTCACCGCCGAGGAGATTGTCGTGGAGGTCGAGGAGCCAGGTCGTCGCCCGCCAGCCCAGCGGTAGCGCGTTTCCCAAATCCTCTCCGGTGTAGGGGTCGAAGAGCCATTGGTCGCGAGACTCCTCTTCCCTCAACTGCATGGTGACCGCGTGGGTCGGGTCGTCTGGGTCTGTCCACACTTCGACCGAGTGAGTCGGATACGCTCGCTGCACGACTGCGGTCAGGTCGTCCATCGACATGCGTGGCCCGGTGTCCGTCGACACAATTCGAGGCTCTGGATTGAACGCCTGACGGAGCTCGCTACGGTAGACCAGCACGCTGCCGGTCACACTGACGACCACCAAATAGAGTCCGATGCCGAGCCCACACCAGAGATGCACTTGAAACAGGGCCTTGCGGAGCCACACCGTTTGGGGACGACGAAAAAAACGTTCTGTGAATGTCATTGGTCACATATCCACACGACGGCTTGTCGCATGCTCTGGTCGGCGCGCGCCAAAACGACACGTCTCCAACGCGCAGAGCTGGGGCAGAAGGCTTCGCGGCACTCCAACGACGCAGGCGTTGAAGCCACATCAGTCCTCTGTCCACTATGGTGATACGAACGATTCTCCTTGCGTAAAGCGGCCAACGCGACCAGCGGATGAACCGTACCAAAATCCTGAGTGATGAAGTCTACTCGGACGTCTGGCAAGAGGTGGACAAATCCGGCCGCGACCCCGGTCACCGCTCAGAGTGTGTTGGACGTGCCTCGATCTCGACGACGAAGACACCTGCGGTCACGCAGGCAGACGTAAATCGCGCGCGAGCGGTCGTGTAGTCAGGAGAAAAGAAGTCGATGACAGCCGGATTCACGGTGGCGAGTCGGCGACACGGGATACTTCCTGACAGTGTGTTCGCGAGCCGTGTTCGCAAGCGGCCCGTCAGGACCGTTGCTCCGAGTTCGACGGGTCAAACATCTCAGGGAAGGGATGCGTCGCGGGCTTGAAGTTGCCGGTAGATCTGGCCGGGCTCGCTCAATCGTAGTCTTCGACATCCATCGAGACAGAGATGATCTCTTCGTCATTCCGGGTATAAATATGCCTATTGGCGTAGGCTGGATGCACCCAGCTGACATTGGTCAGTTCACGGCGATTTCCGGGCGGCGAGGTCGGGGTGATCAAGTGGGTACGGCTGATTTCTTCGTAACCGGCCGGGCTCAATCGCGCGATGATGAGTTCACCCCGATCATTGTTGATCATCACGCGAGTCCCATGCCGCACGATGAAACCTGACACCCAGCGCCGGCGCTCAACCGTTGCCTCCTGGGTCTCCCAAATCCGTTCGCCAGTGGTCGCGTCCAAACAGCGAAGCTGTCCATAGCTGCCGATGCCGTAGATATAGCCGCCATCGATGATGGGCGTCGCGAGCACCGCATGCAGCCCCTCAGTTCGAATCTCGCTATTGCTAGACCCTTTCCACGCGACGGTCGCCGCTGGTCGATCCTGGTTCAGCGTCAACATCATGGGGCCGTCGTAGAACGTCGAGAAAAACAGCTGCGAGCCCAGTTGAACCGGCATCGCCACCGTCATCGCGCCCCCCACGATGTATGGCTGTTCCCAATATGCTTCGCCAGTCTCCGGGTCCAATGACGCGACGGCTTCCGGATCCCAGACGATGAGCTGTCTGACGCCACCCGCTTCGATGATGACCGGTTGGGCGACACCAAGGTCGGCGTCCCCGGAGCGCGCTCGCCAGATCTCTTCACCGGTCATTTTATCAAAGGCCACGACTCGGGCATTCTCGGGACCACCGACAAACGTGATCAGCCGCTCGTCGTCGACCAGAGGCGCACTGGCAAACCCCCAGTCAAACCCCCACCGCATGCGGTCGACCCCAAAGTCGGTGCCATAGTCTCGTCTCCACAGGAGCTCGCCGCTGTCGACGCGGAGCGCCGACAGCACCCCGGTGCGACCCAGCACATAGACTCGGTCCTCGTCCACCGTCGGGGTCGCGCCAGGGCCCACTTCCCATTGGATACCGGCATAGTCGGCATCCCACTCGACGGTCCACAGCACCTCACCGCTCGCTTCGTCCAACGCCAACGCCCGTTCCGTGCCCCGCATCCCCTGCGTCGGCTCCCAGTCGGTGACAAAGACCCGGCCATCAGCCACCGCCGGACCGGAATAGCCGGCCTTGACAGGGACACGCCATCGGACCTTGAGCCCATCCGCCGGGAACTCTTCCAGTACGCCAGTTTCTTGCCAAATTCCGTGGCGGCCGTCCCCGCGGAACTCGGGCCAGTCGTCGGCGTGAAGTCCGACTACACCGACGACACCGATGCACACACACACGAAATACCGAGATACGAACCTGGATGCGCTGGTCATCATTTGTCCCCACGGCCTCTGTGCCGCTATCTCCCGAGCTCGTTGTAGATCGCCTCGACGTTGGCGCGCGCGTGTTCCATCCCATACTCCGCATACGGCTCAGGTAGGTCGGTGCTCAGGCTAGCCACCGCCTCATCAATCGTGTGACCGGCTCGAAACGACGCACTGACGGCCGTAAGAAACGCACGATTGAACCCCGCATACTCCGCCAGATCTTCCCACGTCATCCAGCCGGTCCATGCGCGGTCCGCACCTTGTTCTCGCCGACCCCGCCCGGCATAGGTGGTTGGAAACGGTCCATGTCCCGTGATCACCCGGGCGACGCCGTCAATCGCGGCTACAGCCTTTTCCAGCGTGTCCGGAAACGACACGCCACTCCCGCCGTGGTCGGTGTCGATGACCGGGGTCGCCTTCGAGGGAAACAGGTCCCCGAGATAGGCGACCTCTTTCTCGGGAAACACGACCACGATATCTCCAGCCGTGTGCGCGGCGCCAAAGTAGTACAGCTCGATACGGTCGAGACCCTCGAGCAAAGAGAAACGGTCTGTAAAAGTCGTCGTCGCCAGACCCGCGGCGCTCGTCTCGGCGGCTCCCAGTGCATCGGTCAGAGCCTGGCCTGTGTATTCGTGCGCAACAATCTCGGTGACCGTCGGGAACTCGCGGTTGGCCCCGGCGTGATCTGCGTGGGCATGGGTACTAATGATTGTCGTGATGGGCAGGTCGGTGACCTGCTCGATTACTTCCTGCACCGAAGGTCCCTGCCCCGGGAGCTTTGTATCAACCAGGACCACGCCACCGTTGATCTCGTCGATGAGCACCAGGCTGTTTCCGCCTCCATGTGAGAGGTGATACAGAGTGTCTCGCACGTTCAACGTGTCCATCTGGACGGCGGGGTCAACGGGACGTGCTCCGTCCTGCGCGTGCGCGGTGGCCACGAGCGAGAACACGACCATGGCTGTGGTGACTCGTCTCATGGCGGTCATCTTACCCCCACCCGGCCCCGGTTACTCACATTCGGCTGAAGCCCGGCAGTGGAGACCTCAGAGACTCAGGACCTACGGGACCTCAACAGTTCTCGACAATCCATTGCAAGCTCCGAGAACTGATGCCATCCTTGTGCGGGAACTGATTCCTCGACCATGGAGCGCGACATAGAGACCCCAGGCCGTCCACGGCGGCACAGCCTGGATTAGGTAGCCCAGGATGTCAGTCCAATCGCGAACCCCGTCCAGGCCGCCGACCGGCGCGGCGAACATCGGTGCGTGAATGCCCGCCGTCGAGAAATAACGGCTGACATGAGGCGCGCGAAGCAGCCAGAGCACCAGAAAAAACAGACCCAGGAGCAGACGAAAGATGCCGAGGGAGTGGGGCGGCTGAGGCCTGAACCAATACCGATTCCAAGCATCCGACGCTCGCTCCGGCCAGGTGGGTGCGTGGACCGCGGTCACAGGACGCCGATCGGTCGACGCGCGGCCAGATCCCTGTTCACCTCGTAGCCGGCGGCACTCTTGGGCCACCGCTCGACATACAGCCTGACCCGGTCGACGATTTCACCAGGGTGGCTCTGCTCGTACACTCTCTGGATTTCGCTCATCAGTCCCTCCGCATCGCGGCGAAAGAGACCAGAAATGCGAACCCTGGCATCGGCGGGTGGCGCCGGGAAATAGGCATACAGATCGAACGGACGCCGCGTCGACCCTCCGCGACTCCCATCGAGCGGAAGGACTTCGACCTCGGCCACGAACTCGACATTCTCATCGTCCCATGAGTCAAAGACGCGAAACATGGCGAAGGCACGGAAAACCGATTGAGGGATCGGGAACCGCAAAGACCAGTTCGTCAGGTTGACGATCGAAGCGATATCGCTATACAAGACGGCCACGATCAACAGCGTGGTCAGCGCGCGTCTCATCGAATGTCACCTTATACAAAACGGGCGACCCCGCGGGGTCGCCCGTTGCAGCAAGAGCACGTCAGGAAGCCGCGTCCCAGTCCCGTCGATGGTCCTGGACCCGGGACCCGGTTTACTTTCCGGCGGCGCATGTAAACGGCCCCGACGAGCCCTACGCCCAGCAGGAGGAGCACGTTGGGTTCTGGCATGGGCGCCGGACCGACTCCCGGCCCTGGACCGCCTGCCGGCCCGACCCCTGGCCCCGGGGCCGACTCCAGGGCTTGGGCCGGGGTTGAGCGCCGCCTGCAAGTCGAGGTCCATACCCATGTCGTCATAGAGCACCCGGAGGATCGAGACCGCGTCGATCTGCGCGAAGCCGAACACCTGCCCCCCTCCGAAGATGTTCGTGTCCTGGAAGGACACCCCCAGGTAGTTGTCAGCGCCTCCGACGAAGTTCCCTGCGGCAAAAGGATTGCCGGTTGTATCAATCACGGTTTGGTTGATGCCCAGGTGAGTGCCACCCGCACCTGATGTGGCACTGTCCGTGGACCGGAAGGCTCCTCCGAGCTGAATCGTCGAAGAACCAAGAGTCTGAAAATTGTCCAGGTCAAGCGCAACGTCGATCCCGACCAGAAAGTCGTTGCTCCCATCGCCTCCGATATCGATTGGGAGCGTTCCGTTGCCGGGGGTAAAGGTGATAAGTCCGCTTCGATTCGAGTCGTTTTTTCGGCTCTAGTTTCGCGGTTCAGTTGCAAGATCCGCACCGAATCTTCAGTCTGGCCGCCAACCCTATTCCGAAGTGCAAGGGAAGAGGATTGTACCTTTTCCGTGCCTCCGGAACTTTCGGTGAGGCACCCATACCTTCACAACGTGCATTCCATGGTGGAAAAGGTGCACGGCAGCTGGAACTGCAATCGGTATACGAGCTCGGACGAGGATGAAGACGGTCCGCTTCCAGGCGGCACGCGAACGGGGTCACCGGCTCAGGATGGACACTTCGTATATCTGAAATGCAGCTCTAGAGCGGTTTCTAGTCCCCGGCGCTCGTGAATTGTTGACTTGTACCCGGCGGCAACGACTCAACGGAGAAGGCCGGTTCGGCTGGGGCGAAACGTATGCGGCTCACACCTCTTCACGACGGTCGGGGACTGCTACCATATACAACGGATTCGGTTTCTAGCGCGGCGGGAGAACAACATGACCATATTGCGGAAGTTGGCTTTTCTTGTGGTGGCGGCGCTCTCGGCGTTCTCACCGGCATCCGTTCTTGCCCAAGACCCTCCGACGACGTCGGGCGCGCCGATTGGGATCCACGGGCTCCTGAGTGGAGAAGACGACGCGCCGGTGCCGCGAACACCCTGGGGGCACCCAGATCTACGAGGCGTGTGGAACAACTCTACGACGACAGCACTCGAGCGACTGACCGAAGCCGAACAAGAGCGTGGCCAGCTGGCGCAAGAGCCGGTGCGACGGGCCACCGCCGGAACCGGTGCGGCGTGGATCGAACAAGCCGGCGGGCTCGACCGGGAATCACTCATCATCGATCCCCCGAACGGTAGGATCCCGGAGATGCGTTCGGAAGCGGTCGAGCGCCTGGTCGCTCGTGAAAACGCCCGTGCAGGTCGCGGCGAGGGTGACTCCTGGCTCGACAGAAATAGCTGGGAACGATGTATCTCACGCACCCTGCCAATCGCCATGATTCCGAACATCTACAACGCGAACTACCAGATTTTTCAAACGCCGGACCACGTGGCGATCGTCATCGAGATGATCCACGAGTCACGCATCATCCCATTGGACGGCCGTCCTCACGTGGCCGACGGCGTGCGCCAATGGCTGGGTGACAGTCGAGGTCGGTGGGAAGACGACACGCTCGTGGTTGAAACGACAGGATTTCACAACCGGTTGGACGGTGGGGACTACCAGCCGTCACACATCATTCAAACCGGGCATCGAGGACCGGGTGGAACATTGCGACTGGTCGAACGGTTCCGAATCATCGACTCGAACACAATCGAGTATCAATATACGCTTGAGGATCCGCAGGTATATACCCGGCCCTACACTGTCGCGATCCCGATGACGCGACGAGATACAACCGACCCTCTGAATCACTTGTTCGAGTATGCCTGTCATGAGGGCAACCACGGGATGCTCAATCTCCTGACCGGCGCTCGGGCGGACGAACAGCTCGCCTTGGACGCTTCGGCCTTGGTGTCTCAGCAACGAATCGATGCCGGTCATCCGGGAATTCGAGAACCGGCGGTACCCATCGTCGCGGCGGACCAGCCCTAGCGGCCCCTTCACAAGGGACAGCTCGCTCAGCGCCGCCGAGGACCGGCTGGAATCTGCAGGAAACCGCGCGTTCAGAATCTAATGAGGCGGGTGGCCTTCACGACGAACGCACGGTTCTCGAGCACGGCGGCGCGCGGGTCAAAGGTGTCACGCTGGTCCGTGTAGACCACAAATAGCTCGCTCCCCGGCTGATATTCCCAGCGAAAGCGGAGGTTTGTCACAAGGGCGTCGATGCTTGAGTTGTACTGCAGGAACGCGGCGGCAAACATCCGCGGGGTGAGCGTATACGTCGTCCGCGCCGCGACCACGTCGGTTTTGAAATCACCTTGCGGCATGCTGAACCAGTTCACTGAGATAGACGGCTCGACGGTGAGCTGAGGGGTAATACCCAACCGGCCCCGGAAGTATCCGACGCTGGTTCTGTTGCCGCCAAAGAATCCACCACGGTCAAACGTGAGCCCTCCGGCCATCACGCGTTGCTGGGCGAGGGCGTAGACAACTCGGGTGTTGACAAACGAATACGCCCCCGGCGAGATCGTGAGCTCGTTCGAAATGTCGAACGACTCCTTGATCAACTCGTAGTTGTCGGTGGCACCTGCAAAGATCCGGTCGCCGTTCTCCAGCTCGATACTGACGAGCCCCTGCTGGATTCTTGTTTCGAGAATCCCGTGGCCGTCTGTGGTGTAGTCGAGGCTGCCTTGGAAGAGGAGTTTGCGCACCGACTCCACTGATTGCGGACGGGGACTAAAACGGGCCTGGACAAAATTTCGTCGGAAGTCGTCTCGTCGAACAAAACCCACTTCTGGGTTGAAGTTCTCCCCCACTGAGAGCCGATCAAGCACGAGCCCCCAGCGGTCTCCGGTATAGACAAACTCGGTCTGATAGCTGATGTCGTCGCCGCTGACCCCCGGCGTTTGTGTGCGCGAGAGATACGTGTTGATGTTCACGTTGTCGTAAAACGCGAAGGTGCCGTCCGCGCCATACATCTGGCTGGTGCCGCTGCCTTCCAGCGACACGGAACGCCCGGTAAAGAGCGCGCCCACCGCGCTGCGACGAAGCACGTCCCGTTTGACCCGCATCACCGAGAAATTCGTGCGAACCGCCTCCGCGGCCAGATCGTCCCCGGTCTGCACATTGAGCACGCCGACGCTATAGGGACCCGCTTTCCCGGTGAGCCGTCCTCCTGCCAGAATCGGCACCGCGCGGCCATCGTCCAGACCGATGCGACGACTAAAGAACATCACCGGGACCGACCCGCCAAACCGCTCGCCGCTAAAGAAAAACGTCGTGGGGTCGGGTCGCTGACCGCCGCCAAAGTTAAAGACCCCTTGGCCCTCGAGAAAAAACTCGCGCTTCTCGGGGAAAAAAAGGCTAAACCGCGTGAGGTTAACCTGTTGCTCATCGACCTCAACCTGCGCAAAGTCCGTGTTGTAGGTGAAGTCGGCGGTCAGCCCGTCGGTGACGCCGTATTTCACGTCAAACCCCGCGTCCCCCGCGAGCGCGTTCACGACCTCGGGGGTGTCTGTCAGGTCGGTCGTGAGGTCGGAGATCACATACGGCTTGAGCTCAAGCCGCGTCCCAGAGGTGGGCATCTCAAGACCAACCAAGGTCGCGGCGGACGACAGTTTGAACATACCCATAAAGCTCAGCGACGCGGGGATCGGGGTAAGAAACGAAAATTCGTTTTTTGAGGCGACTCGTCGTTGGACATTGATCCCCCAGAGCGGCGCTGAGCTCGACGGAAAGCGCAACGACTTGAACGGAATAGCCATTTCGAGCGTCCAGCCCTGGTCGAAACGCGCGGTCTTTACGTCCCAGACCGCATTCCAATCCATGTTCGGGGTCCGTTCGTTAGTGATCGTCGCATCAAAGATCACGCCGAGCGGGTTCGTAATGAAGTTGAATCCGTTGCGGCGGTCATAAAACGTGTCCAGGACGACCGCGAATGTCTCGTTGCCAAATACGCCTGGGCTGTCACGCTTCATCTCGTTCGCGACAATCCGGTCTGGTTCCTCGCTCCAGCAACGCGCGGAGATGTAGATCGTGTCGTCGTCAAACAACACCCACACCTCGGTCTGGTCCGTAGCCGGTCCTCCCTCGTCGGGCTCTTGCTGCACGAAATCGGTCACCGCCGCTCTCTCGCCGTAGACAGATTCATCCAGTTGCCCATCGATCTGGAGCGGGCGTGCCAAGCGAAACGCCCGCATCGTCAAGCGACCCAACGCGTCTCGGGCCACAACATCGGGAAGAACCGGTGGGGGTGGGCCGTCAATGACAAATCCCGGTGCCACTGCGAGCCCGGTGACTCCCCGGCTCCGCTCCGATTCAGGTTGCGGCTGCGACGTAGGCACCGTCGCTCGTCGTCCGCCAAGACCCTGCGTCCTTCGTTGCGCGATGAGCTCAGCGAGTCGGACACCCAGCTCGTCCTGCAGGGCGAACAGGTTGGAAACCGTGCCGTTGAGGGTCATCGTCTCGAGCGTGCCACCGCTCGGGATGTCGACCAGCTCCGCCGTCACCTCCAGGCTGTCGTTCAGCCGTTGATAAGCCCCCCGGACGAGCAATCCGCCGGCCCCAGACTCCACCGTGACGGCCCGACCAAGGTCGACGGAGAGGGTCTCTGCAATCCCTCGCCCAATCCAGATGTCGTCCGCCTCGCCGGAGAGACTCACAAAGGGATCGATGGTCAGCGAACCCCTCGCGAGCGAGACACTATGGTCGGATTGCGCCTGGAGCGGCACCGTCAAACCGGCCAGGGAGACCACGCCGGCGAAGGCCAGACCACGGATGACACGTTGGGCGGCACACCGCCAGTAGCAGCAATTGAACACTTGTGTTGGGTGGAGACAAAGACGACGAGAGCAAACTGTCGGTCGGACGACCGGGCTAGAAGCTTTAACAGGAGCGTGTACAGCTTCAAGTCTAGCCGAATGGCGCGGGTCAGGCCAGACCCGAGTCATCTCCGGAGGATCGAGACAGCTCCCGCCGGATCCCCCGGGAGGGTGCCTTGCCCTGCGACGCGTGATAGCCTAGTGATCCTTCACACGCGAACCGCTGGGTTGCCGTTGAAGTGTCGTCGTTCCGAGCCAGACGAAAAGAACGCGCAATGCGGGCCTGTCACACGCGTCGAACAACGCCGCCGCGCGGCGCGGAGACCCAGCGCCCCCCAAGAGGTTGGCCTGTGAAGGACTACTAGCGCACTCGGTTTTTTCCAAGGAGGTCTATCGTGAGACGTGTCTTTATCACTGCCCTAGTCGTTACCGCGGTCGGAGTCGCGGCCACCCCTAGCGTCGCCCAGGAACCAGACAATAGTAATGCGCCGATCGTCCCGTTTGTGTCGGTGCCCGGCTATCTCAAGTATTCCCCCGATATGAACCTTGGTGAGGTTCTCGGAGTGGCAGAGAACTCGAAAGGCCACCTCGTCGTGTTGAATCATCCGGGCACCGCGACGTCAGGGCCGCTCTACGGTAACGCCACGACCCAGCTTCTCGAATTTGATGATCGAGGACAATTTGTCCGCGAGATTGGCCAAGGCGTCTATGGCCTTGGTTACTCCCACGCTATCCGTTTCGATAAGTATGACAACCTGTGGGTCGTCGACAAGGGGACAAACGCCGTCGTCAAATTCGACACTTCTGGATATGTCACGCTCAACCTCGGTCGACGCCCGGAGGGCTACGAGCCGCCTCCGCACACAACGCAACAGGACGCGCGGCACGTCGACGGCTACTTCGACGGCCCGACTGATATCGGGTGGGACGCGGACGACAACATCTACGTCAGCGATGGGTATGTGAACTCACGCGTGGCCAAGTTCGACAAGCACGGCAACTGGATCAAGTCTTGGGGCACCTATGGCACCGGGCCGGGAGAGCTACGGCTACCGCACAACATGCAAGTCGACCGCGATGGAAACGTCTATGTCGCCGATAGAAGCAACAATCGGATCCAGGTGTTTGATTCGGACGGAAATCTCTTGCGCATCATGTATTTGGATGCCCCCTATGACAAAACCCGGCAACCCGTGCTGGGCAACCTGAACGCAAACCCGCCCGACCAGACGGCTCCCTGGACCCTCTGCATCTCTGACAGTCCCACGCAATACCTGTTTGCCGCCGATGTCGAGCCAGGCCGGCTCTACAAGATGACGCTGGAAGGCAAGATCCTTGGCATGCTTGGCGAATCAGGACGGCAGCTCGGTCAGTTCAACTGGCCCCACGGACTCTCGTGTCGGTCGGAAGACATCGTCTACGTGGCTGACCTGAACAATTGGCGGGTGCAAAAGATCCTGCTCAATCAAACGGGCACGTCGACGTCTGGACAATAGACCGGAGACGCCCAGCGAAGGAAAACATTGTCGGCCTCAGGCTCTTGCGAAAATAGGAAGACAGATCTACGCCCCCGGAGTCGAGTTCTCGCTCGGCTCCGGGGAAAACTATAGGCTGGTGGCTGCATCGCTGGACGCCATAAACTAAAGATCAGCCCGCCGAGTCCAGCGTCGACCCCCGGGCTGACAGTCTCTATCCGCATCCGTCAAAATACCGGCGCCGTCGCTCGCGCCATTCCAACTCCTCGACATCTACACGGAGCGACCGTCGCGTCCGCGACTTCTTCGCGGTGTTGGCAACCGCTGTGACCGTGGGAGCGGTTGCATTTCTTTTTTGGATATACCCGCTTCGTTCGCAGCTCCTCGTCTCGCGCAGCGAAGCCACGCGCCTGCAGCACCTGCTCACTCTGGCCGGCGACGAGATAGAGACGCTTCAGACCCAGCGCGATGTTCTCGTGGGCGAGAGTATTCCCGGTCTTCAACCGCTCACGCTCGACGAGACGATTCCAATAGAAAACTCGTATCTTCGCTACATCGTCTTCACGCTCACCGCGCGTGAAGGTCGACCGGAGTATGAATTCACAGTCCTACTACAAAACAACCGCCGAGGTGAGATTGTCCCTGATGTGTCCGTGCGGTTGTTTAACAAAGTGGGGATACAGATCGGCGCCGGACAGATCCATCTGGAGGCTCTCGCGTTCAGCACCGGTTCACCCACACTCGCGCCTGGTGATGTCCAGTCGTATTCAGGGAACATCGAGATGACGGACCCCAACGAGCCGGCGTATTACCTGCTTCAGGTGGGCTAATCCCAGAACCACATCGCTCCTAATACCACCGCAGATCTGGTATCCCCAGGCCAGAGAGCGCTCGGTAGCGGTGAAGGACGTTGGCGGCTTTCAGACTGGCGTGCGGCGCGGCGGACGCGATGGATTATTGGCCCGCCGAAACGTGCGTGTGGTATTGCCTTCCCAGTGCCCCGTGGGTCATCTTGGAATGGCTACGGCTGCACAGCGTCGAAGGAGATCGCGCGCAGGTCGGCGGTCCGCCGAGACAGCTCGGTGGTGCCAGGCGATACGCCGTTCACGGACAGGAGATACCCAATAATGTCCGCTTTGCCCTGCCGATTGACCCCGTTCGGATTCGCGGGGGGCATAGAGACACGGACCCGTTCGAACAAGTCGGCGACCGTGAGGCCGTCCCAGGCATACATGAACTCACCACCGGTCAGCGGCGGTTCCATCTCGCCCCCTTCCAGACCCGACCCGTGGCATTGACTACAGGCATCCGCATAAACCGCAGCGCCCCGTGCAGCTTGCGCATCGGTGTAGACGCCATCCCAAATGGACCGCCCACCTTGCACCGTCGTGCCTTCACTGTGGCTGAGCGTCCCGGTCACCATCACGCAACCGGCCGCCGCCGCGGCAAGAACGATTCCTCGCGGGTTCCAGCCCAACCGGGCGACCTCGTTCATCATGTCAATCGGCCTCCTGGCACTACTCGATATCGAAATCGTACGTCACCACCGGACTATCTGCGTAGCCAAGCCGACCGCACTGAAAACGCAGCGTCCAGAAACGCATACGAAATGGCCCAGTGTATAGACGCCAATAAAACGGCGGGGCGAGCTCTGTCGCGTAGACGATGGACGAGCCCTCTGTCTCGCACGACAGCTCGACGCGTGGCGCGACATGAAACACGCCGCCAGTCGGATACCCCTGGGGCGCGGCGGCAACGGGAACGCGTCCATCCACCCAAAGCTCGGCCGCCGATTTCTCAGACGAGCCATTCGACACGTCCAAGCGCTCGGGGCCGGTCATCGCTGTGACGCTTCCCAAGACGTGGCCTCTCACGTAGGACGGCACGGGCGTCTTGGCCAACGCCAAAACCGTCGGGGCCAGATCGAGCAACGTCACGTTCTCGTTGTCGAGCGTCCCCGCTTCGATGCGGCCCGGCCACCTCGCGACCAGCGGGATTACCCCAGACACATCGGTCAACAAGACAACGGTGTCGTCGACGAGCGCATCTGACTCGAGTTTATCGAGGATGTCGAGGACGATGCCGTCGACGGCATCGCTCGATCCATTCGGAATATTGAACTGCACAAAGAACGGACCGTCGTGTTCGCCAGTGTAGCCTCCGCACCCGAAGGCAACCGTGCACGGTTCTCCGGGCGCCCTGCGCCAATCACGTCCCGCGCCGGACGCGTCCCAGGCGCCGAGGATGTCGCCGGCGGTCCGGGCTGCACGAGGAGACCACGCGGCCTGAGCCGTATCGGGAACCACTCGCAAATTGTGATGCGACTCGCCACTCCGGACGGTGTAATAGCCAGCGGCGCGCAGCAACTCCGGGAAGACACGAATGCCCGCCGGCGGGGTCCTTTGTAGCCCAAGACGTTCAGACGCGAGGTCAGCGTCGTGATCGGGGTTGCCGTCGGTTTGAGAGGTTGCGTCGAGACCAAGCGCCGCCGGATGCATTCCGGTAAGCAACGCTGAATGCATCGCCGCTAACGATCCCCCGAGCGATTCCATGTTCGAGAATGTCACGCCGTCATTCGCGAGCGTGTGAACCACCTGGTCCAGGTCGTGACGGCTCGGTTCTGACAGGTTCGCGGAGTCGGCGACAATCAGAACGATATTGGGGAGGCCGGTGTCGGCTGCCACGTCGCCTGCGACCCCATCGGGTCGCGGGTCCGAAGTGCCGCTGCAACCCACCCCGAGCCCGACGGTCACCAGTATCCAAGGCCACGCGCGATTCATCTGATACAAGTCCTGAGCATAGTAGATATCCTCCAACCGGACGCGAATTGGCAAGAGCTCTCGACGGCCGTGCACAAGCGGGACTTTCACCACGGGCTGCTAGAATAGCCGCCATGAAACGTCGGTCATTTCTCCAAGCGGTGCCACCGGTCATGGCTGGCGCATGTGTTCCGTTCGCCAGCGAGTCACGCGAACTGTCGGCGGCCACCTCGCTTCAGCCCGAGCCGTCACGTGACAGTCTCCGGGTGACCGGGATGGAGACATTCACCGTTCGCGCGACCGCACGAACCAACTGGATTTTTGTCCGGCTCCTCACAAACCAGGGTCTTACCGGACTGGGCGAAGCGTCGCTTGGTCGACAGACCGCGCTAGACGAGCTGCCCTTATTCTTTGAATTTGTCCGCGATGAGTCGCCATTTCGTATTGAACAGTTTCGGCAGCGCGGTCTTACCATGATCGCGTCGACGACGAGTGACCGACGCATGGTCACCGCATTTTCGGCGATCGAGCAAGCACTGTGGGACCTCGTCGGAAAAGCGCTAAATGCGCCGGTCCACGTCCTGTTCGGAGGGAGGCTCCGCGACCATCTTCCGGTCTACGCCAACATCAATCGCGCCACGGCCGCTCGGACACCGGAAGGCTTTGCAGAAAACGCCGCCGCCGCGGTCGCCGACGGCAACGGTTTCATGGCCCTCAAGGCCGCGCCATTTGACGGGTTCCCGGCCCTCACAGAAAGTGACGATGTTGTGACCGCGGCCAAAGAACTGGGCATCGCGTGTGTCGAAGCCATGCGACAAGCGGTGGGGCCAGCTGTGGCGATCAAGATCGATTGCCACAGCTTCTTTGACGTAGATCTGGCAATCGAGGTCGCTCGTCGACTCGACGCCCAACAGCTGTCCTGGTATGAGGAGCCCGTCGCCCCTACAAACGCGGACGACACCCGGAAGATCAAGGATGCAATCACGCAACCGATGGCGGGTGGCGAGTTCCTGTTCGGCGTCGCGGGGTTTGACGCGCTGTGTCGTCGGCAAGCGGTGGACATCATCATGCCCGACGTGAAGCACTGCGGTGGTCTCCAGGAGGCTCGCTCGATCGCCGCCCTGGCGGCGCTGCACGGCGTGTCGGTCTCACCCCATAACCCCAGTGGACCGGTGGCCACGCTCGCCTCCGCGCAGCTCTGTGCCGGAATGCCAAACTTTGAGATCCTCGAGTACCAGTGGGGCGAAGTGGCCTGGCGCGGCGACCTGATTGAGCCGCCCGAACGGTTTCAAGATGGTGCGTTGGCGGTACCAGATGGTCCGGGCTTCGGTATCGAGCTCAATGACCGCCTGGTCACCGAGCACTCGCTGTAGTCCCTTTCCAGGACGAGTAGACCATCGCAGAAAACCGTTACCTGTCTCCGCGACGGTCCATAAGGCGTCCGGGACAGTAGCTAGAACGTGGCAATCGGGTTTAGCGGCGAGCCTAATCCCTTTCTCAATCCGCAGCGGCGCCGCGGTGAACAGGAACTCGTAGCGACCCAACTCTCGGGCCGTTTCTGCGACCGCTGTGAAGTCGAGGTTGTCAAAGATACCAACGCCCAGGGCTACGAGGGCCAAGCGGTGCAACGGCAACCGCACGTCGTCAGAGCACTCGTGAGGAAAGACATCGTTCCACATGTCGTGCCCGATAAACGAGACGCCGCGCTCTTTCATGCAGTACGCCACATCAGCGTGATAGCCGGCGACACCGTCATCGTTTGGCGACCAGGGTCCAACCGCGGCACGGCGGATCCAGCGTCCGGTGTGGAGCAGAATCACATCGCCCGGCTCGACGCGAACGCGCTGGATCTTCTCGAGCGCTTCGAGGTCAGCTTTGCGAATCGCGGTCCCGGGCTCCAACCAGCCGTCAGTAGTGAATTTTCCCGGTAAAAGTGTCGCGTCGAACAATATACCGCGTGTGAACACGCCGTCTCGCAACGCGTGAATGCTTCCCCGCGCACAACCGTCCGCCGCCTCCACCTCCGCCGCCGACACGCCGTGGTATCCCTTCCCGTCCACCATGACATGACAGTCGATCGAGTCCAGATGGCTGTGAATCGTCCCGTGATACGTGCCCGAGTACTGGAGCGGGTCAGCGGCGCCGGTCTCGCTGACCCGCTCGACGTCGCGATTCAGATATGTGGACGCATCGGCAGGCTCCTTCGTGACAATGTCGTGCGCCAACGACACGCTGATCCCCTCCTCGACGAGCCTGGCTGCCTCCCGGCGTTTGGCCGCGGTGATGAGGCAGCACCCAACTCGTCGTCGTCGCCCCAACGACCCCAGTTGGAGAGCGTTTCCAAGGCGCATTCGTAGTCCGCCGCCGTGTCCATCGGTGCGTTGCTTTGACCAGCGGGCTGGATTCCAAACGTCGCGACCACCGCCACACACCCACCGACCGCGCCAACCACATTCTTTGCACTCGTTCGCATTGCAGCCCGCCTCTCTGGAATAGGAGCGGATTATACGCAGTTGAAGGGCGCGCGCTGCGTTAGCGACTCATTCGCGGGAAGATTGATGCGAGGACTCGGGCCGATGTCGGTGAGTCGTGGCACTCGGCAGAAGGTCATCACGCTCCAGTCGAGACGCTCGCGACGACGGTGTTGCTGTTCGCTGTCGCGGTCGGGGCCGGGCGAACCTTTCGCGGCGACCGTCCACGAGGTGAGATAGGATCGAGACTGGTAAGAATAGACCGCGGTGGCGTACTGCCGCGAAGTCTTGAGGAGACGACAGCGTGACAAAAGCAGGGTACGGTTTGGTCGCTTCGATTCGTGGGCGTTGCGACGGTGACCCGACGGCACGCGGAGGGGCGGACGGCCGCTGCTTCACGCTGTCGACAAGGCGACCGGTCAAGAGATCGCCACGGTCGAGATGCCCGCCTCCACGAACGCCATTCCCATGACTTTTCTGCACGACGGCAAACAATACGTCGTCGCGCCGGTCGGCGGCGGCGGCGGGTTCCCAGGCTCGTTTGTCGCTTTGACGCTACCCGAAGACACAGGAGGACACGAATGACACGCGGATTTTTCCAACTCCCGATCTTGTTCGTCGGACTTGCGGTTTCGGCCATCCTGTCGCCCAGCCCGGCGGCGGCGCAGCCCACCACCAAGCCGCGAATTGCGGTCATGAACTTTGAGAACAACAGCACCTGGAGATTCTGGGGAGAGAATCTGGGCGCCGCCGCCGCCGACGAGCTGACGACCCAGCTGTTCCAAACGGACCGGTTCAGCATTGTCGAACGAGCTCAGCTCGACGCGATGCTCGACGAACAGGACCTCGGCGCGAGCGGGCGCGTCTCTACGTCGACTGCTGCCGAGATCGGTAAGCTCCTCGGCGCCCAACTGATACTCACCGGCTCAATCACCCAGTTCTCGATTGAAACGAAATCAGGAGGTTTTCGGCGGCTGGGAGTCTCGTTTTCCGAAGCCGAGAGCAAACTCGATATACGTATCGTCAATACGACGACCGGCGAAATCATGTTCGCGGAAGAGGGTGAGGGCAACAAGCGATTTGGGGGAGGCTTCTTCAATGGCTTCAACTTCGAACGCGATTTTGACGCCGGCGTGGCTCAGGAGTCTTTGCGCCCAGCGGTCGAAGACGTCATCGCGAAAATCGCCGACGACAGTGCCCGCTTCGACGTGCTCGCGCCGGTCATTCCGACCGGGTTGGTCGTGGGCACCGGCGACAGCGGCATCTTTATCAACCGCGGTGAGAACTTCAACCTCCAGCCGGGCCAACGATTTGACGTCTACCGGATGATTGACGAAATCAAGGACGCCGACGGCACGGTTCTCGACCGGATCACCGACCAGGTTGGCGTGCTCGAAGTAACGCGGGTCCTGTCGCAATCAGCAATCTGTCGGGTGGTGGAAGGCGAGGCCAGCGAAGGCGACACCATCGAAGGCCAGTAACGTTACGGCCTGGGCGGGCAGGAGCCACGCCCGCCCAGCGCACGGCGCCGGTCGGCCACAGGACAGAATCGCCCTCGCCTGGCTCCCGCGTTCGACCGCGGGAATCCTCTGGAGTGTGGCACTTTGGGTGACCACTCACGGAGTGGTCACCCGCTTACGGTGCTGCGCTTAGTGAGCCAGCGGGTCGGGTCTCAACTGAAATCGAACCACCTTGCTCGGCGTACCTTTCCCAGTCTCGCTATGAAACGGGGCTCGGGTGCTCCAGGTGGCCCACAACCCCTTGCCTTTCCAGCCGGCCTCCGGGTCGTCGATACGACCATCCATCCACTTGGTATAGAACCCCAGCGGATACGGTACACGCATCACGACCCACTCCCCGTCTTGCAGGGCGAGCAACGCTTCAGAGGCATTACCGGTATTGATGGGCGTGTTGGCGCCAAGACCAAAGGTGTCGAACTGGTCGACCCACGTGTAATAGCTCGCCTCGGCGCTTCCGGAGTCCGGGAGACCTTTCAGTTGGGGTAGTGGCTCTGGGTAGAACGTCCACCCTTCTGGACAGTGCTGGCCAGTGGCGTCCTGGCCATTCAACGGTGCGGTGCAGGCTCGGCGATCAAAGCTCGCCAAATGACCGCTCGCCAGAGGTGTCCAGACAACGCCGTTGCGGTCGATGTCCATACCGCGCGGAGAGTATCCCTGACCCGACGCGGCAGGGTTTCCCCAGGGCACCTCGAAGACCTCTATGAGCGCAGTGCGAGATGGGTCCGAGCCAGGATCCAAGCGTACAATCGAGCCCGGAAATCCGAGAGACGAGCCCCAGATGGTTCCATCCACCGGATTCGCGGCCACCCCGTAGAAGCCACTGGTGACGCGGGTGTCCTTGGTCGGGTCGGGCTCCTCGCCGGGCTCCACCCACTCATCGCGCTGCCCGTTGCCGTTTGTATCCAGGATGAGCGGCGTCCATCCTTGCGACGCTTCCTCGTCACCGGTCTCGTCATACATTCGGGTATTCAGCCAGCCGATGACCGGGCCACCTCCACTTGTCCAGAGCGTGTCGTCGTCGTCCTCGGCAAACACGAGATGATGCGTGCTAAAGCAGGTGCTTACGAGCGAAAATTCTTCAGTGTCCGGGTCATACATCGCGAGATGACGACCGGACCGTTCGGTCGGAAACACCTGAGCCGATGGATGGTCTGAGCCTTCCCGGCAAAACGCGGGGTTCTCGGCCGGCCGAACCCGGGACGTCAGCCACACCCTGCCGTGCTCGTCGAGCATGGGATTGTGAACATTCGCCTTGCTGTCCCAGATCGCCTCGTCACCCCAGTAGGGCGAGGGCGCCAGCGGAGGTCCGGACGCTACCGGTGTCGAAGGGTCACGAACCGGCACCGCCACTTGCGATGTGGTGTGCGTCACGGGATTGAGCATCGGCACGTAGTCCGCGCTGGCTTCGAGCGCGCCATAGATTGGCCCGTTCGCATTGACAGTCGGGTTCCGTTTGTCCGTGGACACCTCGTCGTGCAAATACGCCTTGGGGTCTGCCCAGTCCCACTGCGTAATGACCACACTCCGTTCAACGCCTTGTGGTCGCGGTGGCGCTTCCGGGATCTCGCCCGCCACGATGCGGTCCGTCCAGTCCGCAAACATCTCGAGCGCGCGGGCGCGGCCCATTCGGTTGAGGCCGCTATCCATACTGCCGCCGGCCTGACCTGACTTGACGCGGCGGTCCCACGCAGCGACGAGAGAGTCAAAGTCTCCGAGTTCAGGCGGAATCTCGCGGGTCGCCTTATTGCCCAGGGCGTGACACGCGGTGCACCCGCCAGACTTGAGACCTCGAATCCAGGCGGCCTGACTCACAATGTCCGGAGAGATACCGTTGCCGTCGGCACCAGTGCCGGGAAACTCACTCACATCGGGTACCTCAATGAGAGAGAACCAGTAGCCGGCCGGATAGTACTGCGCTGCGTCGTGTGGGTTCGGAGCGGTCACCGCCGCGTGATTCACCTGACTGCCAGGTGTCGAGCTAACCCGTTCGGAATCAATGAGACCGTAACCTCTGACCCAGATGTCATAGGTGGCGTCCGGAAGATCCGGGAGAAGATACCGACCCTTGTCATCCGTCACGACCGTCCGGACAAACCTGGTTGGCAAGTCATCGGTCTCCGCGATCACCCAAACTCCCGCTTCTGGACCGCTCTCCCCCGTGACAACGCCGCCGATGTCGTCGTCGTCGATCTCCACCACAGCGGCCGAGGCGCCCTGGCGCGCATCTACCGACGGCGCCCAGAAAGCCAAGCCACCTGCCAGACAGAATGCGACTGCCCCGCGAATTATCGTGCGTCTGCTGGTCATGATTTCCCTCTCCCGGTGTCATCGGCGCGGTCCCGGCGCAGGACGGCGCCAACAAAAGATGAAGTTGCTCGTGCATCTTAGTGGCCCTCAACAAGAATCCGGTAATGTATTCGGTCATCAAGGCATACGCCACCGCTTCGTCGCCGCAGTGTCTGGACGGCGAAAAAGCTTGATAGACTCTATTCTGGCAGTCAGTGCTGACGTTCGGCGACAGTCGACAAGCAAGACAGCGTAGATGTAAAAGGGCTGCGGATGACCTTCATCCCCAACCCGCGAGCACTCTGGGATGCACGCCTCGGGAACCGCGTGGACGCGTGCCAACCGGAGAGGCAGAAGGAAGAAAGGGACATTGACTATGCGAAGAGTCATCGCATCGGTCGCGGGGGTTCTGGTCGGAGTCGCGGTGGCGGTGGGTGGTCACGGTGCGATCCGGGCCCAGAGCCCGGCCGGAGCCCCCAACCAGCCGGTCACGTTTACGGACCACATACGCCCGATCATGGAGCGGAGCTGCTGGAACTGCCACGGTGAGGCGGCGCAGTTGTCTGACCTCGACCTCAGCTCGCGGGATGGCGCGCTCGAAGGAGGCATCAAAGGGCCGGCGATCGTCCCGGGTCGAGCCGAAGAGAGCCGTCTTTTCAACATGGTAGCCGGGCTCGATCAACCGGCGATGCCAATGAGCGGCGACCCTCTCACCGACGCCGAAATTGCGGCCGTCCGAACGTGGATCGATGACGGTGCGCACTGGGACGCGGGTGGAGCCACCACCGCTGCCACGGCGTTGTCCGCGCTAGAAGATAGCGAGCTGCCCCCCGGCGCACGTGACTACTGGGCGTTTCAACTGCCCACGCAGGCCAGTGTCCCGGTGTCAGACATCTATGACCATCCGGTTGACCGCTTTCTTCAGGAGCGCCGAGATGACAAGGGCATCGCGCCGGCGCCTCAGGCCAGCCGACTCACCCGGCTGCGGAGGGCGTATCTCGATCTGACGGGTCTTCCCCCGACCCCCGCCCAAATCGACCAGTTTCTTGCGGACACCGAGCGTGGGGCCTGGGACCGCCTGATCGACCAGCTTCTGGATTCCCCCCACTATGGGGAGCGGTGGGGCCGTCACTGGATGGATATTGCGCGCTACGCCGATTCGACGGGGTTCGAGCAGGACTACACCCGTCCCAACGCCTGGCGGTATCGCGACTACGTCATCAACGCGTTCAATCAGGACAAGCCCTACAACCAGTTTCTTCGCGAGCAAATCGCCGGTGACGAACTCGACCATGTGACCGACGAGACGCTCGTGGCCACTGGTTTCTTGCGAGCTGGACCCCGGGTGCAATTCCGGGAGAAGGACAATCCGGAGCGACGACACGACTATCTTGATGACGTGCTGGCCACGCTGGGACGCGGCGTCCTCGGTATGACCGTGCACTGCGCGCGATGCCACGACCACAAGTTCGACCCCATCCTGCAGAAGGATTACTACAGCATGCAGGCGTCGATTTTTGGCTACGTGGAGATCGACCGGCCACTGCTGGACCGAGCCGAGGCGGCCGAGTATCGCCAGCACAACGCGAAGGTCGACAAGGAGCAACAACCTCTCAAGGATGAAGTAGCGGCTATCGAAGGGCCCTATCGAGAGCGTCTGCGGTTGGAGATCATCAAGGAACGGTTCCCGGAAAACGTCCAACAGGCAGCGATGAAATCCGAAACAGAGCGGACCCCCGGCGAGCAGTTGCTGGCCGCCCAGGTCCTCTCGATCAACCCACCCCGACAACGGTTGCGGGACGCACTCTCGCCCGGCCACCAACAGCGACTCGTCGAGCTTCGGGCTGAGATCGCCGCCCTTGAGGACCAGCGACCACCGGCACCGGCGATGGCCGAGATCGTCACCGATGGCGATTACCGATTCGCACCCAACGGGCCAGGTGACGAAATTATCGGCTGCCCCGAATGCCGGATACCACCCGAGGAGCCCGGCACGTTCCTGTATGAAGAAGGCGGACCGGAGTATGAGCCCCCGCCGAGTTATTTCTTGATCCGCGGCGATCCCTTCAGTCCCGGTACGCAGATGTCACCCGGCTTCTTGACCGTGGCGACCTACGGCGACCCGCCCACCGCGATTCCGCGGCCTGGTGGGCGCACCTCCGGACGTCGTCTGGCGCTGGCCGAGTGGATCGCATCGCGTGACAACCCACTCACCGCTCGAGTCATTGTGAATCGGATCTGGCACCACCACTTTGGCAGGGGCATTGTCAGAACGCTCGACAACCTTGGTCGGATGGGCGACCCGCCGTCCCATCCCGGGCTTCTGGACTGGCTCGCGGTCGAATTCATGAATCGCGGCTGGAGCATCAAACAGATGCACCGGCTGCTGATGACCTCAGAGGCCTATCAAATGGCGGCCGGCTATGACGACGACGCGAACACGGCCGCCGACCCCGACAATCAGCTGGTATGGCGGTATCGTTCGCAACGGCTAGAAGCCGAGACCGTCCGCGACGCCATTATGAGCGTCAGCGGAGGCATCGACCTGACAGTCGGAGGGCCTCCTGTCTTCCCATATGTCCCACCTGAGATTCTCGCAGCGTCACAAGGTAAGGGATACTGGAACAACCAGCCCGACGGTCCCGAGGTGTGGCGCCGAAGCGTCTATGTCTATCGCCGACGTTCACTTGGCTTCCCGTTCTTTGACACCTTTGACTTACCCGACCAAAATCAAACGGCAGCCGCCCGCAATGTATCGACGGTGGCCACCCAGGCGTTGACACTCATGAACAACGAGTTCGTGCTCAACCAGGCGGCACTCTTTGCCGACCGACTGCGCGAAGCCGCCCCATTTGACATGGATCGGCAGATCCAGCTGGCGTATGAGATTGGATTGACCCGGTCACCGTCGGACGAGGAAATGGCAGTGGCCAGAGCATTGATCGCCGACCAATCGCTCACGGACCTGACGCACGTCATGTTGAACCTGAACGAGTTCCTGTATCTGAGGTAGCGACGATGTCCAATCACCATCACCATCATCACTGCACCAAGAAGACGTTCTGGTCGCGACGCGACTTTTTGTTCCAGTCCGGGGGCGGAATCGCCGGTCTCGCCCTGGCCGACCTCCTCAGCCGACAAGGGCTCCTCGAAGCCGCGCAATCCGATACGTGTGAAGCGCCAATTCCTGGCAACCCCTTCGCGCCCCGAGCACCCCACTTCGAGCCCCGAGCCAAAGCCGTCATCTCCCTCTTCATGAGCGGCGGGGTCAGCCAAGTCGATACATTCGACCCAAAAAGCGCGCTGACCAAGTATGCCGGGCAGCCAATGGCCGAGTCGGTTGTCGTCCGGCAGGGGCACCCGGGACCGCTCATGCCGAGCCCGTTCTCATTCCAGAAACACGGACAGAGCGGGATCGAGGTGTCGGAGATCTTTCCTCACCTGTCAAAAAAGGTCGACGAAATGGCATTCATCCGGTCGCTGTATGGCCGTTCGAACGACCATATCCAGGCGACCTACGAGATGCAGAGCGGCCAAATACGCATGGGATTTCCCAGCGTCGGCTCCTGGGTCACCTACGGTCTAGGAGCCGAGAGCTCGAGTCTCCCCGCGTTCGTCGTGATGAACGACTATCGAGGAGGACCACTCGGAGGCCCCAACGACTGGAGCGCCGGATTTATGCCGGCGACCTACCAGGGCACGCTATTTCGCGCGGTCGGGGACCCCATCGTCGACCTCCAACCGCCCGCCGGCGTGACCGAGTCTCAGCAACGCGCGCGACTCGACGCATTGGCAAAGCTGAACGAGATCGACATTGTAAAAAACCCGGGCAACTCCGAGCTAGCCGCCAGAATTTCATCGTATGAGCTGGCCTACCGCATGCAAGGCTGCGCGCCGGAAGCGGTCGATACCGCGGCTGAGTCAGATGCCACAAAACAGCTCTATGGACTGGACAACCAGATTACGGAGCCATTTGGGCGGCAGTGTCTCATGGCTCGACGCCTCGTCGAGCGCGGTGTGCGCTTTGTGCAGCTCTTCCACGGCGGGCTGGGCTCGCAGAACACCGACACGTGGGATGCCCACAGCGACCTGAAGGAGAACCACACTCAGCACGCGGCGGAGACAGACCTCCCGATCGCAGGTCTCCTCACCGACCTCAAGTCGCGTGGCATGCTGGACTCGACACTCATCGTCTGGCACGCCGAATTTGGTCGAATGCCAATCTCGCAGCGCGGCGTCGGACGTGACCACAACCCGGGCACGATGACGGGCTGGATGGCCGGTGCAGGCATTCAGGGCGGCCAGGTGATCGGAGCCAGCGACGACTTCGGCTACAAAGCCGAGCAGCAGCGGGTATCGTCGCATGACCTCCACGCAACCATGCTCCACCTTCTGGGCATGGACCATACCAAGCTGACATATCGGTATAACGGCCGTGATATGCGACTGACGGACGTCCACGGGACGCTGATCCCGCAGATCGTGGCCTAGGAGCGAGCGGCCTGCGCGCGAGCGCTCAGAAACCTATCACACGCTTCCGGATTCCGGCCGGTGTGACGGCCCAGGCTCAGTCGAGCCCGAGCAGCCATGCCGGATTTGTCCGGGCCATGCGGTCAATCGCTTCCTCGGATACGCCTTCGCCTCGCAACGCGGCGAAAAACGCCCTGAGCCCTTCCGCGTGCGTGGGGTTGCCGGCCTGACCAAAGTCGGACGACAGAAGGAAGTGCTCAGCGCCGATCTCTCGGATCGCTCCCACATAGTCCTCGATTGAGAGGCTCCCCGAGAACACGGCGAGCCAGTCGAGTTCCATGATCGTGCCCGCCATCGCCATTTGCCGCATCTGGTCGGTGGTGGCGTCTTGTCCAAAGACGTGGGTAATGAGGATACGTTCGACCCCCTGGGCTTGAGCAACAGGGATGAGACGGAGCACTTCCTCGGGGGACGAGTGCCCCATGGCCAAGACCAGGTCATGCTCGGCCACCAGAGAGAACACCTCCTCAAGCCCGTCGACCGGCTGGCCATTCTCGACGACGGGAACAAAGGGGTTCTCGCTCCCCTCTCGCGTAACCCAGAACTGGGAGTCAAATGTGGGGAGCCACACCACCTTGCCTCGCCCACCTGCAAACGCCACCATCTGTCGAACCGCTTCCGGGTTGATACCACCTACCGAACGGTTGAGCGCGACACCGCCAAATATCTCCAACCCGTCGATTTGGTCCATCACCAGCGCAGCGCGATCAGAGGTCAACGTAAAGTGATTCTTGAGGACCAGGCCGCGCATTCCAGCTTCAGCAGCGAGGCGAGCGGCCTCGAGATCATTGACGGAACGCGGACGCGAGTCGGGTCCCGCGTGGGCATGAAAGTCAATGACCCCGCTCAAAGAGAGTTGTGATTCCTGAGCCAGCGCCGACGAAACAAGCAACACACTCAGAGCGATTGACTCACAGCACGCACAAAAGAGGCGAAACATGCGCCCATCGTCTCATAGGCCATGCTCGGTGGCCAGAGTCTTCACAACACGCCAGGTTTGGCGCGCGCCACCTTCGGTCGTTCCCACAAGCCCAACATCGCCAGAGAGACGAGAGCCCCTACGCTCGTGCCCGACACATTGAGGACAAAATCGAACACGCTTGAACTGCGCGACGGGATCCATCCTTGCGCGAGCTCTACCCCAAAGCTCAACCCAGCGCCGACAACCGTCGCCGTCAATAGCAAGGCCACCCGGGTGCGCCGCTGCACCTCGGACAAAAACGCCAGCAAAACGAATCCGAACGGGATAAACCCGGACAGGTTCAGCACCGCATCCCAGTCTGCCGAGAGTTGCGAGAGAAAACCGGCAACCCGTCGATCAAAGAACCGGGGAGCAATAAATGTCGTGTCGCTCGGAAAAAGTAGGTCCAAGCCGCTCGATGACCGATCGACCGCCCTGCCGTTCGCGGCATCGACAAACGCGTATGACACCACGGCCGAGGCGTGACCAAATTCGAGAAAATTCCCATGGTCTTGCCAGGACCCGTGATGACGTCTCAGCTCGTCACCGGCCAACGCGCGGTCGTGGAGCGCGAAACCGAATATTTTGCCCCGCCACGGGTTTGTCCCATACGGAGAATTCCCGAGAATCACGCTTCCGGATTCGGTGTCGGTCGGCAATCTGAGCAAAATATCCTTGGTGGCCACCAAATTGCCCTCGAGATACACCTCGACCGTGCTGCGTGTGGCACGCAGCGCGAGCAAGACGGGTGTGCCCTCATAACTCGAAATGTCGACGTTCAGTCTTGGCGACTTCTGACTGAAGTCATAGTCAGCACCGTTCAGGATGATGATGGTCTGTCTCCACTGACCAATCAAAAGTTGCGACGTCTCATCTCCGCTGTGCACGACCGCGACAAAGCGAAAGCTCGAGTTCGGCACGCCCTGCTGGAAGGCTATCTCGACGGTAAAACCGGTCGCTTCTGTATCGGCCGGGTCTTGGTGGGTGGCAAACGCGTCGGTATACGCAAGTCCGTGTTGCCCAAACGCGATGCCGGGCCGATCCGACAACGGCTCTACGTGATTCTCGGACGCCGACCACCTATGGTGGAGGCCAGCCCACAGGATTCCGCCGACGTTCAACGCCACGAGCACCGCGAGTATTCCCCGGTGGCACAAGCATCGTCGAAGAGCAAGCCTCACAGATCGAAGTTAGCACACCCGGACGCCTCCGTCCGGCGAATGACCTGGGGGACGAGTCCCGTGTAACCGTAATGTCTGGCACAAGTCCCAGGCGGAGCATCCCGCCTGCCAGCGTTACTCCTCGGTCACGAATCGCCCCCTTGCTCCCTTGTCGCGCCTCGCCCGCCAGCCGCCGCGCTCCGGGACGTATTCAACCAACTACTGACCCGGGGCACTAGTGGGTCATTCCGTAAATCATGTAGTTGACGCCGAGCCCGAACGCCCGACTCAGGGCGTCGGGGGCATAGAACTCGGGTGTCTGCCAGTACTCCCCAAGATTAGTGTTGTAGTTCGCGATCGCCATCATGCGCCGAGACGGGTCGTTGTCTTCGAACAGGCCAAAGTATTCCGGACTTCGCCCCCGCAAATGATGGTTGAGGGGGTTCGGAGCGTGAATCGCGGTGTCCTCGAGCCGAAAGAACGTATCGAAGACGGGATGGGTATCGTCCAATCTCAGCCACTGCGCACCCGGAATCACCCGTTTCGTCTGGGCCTCAAAGTTCGCCCACTGCGGTCCTTCAAAGTCATTAAAAATGACAAACCCGCCCTTCTGGAGATACTGGCGGAGCGCGAGCGCCTCCTCCTCGGTCATAGTCCAAAAGCCTGGCTCCCACATCGTCACGATCGGATGTTTGAAGAGCTCCGGGTCGCCGAGGGTCATGAGGAGACTCCCGTCCGTTCGGGCGTCGATCAGAGTGAAGTCACCAACGGCAGACATGAGGTTCTGCTCGGCCCTCGGAAACTCGTGCAGCCAAAAGTTGACGCCGCCCCCAGCGGTAGGGGAACCATACGTCCCATCCCTCCACCCTAGCCGCACGAACGTCAACTGGCCGTCATACGAGAGCTCGGTTTGGCCCCACCCGCCAAACCTCGATTGGGCCGTGGCGGCGGTCGCACAGGCGATTACCAGCACGACGGGTACTCGGCACGCGGCGAGCACCCTCATTCCGAAACGGCGACCGACCCGCCGCGTTCTCATATCGCACCCGCCATCCCCAGCATTCTATGAGATGCCACGTCAGAGTTCGCGCCCGGGCCCACGAAAGTCCGGCTAGCCAGCGCACGACGGGATGCGCGAGGCGACCAATCAGGCGGTGTTTCTATACGCGGTCCTGAAACACGGCGGCGCGATCCACGAGGGGGGCTCCTGCGCCGCGGGGAGCTTTACGAGAACCGTATCGGCACCGACGGCCGAGAACTTCGCCGCCGCCTCGCGCAGCGTCTGTGCATCATAGGCCTCGTCAAGGACGGACGACGCGGCGTCAAAAAGCTCGTCCGACGCCCCGAAGAGTCGTGCGTGCCGGCGGTCACCAAGACTCAGCGGTCGACGGCAGACGAACCCGACGTAGCGAGTGTAGTCCCGTACTCTGATCGCCACGCGCGCGGATGCCGGCGTCTGCTCGGTCTGACGCGTCGCTGGGTCATTCGATCGACTGCGTGCCAGCGTCAGCGCCGCCAAAACGCCGACCACACCAAGCTCGAGTGTGTAGACAGCTGGCGTGTCTAACAGGTTGGTCCACCATCGATCACCAAAGATTCCATTCCACACCGCGGCGTTGTTCCAACTCCCGGAGGACGACACGGCGAGGGTCATCCCGGTCGCCGAGCCTTCGCCGCCTCACAATGTCGCCAGCATCGGCATCGACAGTACCCCGGCGAAGAGTCCGACCGGCACCCACCGGTGAATCTCGGGGGCACTCAAGCAGCCTCGGGGATGCTTGAATACGATGAACGAGCAGCCAGCCCGCTACGCCGCACGCGAGGGCCAGGGCAACATAGGCCGAGATCGCCGGGAGTAAGAGCGCGGAGCGCCCTCGCTTCCCCCCGATCGCCTGGTCGAACCCGCGGGGACCCACAAGGCTCAGGACGGATAGCGCCAGTAGAACGGCCGCAACGTGCTGGGGCGCCCACGCCGTGGCAACATAGAACGGATTGAATGGCCGTTCGTTGTGATGCACCCAGTAGTCGAGCTGGGTCGAGGGCACGACCGCGCGGAGCACCTCGAACCCAGTGGGCCACACATCGAGCGCCCAACCCGCCCGCACCGCGTCGACAACGACCACCAGGATATCGCACCCGGCCAAGAGACCGGCGCCGGCCGCCAGAACAGCCAGTCGCGGGCCGCCGAATGGTCGCGCGAACGCATAGAAGACCAACGGTATCGAAAAGGCAATGACACCCGTCAGCACGAGGAGCGCCGGATATGTGTCTCCGGTCCCGGCCACTCGACTAATAGCGGCGGCGACCAGATGAAATCCAAAGTAGTAACGAGGGTCTTGGTCGGCAGCCAGGTAGGGGTTTAGGGAGGAAGCCGGTCGGACCCCGCAATCTCCGTGGCGACGGTGAGGTGCTTATACCAATCCGTCATCGCCAGCGTATGCACGGCGCCGTCCGGCTCCAACCCAAGAGAAAAGAAAGCAGGGACCAAGAGGAGGACAAACACGAGGCCGAGTAGCACCACCGGCCAACTCGCACCGCCACGGGCGGGAAGACCGCGGGGCGGTGCGCGGCGTGCATCGGCTGCGAGCCAGCCCGCCCCCAAGACCGTCGCCATAACCAGCGCGGCAGGCCCAAGGGCAGTGACCGTCGCCACCACCCAGAGGACCCACGTGGCCACGCCGACTCCGGCAAACCCGAGCGCCACTACCCCGAGCCGGTCGTGAAGGTCGCCGACGCGTCGCATCACCCAATACGAGGCGGCCGCCCAAGGCACGCCAATGACAAGCAGCGCGGCCAGAATGCACGCGCCTATCTCGGCAGGGTCAGCCACGGTCAGGTTGCTCTGGGGCGTACCGCGTGTGTCTCTGTGTCCGCCGCAGCGCGACAGTATCCAGGTGCGGCATAGCGTCTGGCCGTGCTGCGACTCGGGCAACTACGCCCCATACGCTCACAGGTCGCGCTGGGCAGACGCGACAAGGGAGCATATCGGGTATATACGAGCGAAGAGCAACGCCGCCGCCGCGGTGTCCCGACCGGAGCATGCTGAACGTCTCTCGACGCCGGTGCACTAGTACTAGTACTTATCGAGACCTTCGGTGAGCTCGATGTATGTGCCAAACGGATCAGTAAAGAACGCGATCGCAATATTCAGCGAGTCGATCTCGGTATACGGCCGGTCAAACGTCACGCCCATCTGCTCCAAGCGCTCGCAAAACGCGGCAAGACCATCAACCTCAAACCCGATATGGTCGAGACTACGCCCTTTGGTCCCGACCAATGAGTCGGCCGCCGGCGAATACGTCAAGTTGACGCCGGGCAGGTCAGCGGCTTCGAACGAACCGCGCATTCCCGGGACGGCGTCAAACGTCTTTACATACCAGGCCTTTGTCGCCGCAACGTCCTCGGCTGCGAAATGGATGTGATGCAAAGCGACCGGCTCACGTTGCGTCGGGTTCTCGAGCAGCTCCACCTTTACATTGTCCGGAGCCATCACAAACGCGATATAGGTGTCCTGGTCGGCGATATACGCCATCTCGTCTTCTACGGCCAGGGCCGGTGGAAGCTCTTCGCGGGTCACAATGGGATACCCAGCGGCGCGAACGGCTTCGAGAGCCTTCCGCACACTTGGCACTCTGAACCCAATGTGGTTGACCGTGGTCCCCTTCGTGCCACCGGTCGGCGCCTGCTCACTCAGCACCAGCCACGTGTTCAAATACTTCACGATCTCTCGATTGCCAAACGGCACCGTCGTGCCACCCAGCGTGTCCACCCAAAACTTCATGTGCTCGTCTACGCTCGTCACGTTCAGGTGGTGATGCCCATAGACGACGGGCCCCTCTTTCGCTGCGGTGAGCTGAGCGGTCGCAACCGATGCCCACGAGATCCCAACTACCGTCGACAGGCCAATGATGACCACGAGTTTCATCACGACATTCTCCAATCAAAGAAAAGAACGTGCCACGCGCTGCCGCGGGCGAACCGCCGCGTCTGGGTGCAGTCCGTTTGCACGGGTCACTATAGTCCGGCCAGTTCGCAGCGCCGCCGGCATGCGCCTGGACATAGGTCGGCTGGAGGGCCAGCGCCCGCTCCAACGCCTCGAGGCTGCGTTCGAATCCCTGGCTCATGATCTTGACGAGCCGGCCGGGCGCGCGCTCAGCGATCGCGACCGATCGGATTGGCTCGAGACGGAGTCTTGGTGCTTCTGGTGCTCTTAATTATCGTCTTCCATGCTTGAAGACGAATCGGTATTTCGGATCAAGGGACCGGCGCAGGGGATCCCCTGCCAGCAGCATCTCTCGAACGAGATAAGGATTGGTGCGCCGCTTCCCAATTTTGTTGCGGAGCACCTCAAACCCGTGCTGGAGGCCACGCGCCTCGTCGATGTCGATGTCGGCAGCCAGCTCCTGGGTGTCAGTGTGCTGCATGAGAGTCACCTGGATGTTGGTGTGTTCATCCCGGCTCTTGTAGCTGGGCTCGAGCATCTCGTAGCCTTCGAGCGGATCGTGGAGGGCGCCGGAGACGTTGTCGAAGCGAGGCGAATCGTTCAGGAAGTCATGCGGGTAGATGAAAAAGTACTCTGACGTCACCTGGTCGAGCAGAAAGTTGATATTTCGCGCCCAGCCCAATCGTTCTCCCTGCGCGAACCCTTCAACGCGACGATCCTCGCGGGCGTGCCGCTGGCAGATTTCGGTGGTGCGATCGTCGCTGTGGTCGACCGACACCAGGATCATGATACGGAGGCGCGGGTAGGTTTGATTCCGGGCGCATCCGAGCGTCTGATCAATAAACGCTTCCGCCTGCCACGTCGGGATGCAGACGGTGACCACCGGCTCAGTCACGACGCCTGCGACTCCTCGGTCTGATAGTCGTTCCGGTCATACGGCGCGCTCGCCAGCCCCACCAGAATGGACCCGTCGGCCGCGAAAGGTTTGCGAGCTCCACACTCGGACTCCACTAGGAGCCCCGTCTGGGGCTGGTCAAGGACGAACGACCGATGATCGCCCTCGACGCGCACGTCCACCACGACTTTGCCAGCGAGGCAGATCAAGAGGTGCCGCTGGCTCCGGTGTGCGTGGCCTCCGCGCGTCGTCCCCACCGGAACATCGCGCACCACGAACATCCGAAGGGGCACGAAGGGCAGCTGGTTGAACTCGAACGGCGCGAGGCGACCGCGGGCGTCATCGAATGTGGGGGACCTGGATCAGATGAACGCTGTCGCTGAGCGAGCCGTCCTCGCTAGTTGCAGGGCGGCCACAGGTTGAGGTCATTTGTAGTTCCCCGACGTTCAACAACGCTGTTGAACACGATATCCAGGCGCCACGCTACCACCTACGCACATCCCATAGTTGGGATCAAAGAAGCTGAGTCTATCAGGCTCTAGTGTAGTGTCTCTGTCATAATCACACAGCGTGCTTCGAAGTGCCTCTCACGACTGATTGTAGAAGTCAGCCGAGCCCCTGCGTGTGACTCGATCTCAACGGGTGCAGCTCGAGTCGTGGGTGGCCTCACCGACCGCTCAGCAGCGTTTGGTCCGACAAAGCCTGATCGTCTGACGTAGCCGTACTTGACCGATGAACAACGCGGATCGGCCGGATTCGGCGGCGGTCGACTGCAGCGGGACTTTCACCACAGGCTGCTTGCCCGTGGCTGCCGGTGCGAGAGGACCGTTAGAACCCTTATGTCTACTCCGAACTGGTGGGCCAAAGGACTGCTCTTCGAGAACTGTAGCTGCCAACTGCTGTGCCCGGCGCACGTCTCCTTCAAACAACGATGCGACCATGAGAGATGCGTCGGCCACTGGGCCATTCATGTGACCGCCGGCCGGTTTGGTGAGACCGTCATTGATGATCTCAACGTCGCGGTCGTCTTCGAGGCCCCGGTTCGCATGTATGAGGGCGATTGGACCCAGCGCATCTATGTGGACGACCGGGCCACTCCCACGCAGCACGTCGCGTTGGAAACGATCGTGTCTGGCGCGGCGGGCGGTCCATGGGAAATCTTGGGTCAATTCGTCGCCACACGCCTCGACACAAAACCTGTCCCCTTGACGTTCCAGGACGCAGGTGCCGTGAAGCGAATGAGTGTGCCGGGAGTATTCGATACGGAAGTCACCGCCATTCGTGGTCGCAACGATGACGGACCGGCAACGTTGTCGAATCTCTACAACGTGATTCATGGCCTCGTGCATACGCTGGCCCGGGGTCGGACGACGTGCCGCGATACACCGTTCAGCTTTTCCGTCGAGGGGACGCACGGCCTCTATTCAGCATTCTCCTGGACACGCGGACGGTCCTGACGACGCACGACCGGTAATGGCCCCTCGATTGGCCAGCCGCGGACTAGAAGCTGAGCAGAGCAGGAGGTATCATCCGGTATGAGCTTCTGCGAACACTGTGAGGGCCAGCGCTTTGATCGCGCCCAAGTCCTGCGTATCCTTCGAGCGGCCCGGCAAAAAATTCGCACCGAGCAGACGCCTGCTAGCGCCGAGGACGTGATAGCGCTAGCGATCAACGCCATCCGGTCACTCGAAATCCCTCACCTCGAACTTCTCGAAGACTTTACAGACGACGTGGTGCATTAGTAGGTGGACTGTCGCAGAGAAAGATTGTCCATACTCCCGTCGCGCCGGCCAGGCGCGATGAGGGAGCAAGTCCACTCGGGGTGCGTTAGTCGTCCGGGACGATGAACCGCACTACTTGACCACGATCACTCTCGCCGGAGGACCCTCCCTTTCGGATCTCGCAGCGGGCGCTCACCGCCGACTCGGTCCCGTGCCGTGCGGGCCTCGGTATAGTACCCGGCCGTCGTGAGCGTGATGGTGACATACTCGGTGCCGAGGTTCTCCCAATACCAGCCATGAATACCGGAAAATGGCGCGGTATACGTGCCATACGCGCTTTCGCGTTCTTGGGCGTCAAAACTCTCGGCAAACCCCGGCGGCGCGCCATCCGGAGCGCTGTGAAAGTTGTAACTCACCGCCCCAGTCGCGTCCCACGCGAATACCATGCTCTCGCCGTCCTCAAACCGATACGTCGACTCGACCCACTCCGTGGGCGCGAGCTCGAACTCGGCGACGTCGGTCCGATAGGCGTCGTCCGATCGGACAACCGGCTGGGCGCGAGATAACCCCAACAAACCGAGCAGTCGGCCCGTACCCATCGGGTCAAGACCATACTCCGCGGGAAGTACCACGCTAACGAGGAGGAGGGCCGCCACCGCGACGGCGCCACCGGTGGCAACCGCGAGCGTCTTTCCGGACGGTGTCGCTGGCGAATCGCCAGGCCCTTGACGATGGGTCTGATCAGAATGTGGCGTCACGAGTAAAAGACGTAGCCCAGCATTTGGTAGCCGGCCAAGGCGAACCCCGCAGTCATCAACGCGACATTGGTGGCAAACGCATGCCGGAGAAAGCTCGCGCGATTCCGCCAGACCGTGAACCCGAGCAACACGATCGTCAGGGCGAGGATCTGACCAACCTCGACGCCAACATTGAAGCTCAGCATGTTGGTGACAAGACCGCTTTCAGAGAGCGTGAATTCCTGAACTTTTGTGGCCAGTCCAAAACCGTGAAACAAGCCAAAAACAAGGACCGCCGCTCGAGGACTCGGACGGAAACCGATCAGCCGTTCAAAACCACCGACGTTGTCGAACGCTTTGTACGCGACCGACAGCCCGATGATGGCGTCCACGACATACGCGTTCGCCCCGATGTCCCCCAGCACCCCAAGCAACAACGTCAGACTGTGCCCAACGGTAAAGAGGCTCACATACAAAACGATGTCGCTCAACCTGTAGAGAAAGAAAATTACTCCCACCAGAAACAGCAGATGGTCGTATCCGGTGACCATGTGCTTTGCGCCAAGGTAGATGAATGGAAAAATCGCCGGGCCATCAATCCCCTGGACAAACGCCGCGTTCTGGGCGTCCATCGGGTGGGCACTGAGTTCTGCGCCGGTGATGCCCAGCAACACACACAGCAGGGCCAGCGCCGTCCGTTGACCTTTTGTCGTCACTGTCGTCATCATCGTCGGCTGCTACACGGATAGGCGTCCATAAATGCGCGGAGGATGAGTACCGTGTCCCACTCGCCAAGCTCCCCTGGATGCACCTGCAAGTAGCGGCTGACGAGCCGGGCCATCTGACCGGTACTGATGGTCCGTGACGGACAGAACGCGATATCTCCCGCGAACTCGTCCACCATGAGCATGTGCGTATGCCAGACGCCGCTGACGAGCCCCAGACATTGGCCCATGTGGTATCCACGCTCCACGTCGTCCAATTCTTCTTCGTCGGCGGTGGGGTCCGGGCTGCTGTCTGGCCCCCGGTCCGCGGCCCGAAGGGCAGTCTCACACTCCCGTTGCAGCGCAGTGCCGTCGTTCACATTTGGTGTCGGCCCTTGGGCCAAAGCCACCGGCGCCGACCCAAACGCGACTAGCACTATCAGGGCACGGATACGCATGAATATCGTCTCCAGGGTTTGTCTAGTCCGCCGCGAAATACGCGGGAAGATCGGGCTTGGTCTCGAGCAGAATTTCGACAATCGCTCGACGGTCGCCCGTTGACAGCCGGTCATAGACCGCCCCTGTCTCCTGGCCAGACAGCACTTCCCAAAGACGGCGAAACACCGCGTCCTTGGCCATACTGGGCAGCCCGTCAAACGCCTCGGTATGGATCATGTAGCTGCACGGGTATCGAAAGAGCCGTTCCTCCAGGTCGAAATCACGAAGAGACCGTCCCTTCGTGTCGCGCGGCCCCCGCGAGGCAAATTGCTCGGCAAACCCCCCAGAGCCGCGGACGGGGTATGAAAGCGGCGCCTCGTCGACAAACAACAAATAATCGACAAGCTCGGCGGCCGCGTGCTCCACCACCTCTTGAGCGCCCTCCTCGGTCACCGCCGACGCTGTGTCGCGAAACACTATCCGTCGTGCCTCCCATCCAAGCCGGGTGATCAAATTCGACATGTGCACTTGATGCTCAAGTACCATGAGCGCGACCACGTCGCTGTGGACCGACGGAAACCCGTCGAGGTCAAACACGCCGGTCAGCGACTCGAACTGCGGCGGCACTTGCCCGAGCGTGGCCTCGGGTTCGGCAACATCGGTCACTTCCACGTTCCCCATGTGGGGAACTGGTCCCACGTCGCCCGTGACAAACCAGCCCCCCCACCGCTGTTCGAGCGGACTACGATGGTCCGACACAAAGCCGGTCGCGTAAGCATTGGGGTCCGCGGACAGCGGCGCGACGCTCAGCACTTGGAACCCAGGTGTTCCGAGCGTGTCCCATGACAAATGACACGCTAAGCATTGATCCGTCCGCGTGAGCTCAGGGGTTGCCGTGGGAGTTTGCGGTAGCGTGTAAAAGACGGTGCCTTGCGCCTGGTCGTGGGTGGCAACTTCAAGCACGTCGCCGTCTCGCACCCATCCGACCGCCACCGAGTCCGCGAAGTAGATCGCGCGTGGGTTGCGAGAGCTAATCTCCGAGGCTTGACGGCTTGTCCGCGAGAAGACCGTCACTTGGGACTCAGTCGGAATCTCCAGCGCGTCGAGCAGGCTTTCCAGATAGCCCGCACGCCCATCGAACTCGAGCTGGACATCCCCGGCTCGAAGCTTCAGATTGAGCCGTGAGGCGGCGTTGTTCACCGCCCCCGCGGTGTACTGAATGGCCGGATGGTCCCGAGACGCACGAAACGCACCCCCCCGCTGACCAACCGCGGTCGCCGCGCCGAGCCCAACCAGACCGACGACGAAGACCAGGGCGAGGCCACGCCTCCCGAGCACCGGTCGCATGACCAGACTCTACCACGGAGGCCCCAGCCGGCCTGCAGGGTATTCTCACTGGTCGATGCACGTGTCCACAAGAGCCTGGGCGACGCTTCTGGGTTTGGCGCTACTTGTCATCTACGCCCCAGCCCTCGGTCACGGCTTCATCAAGGACGATTTTGCGTGGATCGCTGACAGCCGAGTGCAAGACAGCGACGAACTGGTCGCTTTGCTGACCCACGCGCGTGGATTCTACCGACCGGTCGTCTCACTCACATTTACGGTCAACGAGTGGCTCTTTGGCTTGAACGCCCTCGGTTACGGGGCGACGAATCTCGCCCTCGTTTTTTGCGTCATGCTGGCCCTGGGGCGCGTGGGCCGGGCCCTCGGTCTGGCCTCGGGGACAGCCGTCCTGGTAACGGTCTTCTGGGGTCTCAACTTCCACGCAGTCAAGATGTCGGTGCTGTGGATCAGCGGGCGCACCGCGCTGCTGCTCACGCTGTTCTCATTACTGGCCGCCCACGCCACAATTCGCGGCCGCATGTGGACCGCGGCGACGTGGACCATGATTGCGCTGCTCTCAAAAGAAGAGGCGGTTCTCCTTCCCGTCATGCTTCTCGCCTGGGTCGCCTTGCTCGTTCGAGATGATGTCGTCGTGCCCCGTCTCGAAGACGTGCGATCCGCTCTCCGGCGCGGATGGCCGTTGCTCGTACCCCTCGGTATATACGCTGTACTCCGCCTCCAAACCGACGCGATGACGCCCGGCGCCACCACCGGGGCCTATCGGTTCACGCTCGAGCCTACGCTCCTTCTAAGAAACGCCGTCGAGTACTTCGATCGGGCGGCGACCCTCCCCCTGGCCAGCGCATTCGTGCTCACACTCTTGTCGTGGCGACGCCCTGCCCTGACGTTGCGTCACATCCGATGGATCATCATGGGGGTCGTGTGGGCAATCGGAGGCTACGCCATCACCTTATTTCTCCCGATCCGGTCAAGCCTCTACGTCTGCCTACCAGCAGCCGGGGCCGCGATCAGCGGTGCAGGGTATCTCCAGGCGGTCTGGGAGACCGCTGCGCATCGAATCAGGCAACGCCTGCTTTTCGTCGGCGTAACGGCGGCCTTTGTCGCTGTGCCGGCGCTTATGTCCCGAAACCCAAGCTGGGTCAAACCTGCGGAGTTGTCCGCGCTGGTCCTGGATCACCTCGTGGAGATTGCCGACACGCTGCCTCGCGACGGCGGTGTGCTCATCGTCGACGACCCTGGGGCTGAGACCCGTCTTGACCAGGCGTTCGGAACACTGATTCAGACCGCCACCGAGCTGTATCTCGGACGGTATGTTCCGGTGTGGATCGACCCACCGCCCCGCGACGCGGCGTTTGACGGTCGAGCGATCCCGGACGAATCGCAGATCGTCCGTCGTTTCGCAATCCGAAACGGCCGTATTGGAGACGTCCCACCGGAATGACGGAGTACTCTTGCACAGAATCATGCACAATCCACCTGTTCGCGATCTTCTCATCCCAGCGGTCTCATTCGTCCACGGCGCTGTCGATGGCACCCGACGCCGGCGGGACCATGTCCCAATAAGTGTCCCCAAACGTGTCCCAAGAGAGATTTTCGACCGGATGGTCGTAGCGGCCGCGGTGGCTGTCACCCTGCTGGCCGGAACGGCGGAGGCGCAGAACAATCGCGTCGAACAATGGACTCGCTGGGGTGGACCGCACGCCGATTTTACCGTCGACACGCGCGGTCTGGCGGATACCTGGCCAGAAGACGGCCCGCCGGAATTGTGGAGCCGTCCGCTCGGGGCGGGACACTCCGCGATTCTTGTTGGCGACGGTCGTCTCTACACCATGTTTCGGGAGGCCGACGGTCCCGGTGGTGGGAGCCCGTTCGGGCCTGAGGAAACCGTCATCGCTCTGGACGAGGCAACGGGCGACACGCTGTGGGAATTCTCCTACACCTCACAGGTCCAGGACTTTGGCACGGGCGGCGGCCCCCACGCGACACCGCTCCTCTCCGACGGTCGGCTCTTTACGATTGGGACAAACAAGCAGCTACACGTGTTTGACGCCGCGACGGGCGATGTGCTTTGGGCCCGCGACCTGGTGAAGGACCTTGGTGCCCCACCACTGCTCATCCGGTCCATGATCAAATCTGGCTATGGGAGCAGTCCTCTCGCCTACAACGACACGATCATCATTCAGGTGGGCGGCCCCGGACAGTCGGTGATGGCTCTCAGGCAGGATGATGGGAGCACCGTGTGGAAAAGCGGTAGCTTTCTCGTGTCGGAATCACCGCCAGGGCTCGTAACGGTCGATGGCCAGCTCCAACTTATTGTTTTCGCCGGTCAGGCCGTGCACGGCATCGACCCAGACACCGGTGCAATCCTCTGGGCGCACCCCCATGACGCCGGAAACGACTTCAATTTCCAGGTGCCGCTGTGGGGAGACGACAACATTCTTTTTGTCTCGTCCGGCTACATCGCGGGCAGTCGCGCGATTCGTCTCGTGCGGGACGGGGGTATCACTCAGGTCGAAGAGCTGTGGTACGACCCTCGGCTGCGATTCACATTCCTGAACCAGCTACGAATCGGCGATTTCATCTACGGGACAAGCGGTCAGGGGGCGACGGCCATCATGACCGCCACCCATGTGGCATCCGGCGAAACCGCGTGGCGTGCCCGCGGATATACCCGGGCGAGCCTTCTTCACGCCGATGGAAAGACCATCATCCTGGAAGAGGACGGCACGTTGAGCTTGGCCATCCTCGACCCGTCTGGGATCACGACCCAGGCACAAACAGCGCTCTTCGACACCACCTCGTGGACCGCGCCCACCCTGGTCGGGACCACGCTCTACGCCCGGGACCGCGAGCGCATTGTCGCGCTTGATCTTGGCGCGTCATCGACACCGGTGGTCTCGGCTTCGACCCTGACCCCGGACTTCTCTGGTATGTGGACACTCCTCCCGGCGGAATCGACGACACCGCCGTCGTTCAGCGGCGGGCGGGGTGGGGCAAACATCCGGCGCCTCTTTATTACGCACGCCGAAAACGGCACTGTCGTCATTGGGCCTGAAACAAATGGACGCAAAGCCTGGTCGTTCACCCCGGGTCGCGAGCAGTCGATACCGGTGGGCAGGGACACGAGAATGATGGCATCGTCCCGGTGGGACGGCGACCGACTCGTCGCAGAGGGGGTTCGCGCGCCGGGTTCGTCGGACGAAATGCGGATGCACGAAGTCATGTCGCTCAGCCCGGACGGTCAAACGCTGACGTTCGTGGTGACCACGACGACGCCGGATGGAGACTCGGTAGGTCGCCTCCTCTATCGGAAAGACCTTCCGGTTGGCCCCTGTGGTGAGTGGGCGATGCCGTGCAAGGAGTTCCCAGAACACGTAGCGCCACGCTAGCAGCGCCAAGAAAGTTGCGCTCGCTCCTGTCGAATTAGGTGATACGCCAAAAAATGGAACCGACGTGCGTGGCCAAGCACCGTGGCCGCGCCGAAGACGAGGGCAGAGATCATCCTCCGGCGGACGGAGGCCCATCCCGCCGTGGGTTGGTTTTGCCTAGCGACTCAAGTTAAGCTCGATCAGTCGGTTTCTAACCAGCCCATGTAGCGGCGGTTTCCTCAGACGTAGGAGCAATGCATGCGTAACTCCGGGGTTCTTTCTTTCGCCATTTTGCTCGGCGTGTGTCTGGCTGCCACGCCCGGATACGCTGAGAATGAAGCTTCAGCGACCTATTACAAAGACGTCCTGCCGATCGTGCAGGAAAACTGCCAGAGCTGTCACCGCAGCGGTGGCGCCAATCTCAGTGGCCTCGTGGCGCCGATGCCGTTCATGAGCTACGAAGAAACACGCCCGTGGGCGCGCTCGATCGCTCGTAAAGTCGAGTCCAAGGAGATGCCGCCATGGTTTGCGTCGGCTCCGACCGGTGTATTCGAGAACGAGAGAGGCCTGACCGACGACGAGATCAGCACGATCCTCGCGTGGGTGGACGCCGGTGCCCCCGCCGGTGACCGATCCGATGCACCACCCGCCCGGCTGTTTGCCGAAGAGTCCAACGACGGATGGTCCCACGGAAAGCCGGACTTTGTCGTCAAGATGGACGAGCCGTTTCTCATCGACGACGACGCGTATGACATCAACAAGTCCTTCTTCGTCACTTTGGACGAGGACATCCTCCCCGAGAACGTCTGGGTCAAGGGCTGGGAGCTCAAGACTGGCGCCGAGGGCAGCGGCGTCCATCACATGTGCGCGTTTGTCCGTGCCGAGGATGCCAATGTTGTCGAGGGTGCAAGCAAGTCCCTCGGTCTAGGCGGTTTGCTGAGCTGTGTCGCAGAGGGCGGCGAATCTGGGATGCTCCCTGATGGTTACGGCCTGCAACTCGAGACGGGTTCCACGATGATCTTCAACATGCACTTCAACAAGGAGCCGGGAGCCGGGTCGGCGTTTACCACCCAGGCCGAGGTTGGGTTCTTTCTCGAGGAGCGTCCGGTTACCCACGCGGTGATCACTGATACGCTTGGCAACAACGGATTCGAGATTCCGCCAAACCAAGAGAACTATCGGATTGGCATGGCTCGCACGCTGCAGAAAGATACCCTGCTGATCAACCTCTGGCCGCACGCGCATCTACGTGCCAGGGCGGCGCGCTACATGGCGTTTTACCCAGACGGCAGCGAAGAGCTCCTTCTGGATGTCCCCAACTACGACCAGGCGTGGCAGGTGACCTACAAATACAAGGAGCCAAAGCTGCTCCCCAAGGGTACCCGTCTCGAGGTCGATTTCTGGTATGACAGCACGACCGAACGTGGCACGCGTAGGGGCTTCAATGGAGAGCTGTCGACCGGCTTTGGGCCTCGCACCAACGACGAGATGTCGTTGGGATTCCTGAGCTACGCCGAGCTTGAAGACGACGTGAGCACGACCAACCAAGAAAACTAAGGGCCCGACCACGCGCCACCGACAACGCCGGGTGGCACGACGGAAGAAATCGGCAACCTCGTGAGAACCCCGAAGCGCGTCCGTCGCGGACGCGCTTTTTTTTTCTGCTTCGGACTCTCGTATCTTTCTTGACCCAAAGGTGCCTCATGCGCGCGTTCCGCTTCGACTTGCTGACTCTCACTCTGTGTATGTGTTTCGTCGCTCCGGCCGTTGTCACGACCCAACAGTCGGACGATGCCCCGACCGACATCTCCGTGCAGTCACGTCTCATCTTGGCCTTTCGCCCGGTGACGCTCGTGTACTCACCCGCGTTGACCGCCAATGAGGCCACCCACGAGGCACTGCTGTCCGCGAGCGGCCCGACGTCGAGTCGCGTGCGCGTTGGTCAGCTCCGCGCCCATCCGCTGTTACGCATCGGCACCCTCGACGGCAGCGAGCTGTCGGGCAGCAGCGATGAGAGCGACGATGCAGAAGAGCAATCCAGGCAAGGTGATCGCCGATACGATCTGTGGCTGACGCGGGTCGATACCGGTTGGACGCTCGAAGCCCAACAACCTCCGTCAGAAGACGAGGTGAGCACTGGCGTGGTCGGGACGATTCCACTGTCCCACAGCACCACTCCCAACACTGCCGCAACCCTCTCGGCTGCGCTGGTTCCCACCAGCAGCGGGACGGGGCAGCTAGTGCTCGCCTGGGGCGGTAACCGGTGGACGGCGGATTACGACTACGCCGACCCTCCATCTAACGGCCGGACAGTACCCGCCGGCGGCGGAGCAAGTGGCGAACTTGAATTTGACAGTGATACGAGTGCCGTCGCGCTGGCGGTTACCCTCGCGGAACGGAACGAGACCGCCTTTGTACTGCCCGACGAGTCACGAGTCAGCGTGCTCTATTGGCAGGAGATCGGCACGGAACACGACGACTTTGTCGGGATCGACCTCGCCGACGACGGCGACGTCATCCGACTCACCGAAGCCGCGGTGCTCCGGTTCAAGACGGATGTGTCTCTTCGGTTTGGAGACGTTGATGTCCCGACTGACAACCTGGCACCCGACTTTCCCGGTTCCTACGGTCTCTGGTTGAAGCGGGTCGGCGATGGCTGGCGCCTTGTCTTCAACAACGAGCCAGATGCCTGGGGCACGCAATACAACCCCGAATTCGACGCCGCCGAAATCGACCTATCCTACTCGCAGAGCGGTCAAGCAACGCGGCCCTTGGGCGCGGTGCTCATTCCTACTGGCCAAGCCAGCGCCACGCTGGAGATTCACTGGGGTCTGCACGAGTGGACGGCTGACTTCACGACCGGCTCGTAGCCGCGCGGTCGTGAAGTCGCTCATACAGCCCACCTTTGGGAGAGGTCTCGGTATCTCCCAAAGGCAGAATGGTGAGGCCTGGAGACGTCCTGACCTAGGGGCGTAGCGCGAACACCCAGATCACCCCGCCTTGGGGCACTTGGGTGTTCTCACCGCGGCTTCGATTGATGACGCCTTGCATGCCCTGCGCGTCCACACCATACCCTGACTGCACGGCGACGTATTGCACGCCATCAATGGCGAAGGACGACGGGACACCGGTGATACCGGAATTTGTTCGCTGCTCCCACAGGATGTCGCCCGTTCGAGCATCAAACGCCCGAAACGCCCGATCGTTCAGGCCGCCGGCAAACACGAGTCCACCCCCCGTGGTGAGAATCGGCCCCCAGTTGTGAGACTGGAACTCCTGAGTCCAGACCTTGTCACCGGTTGACATATCCCACGCTTGGAGCTCTCCGAGGTGGTCCGCATTCGGAGCCACGAACGTCTGCGTGGACGCGCCAGTAAAATTGCCGGGCGGGTTGTACTCGATCTCGTATCCCTCGATCGTCGAACAGAAATTCTCGTTGGCGGGAATGTAGAGATAGCCGGTGAGTGGGTTATACGCGGCCGGCGGCCAGTCTTTCCCGCCCCACAACGACGGACAGAAGGTGGCCGACTTGCCGATTCCGGGCTTGCGCTCGGCGTCGTAGCTGGGGCGACCGCTGACCGGGTCGAGCTCGGTAAACACGTTCTGATAGACAAACGGCTCGGCTTCGATGAAGTTGATGGCATTAGCCTCGCGCTCGAGCAACCACAGATACCCATTGCGCGCCGGGTGGACGAGGCCGCGAATCGAACGGCCGTCCCGCTCGACATCGATGAGGAGGGGCGCCGACACTTCGTCCCAGTCCCATGACCCATTCCAGTGATATTGGTGGTGGGCCTTCAACTCTCCGGTATCGGCATCGAGGGCAATCACCGAGTTCGTATAGAGATTGTCGCCCGGCCGCGCATCGCCGACCCATGGACCAGGGTTGCCGGTCCCCCAGTAGGTGAGGTTCAGCTCGGGGTCATAGCTGCCGGTCACCCAGATGGAGGCGCCACCGGTTTGCCACGAGTCGCCTGGCCAGCTCTCGTTTCCTGGCTCGCCCGGCCCCGGCACGGTAAATGTTCGCCAGACCTCGTGCCCGTCCTCGGCGTCAAGCGCAGCCACAAATCCTCGGATCCCACGCTCGCCACCCGAGGCGCCGACGAGGACCTTTCCGTTGGCCACCAAGGGGGCCATGGTCATGTAGTAGCCGGTGCGATAGTCTTCGACCGCTTGCTCCCACACGACGTCTCCCGTCAAGGCGTCGAGAGCCACGACCACCGCGTCCTGGGCCGTGACAAAAACCTTGTCACCGTGCAGACCAACCCCTCGATTTGTGCGATGTCCGCGGCGAATCCCTTCCGGGAGCTCTCTTCGATACCGCCACAATTGGTCGCCGGTCCGGGCATCGATTGCCAGCACCTGTGACTCTGGGGTCGTCACGAACATGACGCCGTCGTTGACGATAGGCGGGGCCTGATGCCCGGAAATGACGCCGGTGGAGAATGTCCAGACCGGCACCAAGTCACCAACGTTTTCAGCCGTAATCTGGTCAAGGGGGCTGTAACCCCAGCTGTCATATGTCCGGCGATACATCAGCCAGTCCTCGGGCGCCGGATTCTTCAATCGTTCGTCCGTCACCGGACGATAGGTTGGAGTCTCTTCTTGACCGCCACGCGCCGATGGCGTGGCGACGAGCGCGACGAGCGCACCGGCAAGGGCAAAACGAGCGAGTCGAAGCAAACATTTCTGCATGTCGTAGTCCTGGTCTGCGTGGTCTGACGAATTTCGGGTGAGTCTATAGGAGACGCGGACGAAAAACTGACCGCCGTCCTCATCTGGGTGGCCGGGCGGCCAGGGACAAGAACGCTGGAGCCCGCCCGCCCGATAGTGATAGCATCTTTATCTAGGTTTTTGTGCGAGACCCTTCGATATCGCGGCGTCGATACCATGCGTCCATCACACAGCACGGAGGAACTAGCAACATGAAACGCCTCACACGTGTATTGTCCGTCGCGGCCATTGCCAGCGCAGCCGCGCTGCTCCCCGCACATGCCCGAGCAGAAGACCCAACGTACTCGAAAGACATTGCTCCCATCTTCCGTGACAAGTGTGAAGCGTGTCATCGGCCTGGCTATATCGCTCCGATGTCACTTCAGACCTATCAAGAAGTCCGTCCTTGGGCACGGTCGATCAAAAACCGGGTCGAGGCACGTCAGATGCCTCCCTGGCACATCGACAAGGCCGTCGGGATCCAAGACTTCAAAAACGACCGGTCGCTCAGCAGTGAAGATATCGGCATCGTAGCCCGCTGGGTCGACGCGGGAGCGCCAGAGGGCAACCCGGCCGACGTCCCGCCGGCCGCGGTCTTTGCTGACGATGACGTGTGGAACTTTGCCGAGCAATTTGGCGGCCCACCGGATCTCGTACTGACTTCCACGGCCTACACGATGCCTGCGCTGTCTCAGGACCATTGGTGGAAGCCAGAGGTAGAGACAGGCCTGACCGAAGATCGCTGGATTCGTGCGATCGAGATTCGCCCGTCGACCGTTGAAGGGCGCCGCATCGTGCACCACGCCATCGCCCGATTGGAACAGGAAGAGGAAGACGGCACGCTGGGCGCCGCCTCCGACATCGGTCCTGGTTTGCTGATGGAGTGGGCGGTTGGCAAACAAGGCGAGATCATGCGCGAGAACAGCGGAAAGTTGATAAAGGCCGGGTCGAGCATTGTGTGGGACATCCACTACTCGTCCGCGGGCGAAGAGGTCACCGACGCTGTCGAGATTGGCTTGTATTTCTACCCAAAGGATGCGCCACCCAAGCATCGTCAGGTGTTGTCGGCCTTCAGCACCATCGAAGGCGGAAGCGACAACCTCTCGATTCCTCCAAACCAGGTCACAACGACCGAGAACTATCACGTGCTGAAGCAGAACGGCAGGGTCGAGAACTACCAGCCGCACATGCATTTGCGTGGCGTGGGCATGCAGATGACCGCCATCCTGCCAGACGGCGAGAAGCAGGTACTGAGCCGGGTGAGTGACTTCAACTTCAACTGGCACAACAACTACGTCTACGCCGATCACTCGGCGCCGCTCCTCCCGAAGGGCACGGTGCTCCATGTCAAGTCGTGGTATGACAACACCGCCACCAACCGATCCAACCCTGACTCCAACCAGTGGGTCGGCTACGGTGACCGTACGGTCGACGAGATGGGCCATGCGTGGGTCAACGTCACCTACCTGGATGACGAGGACTTTGCGGCCGCGGTGGCCGAGCGCGAAGCGCTGCTCGGCAACACGACCGACGATGACGACGGCGAATAGAAATTTCGGTAACCCGTAGGTTCCACCGGAGCCGCTTCCTCGTCGCTGGGAGCGGCTCCTGACACGTACGAACAAGGAGTAGTCGAATGCAGCGGTATCGTCAGCCTGCAGGTGTGATTGTCATCGCCGCCATGCTGTGCGCGAGCACCGGGTGGGTCGGGGCGCAAATCCCAAAAACGCTAATGGAGTTCGGTCAGCCGATCTATCCAGCGTATGAAGGCTGGTATCCGAACGAGGACGGGTCGTTCTCGTTGCTCGTGGGATACTTCAATCCGAACGGGGACCAGTCCCTTGACGTCCCCATCGGGGATGGAAACTATCTATCGCCCGGTCCCCAAGACCAGGGACAACCGACCGATTTTCCTCCTGGACGGCAGTGGGGAGTGTTCACAATTCGAGTGCCCGCCGATTTCGGTGACAACGACATCACCTGGCATTTGACCTCGAACAATCAGACCGTGTCGATTCCCTTTCATCTTCAACCTCCGTACTACATCGAGCCCATGCGAGACGCCGCCAACGGCAACGAACCGCCGACTGTCCGGTTCTCGGCCGACGGCGAAGGGCATACCGGACCGCCGATGGGTATCGGCCACACATTGGAGACCTCGGTCGGCACACCTTTCGAGATCGCCATCTGGACCAGTGACGTCAAACCGACACAGCATGTCCGCGCGCCGAGTAATCCCCGGTTTCGACGTCCGCCCCTGGCCGTCCGGTGGCACAAGCTTCGTGGTCCCGGCGATGTCGCCTTTGACCAGACCGAGCAGGAGTTCGAGGACTCGACAGACCAGAACCCGGTGGTCACCGCGACATTCAGTGAACCCGGCGAATACATCCTGCGCGTGGAGGCTCTCGATTCGACCGGCGAGGGTGGCAGCGGATTTCAATGCTGTTGGACGTCCGTGCATGTGAGAGTCAACGTCTCCTAGAAGCGACCCGCCATAACCCGTCAGACAAAGAGATCGGTCGCGCTGGCTGCCTACGTACTGCTGTTCGTAGCCAGCGCTTTTTTTTGTGACGAAATGGTAGGCTCGGGCCTATGATGCGAGCGATGACTGTTGCCTCTGCCGCCGCCGCCCTGCTCCTGATGACGGTTTCGCCGGTGACGGCGCAGACCGTCCGGGTCGATCGGCTGCTAGACGAGCCGATCATCCAACCCGCGATGGACGAATCGATGGGCAGCAATATCGCAGGCCCCTCCCTCATCCGCGTCCCAGACTGGGTGAGCAACCCTCTCGGTCGCTACTACCTGTATTTCGCGGACCATGAGGGCACATACATACGACTGGCCTACGCCGACAAGGTGACCGGCCCGTGGACGACGTACCAGCCGGGGACACTCCAGATCGAGCAATCGCACTTTCCGACAACGTGCCCACCGTGCTCCCCGGCGTCACCGGGTGGACGAGCGTATGCCCACATCGCGTCACCAGACGTCCATGTCGACCAGGACGCGCGGCAGATCGTGATGTATGTCCACGGTCGCGAGATCGGGCAGCAAGTCACGCGGGTTGCGACATCGGCAGACGGACTAACCTTTGAAGGCCGACCGGAGATTCTCGGACGACCCTACTTTCGGGTGTTCCGTCACCGGGACCATGTCTATGCGCTGGCGATGCCGGGCGTGCTCTACCGGTCATCCGACCCTCATGGTTTGACCGACTTCGAGGAAGGCCCGCACCTATTCACGACGGATATGCGTCATTCGGCACTGCTTCTTCGCGACGATACGCTCTTCGTGTTCTTTACAGAACGAGGCGCGACGCCCGAACACATCCGATTGTCGACGATCGACCTGTCCGGCGACTGGCGGCGGTGGCGCGAAACCGAGTCCGTAGAAGTACTCAGACCGGAGCGACCATGGGAGGGCGCCGATCTCCAAATCGAAACGTCACGCGGGGGCTCTATCAATGTGCCGGTCAATCAGCTTCGCGACCCGGCTATCTATGAAGAAGAAGGCCGTGTGTATCTGCTGTACTCGGTCGCAGGCGAACGGGGTATCGCGCTCTCCGAGCTGAACGTTCAAGCCCCGAGCGATACCGTCATAGACCACCACGTCGGTTCTCGTCCGGAGACGTCCACCTGGGGCTGGTTTCCGGTCGATGCGCCCCCGGTCGTGACGGTTGCGTCGGGCGCTGTCGTGCGGGTCGACACCCTCTCGCACGCAGGCACGACGCAGGACGAGCACCCCGTGAGCTACCTCGGCGGGTTCGGAATTCGTGAGGACGAGGTGCTCCAGGATGTCATCGACTTTTGGTCGTCGCGCGAGGGACGTCCGCGCCCCGGTCGAAGCGGCCATGTGATCACCGGACCCATTTACATTGAAGAGGCCGAGCCCGGCGACATGCTTGAGATCCAAGTGCTCGATATCCAGACTCGGGCAGAGTGGGGGATCAACAACACCGGGCCCGCCAGCGGTGTGTTTGACCCGGCCTACCCTGGGTCGAGTGGCAACGACGCACCGGTCGACATGACAAACGAGCGACACGTCATTCGCTCGGCAATGGTCGACGGTCGGCAGGTGGCGCTGTTCTCGGACAATATTCATGTGCCGCTCGCGCCGTTCATGGGCATCATGGCCGTAGCGCCCGCCGACCCGACGGTCGGACAGCCGGGCGTCACCGTCGACGGAGTGCAAGCGTCGCGACCCCCGGGACCGTTTGGCGGAAACCTCGATGTCAAAAATCTCACCGCCGGCAGTCGTCTATTCTTGCCCGTGTTTCACCCCGGTGCAAGGTTCTATGTGGGCGACCCGCATGCCGTCCAGGGCGATGGCGAAGTCAGCGGCACAGCTATCGAGCAGTCGCTGACCGGTGTCTTTCGGTTCGTCCTCCACAAGGGCCACCCCATCGAGACCCCGTGGGCGGAAACGGACACGCATTACATCCTGATGGGAATCGATCTCGACCTCAATCACGCCACCCGACGAGCAGTCCGAGAAGTGGTGGACTTCTTGATGCGGGAAAAGGGGTTGACGGCCGGCCAGGCCACGTCCCTCGCCAGCATCGGTGTCGACTTTCGGGTCGCCGAAGCCGTCGACCTCACGCAGGTCGTAACGGGCCACGTGCCAAAGAGCCTCTTTCTCGACGACGAACGCTCTCGCTAGCGCACCGCCGTCAACCTCCGCGAACGCTGGTTTAGGGTAAGTCGAGAAGCAGCGGGTGCTCGATCCGCTCCGCGACCCAACGTAGAAAGCGAACCGCGTCGGCCCCGTCGATGACGCGATGGTCATACGACAACGAGAGCGCATCATGAGCCGAGGCTGAAAGCTGCCACTGATACCACCGGTCAAGACCGGTTCGAATGTGGAGCGGAAGAGACCAAGGATCGCCACTTCGGGATGATTGATGATGGGTGTGAAGAGCGTCCCCCCCAGTCCGCTAAGGTTGGTCACCGTAAATGTCCCCCCTTGCAGCTCTTCAAGCGTGATGGTCCGCGCACGGGCCTTCTCCGCGACGGACGCGATCTCCAGGGAAATCTCCGACAAGCTCTTTGCACCGACATCGAGCGAGGCGTTGAACTGCGGAAACGTCTCAAGGGCTGCGCCCAGAACTTTGACCGTGTAGGCA
>CAUZIB010000021.1:0-58410 GCA_963579735.1 Vicinamibacteria bacterium | reverse complement strand
TGGTATCCCCCGGTTTGCCCGCTGTCACGACCCGTCCGAAGAAATAGCGCATCCCCCGGGGAAATGGTGATGCCCGTTTCTGCCTCCCACGCTTCAATATCCTGACGGCGGACGGCCCGCCCTGGCATATCGATCAGGATGCCACGCGTCACCAGCCCGTTGTGGAGATTGACGATCCCCATCTCGGTGCAGCCGTTGTCTTTGGACGCCACGTCCTCGAAGAGACGTCCGTTATAGACCTGACCACCGTAGGCGACGTGGCACAGCGCGTCGAGGTGTGTCACGCGTCCGCCGTGATACTCGACCTCATAGCGCTCCCAGAAATATCCGTTGTCTACGTCGATATCGAACACGCTCCGCGCCGAACCGACGAGCACCGGTGGCCGGTTCGCGCTCGCCTCCTCAGGATCGTCCAGTCGCTCTATTTCGAGGGGTCGCGCCATCGAGACGACCTGACCTGTCTCGACCAGTTTCGCCGCTTCGATCCGTTTCGCTCCGGTCACGAGGTTGAGCGCCCCCAACTGGTCATCGGTACCCCATCGCCCCCAGTTCGACAACGTGGTCATCCAGGTCTCAAACTGCTCTTTCGTGACGCGGTCGTCTGGCTCGTCCTGGGTGTAAATGTTCGCGCCTGCGGTCGCGATTATGGAAACCACCAACAGGGTCCGATGAGTGTTTGTGAGCGTCATGTTTTCTCCGCTATCTTTCTCGCTCGACCCACCGCGGCCGCGCGCTCCTGGCTGGTCCGCCTTTCGCACGAGTGCGACGGACGTGGTGCATTACAATCTTTGTCGCCGACCGACGCAACTGGCGATTTACTGGACCATCGAAAGTGGTTGCCGTTCCGGGGTGCATTCGCTATAGTGCCCCTTTGCCCTCGCCGCGAGCCGAACAGCCTTCGAGCCAATCCCCTCACAGCGCGCGCAACAAGACGACACGAACAGATACATTTCGGCGCGCTGCCGGACGCCCCATCAGGAGGGTCACCATTTCTTCACGAGTATTTGTCGGCAACATCGGTTTTGAAACGTCCCAGCAGGATCTGGAGACTTTATTCTCACAAGTTGGCGAAGTGGCCGAAGTTGTCCTGCCGGTCGACCGAGCAACCGATCAACCGCGAGGATTCGCGTTTATCGAATTCAAGGAAGCCGACGCGGTCATGAACGCAATCGAGCAGCTCGACGGTGCCGAGCTCGGCGGCCGCACGTTGCGGGTCAGCGAGGCGCGCGAGCGCGCGGCCCGGCCATCATTTGGTGGCGGCGGTGGCGGGATGTCCGATGGACCCAACGATCGGCCTCGAAAGGTGTCGCGACCAAAGGGGAGCCGTCGCGGTGTGCGCGGCCGAAAGCGCGGGTTCTAATCCACCGACCTGAGGTGTCTCCAGGCCGTCACTGCTTATCACTCGTCATCAATAACCTCTCACACAACGCGCACATTTGTTGCGCCCTTTAAACCCAGCGGAGTACAGAATGCCAGTAACAGGAACAGTAAAGTGGTTCAACGACGGCAAAGGCTTTGGTTTCATCACGCGCGATGACGGCGAGAAAGATGTGTTTGTCCATCACTCGGCGATTCAAGGCAGCGGATTCAAGAGCCTCGTCGAAGGCCAACGCGTCGAGTTCGATGTAGTGCAGGGACAAAAGGGCCCAGCCGCAGAGAACGTCGTCACGGTAAGTTAACGTCATTGCCGCGCGGCTTCTTAGCCGCTGTTTCGGGCGGAACGCACACCACGCCCAGCCGCGCCGGTTGATACCTGCGACGAGAGAAGACGTCTGCAACGTGCCGACGTCTTCTCTCTCATCCGGTCGCATACCCGGGTCTGTCGTACTCGAGGGCCTCCTCGATGCACACGTTCCGTATGGCGTTGCCTGTCCTCTCGTATGGGGACGATTCTCCGACGGGGAGGTGTGCGTCTCGGCATTCCTACCAGCAGTATCAGCAAATTCTTGATCAGAAACCCCTGCAATCCGCGTCGCCCGTGACGCAACCTGTCGGGCCATGCCCATGCCGCGAATGAGAGACACGAATGTTCTCACGATCGTCCCGTGGACGCCTCAGCGATAGAGATCTGGGTCGTTTTCCTGACGACACGCTCTTTCATCGCGTAGCGCGGGCCGTGTGCCATGCCGGATGTCTGCCACGTAAGGAGCTGTATGAGACGTGGGAAATGGCTCGCCGGGTCCGTCGCTATCTTCGAGGGGGCCGGGTTGTCGATCTCGGCGCCGGACATGGCTTGCTTGCCCATATCATGTTGCTCCTTGACGACTCATCGTCGACCGCGCTCGCTGTCGACACTGTCGTCCCAGCGTCAAGCGCGAAGCTACACGACGCTCTGGTCAGAGTCTGGCCGAGACTGGCCGGGCGTATCGCCGTTATCCCGGGGACCATGGACGACCCAGAGATTCTTGACACGGACGTCGTCGTCTCGTGCCACGCGTGTGGGGCGCTCACTGACCTCGTGCTGCGGCGGGCCGTCGACGCGCGCGCACGAGTCGCGGTCTTGCCATGCTGTCACGATCTCGACGCCGCTGATACGGGCCGTCTTTCGGGCTGGGTAGACGGCCCTCTCGCCATAGACATCATGCGGGCCAGGCGTCTCGCCGACGAAGGCTATCGCATCCGAACCCAAGTCATACCCGCCGACATCACGTCACGGAACCGTCTATTACTCGGTGAGCCCGTCAGCGCGGGCTGCGGTCGGCAGTCCCTGACACGTTCCGAGTGACCAACCGGTCGAGACTATGCTCAGGTTGTGACCGCGCTCAGTCGCGGTTCTGGGAGGTCAGCACCTCCGGCGGGCGGAAAGGGACATAGCGAACGAGACGTCGTCGACTGACCTCGCCGGCGTAGATGGTGCCGTCAAAATCCACACCCAGAAACTCGATACCCGCCCCGACATCCTCATCGTGTTGGGGGATGAAGTGGGTCACCCACGCCTGCTCTGTCTTGAGGTCACCGATCCGGATTCCTTTTTCCCATCCCAAGTTGCTTCGCCAGTTGTCCGGGGGGCCGGTCCGCACCATCCCCGAGAGGCCGTCGCCGGCGTAGAGAATGTCGTTGCCGTCGATAAACAGACCGCTTGGTTTTCCGTAGTGCGTCCAGATGAACAACAGGGTTCCGTCTTCGTCGAACACCTGGATGCGGCTATTGCCCCGGTCCGCGACATAGACACGCCCCCGAGAGTCCATCTTGATATCGTGCGGGTCGCTAAAGCTGCCTGCGTCTTTGCCCTCTGATCCGACCCCGCCGCCGACCTCCAACAGAAACGTTCCCTCGCCCGAAAACTTGACGATACGGTTGTTTCCGCCGCGGTGTCCATCAGAGACCCAGATGTCTCCGTTTGGCGCAACGACCACGCCCGACGGGCCGTTGAAGTGATCGTGGTCATCCCCCCACACCGCGGCCTCACCGAGTCGCATGACGACGTCGCCTTGCTTTGTGAGCTTGAGCACTTGATGACCGATGCCCAGACTTTCGCCAAGAGTGGCTCGACTGTCGCCGTGCGAGCCGCCTTCCGTAACCCACAGGAATCCTTCGTGGTCCAAGAAGAACCCGTGGGGAAACGCGAACAGTCCGGCGCCGAAGCTGTCGACAAGGTTGCCCTCGAGGTCAAACTTCATGATGGGGTTCAGATCGGTCCCCGCGCACTCGTTGGCCCCGCAGCGATCGAGTATCCAGAGGTGTTGCCCGTCGGGGTCGGGAAAGACCCCACTCACCGTGCCCATCGCGCGCCCGTCCGGGAGCTGTTCCCAACCAAACGTAGCCCGGTAGGGATTGGTGGTTGACGATTGCGCGGAGAGGTCGCCCGTGAGGCCGAGCCACTCGGGGCCGGTCCCGGCGCATACTCCCAGTGCGATGGCGGTGACGATTGTGAGGCGAGAGATCTTCATGGTTCGGTCATCCTACCAGCCGTGTCGGTCCAACGGAAGACGACTGCGGGCGGCGGCGTCGGTGGACGAGTCGTCCCACGCGACAATCCACTAGCCACTCTTAGCTCCACGCACTCACTCTCAGGGTAAACCCGCAGCCCAAGGACAACGGCGGTCGACATGATAATTTGTGAAAACATACTAATTTCATGTCGACGACTATGGTGCAGCTTCACAACGTACCAACTAAATTGCGTCGGCGCTTGAAGGCGCGCGCAGCGCTTGAGGGAATGTCGATGTCCGACGGATCCGCATAGCCCACGCGCTTGGCCGCCTTGGCGAACCCGACGATATTGGCGACGATCGCCTCAGTCGGCCCCGTGGGAACCCAACCTGATGGATTGCGCGCGGCGCGATCGACCAGCACGTTGACCAGTCGCGCGTGGATCGACGCATCCATCCACGGAATGATGTCGCGGATGAGTGCCCGTAGTTCTTCCGCATCCATATCCATGGCTTCGAGCGCGGCCTCGGTCGCCGACGCGTCCGGTGTCGGCGTGTGAACAGAGCGGCGAGGGCCCCAAGTGATGACCGAGCACCTTGGTGACAAAGCGGTCTCCCCGGGGCTCCTGAGCTACGAGGTCGTGGATCCGCCGGTGCGTCCCCTCGACACAATCGGCGTTCTCGGCCGCTTTCATGGTGTTGCGAGTACGCGTTCAGGACATCGAGCCCGGTGATGTCATAGCCGTGGCCCTCCACCAGCCAGTGCAGAGCCGCCATACCCGCTTCGAGGGCGAACTCCGGTCTCGTGTCCTCGAAGTCGCGAGCGGCCCGGGTAAGTGTCTGCGGCGAGCACGGGGTTTGCCTCGCGAGGGCGATCGCTTCGTCGAACAGCTTCGCGTTCTTGGCGGCGGCGAACCACTTGCCCTCCTCGCCAGGGGTCTCCGTGACCAGGTTGGCGAGGACCTCGGCGGAGGACTTGTGCGGGTACTTCTTCTTCACTGCGCGAAACCATGCGGTATACGTGCCGCTCTGGTTCGCTAGCAGCCCATATCGTTCGTATGCCTCGTCCAGAAGCCCGATGACAGGAGGATCTCCTCGCACGCACGAGCGATCGCGATGGGGCTATCGTTGAGCGCCCGGCCTTGCTCGGCGTATCGGATAGCCTCCGCCTTCCTCCCGAGCGCGGCCAGCGCCCTTACTCCGTATTGACGGTCGTGCCACATCTGGTATGGAGCCATCTCGAGTAACTCGAGGACGTCGTTGTAGCGCTCGGCGGCGACGAGAGCGCTCAGGCAGTGGGTCGTGCCCTTGAAGAAGCCCTGCTGGTCGGGGTCTGGGCTCCAGGCCATTCTGCACGTGCCGATGAGCTGATCGGCCCAGCGCGACGCCGTATCCTTCGACCCACACAACTCGCCCCAGTAATCGCCGAGCCGCTCGATATACGGAATCTCGTCCTCTTGACAGGCTCTCCAGAGTCCGTCGAGCCAGGCATCGCGCGTCTCTTGCGGAACGGACGCCACCGCGACGATCGAGACACGCGCCACTATCGCGCGATCGACCGCGGCGCCAATGCCCCGGAAGAGCCGTCGACCTGCTCCAGCGCTGGGGATAGCTTCTCCAAGAACAGCACCGCGCCGTCGGCCGCCAGTACCTCGTCTTTGCGCGCGACCTTTTTGATCTCGGAAACCGCGTCCTTGATTGCTGGTTGCGACTTCCAGCCAAAGGCCTGCCGGGGAAAGCGGGCGCGGAACTCCCACTTGTGAGTCCTGGGCGTCACCATCGTCGGCTCAGTCGAGCAGGGTCACCTTATACTCACCGCCTCGTTGGCCCGGCGGTCATACGCGAGAAGGGACTCGATCTCGACCGGTTCGTCTCCGACAATGGTGTTACAGGTCGAGAAGGCGCGCGATGCCAACGCCGAGCCGGTCGGACATCTGTCTCGGCGCGTGGGACTACGTCTTCAACGTTGTGATCAGCAATGTTCCAACGGCTGGGTCTCACCGCCCCCGATCGTCCGAATCGGGCCGCCGCCAGCGGCGTCCTCGGCGACGGGTGTTGTCGAAGATCTCCATCTGCTCTGGGCTGAGGACGGCAGAGATATCGTCGCGAAGACGCGTTCGCTCGGACTCAAAGCGTTGACGCATGTCTCGGTTGAACTTCCGAAATCGGTCTTCGCGGTCAGCGAACAATGCGGTGAGCTGCTCGTGCTGCTCGTCGGTAAAGCTGGGGTCTTCGCGCAGTCGATCCAGTATTCGTTCAGAGACAAAGGCGCCTCGCCCACCCGGGCCGCCAGGCCGTGGTGGGCGACGAAAACGATCCCGGCTCGCCTCGGCGCCCATCGGTCCGCCCGTCCACGGACCCATCCATGGACTCATCCAAGGACCCAGTCCCGGACTCAGTCTTGGACCCAGGGCCATTCCAACCGAGAGCCCACACACAAAGACCAGCACAATGAAGAGGGCCACCCAGAGTCGAGTCCGTCCGTCGCTCATCACTCTCCTCCTTCAATAAGCGGCGCATCGGGTTCAACACTCAAGATGGTATCCAGTAATTCGTGGCTGGTCACATCATCGCGCGCCCAGACGGTGAAGGCTGGCTGCCGCGTCGCATCCTCGTCGCCAAACGCCCACGCCGCGGTAAGCTCCGGCAACCCAACATCGAGCTGGGAGTCAGCGTCGTTCCCAGCCGTCGCAAGCGCGAAAATCAGAAGACCGGCGGCGAGGGGCGCGAGGCGGTAGGACCAGACTTGCCAGCGCACGACGTCAATCCATCGAGTGCCGATGTCTCGCGGCGAGGCAATCGCGGGGTCGGTCCCAACGTCCATCGACGATCTGACCCGCTCGACAAAGCCCGCCGGGACGGGCGCGTCGTCCCGGCAGGCCAGAAGTCTGCTGACGAGTTGTTGGTCGTCGAGGGCTTGCCGGCACGCGGCGCATGTCGAGAGATGGGTCGAAAGTGTGTCGCGGTCGACTCTCGGGATCTCGTCCCAGCGGTCTTCCCCCGCCAACACCAGCATCGGCACCCACGCATCACAATTCATAACGTTACCTTCCCAAGACGGGGCGGCGCCCCCGCCACCCGCGGCGAACGTTCTTCGCGACGTTCGTGACGGCGCACAACGAGATCGGCGAGAAGCGGTCGCAATCGTCGTCGTGCCCGAAAGATCCTGGACATGACCGTTCCGATTGGCACTTCCAGAACTGCGGCGATCTCTTGATACTCCAAGCCTTCGACGTCGTGCAGGACCAAGGGCAGGCGTAGATCTCGCGACAAGGTCGACAACGCCTTGACGAGGGCCTGCCGGCGCATGGCCGTGTCTTCGACGTTTGGCGCCCGGCTCGCGACGAGTGATTCCGGGATGTCATCGGCCTCCACCCTTCGTTCCCAGACCGGCGCTTGGCGAGCGCGTCGGCTGAAGTGCGTCCGACCGACGTTGGTCGCGATTTGATACAACCAGTTCTTGAACGAACTCTCGCCTCGAAACCGACTCAAACTCCGGAACGCCCGAGCAAACGTTTCCTGGGCGAGGTCTTCCGCGTCGCTGTCGTTGGCGGTCAAGGTTCGCGCGAAGTTGAAGATTCGCACTTGATAGCGGCGTATCAACGCATCGATGGCGTCGTCATCGCCGGCCTGCGCTGCCTCGACACTCGCCCGATCCACGTCCACTCGGTCGCTCCGGTTTCCTATCGCAGAAGTTTACCTCTGACGCCGCTCTTCCCGGCCGTTCCGACGCCACTCTCGGCGTCGTTCCTGCCGGCGCTCTCGGAAGCGTTCCTTGGCCTCCGCCGGTAGTTCAGTGAGCTGGGTTCGTTGATCGGGGGTCAGAATACTCAGGATCGCCGCGTACGTATGCGCGCGCTGCACCGCAGCCTCGGACTCCAAGATGGCCAGCTCAGCGGCCAGTGCCCGAATAACGGGCTCGTTGACGCCATCCGTCATCACGGCTTCGTTGAGGGCCCGCATGGCGGCTCGGAGGTGCTCATTGAGTGACTCCTGCGCCGACCGATTTTGTTGGCGGATGTCGCGAATGCCCTGTCGCTGGACCTCGGAGAGGTCGAGGTCTCGCATTCCCGGAAACCCACCGCGCATGTCCCGCCCGCCCCTGGACGGCGGTTGGGCAAAGAGTTGGGTCGAGAGGGCCGCTGCGGACAGCAGGCCAACTGCCACCCCAAACATCATGCGCCGCCGAGTGTTCGTATTTCGCATCACTGTCTCCTCGCTAAGTATCGCAAGCATGGCAAGCATCGCGTCATGTGTTGGTAGAGACCGCGGGCATCCATCGAATATTCCCTGTGGCCTCCCGGGACATCCAAGCGCGCTGATGGAACGCGTCGTGCTGAGCCGCGGCCGTATCTGCCGCGTCGGCGTCATCAACGAGGCACTGGCCGACGCGATGTCCGGTCGTCTGTCTCGACGTATCCCGCCCGACCCGACCGGTGACGATATCGAGCAGCTTGCCGAGCGCTTCAACCTGATGCTCGACGAGTTCGAACGGCTGCTTGACGGCGTACGCCGAGTGTCGGACAACATCGCGCATGATCTGCGGACCCCGCTTGCGAGGTTGAGGGCTCGACTGGAACAGCTCCGTCAGCCCCAGACCGATGTGAGGCCCGTCAAGAAATCGCCGAGGCCGCGGTGGGTGACGCGGAAGGGTTGCTCAGCACCTTCAATGCGTTACTACGCATTGCGCGAATCGAATCCGGTGGCCGACGACAGGAGTTCGCGCCCTTCAGTGTGACCGTCGCGGTCGACGACGTCGTCGAGCTCTACGGGCCGCTCCTCGAAGAGGCCGGTCTTCGCCTGGAGATGTCTAGCGAACCGGACCTCGAGCTGACCGGGGACCGAGACCTGGTGTTTCAGGCTGTGGCCGAGCTCCATCAGGCGACGCTGACGCTGGAGGACAATTCGCCTGGTCTCCGGGTGGTTCTACGGTTTCCGACGGCAGGACCTCGACCGAACGCGGGTCCTTGAACAGCGCTGCTGTCCATGCCCTGATCAGGCGTGACGACTCAATGCCTCGCGTCCGTCCGGGTGCTTCTCTTAGGAGCCTCGCGGTCTCGATCCGTCAACCCGGTTCAAAGAGCCACCGCGTCGGTCCTCCCGCTTCAGAGCACCTCGAGCTCGGCTCCAGCGGTAAGCAGCCCGCGCTCGGTGGCGAGTCTCGACACCGAGCGCAGCGCCTCGCGACCAGTGGCGCCCAGGTCGAGCGTCCATTCGTTCACATAGAGCTCGACGTGTTTCCACAGGACCTCGTCTGACTCTTCCTGCGCGTGGGTCCGCATCGAGGCGAGACAGGCGTCACGGTGCTCGAGCCCCCAGACGAGCGACGCGCGTATCGCTTCTTGGACGCGACGGAGCACCTCCTCCCCCAGTGCTTTCTGACCGGCAATACCGCCGAGGGGTAGGGGAGTGGAGGTGGCGCTTTCCCATGTTTCGCCAAGGTCCTCGACCCGGTCGAGCCCGCGCTCGCGCCAGACAAACCGTGCTTCGTGAATACACACACCCAAGTCGGCACGCCCCTGCTCGAGGGCGGGGATGATCTCGGAAAAGACGGTTTGCTCGAGACGTACTTTTTCGGGATGGAAGAGCCGCCACAGGAGGGTCGCGGTGGTCCAACGTCCCGGACACAGCACAAGAGGACTGGGGCGGTCGGGGTCTTCGTGAGGAGCGGGTGAAGGTCGACTCGGCGATCCAAGGACCAGCGGACCTACTCCAAAGCCAAGAGCGGACCCGCTCGGGAGCATTACCCAACTCGAGCCGTGCGCGGCGGCGGCATAGCAGCTCACTTTTGCGACGTCGTAGGTCCCTTTGATCATCTGTTCGTTGAGCTCCTGGACATCGAGGTAATCGATCTCGAAGTTCAGCCCGTGGAGGGAGACCTCCTTCGCGGCCAGGGCGTGGAACGTAAACGTGTCATTGGGGCAGGTGGAAATGCCCAACCGAATCTTCATGAACCCGCGTCCTCCGTCGGTGACTTCTGTCCCCCCGGTTGGGTCCCTAAGAGTGCTGCCACTACCAACCGTCGTGCGTTCTCCAGCGCTGACTCGATCTCCCAATGGTTCCGGTCGCGATCACCTGCGATGTTCGAGATGCCTCGGACGACGGAGACCGGGACCTGGTGGAGCGCGCCGGCCAACGCCACACCAAATCCTTCCATGTCCTCGGCCGCTGCATTTGGAAAGGATGTCCGCCGCCGACTGGCCTCCGCCATCGAGCCTGACGCCGCACAGACGGTCACGAGAAGGCGGCTGGCCGTTGTGTGGTCGGTCGGCACAAGTGGTTCGAGACGGAGGCGCTCATACACCGCGCCGTCGCACGTGTCCGGTGACCCCGGCCACTGCGCAAACCCTAGCGCGGCAGCCCCCCGAAAGAGGTCCCCTTGTCCCGCGCCGACGCCCTCGCTCGCGACCTCATCAAACGTGACGGCGGTGCCGACCGGGGGGCGTCGACCATCATAGGAGCCCGCGATTCCAACCAGAATTATTCGCCGAACCGGAATTCGATTTAAGAGCTGAGCGGTTCGTGCCGCGGCGGCGATGGGCCCGAATCCGCAGATCTCGGTAAGGACGACCTCGCGAGGCAATCGGCCCCCGCGTTGAAAGCTCTTTCGCTCGACTTCGGTGGGGAAGAGGAGGAGGTCAGTCCGAACGTCAGTCGCGTCGCTCACGGATGGCATCAGTCTGGGCACTCGTTCCACTAGTGTACCGCCGTCGAGATAGCATCGATTGTCGCGCCCGCTGCACACTCAGACGTTGCGCTGCCGCTCCTCGACATACTGCCCGTATTCCTCGTCCCGGCGGCTTGCGCCTGGGCGCACTGCTAGCACGACAATCGATGCTATCTGGACGGCGATGCACTAGAGATATACTCAGCCCCGCTGATATGTTGCGGGTCTTGCGTCATGCCGGGCCTGGGCCGAAGGACTGGATGAAAATGGTCGGCCGATTCGGCGGCCAAACATGCTCCCGAGTCAAGAGGGCACGTTTGTCGCGCCCATCGCCGGGGGCGCGACAAACTGGTGGTCACCCGCCTATAGCCCGCGCACCGGTCTGCTCTATGTCAACGCCTTCGACGGTGAAGCGCTTTTTTTTATTCGCGACCAGGAGTATGTCGAATGCGACAGCTTTACAGGTGGCGGAACCCAGACTCCGCTCCCCATCGATCACTACGCGAGCGCGATTCGGGCACTCGATCCAACGACCGGTGACCTCGCTGGGAGTTTCCCATCACTCCCCGTTCACGCGCCGGAGTGTCGGCCACCGCCGGGGACGTGGTCTTTAGTGCCGACGTCGACGCCTATTTCTACGCGCTTGATGCGGTGACGGGGGAGTCCCTCTGGCATATCGCGCTGGGTGGTCCGGTGCACGCCTCGCCGATGACGTTTGCCGTGAACGGTCAGCAATACGTGACGATGACCATTGGCAACGTGGTCTACACGTTCGGCCTGGATCAATAGCGCCGCTCGGAATATGAGTGCGGGTTCGGAATGACGCGACCGTGAACAGCCACGATTCCATCCCGCGTTCAGCTCGGCGCGACCTTAGCCGTCACGGATTCCAAGAGCTCCACTGGCACGTAGAACTTCGCGTATCGCCGCCCATCGGTATAGCGCACGCCCTTGGGATTCCGGACCAGTACCGTCGCACGCTTTGTGACTCGGTTGACGACGCCGGTGTGTTGGGTGCCGTTCGCGACAAAACGGACTGTCGCGCCGGGTTTGATACCAAACTTCGCGAGGGCGCGTTCGCGGGGTGTGATCAGGGCATGCGTGTGCCCGCGATGACCAAAGAACCGCCACGCGATCGATTGGAATCGGTCCGCCGAGCAGCTCGACGACTGCCAGAGCAGCATTTCAATCAGGTGAACCAGCTCATGCTCCGTGATGAGCTGAAGTGCTTCCAGGCGGTCAGTGCATTCCACTCCGGCGACTGTAATTGGGCGATGATCCTCGCCGCCAAAGCATTGAAAGAGCAGCGTGGTCGACACACTAATTTCGAAGGACCGCCGCCGTGACCGATTCTTCAAGCCGTATGACGCGGTTTGTCCACCGGACGATGTCATGTGTTTCGAGAGACGAAAACGCAGTGGTGCCGTGCCCAGCGCGGTCCTGATGTTTTCGTCAAAAACATCGCGGTCATAGCGGTGAAAGAGGCGGGCCACGTCGGACACATGGATCGACGTGAAGTTGCCGGTGCCAAGACCGGGCGATTCCTGGAGTGACGCGTCGTGAATCAACCGACGGGTGCGTGCGCACGACTCGACCGCGTGCTGTCGTCCGTCGACAAGATCGTGAAGGTTCGGTGTCATTCCGGGTTGAGGGGTTGGGCTGTGACAGTTCACTCCGCGCCGTTGCACGGCTGCGCGTAAATCTATCATCGGCCGTCGCGTTGGACGTCGAGAGTCCGTCGCTGGCCGTGAGCCCGGCGGCATCGCCTGGGCATTCCCACCGGTTTGCGATAGATTTGCCAACACTTCTCGGAGGAATTCATGCGTCACTTGCACTCTGTGCGACATCTTTTCCTGATCGTGTTGTCTATTGCGTTCATGTTGGCGGGGACAAGCGCTTTTGCGCAGAACCGTCAAGGAGCGTCCCCGCTGCGTGGGGTGCGAGCGACACCACCGCCTACCGGTCCGGTGGTTCTCGAGACCGCGGAACAGCCGCGTATTCGCGTCGTTCCGGTCGTGACTGGCCTGAACCATCCGTGGGGTATGGCCTTCCGACGTAATGGCGACATCCTGATCACCGAGCGCGACAAAGGCACGCTCCGAGTGGTCCGTGATGGCGAGCTGGTCGACCGGAATATACCCGGTGTGCCAGAGGTGTTTACGGGAACGCGGCTCGCCGGTCTGATGGACGTGGCCGTCCACCCCGAAGATGACGCGATTGTCTACCTCACGTATTCAAAGGCCGAGGAACGCGACGGTCGAGTCGGGGCGACGGTCGCATTGGCCCGCGGACGACTGGACGCGGGCGCGCTGACCGAGGTGCGCGATGTTTTTGTCGCCGATGGTTGGGGCGGCGGTATCGCGGCCTCACGGCTGGTGTGGGCCCCGGATGGGACGCTCTTTATGAGTGTTGGCGGCGCATTTCAGTTTGCCGATACCGGGCAATACGCGCAGGATCCGAGCACGCACTTTGGCAAGTTGCTCCGTCTCGATGATGATGGCACCGCCGCCGCTGACAACCCCTTTGTGAACGACCCGGACTACCTCCCCGAGATCTATTCGGTTGGTCATCGGAATCAACTTGGCTTGGCGTTTCACCCCGAGACGAGCGAGCTCTGGGCGACTGAGAATGCTCCCCAGGGTGGTGACGAGGCCAATATCGTGCGACCGGGTGAGAACTACGGGTGGCCGCTGGCCTCCTACAGCCGCGAGTACTCGGGCGTTCCGGTGTCCGACACCCCCTGGTCGCCGGAGTTCCAGGGACCCGAAGTGATGTGGTGGCCGTCCATCGCCCCGTCCGGGCTGACGTTTTATACCGGCGAGCACTTTCCAGCCTGGCGGGGAAATCTCTTTGTCGGTTCCATGATGGTCGGGAGAATGCAGCATACGGGGCACCTCGAGCGAATCGTCTTCAACCGGCAGGGCCAAGAGATTCGTCGCGAATGGCTGCTTACAGAGCTGAAGCAGCGAGTGCGGGACGTGCAACAAGGGCCGGACGGTTATCTCTACGTGCTGACCGAGGAGGACAACTCGGTCCTCTTCCGGATCGAACCGGCTCGGGCCGTGACGGAAGTGCCCGGCAATATCCTGACGATCGACCGGGTGAGCGACCCCCGTGTGCTACCGCTGTTGCCGACCGACATGAACGATGACGCCCGCGCGGTTGTCGACCGATACGCCACTCCCCGGACGTCGCAGAACGCACTACATACGCTGGCGCGCAATCCCGCGCTGGCAGACCGGGTGTTTCCGCTTGCGAACTACCTGGCCAACAATTCGACACTGTCTCCGCGTCATCGCACGCTGTTAATCCTTCGCACGGCCTGGTTGACGCAAAATGACAACCTCTGGGCGACGCACGCCAGTCGTGCGGCGGAGGCCGGGTTGAGCGACGACGAGGTGAGGCGGGTCGCGGCTGGGCCGGGTGACGAGTGGAGCGATTTCGAGGATGTTCTGGTCGGTCTCGCGGACCAGCTCTTTCGCAACTCATCCATCACTGACCTGACGTGGGATCTCTTGTCCGAGGCCTACAGTCTCGAGAACATGGTCGACGCGGTTGTAACCGTTGCCGACATCACGACGCAGTCAATTCTTTTTAACGCGCTCGGGATTCAGCCGGATGAGTCCTCGGCCGCTCGTCTCCCGACCCAGACCGTTGGCTATCGCGTAGTCGTCCCCGACCGAGAGGCCGCGCTGACGACGCCGCGTGTCGAGCCGGCAGAGGGAGACGGGTTACGCGTCAGCCGGACGCTCGGTCGTCACGCCGCGGTCGCCGAGCAGTGGTATGCCAACCCGCGATACATCCTTGACCCGGAGGCCTCGCGCTTGACTCCGCATGACCGCGAGCTCCTCATCCTCCGCACGGGGTGGAACGCACAGTCCGTCTACGAGTGGGCGAAGCATGTTGGGAGCGTCGGACGTGCCCGGGACCATGGTCTTGACCCGGTCATGATCGCGCAGGGCGCGGATGCCGAAGGATGGACCGAGCGGGACTTGGCGCTTATCGACGCGGCCAATGAGATGTATCGTGACACGACCATCTCTGACGCGACCTGGGAGACACTCTCCGAGTGGTATGACCCGCATCAGATGATGAGTATCGCCTGGACTGTCGCGAGGTATCGACGCGTATCGATGACTCTCAATGCTTTGGGTGTGCAGCCTCTCTCCGACGACGAGGGCTTCCCGATCCTTGAAGGCTACTAGAGCGAGCCGACAATCCGAGAGTGTCCGGGGCGGGTCTGGGCCGCTGCGAGGCGCGGCGGTCTGGACCGCCGACGAGCTCCGGGCTCGGCCCGAGTGGAGTCACCGACTGGACACGGGCGAGCAGGCTGAGCTTCGGTCGCTCGCGGAGCTGGTCGACGGAGATGACGCCGCGCCCGTCGTCGGTGGCCGTGGGCTCGACGCGCTGTCCGGCCGAGACCTTCCTCTCCCGACCCTGGCGCGACGCCTCGCCGTCATACGAGAACAGCTCGAGCACGGCACTGGCGCGATTCGTCTGCGTGGGTTTCCGGTCGACGGCTTGAGTGAGAATCAAGCCCTGGTCTTGTATTGGGCTTTATCGGTGCATCTGGGGACGCCAGTCTCGCAGAGTGCAAGCGGTCTACGAATATTTAGTGTCCGCGACGCGGGGTTTGGGCAGGCCGATCCGCGCGCGCGCGGTCCAAATACGAGCAAGCCGTTGAGCTTTCACACCGACCGCTCCGACGTTGTCGGGTTTCTGTGTCTGCGTCAGGCGCGGGAGGGAGGCGAGAACGAGATCGTCAGTTCGATGACGCTCTACAACGAGATTCTCGCGTCTCGGCCCGACCTATGCGACACGCTGCGTGAACCGTTTTACTACCTGCGCCACACCGTCGACACGGCGAATGACCGGCCGTGGTGTCGGCAGCCCGTCTTCTCGTTTCGGGACGAATTTTTTGCATGCTGTCTGCTGCGTGTTCTTATCGAGCGGGCGCACAAGCATCCCGACCTACCTGATTTGACACCGCGTCAGATCGAAGCGTTGGACACGGTTGAATCCATCGCGACCAGTGACGTCCGCCGCGTGCGCTTCCGTCAAGAGCCTGGCGATATTATTTGGCTGAACAACTGGGTGGTGTTGCACAAGCGACAGTCGTTTCGGGATTGGCCCGAGCCCGAGCGTCGCCGCCACATCCTGCGCGTCTGGTTGTCCATGCCCAACAGTCGCCCGATTGCCCCGGTCTTTCTCGACAACTACGGAGCCGTCGACGCGGGTGCGATCCGAGGCGGTATGCGTAGGGCGAGTCGAGATGTTTCCTAGCATCCCGTGGTGAAAGTCCCGCTGCATTCGACCGTATTCTCCCTCTTCTCGCCTTGGTTGGCCGGCCTAGCGACGCTCTCGGTGCCAAGCGGGACTTTCACCACGGGCTGCTAAAAGAAGCGCAACGAGTAGCCCACTCGCACACCGCGGCCGATCTCTGGTGCGAGGTCTTTGATAAACGACGTGTGGTTTCGATACAGCTCGTTCTTTAGATTGAACGCGGACAGGCTCAAGACATGCGCCATGTGTTGCCGGGGCCAGACATATGACGCTCTGATGTTGAGCACTGTATAGCCCTTGGTCTCCGTCTCACTACGAAAGACGCGCTGCTGGTTTGCCGCAAAGAGCAGCTCTGGCGTCACGGTGAAGCCGCGATACGGGACATCGATGCTCAGCGACCCTCGCCACGGGGGGATCCGCGGCAATGGCTCGTTCGTCGTCGTGAGGTCGGCTTCGACCAGTCCGAGTCCTACGCTGGCCCACACTTGGGACCCGAGGCGGACGCTTCCCTGGGCATCGAACCCGACAAACCGTCCGTCTCCCTGCCGAAAGTTTGCCACCCGCAACCGATCGACGACCTCGTTCTGGATATCCAAGAACACGAAGTTGTCGATGTCGTAGACGTAGACGTTTGTATGACCTCGTAAGTGCTCCGACTGATGCCGCAGGCTGATGTCGAGTCCGCGAGTCGTCTCGGTGGCCAGATCTGGGTTGCCGATCTCGAAGACCAGGTTTCCGACATGCGGTCCAAAGTTGTAGAGCTCTTCCAAGGCCGGTGCGCGTTGTGACCGGCTGAGGTTGACGACAAAGGCGTTATCGCCCGTCAGCTCTGTCCGAAATCCCACTGAGGCCGACGCACCGGTAAAGGCTCGGTCTCGCGCGAGCGGTGGTTCCAGGCCGTCTCGTCCCATCGTGGGGACCGCATCGACCGTGTAGCGATTGTCTTCGAGACGACCGCCAAACTGCAGACGATAGCGTCCGAGGCTCAGCTCTTCGTAGGCGAACACCGCGAACGCGGTCTGTGTCGTCGGGGGGGCGAGCGCTTCCTCCCCGGTCGCCGTATAGCGCCGGTGCTGTGTCCATACGCCAAATCGGCCAGACAGACTCTCTGTTTGACGTTGGTTCATATCGGCACGGAAGACATATGTCCGATTGTCAAACGAGGTCCCAATATGCTCGGTCCCGGAGTCGACCTCGAGCTCTTGGTGGTTCCAATCGATGGCGTTGAATACCAGACGAAACGACTCGACCATCCGGTTGCTCAGATTGCGCATACCCAGGTCGAGTCGGCCGGCTCGTCGCTGTGTATCCAAGTCAACCACCGCGTCGTCCTCGGGAGGGAGGGCAGTGTCGGCTGGTTCGAGGAGCCCGCCGGCAAACGGGACGCCATAGCGACCGTCTTCGAGGGTGAACCCGCCGCTGGCATACAGGCGCGCTCCAGCGTATCCGACACCGACACGACCGGTTGTCAGTCGGGTCTCGGTATTTTCAACGGTCACGGCCGGTGCGTGGTAGTCGCTCGTGCGACGAGCGCCGCCGCCGGCCCACATCGTAAGCCGACCCTCCGCATGCTGGACGTTTGTAAATGTACCCGCCTGCCCATTGTTGGTACCACCGTCGATGCTGACCTGTCCTCGAGTACCCGCGGTGAGCGATTCTTTGAAGCTTTCGTGCGGTGTGATGGCATTGACGACACCGCCTACCGAATTCGACCCATAGAGAAGAGTCGCCGGACCCCGCACGATCTCGATCCGGTCCAGTCCGTTGGGGTCAGTCGCCACGCCGTGGTCTCCCGACTGGCTCGAGAGGTCGCCGGTCCGGACGCCGTCTTCCATGATCAGGACCCGGTCGCCGTCAAAGCCGCGGATGATCGGACGGCTCGCCCCCGGTCCGAACCCTCGCTTGGCAATCCCGGGTTGGCTTTCGAGAGCCTCTCCCAGGCTCGTGACGGGGTTGGCAATGAGGTCAAACGAGTCGAGTGTCGAGGTCGCGTTGAACGCGTCAAATGCCGTGACTCGGCCACCCGTCGTCGAGGTGACCGTGACTTCTTCGTGGACGGGAGAGAGCCGAAGCACGAACTGGACCGATGTCGCTTCGTCCGCGGTGACGTCGACGACCGTCCGCACGGCGGTGAGGTGTTCTCGTTGCGCGAGGATCTCGTGCGTTCCGATTGGCACGTTCTCGATGACAAACGCCCCTTGCTCGTCGCTGAGCGTGACCAAACCGGGACCAACGATAAACACGACCGCGCCGTGGACTGGGCCCCCGTCGTCCACCAGTGATACCTGCCCGGTCACCGAACCCGCGGGTTGTCCAACCGCGGGTCCGACCAGCGCGATGAGGATCGCTGCCGTCGCCCCCGCAATCGCGCGTAGTGCCGTCAACCACTTCATTGAGTCGTTACTCCCTACCCACTCTCGGAGGTGGCGCGGCGACAGACGCGTCAGGAATTGCGGCTGGAGCCGCTGCCTGTACGCATCGCCGGTCAACCTCGGCGGTCGACGAGCGCTACCCGAATTTTTCGACGGAAAAAGATGCTGTCGAACGGCTAGGCGGGTGGGGCGCGCGCGGGCGGACGGGGGGAGTGTTCAAGAAGGAGGCGCCTCGCCCGCGGGGCCGTGTGTATGCGCTCAGGTGTTGCGTCTCGCGCGGTCGCGGTGGGGCCGCTGAGGTCCGCGACCAAGTCGTGACGGAGCTTGCAAACAGTGCAGTCGCGACCCGTCTCGTGCTCGCTGTGCCAGACCGCTGAAGCGGACGTCGCACCGATCAGCGCGATCGCGAAGACGGCGATCCACCGGCGCCAGATGGGCCTCGGTCGTGCTAGTCCTGGGCGGGTGAAGCCTCGTTCGCTAGCCATGGAGCAGAAACCAACGATATCAGAAGAACCACAGCCGGACCCGGGTAAGGATTTGCGGCCTGAAGGTCGCCGAGCGCGGTATGGCGTCGATGCCCGGTTGGCGATACGACACGGACCCCCCCCGGCGAGTCTCGTCTGCGTGCGACCGACCACTAGCCGACGACGCCCTCGGCGTCTGCCTGCACGAATTCGGCTCCTTTTTCCGCAATCATGACTGTGGGCGCGTTCGTGTTGCCGGAGGTGATCCTGGGCATGACCGACGCGTCGATCACGCGAAGGCCCGCGATGCCGCGAACCCGGAGTCGGTCGTCTACCACCGCGAGATCGTCCTGGCCCATCTTACAGGTCCCCACCGGATGAAAGATCGTGGTCCCGAGGTTGCGCGCGGCTTCCGCCAACTCCTCGTCGCCAGTGATCTCCGGTCCGGGCTTCCACTCTTCCGGTTCGAATCGCGTAAGAGCGCTGGCGGACATGATCCGACGGGTGAAGCGGACACCGGCGACGGCGACGTCTCGGTCCTCGTCGGTCGAGAGGTAGTTCAACGTGATGGCCGGGGCGTCGAGGGGATCTGCGCTCTTGATTCGGACGTGACCGCGGCTCGTGGGTTGGAGGTTGCAGACCGACGGCGTGATCGCATCGAACGTGTGGAGCGGATCTCCAAACTTATCAAGCGAGAGAGGCTGGACATGCCACTCGATATTCGCAGAGTCGCGCGACGGGTCGCTCCGGGCGAAGGCGCCGAGCTGCGACGGCGGCATGGTGAGCGGTCCCGTCTTGAACAGGAGATACTCGAGTCCCATGGCCGCCTTCCCCCATAGCGAGTTCACCCGTGTATTCAGGGTGACCGTGTTCTTGACCTTGAACATTGTTCGTATCTGGAGGTGGTCATGAAGGTTTTCGCCGACGCCCGCGAGGTCGTGTACGACCTCGATCCCCTGGTCGCGTAGGATAGTCTCCGGACCGATCCCCGAGAGCTGCAGAATCTGGGGTGACCCAATCGCCCCAGCCGCGAGGATGACCTCACGGGTGGCCGTGAGGGTCTCGCCGCCCACCAGGACACAGCCGCGGGCGCGGAGGCCGGCATCGCGTGACTCGATCACGAGCCGCTCGACCTGAGCGTCGGTACGCACCGTCAGATTCGAACGCTGGAGCACGGGACGCAGATATCCTTTGGTGCCGCTCCACCGTCGTCCGCCCCGCTGGTTCATCTGAAAATAGGCATTCCCAAAGTTGTCGCCCCGATTGAATTCGGGGATCTTTGGGATGCCGCACTCTTCGGCGGCGTCTCGCCACGCGTCGAGGATCTCCCAGCTGACCCGCTTTTCCTCGACCCGCATCTCGCCGCCCACCCCGTGAAATTCGTCGGCGCCATGCTGATAGTCTTCAGACCGTTTGAACACCGGGAGCACGTCGTCCCAGGACCAGCCGCGATTGCCAAGCGATGCCCAGTGGTCGTAGTCACTTTTCTGACCACGCATATAGATCATGGCGTTGATCGAGGAACATCCGCCGAGTACCTTGCCCCGGGCGTAACCAATAGTTCGTCCATTCAAACCGGGGTCAGGCTCGATCGTGTAACACCAGTCCGTACGCGGGTTGCCGATTGTGTAGAGATACCCGACGGGGATATCGATCCAGAAGTAGTTGTCTTGGCCGCCCGCTTCGAGCAAGAGGACTGTCGCCCCCGGGTCGGCCGACAATCGGTTGGCCAAGACACAGCCGGCGCTACCGCCGCCGATGATGATGTAGTCGTAGGTCACCGGGCAATTATCCCTCGGGCGGGGCGTCCTGATCTTTTCTGCCCTGGGGAGCGGCGCTGACGACCCGAGGTCGTCGGGTCGGCGCGGTGGGTCGTCGGGGTTTCGACCGCTCCTGAAGGCGCACGGCCTACCTGGCAGGTCACTGCAGTTTCGTGTGGTTCGCGGTTCGAGCCCCCGGATCGCCGCGTCGTCTGGCTTATGCTGTCACGATGAGTTGTTCCCGAATCCGGTGGCTGGTTGCTTTCGGCGCGTTGCTCGCGGCCGGCGCGTCCGGCTCGGCGCAAGGCACGGATGACCAAGAGGTCGAAGCGGCGCTCCAACGGATCGGAGACTTTGTCGAGCGTTACTACTATCGGGCCCAGAGTGTCGTCAGTGACGTGGAAGTCCGAGTTCGTCCGCTGGGGCGGAATTTGAGACCGCAGGGGTCGACCAGACGTCTGCTTTACGAAATGCGCGTCGAGTGGGAACCGGGAGTGGACGACACGGCGCCGGAGCCACGCGTTCTGCGCGACCTGCTGGAGGCGAACGGACGGGCGCCACGACCGGGTGATGATTTGGAGTGCTCCGACCCGAAGCTCGTATCGCCAGAGCCGTTGGCGATGTTTCTTCCTGACCGCCAGAGCGAGTTCTCTTTCACGTGGGCCGGACGCGACCGTGAGGGAGGGCGTGATGCAATCAGGCTGGACTATCGCGCGCGAACCGACGAACCCCCCACCGTCGAATGGACGGATTCGTGTGTGAGTCTCGATTTGCCGGCGATGACAAGAGGACGTGTCTGGGCCGACCCCGAGAGCGGGGGTGTGCTGCGTCTGGACGAACACATGACCGGGATGTTCGACTTTCAGGTTCCGCGCGAAAAACAGCGTGAATGGCGGCGTACGACGATGACGCTCGAGCGGGCGGATACGTCTATCCGATATCGCTCTATCGCGTTCTCCGATCCCGCGGAAACGCTGCTGCTGCCCGTTTCTATCGAATCGCTCTCGGTCTGGCGCAATACCGGGGTGGCCAGCCTCCTGATTAGCCAGGACATCTCGAACTATCGACGATTCGTTACTGGCTCGCGTGTCCTCAGCAACCGCTAGGGTCTCTCCGTGGCGCAAAGAGGATCGATGCCGCAAAGACGCGAGCCAGGCGACTCGAACTTCGGAAATGCTGGTTTGGCGTGTGGGATGGTGATGACTTTGAGCGCGTCTTGCATGGGGAGCGTCGGTCAGCCTGAACTCGACTCTGAAGCGTCGAGGGCCAACCCTGGAGTGGACATCGCCCTTCTGGCCGGCGCGTAACACGTAGGAACGGGCGTCGATCGGTTACAAGAACAGCGAGGAGCTGACGTGAGGGTATTCGAGTCGAAGACGTTTGCCGCGGCGTGTGTCGCGGTATCGCTCGTTGGGGGGCCGTTTGGGCTCAGTGCCGCCGGGCAGGGCATCACCTCGGACAGTCCGAGAGTTCTCGTCGTCGTCGCGCACCCGGACGATGATGCGGCCTTTACGGGCGTCCTGTATCAAGTGACGCATCAGCTCGACGGGGTGGTGGACCTCGCCCTCGTCACCGATGGCAGCGGCGGTTTCCGATACTCCACGCTGGCGGAGGAGGTCTACGGTCTGAAGCTGACTGATGAAACCGTTGCTCGCCAACACTTGCCGACGGTCCGTAAACGCGAGCTGCTGGCGGGCGGCGCAATCGTGGGTGTCAGCAAGTATTTCTTCTTTGACCAGCTCGACGACGCATTCACACAGGACCCGGAGCCGGCGCTGACCAGCGCGTGGGATGCCGATTGGGTGCGACAACGGCTCGTGCAGATCATGCAAACGGGCGCCTACGATCTGATACTCGCGCACGCGCCGTTCGAGGAGGCGCATGGTCACCACAAGGGCGCGACGATTCTCGCGCTCGAGGCGGCGCAGATGCTGCCGGTCTCGGAGCGTCCTGTCGTGCTCGGTGGCTTCGGGTGCGCGCTGGGTGACCAGGTGACCGAGTTCGCCGGTGTCGACGGCTATCCGATCACCAGGGCGTCCTCAGGTCGACCCATCGCGCGATTCGACCGCACCCAGACCTTTGGCTTCAATGATCGATTGAACTTCGAGATCATCGGAAATTGGGTCATCGCGGAGCACAAGTCGCAGGGCGTCATGCAGCTCCGGATGAGCCAGCTGAAGGAAGAGTGCTACTGGTCGTTCGACGTGAACCCCGGGGGCTCCGATGAGGCTGTCGAGACGTTGTTCGAGAACCTCCAGGTCGACCGATCCGTCCCCTAGCAGCCCGTGGCGAAAAAGTCCGCTGCATTCGCCCGCCGCTGAATCTGGCCGACCCGCGTTGTTCTCTCTGCTCCGCTCACGACGGCGGTCACACATCGCGCCGGCCTAGGGCGCGCGCGCTTTGGACTGCCGCGCAGTCGCTTGCGGAGCGGTCCATGTTCTCGCCTTTGGTCTGGCGCGCAGTATTCAGTTGAAAATGCGTCGCACTTTCACTGCGGGTTCCGGCGTGTGAAGGTCTCGGTCCGGCCGAACAGCGGGATGCCCACAAACCCCCTGACGTCGAGAGTGTCGGCGTCTTTGAGCTCCAGTTTGCTCTTGTATGTCTTGCCGCTATTTGGGTCGTAGATCCGCCCGCTGTTCCATCGCGTGTCAGCGTCGTAGACGAATCCGTTCATGATCTTTAAACCCAAGAGCGGGCGGTCTCGGAGGGCGGGATCCGGGTTTTTCTCGTCGAGCCGAGGCGTCTCGTCGGCGCCGCCGACGATGATGCCATCGTAGGCGTCTCCGCTCTTTCTGATCTCGACATACCCTTCCCCGTTTGGGGTCACCCACACTCCCAGAATGGCATCCGGCCCACCGGCTGGCAGGTTAGATTGCGCGAATGCCAGGCCTACTGTGGCCAGGCATATTGCGAGAGCCAGCGGCTTGTGCATGATGTCTCTCAAGAAGCTCACCGACATGGCGATATGGGTTGATGTAACCGGCCTGCCTGCCGTGTGGTCGCTCGCTGCTCATCTCGCTTCGACCGTAACCTGGCCGATCGCCCACGGATGGTCTGTGCAGTGGTACAGGAAGGTACCGGTTTCCTCCAGCGTCACGTACGCGGACATGGCGGGCTCGATCGCCCCGGTGCTCCAGCTGCCGTCCCGCGCGGCGATGGTGTGTGCGACCTCGCCGTTGTTGACGAACTGCACACTCGCGCCGGGCGAGACGAGCGCGCGTACCGGGTTGAAGCGGTGTTCGTCAAAGCCGTAGCGCCTGCCACCCACAATCCCTCGGGGAGCTTCAATGAGTGTGGCGGTTTCGATCTGCCGCGTGGCCGTCGGGGCGGGCCGTGGCCGTTCGTAGTCCTGCCAGGGATCGAGCACTGGCTCGCCACGCGGAGGCTCGGCGCCTTCCAATGTGAACGCCCACAGCTCTGAGCCCATCGCGATGGCGATGAACTGTGTTCCATCCAATTCGAATGTGCTTGCGGGTCCCGGGCGCACCCGGGCTCCGGCAGGGCTCGTCCGGAAGGTCCATGCCCGGTCGCCGGTCCGTGCGTCGTAGGCCTCGACTTGCCCTCCGGCGGAGCCCCGGAACATCAGCCCGCCAGCGGTCGTGAGCGGACCGCTGGTACCAAGGTGGTCCGCCGGTATCTCGTGCCGCCAGACCACCCGGTTGGTTCGGGTATCGACAGCGGCGAGGATGCCGACCGGGTCGGGCAACGTCAGCTCGTTGTCGTCGAGTCTCCAGTGCCACGGATCTTCGAAGCGTCGCGCGCGGCCGACCATCGCCCGGCCCTGTGCATAGATGTATCCGGTCTGCGGGCTAAACGACATCGGCGTGACCCGCACACGCGGAATCGGCACGCCCGGCGCAACCACGGTGTGCTCATTGACCATCGGCGGCGTGAAGCCGCTGCAGTTGAGCTCGAATGGCGGCGGGACACGGTCGCGCCAGTAGGCGCAATCGAGCAGGATGCTTTCGCTACCGATCGGGAAGGGTTGGGTAGGTGCGGTGCGCTGATGCGCATCCTGCGGCACCTCGCGCTCCTCGATAGGCACCAGCGGTTCGCCGGTCTCCCGGTCGAACAGAAAGAGGAGGCCGTCGGCCCGCATCGCCGCCAGCGCCTTGCGGGACGAGCCCGCTCCTGGGTGGTCGTAGAGGAGGAGAGGGGTCGCGATGTCGGCATCCCAGACATCGTGTCGAACCACCTGATAGTGCCATCGTCGCTCACCCGTCGCGAGGTCGAGGGCGAGCACCGACGCCGTGAACAAATTGTCGCCTTCACGGATCTCGCCCCCGAACATGGGCACCGGGTTGCCCGTCGAGAAATAGACCAGGCCGAGGTCCGGATCGACAGTCCCAACCAGCCAGACTCCGCCCCCGCCGAGCTCCCACTGATTCGAGTCTTGGGGCCACGTCTCGTGGCCGAACTCGCCAGGCCTGGGCACGACGAAGAATGTCCACTGCACGTCCCCGGTCTCGGCATCGACCGCGACGATTCGCCCTTGTCCCCCCGTGTCGCCGTTGGCCACCCCGACGAAGACGCGGCCCTCCGCATAGATTGGCGCCGTTGTGACGGACTCACCCGCCTGCGGCGGATCGGCGCCGACTGATTGGACCCACACCAACTCACCGGTATCCCGATCGAGCGCCGCGAGCTGTCCGTTCCGCAGCCCAACGAAGACCAAGCCGTGTCCGAGGCCCACGCCTTGCCACGACGGTACCATCCGGGCGCCGCCGTCGGAGTCGTTCGGCTGCCAGCGCCAAAGGGAATCGCCGGTCCTGGCATCGATCGCGAAGACATTGGCGCCGCCCGTCAGGTAGAGCACACCGTCAAGGACGACCGGCGTCGCCCGTGACGCCGCGCCGTCCGCGAGCCGCGTTACCCAGGCTCCGCCTAGCTGGTTGACAGTGTCCGTCGTGATGTCGTCGAGAAGCGAGTGGCGCGAGCTCGACCAGTTCCCACTGACAGACGGCCAATCCCCGGTGGGGTAACCGCGCCCGCCCGCAGGGGCCTGCGCCTGCAGGCTCCCGGTCATGGCGACGAGCACAGGGACGATCACGGCGGCGAAACGGATACGAGAGACCATGCAACCCTCCTTGCCGCGAACGCGACGGCTACCTGAGCGCCGAGTAGTCGGATGCGCTCATCATAAAGGCTTCGATGCTGAGCGGTACCGGGTACTTCGCGAGCAACTCGGTCCATTCGGGGTCGGCGAGAAACGCTGAGAAGACCTCGTCACGGTGCGCACGGTCACGGTAGGCGAGCATCCACACGAGGGTATTCGGGTCATCCATACGTTGCCAGGCAGCGATGATCTCGGCTCCGTGCTTTTCAAAGAGAGCGACCTCTTTCTCACGGAATCGCTGGTGGAGGTTGTCGATACCCCCCTTGCCGTCTTCTGCCGGCTCAGCGGTATACATCCGTAACTCGAAGCAGCGGGAATCAGAAGCGACGTTGTTCGAGTAGTCGGCTGGCAGCTCTCCCTTCGCACCGCAATGTGCTGGCATGTCTTGCGCGCTCGCGACGCCGGCGAATCCGATGACGATGATGAGGGCGAACAGTAGGTGTCTCATGAAATTCTCCTTTTTTTTACGAGCCAAGATCGTATGAGGGATTGACCTTTCACGCCAGGTCAACGTGCGGTTTGTTGCCAGGGGCCAATCCGGCGTACTTCTAAGCAGTGACGAACTCCTGAAAGGTGAAGACAGACACTCTCGGGCCTCCTGAGAGCGTCCGGTTTGCCGCCAGCATATGAGATGGGGCATCTCAGTCGGCGGTTCGCCGATACACGAGGGTCAAGTCGATATCGCCTCGGGGCGTCGACCGCGTCGACGTTTGGGTCAGCGTTTGTCCATCGTCGGCGAGCGTGTGGCGACTCACGGTATCGATGGAAAACTCACCCCGCGGCGTCGAGATCTGCATCGACCCTTCGATGACCAGCGTCGCGCCATCCCAGGTTGCCGTCGTCGTCATATCGCTTCCCCGAGGACCGGCGTTTGTCGAGGCGCGTCCGTCGAGATAGTGAGAAACCGTGGCTCCGCCGCCCTGCCCTTGATCGATCGTCAACGTGTCTTCGGTCTGGGTGATGATCAGTGACGCGGCGGCAGGCCCGCCCCGCCCGCCGCGTCCTCCGGGTCTGCCCCGCCCGCCTCTTCCACCGCCTAGTTGTGGAATCTCGCTGGCGGCGGCGTCCAACTGCCAGGTTCCTGAGAAGTTTGTGCCTTGGGCCGTTGCCAGTGACGCGACGGTCACGATGGATAGTGTGGCGAGTGCAGCTGCTACGCGTGTCATGCGAGTTCTCCCGTTTCTATCGGAGGTGGCCAGGCTCGCGCTTACGAGGCCCGGGGCGACTAGGCGGTCGGCCGTTTCCGGTGTACGCGGCCGCCCAGCCAACCAACGGACTGATCATGGCGTCAAGGTCACTGGTCGGGGAAGGTCTCTGGCAAAGCGTCGTTCACTCGCGCCACGTTCCGAGCCGCCCAATCCAGCGGAAGGCGTTCCCAGGTCAGGAATAGCGCACACGCAGAGGTCGTGGCTTCTTTCTCGGCTATGCTGGCAAACGAGTCGGCTTGGTTCACGAGAAGGGGCTGCGATGACTGTTCGATTCTTCGTCTGTGTTTCGCTGTCGTGCATAGTGGCTGGAGCCCTGTCGAGCCCCGTGGCGGGGCAGACGAATCAAGCCGCGGGGCAATCCGAGACCATACTCCGGACGCCGTGGGGGCATCCTGATCTGCAGGGGGCGTGGACGAACTCGACGACGACCCCTATGGAGCGTCCAGCTGATCTGAAGGGGAAGGAGTTCTTGACCGAAGAGGAGCGGGCGCTTCGCAACCCGGATGCCGGCATCTCGGCGTTCGAACAATCGACGATCATGCCGACCGGCGCCTACAACGACTTCTGGCTCGAGAAGGGCGAGCTGTCGCTGCGAACGTCGCTGATTGTCGACCCTCCGGACGGCAAATACCCGCCACTGACAGCGGAGGCCGTGGAGCGCAGGCAACAGCAGCGCGGCTCGTTCGCCAACAGCGGATTCGACTCGTGGACCGACTTTAGCACCTACGACCGCTGTCTCACCCGGGGTATGCCCGGTGCCATGTCGCCAGGCTTCTACAACCACAACTACCAGATCTTGCAGACCCCGACCCACGTGGTCATCTTGGTGGAGATGATTCACGACGCGCGCATCGTCCCGCTGGACGGGCGCCCCCATGTGCCGGACAGTCTGGAGCAGTGGATCGGTGACGCGCGCGGTCGCTGGGACGGTGACACGCTCGTCGTCGAAACCACGAACCTCCGCCAACCCCAACGGGTTGTTGAGGAGCGCTTCACTCGGGTCGACGCCGACACGATCGACTACCGCATCACGGTGACGGATCCGGCTGAGTGGACGGCTCCGTGGGCCGCACTCATGCCGATGAGTCCCGCCTCGGGACCGCTCTTCGAGTATGCGTGTCACGAAGGGAATCACTCGGTTCCGAACATGCTGTCGGGGTCGCGCGCGGAAGACCCGGCTGAGTAGCTGTCTACACTTCGGACACGTTGACTTCGGTCAATGTCCGTAGTCGCTGCGTGCGGCGGGATCGGACCAACCGGTCATTTTCTCCGGGCTGGCGTATCGGCTGCGATGAGCTCAGTCCTCCGCAGCCGACGCGCTGCCCCCGCTGTGTCCACGACCACGGAGCGTCGCAGCCCCGGCTCCAACGATGGTTGGGCTATTGCCCGCCGGCACTGCTATAGGTCGCACTGAAATACCGGTCGAGCGCGTCGAGGGCCTGCTGTCTGAATTCCCGGCCCTGACCGACCTCGGTGTCAATGACTTGGTGCTGCCGGTTCTCGACATCGTAGGCGGGCCACTCCGGAAGGCCCTCCCGGTTCGGGTTTCCGGTGGTGGAAAATTGCACCCAGTAGTCGCTCATGAGGTCGGCGATTGCTTCATCGACCTCGGGTGCTTCTTCAGGCAGGTTCTGGAAGACATACTGCACCTCCATGAAGTGCGGCGAGCGCTCACTCGGGTCCTGAAGGTTCCTCGTAAACAGATACATAAACGTCCCGGTCGACGTACGGGACATGGCATCGAGGATCTCTCGGGTGCCCCTCGCAAACCACGCATCGGTGTTGTAGTCCACCTCGGTCGTAAAGATGTCGTCTGAGGTCGGAGCGACGTAGTAGGCGGCTAGCTCGCTCCCGTGCTCGCCCCATTCCGCCTCACGGGCCGTCCGCTGCTCCTCCACGGTCTGGAACACATTGTCCGGTCGGAGGAACAGCAGTCCCTCGCCATCGTTGACTCCAGCCAGGAGCGGCACCGGTCGATGCGATCCGCTTCGGAAGATCTCGGCGGGGGACTGCGGCAAGAGCCAGCCGTCCTCGACGAGCGTGACCCGGTGGGTCAGGCCCATTACCTCATCCGCGCTGAGACCTCGCATTGTCGTCAGAAGGTCGTTGTCTATCGGTCGGTCGAGCTCCGTGAGGGCGGCGGTGATCGCCGTCTCGCCGAGGGCTTCGGCGCTCTCGGAGAAGCCATTGGCACGCGTCAGGTGCGTCACGTTTGTCGAGGTGATCCAGGTGCTCTCGGAGATCGCTCGATGAAACAGGCCATCAGACAACGGTGTGGCCAGGAGGGCATAGACGCTGGCACCACCGGCCGACTCGCCAAAGATCGTGACGTTGTCGGGGTTTCCTCCAAACGCGGCGATGTTGTCACGCACCCATTCGAGCGCGGCGATGTGGTCGAGAATGCCGTAGTTTCCGGACACGCGACGCTCAGACTCGGCGGAAAGCGCGGGATGCGCCATGAACCCGAACGCGTTCATGCGATAGTTCACCGAGACCAGCACGACGCCTTTTGCGGCCAAGGCCGCCCCGTCGTAGACCGCCTGGCTGCTGGCGCCTATCCCCCAGCCCCCGCCGTGAATCCACACCATGACCGGGCGGGCGTCCGCGGGACTCTCAGCCGCGGTCCAGACATTCAGATACAGACAGTCTTCGCTCATCAGCCCGGCCTCCATGAAGCCCGGTGCGGCCGCCTGCATACAGGCCGGCCCGAACGCTGTGGCTTCTCGCACGCCGTGCCAAGGGATTGGCGGCTGTGGTTCCTGCCAGCGCAGATCACCCACCGGAGGGGCCGCAAACGGAATGCCTCGATACACCCTGAGCCCGTCCTCCAGCGCGAGACCCGACACCTGGCCCGAGGTCAGGGACACCGGCTCTTCCAAGGCCAAGACCGGCGGCGCTATCGTGAACGCCACGAGGGAAACGACGAACAGCCAACGGGACTGGAAATTCATCATCAGAGGCTCCTTACCGAATTCGGGGAGCGACCATCATCGCTGAGGCGGACCTGGTTCGGCAACCCTTTGAACTGTCGCCGCGTTCTTGTTCGGTAGCCCTAGATCGTGGTCAGTACCCGGTGGAGCAGGGCGATACCTTCGGCGGCCGGTCCGATGACCGGGGCCGCGGTCGCGGCGACGCTGGCCTCGAGGGCGCGTTCCATCGAAAACTGTGCAAACACCACGGCGCAGTCCAGGCGGGTGCCGCGAACCTCGTTGACGATCAAGCGATCATGCTCCTCCAGGTCATTGCCGAAGAGCGCGTCGAAGGCCGCGGTCACGGCCGTCCCGGTTATCGACGGGCTGACGGCGCGACGTGTGGCTTCCCGCGTGAGCTCCGCCGTCAGGAGCCCGACCGAGTCGGCGGCCGTCGACACGACATGGAGGGGTCGGTCGAGTGAGAGCGCCCGGTCGACGACGCCATCGAACGAGGTCAGCACCGGGACGTCGACGTGTTCTCGGGCTTTCTTGACGGCGTCACCAAAGAACGAGCCGGTAAAGAGGATGCCTTGCGCGCCGGTGGCTGCACTGTAGGTGATCAAGCGTTCGATCCGTAACGCCAACTCGGCGTCATCCGCGCTGCCGCGACTTCGGTCGAGATACAGCGAACCATCCAAGAGGTGGGCGACATCAGCCTCTGGCCAGTTGTCGTGGAGGGCTGTGTCCGTCGGCCCAATCGAGTTCTGGAGTGCATGCACCGCGCCAACGCGGGGCCGTTGGTCTGCCGACGAGGGACTATTACGCACGACTCTCGCCACCCACCAGTTCGAGAGACGTGGGGTCGGGTCTCGATGACGGATAGAGCATACGAAGACCGTTGAACGTCACGACCAGTGTCGCGCCCATGTCCGCAGCGACGGCCATCCAGAGTGTCGCAGCGCCGGCCAGCATAAAAGTTAGAAATAGTGCTTTGGCCCCAAGCGCCAGGCCGATGTTCTGGATGATGACGGACTTTGCGCGCCGCGCGTGACCTACCAGAAACGGCAATTTTCGCAAGTCCTCACCGATCAGCACCACGTCTGCCGATTCCGTCGCGACATCAGTCGCGCTGTTTCCAAACGCGATGCCGACGGACGAAGTAAGCAAGGCCTGGCTGTCGTTGATGCCGTCACCCACCATCGCGGTCGACCCTTGCACGGAGACCAAGTCTCGTATGGCCACTGCTTTGTCTTCGGGGAGGAGCTCGGCACGCACGTCCGCGACACCGACTTGCGTGGCGACTCCGTCGGCGGTGACGGCATTGTCACCGGTGAGAAGCACGGACCGAATGCCTTGCCTCTCCAGCCGCATAACGGCGTCTGCGGCTTCGCGTCGCACGGGGTCGGAGAGCGCGACGAGACCCCAAATGTCGTCGCCAGCACCGCACACCACGACAGTGTGCTCGGCGCTTTGCATCTCGCGGATCGTCTCGCGAAATCGCTCGTGACCTGCTTTCTCGGCGGCCAGACGGGCGCTACCCACCCACACATCCTTTCCGTCGACGACTGCCTCGGCCCCTCGACCTTCGAGCGCGCTGAACGCGGTCAGCTCTGCAGGCTCGACGCCTTGGGCGCGCGCGTAGGTCACAATCGCGCGCGACAGCGGATGCTCGCTGTGCGACTCGAGGGTGAGGAGCATGGCCATCACCTCACGGTCGGAGCGAGAGCCCAGCGCGCGGAGCTCGCGGACCTCGGGTTCGCCCCGCGTGATGACCCCCGTCTTGTCAAAGGCGACGGTGCGAAGTCGGCCAATTTCTTCGAGGTGGGCGCCGCCTTTGATCAGGACGCCAAGCCGGGCGGCCGATGTGAGCGCCGCGGCGATCGTGACCGGGGTCGAGATCACCAGACCACATGGACATGAGATCAGCAAAATGAGCATGGCTTGGTAAAACCAGTGCTGCCAGTCTCCGCCCATGAAGAGTGGGGGAACCGCACCGACGGCCAGCGCCACGACAAACATGGCCGGTGTGTAATAGCGGGCGAACTGGTCGACCAGACGCTCGGTGGGAGCGCGATGGTGATGGCTTTCTCCGACCGCCCGGATGATCCGGGCGAGCGTCGTATCGGATGCGGCCCGGGTTGTCCGTAGCTCGACGACGCCATGTCCGTTGATGGTGCCCGCAAATACCGGGTCGTTTGCGGTTTTCCACACCGGCAGCGACTCTCCGGTCACCAGCGCTTGGTTGATATAGGAGCTACCGCTGGTGACCGTCCCGTCGCACGGAATACGCTCCCCGGGTCGAACCCGTACCACCGACCCGACCGTGACACGATCTACGGGGACGCGATGAGCGTGGTCGCCATGCACGACCTCGGCGGTCGTCGGGGACACGCTCATCAACGAACCGATGGCGCTGCGGGCGCGGGCGGCGCTCCAATTCTCGATGAGCCCCGACAGCCCGTAGAGAAAGGCCAGCGTCGCCGCCTCGGCCCACTCTTGCAGGAACATCGCACCAACGACTGACACGAGGACCAGCGCGTTCATGTCCGGACGGAGCCGGGACAGCGAGTAGACGGCTCGGCGTGCTGCGTAGGCGAGACCGCTCGCGATGGCCAGGACGAACAGGATCAGGGCGGGCGTGATGATGCGGTGCTCGCCGTGCCCGTGGGCGAGGAGCGTCTCGACGAGCTCCCCTCCGATGAGTCCCTGCAGCGAAAGTCCCAAGACCAAGGCACCGCCACTTATCGCGACGCTCGTGCGGCGGCCGTGCTGACGCCACCAGGTATCGGAGAGCTGAGTGACGCCCCAGGCCTCCGCCCGCATTCCGAGCCGAGCGATGGCGGCTTTGACGTCGTCCGGGCCAAACTTCTCGGTGTCGAGGTCGACGGTCATACGGCCGTCGATGACATGAAACGAGACCGCCGAGACGCCGTCGCGCCCGGCGAGCTCATGCCGAATCAGCGACGCCTCCTCCATGCAGTCCAGACCCTCGACGCGGAAGTCTCTTGTTTCGCGAATTGTTCTATCCCTTTGGGCCAGTTATCACGAGTGTGCGGTTCGCCACATATTCGTCTTCGTCTGCGGTTTCACGCGATTTCCAAAAGCTCGATTTCGAAAATCAGCGTCGCGTTTGGCGGAATGGCGCCTCCGCTCTCGGCGTTTCCAAAACCGAGCTCGGGCGGAACCACGATTCGCCGTGTTCCCAAAACTCGCATGCCCTCGATCCCTTGGTTCCACCCATCGATGAGATTCGCGGCCCCCAGTCTGAATCGGAACCCGCTGGACTGGTCAAAGACGCTGCCTTTGTTGTCCGGACCGTGCTCATCGAACAGCCAACCGGTAAAGGCTACGGTCATCACCAGGTCCTGAAGCGCCTCGGCGCCGGTGCCGACAACGAGATCTGTGATGGTAAAGGGTACGCTGGCGGACGGCGCGACCGGGTTGCCGTCTCCACCGCACCCGGTGACCGACACGAGCCATGCGAGCGGAAGCGCCACGGCGATTGTCTTGAAACCTCTCATGCGCACAGCATTGTCATCCTTCTGGCAGGCAGCTCCTGATGGTAGCGCACTGGTTCGGGGTGCGGATGCTCCGAGGTGTCCGACGGGATACAATCGAGCCGCTTTGTCGACCGACCCCGAAGGAGGGCCGTCATCTCATGCGTGTTGGACGAACCGTAGCAATTCGTAATGAAAGCCCTGTGACGGAGCACCGGTGTGGCGTCTCGGCTGCGGGCGTGCAATCCGTGTCGAACGCGCCCACGGCGCTCCTCGGGCACATGCGAGCGTGGCGTCGCGCTGCTGGGACGCCGTGGGCTGCGCGCCGCGGTCTGCTCGGAGGCCTGCTCGTGGTGGCGCTGGCGGGGGCGGCGTGTAGCGGCGAGGGGTCGCCCACTGGTGAGTCCGGCGTGGCCCCTGGCGTCAGTCAGGCCCTCCCAGCGTACGCCGCTGGCGACTGGCCGATGTATCGGGGCGATCTGGCCGGCACCGGCGCGTCGTCGTTGTCTCAGATCACCGGGGCGAACGTGTCTGAGCTTCAAGAATCGTGGCGCTACTCGCTGGTTGCTGAGCCAATGGATGAGACCGGGGACGTGGAACTGCCGCGCGTCAACTCGCAGGCCACCCCGATTGTGGTAGACGGCGTGATGTATGTCCCGGCTTCGGACCGAGTCGTAGCGCTCGAGCCCGAGACCGGCCAAGAGATCTGGCGATATCAGTTGAGCGATGGCGCGCCGTCTCGACGGGGCGTGACCTATTGGCCCGGTGAAGAGGGGATACCGGCTCGGATCATCTTTACCTCCAGCACGCGGCTCATAGCCCTCGACGCCGCGAGCGGCGCCCTTGTCGCGAGCTTTGGCGAGGGCGGTGAGGTAGATCTGGGCATCCCGTATAACTCCGTGCCACTGGTGTATCAGCATGTCGTCGTGGTGGGGGCCAACACCCCGCGCGGGACGAGCGGTGGTGTCGGCAACGCCCGGGCATTCGATGCGCGCACCGGTGACAAGCTCTGGGAGTTCAGCTCCGTACCACAGCCCGGGGCCGTCGGGCACGATACGTGGGTCGATGAAAGCTGGCGCGACCGCACCGGTGTCAACGCCTGGCCGTTCTACTTCACGATGGACCACCAACGCGGTTTGTTGTATCTGCCGCTGGCGTCGCCCATCCCCGGTGCCTACGGCGGCGACCGGGCCGGGGACAACTTGTTTGGAAACTCCGTGGTCGCCGTTGACGTTCAGACCGGGGAATACGTCTGGCACTTCCAGACGATTCATCATGACCTCTGGGACGCGGATCCCCCGGCCCCCCCGGTCCTGTTCGACATCCCCGCCGCAGAGAGCTCCACAGAAAATGAGGGGACGATCGCGGCGCTCGCCGTCACGACAAAGTCTGGGTATCTGTACATCCTCAATCGAGAGACCGGTGAACCCGTGTTTGGCGTGGAAGAGCGACCGGTTGCTATCAGTGAAGTACCGGGCGAGCACAGCTCACCCACTCAGCCGATACCAGTAAAGCCGCCACCGATGTCGCGGGTGACCTATGACCCAGCCGACCTCGTGACGGCGGCGGATACGACGGCCGAGCATGCCGCCGCCTGCGCGGCGCTGGTCGAGGACATCGGAGAGGTCTACCATGCCGGTCCATTTACGCCGTGGGTCTTGCGCACCGCCGATAGCGGGCCCCGCAGCACCTTGCTGTTTCCGGGTCTCGTCGGTGGGCCCAATTGGGGCGGTGTGGCGTTCGATGCCGCGTCTGGATACCTGTTGGTGTTTGCCCGGAACGTCGGGTCATTTGGGTGGTTGGAGGAAGCCGACGCCGGTTCGGACTCTCCGGTGCCCTATGTGAGTCGAGGCCCCCGGCCGAACAGCTTTGATGTGCCGGTTGGCAATGACCGCTGGCCGTGTCAGAAACCGCCGTGGGGTCGCTTGACAGCGGTCGATTCGGTCACTGGAGATATCGCGTGGCAGCGTCCGCTTGGCATAACCGAGGAGCTTCCGGCCGACCGACAGGAGACCGGCCGCCAGGGTCGGGCCGGTGCCATCGTGACCGGGAGCGGGATGCTCTTTATCGCATCGACCGATGACGATCGATTTCGGGCGCTCGACATTGCTACGGGTGAAGAGTTGTGGGTCAATGAGCTCTCCGGGCGCGGGAACGCCAACCCCATGACGTATCTCGGGGGAGACGAGAAGCAATACGTGGTGATTGCGGCGACTGACACGATTGTCGCGTATGCGCTGCCCTGACGCCATGAGATATGCCACGACACTCGTGTGTGCGGTCGCCTGCGTGCTGGCCGCGCCCTGTCTCGTGACCGCCCAGGGCACCAACCCATTTGACGGTGACAGTGGGGCAATCCGGGCGGGACGGCAACTGTTTGGCGCGCGCTGTGCCGCCTGTCACGGCGCCGACGCAAAAGGGATCAGCGGGCCAGACCTCACGGCGCTCTGGAGTTTTGGCACGAGTGACGAACGGGTCTTTCGCACGGTGCGCCAAGGCGTCGCGGGAAGCATCATGCCGGCGAGTGACGCACCCGACGACGAAGTGTGGGCGATGGTGGCGTATGTCAAGAGCATCAGCACCGTGACACCTGACCCCAACCTGCCCGGCAACGCGGCCCACGGTCGTGAGATTGTTCGGTCTCAATGTGTCGGGTGTCATCAGGTGCACGGCGAAGGCGGGCGGCTGGGACCAGACTTGTCGCTCATCGGCCAGACGCGGTCGGGGGCCGCGCTGCGGGAATCGATCCGGAATCCGAGCGAGGCGGTCGCTGCCCGCTACCGGACCATCGAGCTGGTCACCGCGACCGGCGAGCGAGTGCGGGGCGCGAGTAAGGGAGAAGACGCGTTCTCGCTCCAAGTGCTCGATACGAATCAGCGCTTGCAAGGCTATGCAAAGCGCGATCTTGAACGGTGGGCCCGCACTGACGAATCGTTGATGCCAGTGTTTTCGCCCCGCGAGCTGAGCGACGACTACCTGGACGACGTGATCAAATTTCTCGGAACGCTCCGAGGCCAGTAGGAATCCTCATGCCGCACATTTCTTTGGTCCGCTCCGTTCTCATACCGGGGCTTGTTCTTACGCTGGCGGGTCCGACCTGGGTCGCCGCTCAAGAGAATGAGACAACGAGCTCCGGTGTCACGTTTGACCATCTTCTCGCCGGACTGGAAGAACCGACGCGTTGGGCGACATTTTCCGGGGACTACAGTGGACGTCGGCACAGCCCGTTGTCGCAAATCACACCTGACAACGTCGACCGTCTTTCGGCCCAGTGGACGTTTCAGACCGGCACGACGACACGTGGTCGCGGTTTCGAGACGACACCGCTGGTTGTCGACGGCGTCCTGTATGTCACCGGGTCGAACAATTTCGCGTGGGCACTCGACGCGCGGACCGGCCGGCCGTTCTGGCAGTATCGACGCGACCTTCCTGAAGACCTGACCTATGGGGCGAGTGCGCCGGTCAATCGTGGGTTTGGCATCCTGGGCGATCGACTCTTTATGGTCACGCTCGATGCACATTTCCTGGCGTTGGACCGACTCACGGGGAGCGTGCTCTGGGACGTCGAACTGGCGGACTATCGACAGGGATATGCGGCCACGCTGGCGCCACTGGTCATCGACGACAAGGTCATTGTCGGTATCTCGGGTGGCGAGTATGCCACTCGCGGGTTTATCGATGCCTATCATCCCGAGACCGGTGCCCGCCTCTGGCGCTTTCATTCGGTGCCGGAATCGGGAGAGGCGGGAAGCGAGACATGGCCGGACACCGACGTCATCACTCGCGGTGGGGGCGGAACATGGATGACCGGCACCTATGACCCGGAGCTCGACTTACTTTATTGGGGGACCGGGAATCCGAACCCCGACTATTACGGGGACGACCGTCGGGGCGACAACCTGTACACCGACTCTCTCGTAGCGGTCGATGCCGCCACCGGGCAGCTTCGGTGGCACTACCAGTTCACACCTCACGATACGCACGACTGGGATTCGAACCACGTGCCGGTGCAGGCCGACCTCATGTGGAACGGAGAGATGCGTCGGGTGGTGATGGTGGCCAACCGGAACGGCTTTTTCTATGTCCTCGACCGGGTGACCGGTGAGCTGTTGCAGGGCACGCCGTTTACGGACACCACCTGGGCGCGCGAAATCGGCGCGGATGGACGACCTGTCGTCCTCAATGACGGGAGCCAGGGATGTCTTCCGGACATGTGGGGCGGCACAAATTTTATGCCTCCGTCGTTTGACCCCGCGGCCGGGCTCTTTTTTCTGACTGCCCGCGAGACGTGTGCCACGTTTATTCCTCAGGTGCCGGAGTTTGTCCCGGGCCGGAGCTCACCCGGTGGCGTCGTGTGGATTGATCAGGACCAAGGTTATGGCGCACTCCGGGCCATCGACGTCTACACCGGTGAGAGACGGTGGGAGTTCCGCTATCCGACACCCTCGATGTCCGGCGTCCTGTCGACGGCCTCAGGTCTCGTGTTCGCTGGTGACCATGAAGGCAACTTCATGGCCTTCGAGTCCGAGACCGGTCGCAATCTCTGGCACTACCCGACCGGGTCGCGGATATGGGGGGCGGCCGCCATGACCCACATGCTTGATGGACGTCAGCATGTGCTCATCCCGTCCGGGACCACGCTGGTGGCCTTCGCGCTACCCTAGTGCAGTCCACTAAGCGGACCCGCGGTCTGTTAATCTCTAGTAGAAGAGGCAGGGTGTCCCCCATGCCTCATGAGGGCGTTCGACGCCCACGAACGCCATCAAAGGGAGTGTGTGATGCTCGCCAGACTGTTGATCTCGTCCGTCCCGATCTTCTTGCTGCTCCTTTCTTCTGCCGCCACCGCGCAGTCGCTGGCTGGGAGTGACCCGCACCCGGAGGTCCATCTGTATGATGTGGCCGATTTTGGTCTCGACCCTGCGGATGTCACGTTTACAAAGGACATTGCACCGATCCTTCAAAAGAGCTGTCAGTCGTGTCATCGCGCCGATGGCGGGGCGCCCATGTCACTTGTGACCTATGAAGAGACCCGACCTTGGGCACGCTCGATCAAAATTCGGACCGCGATCCGAGACCGGCAAGGTGCGATGCCTCCGTTCTTTGTAGAGAAAGACCTCGGTATTCTCGACTTTAAGGATGACCCCTCTCTCAGCGACGAAGATCTCGCCAAGATTCAGGCCTGGGCGGACAATGGCGCGCCGCGCGGCGCTGTGGCTGACATGCCCCCCCCGATCGAGTTTGCAAAAGCCGGCGAGTGGACCATTGGAAAACCGGACCTTGTGCTGCGTTCACCGGAAGTGACACGCCCGGCCGTCGGTTCGGACTGGTGGGGCGACCTGGGTCTGGTCCCGACCGGCCTTACCGAAGACCGCTACGTCAAGGCCGTCGAGGTGCGGGAAATCAATGACATCCCGGGAGACACTGGCTCGGGCACGGTCGGTGGTCGCTATCTGTTTCATCACATGACGTATTCGAGTGGCGTGTTGAACGACGAGGGGACCGCGGTTGACGAAGAGACCCGCACCCGGTGGCCGATCCACGAAGTGGGGCGGAACGCCGATATTTTTCCGGAGAAATTCGGCACATTGCTCCAGGCGAATTCCGCGCTGCACTTGCGGGCCAGCCACCTCCACTCGAATGGTATCCAGGAGACCACCGCCCAGCTCGAATTCGGTTTCATCTTTCACCCCACGAGCTACGAGCCGGAATATGGCAATCGCGCCCGTGTCCGGCTCGGGAATGGCAACGACATCGATGTCCCGCCCGGCAGATCCGGTCAAGAGCTCCATGCGTTCGAAGTGCTCGAACAGCACACGAAGCTTGTTGCGTTCGAGCCGCATCTGCATGCACCGGGGACACGGATGTGTATTGAGGCAATCTGGGGCAATAACCATTTCACCCTCAACTGTGTCGGCTACGACCACAGCTGGGTCAAGCAGTATGTCTATGAGGACGATGCGGCGCCGCTGCTCCCGAAGGGAACCATCCTGCACATCATCGGTTTCCTCGACACGACGGTGGGGAATCGGAACCTCGCCGATAGCCGTAACTGGGCGGGCGGTGGTCGTCGATCCGTGGCAAACATGTTTATTGACCTCGGGTATGCGGTAGAGCTCACGGAAGACCAGTTCCAAGAGGAAATGGCCGATCGCCGGGCAAGCATGAGTAGCCGAAACGACTACGACGTTGGGTGTCCGTTGTGCTGGGCTGAGGTGCCGAGAACCGAGACCGCGACCACCCAGAACGACGACGGTGCGCAGCCGTGACCAGTTCCGTAAGACGATCGGGAGGACTGCGGCTGACGATTGCCCTGGTGGGGGTCCTGGTGGCCCTTCAGACCACACACGGTCTGGTCGCGCAAACGCGGTTCATGTATTTGCGGGGGCAAAGCATCCACCCTGCCTATGAGGGATGGTGGCCCAACGACGACGGCTCGATCACCATGTGGTTCGGGTATATGAACTCGAACTGGGAGCAGGAGTTCGACGTCCCGGTCGGGACCGACAACTATTTCGTGGTGAGCCGGCCGCGTGCGCTTGACGACCTCGAAATGGATGGGTTTGAGCCCGCGACGGCCGACAAGAGTCAGCCTACCCACTTTTACCCGCGTCGAAACCCGTTTCTGTTTACGGTCGAGGTGCCCGCCGATTTCGGCGACCAGGAAATGGTCTGGACGCTCACTACGCACGGCCGGACGAACCGCGCCTACGCGACGCTGGCGCCGGATTACCGCATGGACCCGCAGGTGATGTCCACGGAGGTAGGGGGGGCGTTTGGCACGCTCGACGACCGGCTTCGGACGAACATTGCCCCGGTGCTCGAGATTGACGGCGCGCTTCACCGTACCGTTGGAGTAGGCGAACCGTTGACGTTGGCGGCGTTTGCTGACGACCCCGACGATTTTCCAGGCCGTTCGGACAGGGGTGGCCCACCGGAGAATCTCGAGGAGTTTTACAGCACTGACGGGGTGGGGTCGTCCGTCGTCAGTAGCGTGCCTGGGTTGCGGTTGTCGTGGATCGTGTATCGGGGGCCGGCTCGGAAGGTGACGTTCACGCCCGAGCAGATGAAGGCGTGGATGGACAGTCGAGTGTGGGGGAATTCGCCCTGGTCACCGCCGTATATCTTGCCGGAACCGCCACCGGAGAACCGGTGGATGGCGGACGTCACGTTTGACGAACCCGGAGAGTATGTCCTGCGGGCCGTCGTCAGCGACGGATCACGTTTTACCTACGAGAACGTGACCGTCGACGTGACGCACTAGCGAGCTGTCTGGTCTTTTCTTCTAGCCGACAGCTGCAGCAAGTCCCGGTGGGACGTTTCCTTGTTGCGGAAACGCCCCGCCGGGCCCAAGTGTCTCGCGCGCGGTCTTGTTATTCCTGGGACCGCGATGGGCCAAACGCCTTCAACACCTCGCGAGTCATTGACCATCGGTCAAAGCCCTGCCGGCCCCAGTCGAGCCCACGCCGCACGATGACGGTGTTGTGGGATGGCACGATCACCACAAACTGGCCACGGTTGCCGGACGTCGAGTAGGCGTCGCTTGGCACGTCGGTGCGGTCGTCGGGGACCAGCCAAAACTGACCACCGTAGAAGTTGCCACGGTGGGCCGTGGCGGGCGCGGGCGTTCTGACAAAGTCGATCCACTCTTCGGAGACCAGCCGTTCGCCGTTCCAGACACCACCGTTGAGATAGAGCAGCCCGAAGCGGGCTAAATCCCGGGCGTTGGTGTACAGCTGGCTGCTGAGAATGAAGTCTCCGAACCGGTCGGTGCTGACCAGTGTGTTCCGCATCCCGATCCGGTCTAGGAGCGCCCGTCGCGGAAACTCGCGATAGGTCGTTTCATCTCCGAGGACCTGTTTTAGCGCATAGATCGCCAGCAGGGTGTCATAGTTTTCGTAGTCCCAGTTTGTTCCGGGCTCACGAATCAAGGCGCGACTGCGCGCGCCTTGGACAGAGCTGGCACCCGCCCAATACGACAATCCAGAACCGATGGCATACTCGAGACCTGCATTGTCGATCGGCTCGAGCCCGCTCGACATGTTGAGCACGTGCCGCAGCGTAATGGCGGCGCGAGGGTCCTTATCGGCCGCGTCGGCCTTTGGGAACCAGTCGAATCCGAGCGGCGCGTCAAGTGACATCCGCTCCTCGTCGACAAGCATGCCGATGAGGGTGGAGGCGATGCTTTTGGCGGTCGACCACGTCCGCGTTCGCGTCGTCACGTCGACGCCCGGGGCGTATCGTTCGTGGACAATCTCGCCATCCTTCACGACGACAAGACTCAGGGTGACCTGTTCCGGTGTGTCCCGGTCGAACGACCAGTCGGACGCGGCTTCGAGGGCCGCCAGGTTCACACCGGACGACGCCGAGTCAGCGAGAAGGTCCCCATCAGGCCACGGTATCGTCGCTGGATCGCCAGCCGGCGGTGCCATGTCGAGGATGGGGAGCTGGCCGATCTCCTCGAGCGTCTGGTCGGGTGGCAGGATGATGCAGCCGATGCCCTCGCGGAACGCGGCTCTCATCTGTGGTGTGCCCCCGGGTGCACCGATGGTGACCGCCTGTCGGTCGCGGTCCACGGTGTAGTCGCCGCCACGGGCGGTGCCGACCGGCTGCGGCAAGAACGCCAACTCTTGTTCGAACACCTGTTCGAGGGTCCGATTCGAGGTGAACAACCCGTTGCACATGAAGACGGCCTGTTGGCCATAGCGGATCATCTCTCGGTTGAAGCGCCAGTAGTCGTAGTTGTTGGCTTGCTGTGCGACCACCGGCGAGGCCATGGTGAGGGCGAGAGCCGCCCACGCGGTTGCCAAAGTCAGGAGTTTGAATCTCATAGGACCTCCATGTCCCTTTGTGCCGTGTCCCGTTGCGCCGCGGACCGGCCACAGGCCGGGGTTTGTCGGGGGCTGATTATATCTCGCGGCCGTGAGGCCGTGATCGGGGAGGTCGTGACGTCGCGCTCAAATAGAATGGGGCAGCGTTCACATGATTCCAGAGATTGGTACTCGATTCGGCCACTACCGCATAACGGCTTTCATCGGAGAAGGCGGGATGGGGCGCGTGTATCGAGCGACCGATACCGTCCTCAACCGAGAAGTGGCCCTCAAGTTTCTTCCGGCTGGCGACACCGACCGGCTGGCACGCTTCCGTCGGGAAGCCCAGGTCCTCGCCAGCCTCAACCATCCCGGGATCGCCACGATTTACGATACGCACTCTCTATCAACGAAGCGTTTCGCTTGGCGCTCGAGATTGTGGATGCGCTCGAGGCCGCGCACGCCCGCGGCATTATTCACCGCGATCTCAAACCGGAAAATATCGAGCCACAACCGACGGGCACATCAAGATTCTCGACTTCGGTCTGGCCAAAGCGCTCAGCGAGACACCAGCCGTGGGGTCGTTCAGTGGGGCGACCGCCATCAATGAGCTGACCGGCCGCGGCGTGATTCTGGGGACCGCCGCCTACATGTCGCCGGAGCAGGCCGGCGGGCAAACCACCGACCGCCGCAGGGACGTGTGGGCTTTTGGCGTGGTTTTGTTCGAGTTGCTGACCGGCCGTCCCCCGTTTACCGCCGCGACACCGGTGGACTTGATCGCTGCCGTTCTTCGGGCGGAGCCCGACTATGAGCGGTTGCCGCCGTCATTGCCGCCCGGTATTTGCGCGGTCTTGACGCGATGTTTGGAAAAGAATCTCGATCGTCGTCTGCGAGACATGGGGGACGTCAGAGTCCTCGCTCGTGAAGTCGATGCCGCCGTGGAAACGGCGGACCATGTGGCGCCCGTCGCACCGGCGGTGGCGGTGGGTTTGGCCAAGTGGGCAGCTGCGACCGCGGCCCTCGTCATTCTCGTCGCGCTCCTGACCTGGACTGTTTTCGGCCGCGTGCCAACCCCAGAGCCGTCCATCGGACGATTCCAGCTGGCGGTCGAGGGTAGCGAGTTGACCGGAACGACCGGTCAGATGATGGCTGTGTCCCCCGACGGTTCCCGGGTTGCGTTTGTCGCCGGAAGCGAGCTCTGGGTTCGCCCGTTCGACGACCTTGAAGCGCGGGTGCTCCCCGGCTCTCGCGGGGCCGAATCGCCCTTCTTCTCGCCCGACGGCACGTGGACCGGCTACTTGGCAAATGGCCGGCTGTTCAAAGTGCCCGCGACCGGGGGTGCGTCACTGGTCATTGCCGATACGCCTCGGCCGTGGGGAGGGCGCTGGTCAGCCGACGACTCCATCGTCTTTGGACTCGGACCGGACGGAGTCTGGCGCGTGTCGTGTCGACCGGTCACCTGGTCTTCGCCCGAGACGGCTCTATCGTGGCCGTCCGGTTCGACGAACGGACTATGACCACGACCGGCGTGCCGCAGGTTGTCGCCGACGGGGTGCGTCAGGCCCCTCCCTTGATGCAAGGAACCGCGCATTTTGATGTCTCTCAGAACGGCACATTGGTGTATCTCCCCGGGAGGGGGAGTGTCACCAGCAACCGCCGCCGGTTGGCCACGGTCGACCACGACGGCGTCGTGGAGTTCTTGCCGCTGGAGCCTCAGCGGTACTATCTCCCCCGGGTGTCACCGGATGGGACGCGGGTTGCACTCGATATCACGGACGAACGCCGCGACGTCTGGCTCTACGACCTCGAGCGCAATGCGCTCAACCGGCTCACATTTAGCCCGGGCGCCGACTCGTATCCGGTGTGGATGCCCAATGGGCGGTCGCTCATCATCGGCGCCAGCCCGGCGGGCGGTGCTCGCAACCTTTTTCGCCACATCGCGGACGGCTCGTCGCCGCCCGAACGTCTCACCGAGTCGGACGAAGTGCAGTTGCCCCACGCGGTTTCGCGTGAGAACCTTCTTGTCTACACGACGGTCACCTTGCCCTCCGGCAGCTCCGACCTCGCCATGCTGTCGGTCGACGGTGACGCGGACGCTCGCCGACTGACCAACACGCCATTTCAAGAGCCCGCGCCTGCGTTGTCCCCGGATGGACAGTGGCTGGCGTACGCGTCGAACGAGTCGGGTCAGTTTGAAGTGCATGTGACGCAGTTCCCGGCCATGGATGGCAAGTGGCAGGTGTCGACCGACGGTGGCAACTTGCCCGCGTGGTCGTCGACACGCAACGAGCTGTACTTCATCCGCGGGCGTACCCAGATGGAGGTGGTGGAGCACTCGCTCGAGTCGACGGTGAGTTTTGAGGCCCCACGCACGCTCTTTGAGGGCGATTTTCATACCGGTTCTGGGCGCACCTATGATCTGACAGCCGACGGGGAGCTGTTTATTGTCGTCTACCGCGAAGGGAGTTCACGTCGAGACCGTCTTCACGTCGTCATCAACTGGCATCGTGAGTTGCTCGAGCGCGTCCCGGTCGGCTGAGCTCGAACGGTATACGGGCGCAGCGCCAGTCACTGCCCCTTGATAAACGTGCCGCTCCGCAGCTCTGCGTACGCTTGCCGTAGCTCTTCTGCAGTGTTCATGACGATCGGTCCTTGCCAGGCCACCGGCTCCCCGAGCGGTGTGCCCGAGACGAGGAGAAACCGGATGCCGTCGTCCCCGGCCTGCACGGTGATCTCGTCGCCGTCGTCAAACAGCACCAGTGACCGATTGCCGACCTCGGGCTCGGTGTCCGCGCGCGGCGTTCCGACATATTCGGTCGCGACCGTCTGTGGCTCCGAGGCGTCACGGAACGTTCCCGAACCGGCAAAGACATAGGCGAACGCGTGACGAGAGGTTTCGACCGAGAAGCGTCTTCGCACGCCGGTCGGCACCGTGACATCGAGATAGCGAGGGTCGGCCGCGACCCCGTCGATCGGGCCCGTCTGTCCCCAAAAGCTACCACACACCACCCGCACAGTCGTCCCGTCGTCGTCGGTCACGGCCGGGATATCCGCGGCCGCGACGTCTTGATAACGCGGGGATGACATCTTGAGCGACGAAGGCAGGTTGGCCCAGAGCTGAAACCCATGCATGCGGCCCTGACTGTCTCCCTGGGGCATCTCCTGGTGAAGAATGCCACGCCCGGAGGTCATCCACTGCACGTCGCCGGCCCCGAGACGCCCTCTATTGCCGAGACTGTCGCCGTGTTCGACGCCGCCCGCCAGCACATAGGTAATGGTCTCGATGCCCCGGTGCGGATGCCAAGGGAAGCCGGCCGAATAGTCGCGGGGGTCATCACCGCGAAAATCATCAAAGAGCAGGAATGGGTCGTAGTCGGTCGTGTCCCCAAAGCCAAAGGCTCGTCTGAGCCTGACTCCCGCACCTTCAATCGTCGGTGTGGCGGGCGCGATGCGCTTGACCGGACGAATAGACATGTTCGTCCATCATACAGAGGCGTCTTGGGTCTGGTGGTTGGCCGGGTGGACGGGAGCCGCGAAGACGAATATCTTTAGCCTCCGGTCGACGCGTTCAGCGAGCACGCTCGACGGTCGAACGGCGTGGTCACACGGTCATTGCTATCAGAGGAGGTCATCATGATGTCTGCAACACGAGCCGGAGTCGCGGGCGCGCTCGCCCTCACGATTGGGCTGGGCGCGAGCGCGGTCGCCGAAGCCCAAGCGTTACCAAACCCGTATCGTCTGGTGGATGGTTGGGCGAAGCTCCCCGGCGGAAGAACGATGGGCGCCGTAGGGAAAGTGACGATCGACCCGGACGGCCGTCACGTCTGGGCTGTCATCCGTTGCGATGCGAGCGCGCCGGAAAGGTTTGGGAACGAGTGTCTTGACTCGGACCTCGACTCGGTCATCAAGTTCGACCCGGATGGGAACGTCGTCGAGAGTTTTGGTGGTGGCCTCTTCATTTGGCCGCACGGGATAGAGGTCGACAATGACGGGAACGTCTATGTCACCGACGCGGTTGCCGAGGGGCGGACGCCCGAAGGGACCCGCGGACATCAGGTCATAAAGTTCAGTCCGACCGGTGAGGTGCTGATGACCCTCGGGCAGCCCGGGAAGGCCGGTCGCGGACCCTACCAATTCAACGCGCCCGCGGATGTCGTCGTCGCTGACAACGGGGACATCTTTATCGCCGACGGACACGCGAATACAACGAACAACCGTGTCGTGAAGTATTCGAAAGACGGCACCTACCTGAAAGAGTGGGGCCGGACGGGCTACGGTCCAGGCGAATTTCGCACCCTACACGCGATCGCGATGGATTCCGAGGGTCGTATTTATGTTGGAGACCGGTCAAACAATCGGATCCAGATTTTTGACCAAGAGGGCACCTTTATCACGCAGTGGACCCAGTTTGGGCGACCAAGTGGCGTGTTTCTGACGGCTGACGACCGCATCTACGTGGCCGATTCGGAATCAGACGACGTGCAGAATCCCGGTTGGGAGATGGGGATTCGGATCGGCGACGCAAAGACCGGTTGGGTCGACGAGTTTGTGCTGTATGGCTGGGGCGACCCACGGTTCACCGCCGGCAATGGCGCCGAGTTTGTCGCGGTCGACGCTGAAGGCAACATGTATGGCGGAGAGCCTGCTCCTCGCAACCTGCAGAAATACATCCGCGTCCGGCCCTAGACACCCCCTAGGGGCTACATCGGCACGTTTGGACCACGTTTTTCGATGTAGCAAGTTCGAGGTCGCAAGAATGAACAGTCACGGGTCGGTTGAGGCGCCGCTTCACTAGCTGTCCCGTCACCGTATTCGGAAAGGATGTCCGTGGCACGGCGCCCGAGTGGACGGGCGCCGCGCGCGGCGATGTATGCAACGAAGCACTGACCCGGGACTAGCCCACTAGACGTCAGCCCCGAGTCGGTGGTCTCGCACCATCTCTTCGGTGAGTCTCGTCCCAAAACCAGGACCGGGAGGGGCGAGGTAGTCACCGTCCTCGAACGGCGCCGTCATCGCGTCGAGCAGCGTCGAACCGGCGGGGAATGTCTCCGCCATCGTGCAACTTGGCGAGGTGAGCGCGATCGGGATCCCCCAGACACTGCCGCCACGGTGCGGGATGATTTCCAGACCGGCGCTTTCGACAAGCCGGGCGATACGGAGTCCCGCCGTCAGGCCGCCGCACCAGGTCATGTCTGGCTGGAGAACGTCTGCGGACCCGAGTCGGGTCAAGACGTTGAATCCGTGCTCTGTGTATTCATGTTCGCCGCAGGCTATCCGTGTCCAGTTCGAGCCTCTGGCGCCGATGCGGTCGACGAGCTCGACGTAGCCAAACACATCGTCTGGCGACAGCATCTCCTCCATGAAATAGAGCTGTGCCGGTCGCACACGTTCCGCAAACCCAATTGCCCACTCGACGGTTCCCGTTCGTGACACACAGTCGGTCATGAGGTTGCCGTCCGGTCCGAGGGTGTCACGGGCGGCGAGGACGTCGGTCACGACGCGTTCCATCGCAGCCTCGGTCGATTGAGGCCCAACCGGCGCGCTGCGTTTGAAGTGCCGGATGCCAAGGGCCATGCCGTCCGCGACGCGACCACCGGTTTGATACGCGGCGATCCGGTCCCGTGGCTGTCCACCGATGAGCTGATGCACCGGCTCATCGGCATGTTTTCCGACAATGTCCCACAGAGCGTTGTCGACGGCGCTCAGCGCCATGGGCACCAGGCCTCGTCGTCCATAAAAAAGCGATGAGCTATACATCTGGTCCCAGAGCTGCTCGACATTCAGAGGGTTCGCACCGACCAGCAGATGACGCAAGTGGCCATGGATGACCTCCACGGCAGCGCTGCCCCCCGCCCCCATTCCGAAGCCGGTGATGCCGTCGTCAGTCTTGATGACGGCGATGATCGCGGAAGGAATCTGAGCAAATGGACCGTTGTAGCTCCATCGGCGGGGATCTGTGTCCGATGAGAATTCTGGAGCGTCGAGAAGTCCGACGGAGCGTTCGTTGATATAGACCGGATAGGCATCCACCGCTCGAATCGTGAGCCGGTCGGCCTGTCGGCCTCGCTCGCGGTTTGCCGCCAGACTCGGCGCAGCGGCTGTCCGGGTCCCCCGCGCGGCGGCGACGGCCGCCAGGCTGCCCATGTCACGGAAGAAACTCCGTCGAGACAATATGTTCATGCCCAGAGCTTATCCGGTCGTGCGATATACTCGGAGACCGCGCTGGCGATGACCGCGATCGTGCGGGGAGTCTCGGTGATGTACGGTCACCAAGGTCAGGATTCCCCTGGGTTGACAGCCCCCTTGGTATGCAACTTCGAGTCAAGCGACTTCACGGCACGGCGACGCTCCCAACGTACGCGCATCCTGGCGACGCCGGCCTCGACCTCCACGCGGCTGCTGATGTGCTCATTGATCCAGGCCAGGCAGAGCTCGTCCCCACGGGTCTGGTCATTGAGTTACCAGACGGGACGGAGGCACAGGTGCGTCCGCGGAGCGGGTTAGCTCTCAAGCATGCCGTCACGGTGCTCAACACCCCGGGAACCATCGACGAGGGGTATCGGGGTGAGGTAGGGGTCATCTTGATAAACCACGGCGGGGCCGCGTTTCAGGTGACCGCCGGGATGCGGGTCGCCCAGCTGGTCGTCCAGCGACGCTGCACTGTCGAGGTGATTGACGTGGACACCGTGGACCACACGGCCCGGGGGGGCGCCGGCTTTGGATCCACGGGCGTCTGAGAGGGGACCGGCGCTTCGCCGGGTCACGTGCCGCTCATGACTTTTACAACGGGCTGGTGCATGACTGTCAAGTTTTCACGGATCGGTAGATTGTTCTCTCTTTCAGGCGCCGCCATGACGCATGCGAGACAAGCTCCATTGGGTCTCACGGACGTGACGCCGACACACGACCCTATGTGTGGCACGGGTTCTGCTCGTACCCTCGGGTCTACAATGCGTTGAGCGTACTGTCAGACTGGACCGGGAGAGATAGGTCATGATGTGGAAGAAAGAAACCGAGGCGGTGACCGCTGTCGTCCCGTCGGTCCCCGCCTCGCGTATCACGCGAGAGCGGTCCGCGACGTCGCCGCCCAGCCCGACGCCAACACCAGCCACGTTTGGGAAGTCGCTGGTCGTCAAAGGTGAGCTGCGTGGGGCTGAAGACTTTCAGGTCGACGGAGTGATCGAGGGGAGTATTGACCTACGCGACCACGTCCTTACCGTCGGGGCGAGCGGCACGGTGAAGGCCGACATCAAGGCGAAATCGGTTATCGTGTTGGGAACGGTCCGTGGCAACGTGCGGGCGACCGAGAGAATCGAGCTCCGTGAGAAGGGCTCGATCGATGGCGATATCGTGGCCCCTCGGGTGGCCATGGCCGAAGGCTCACACTTCCGTGGAAGCATCGATATGAACGGCGTGTCGGCATCGGCGTCGACCGCTGTCGCATCCGTCGAGCCCGCGAAACATGCTCATTCGCCGAGCCGTCGGGCGGCCGTCGCGGGGTCGCCTTGTCGATCTGCCGGGCACACAGCGTCGACACCCGTGATTTCTGGGGGGTCCTTACGTCAAGAATGACACCCGTGGTCCTCGTTCTACTGCTGCTGACTGTACTCGTTGGTGTTCCGGCGGCGCCGGCGTGGAGTCAGGAAGCAACGCGCGGCGCTCGCGAGTTGTACAACGCTGGGCAGATCGATGCCGCAATCGAGCAGGCCGAAGCCGCGTTGGAAGAGACTCGAACCGCGGACGCCGTGCTCGTCTTGGCTCGCCCGCGTCTCGACCGCTACCGCCGGTTCGAGATTCTGTCGGATCTTACCGCCGCCCGGCGGCTCAGCCTCATTTCGCGTCTAGCGAACGAAACTTGTTCAGCTTGTTGTGCAACGTCTTGACACTGATTCCCAGCATTTCCGCGGCCCGTGTCTTGTTGTTGCCGGTGTATTCGAGCGTGACCTCGATGAGATGACATTGCGTAGCTCGCGCACGTTGCCCGGCCAGGTGTAGCGCTGAAGTGCACGCATCGCGTCGGGCGCGACGCCGCGCACCGGAATGGCCCGATGCGTCGTGAACTCGGGTAGAAACGCCTGGACGAGCAAGGGAATGTCCTCGCGTCGGTCACGGAGCGGGGGGACGTCGATTGTCACCACGTTGATGCGATAGTACCTTTCCGTCGGCGCCCATCGCGAACGGCGACCTGGGGGTCGCTGTTGGTGGCGGCGACGACTCGGACATCGAATGGGTGGTCGCGCATGCTTCCCAGACGACGTACCACACGTTCTTGCAGCACCCGGAGCAGCTTTGCCTGCAGCGTGGGCGCCATTTCCGAGATTTCGTCGAGCAGGAGCGTGCCCCGGTGGGCGAGTTCGAAGCAGCCGAGACGTTGGTTTGTCGCCCCTGTGAAGGCGCCGCGTTCGTGACCAAAAATCTCGCTCTCGAGCAACCCTTCGGGTATGGCCGCACAGTTTATCGCCACAAACGGAGCGCTTGAGCGCGGGCTGAGCTCGTGGATAGCGGAGGCAACCAGCTCCTTTCCGGTTCCTGACTCGCCGACGACGAGGACTGATGCCTGCGCAGGGGCGGTTTGCTCAATAAGGCTGAACACTTTCTGGATGGCTGGGCTCTTCCCGATGATGCGACCAAGGCGCCCGTCGGTGACCAGCTCACGTTTGAGCGCCGCCACTTCGCGTCGCGCATCATGACGCTCTACCACTTTGCCCAGCAACACTCGCAAACGCTGTGGGTCGATCGGCTTGGCAATATAGTCGTAAGCGCCGTCTTTCATCGCGTTGACCGCACTCTCGACACTGCCCTGAGCGGTCACCATGATGAACGTCATGTCGTTGAGCCGGTCTCCTAGATCTCGTAGCAGTGAGAGTCCATCGCGGCGCGGCATCACCAAGTCGGCGAGAATAATATCGGGGTGCTCAGCCCCAATCTTCATGAGGGCGTCTTCGCCGTCCACGGCTCCCACGGCGTCGAATCCCCACGCCGTGACCAGTTCCATCAGCCCAGTGCGGGCAGAAGGGCCGTCTTCAGCGATGAGGACTCGCACGCTCGACGTGTCTCGATTTCGACCTGGATGCATGTCGCACCAGCCGTTGGTATTTCCAACGGACGCTGGCTTCGTACGACGGTATAGTGGACAAACGATACGCTGTTTGCGAAACAGGAGACTCTATGAAAATTCGGCGTCGGCTATCCATCCTGAACGCGACCGCGTGTTGCGTCCTTCTTTTTACGGGCGGTACCGCCCTTCAAGGCCAAGAACGACGTCCGGGGTTGCCGCCGACGCCTCTTCCTGACACATCTGTGATCTTGGACAGTGCGGAGGCGCCACACATTCAGGTTACCGTGGTGACCCGCGGGCTAGCACACCCCTGGGCGCTCGCGTTCTTACCCGACGAGACACTCTTGGTGACCGAGCGCCCAGGCCGGCTGCGTGTGATCCGCGACGGACACCTCGACCCCGGAGCCGTGGGCGGTGTCCCGGCTGTGCACGCGGCCGGATTGGCGGGTCTCATGGACATCGCGATCCATCCGCGATTTGAGGACAACGGGTTTGTCTACCTGACTTACACGACGTCGACCCCGGATGGGTATGCGGTCGCGCTCTCCCGCGGCAGGTTCGACGGGTCGTCGCTCGCCGATGTCGTGGGCCTGTTTGTGTCCGACCCCGTCGGCGGCAACGGCACCGCAGCTTCTCGTTTGGCATTCGCCCCGGATGGTTCCCTGTTTATGACTGTTGGCGGAGCGTTTGGGTCTGACAGCGGTGGACCCCGGGCGCAGGATCTCGGGGACACCGTTGGCAAGGTGGTTCGGCTCCTCGACGACGGCTCGATACCACCCGACAATCCCTTTGTGCACCAGGCCGGCCACCGCGCCGAAATCTACTCTTTTGGCCACCGCAACCAGCTCGGGCTGACGTTGCACGCGGGCACCGGCGAGATCTGGGCGCATGAGAACGGCCCGCAAGGCGGTGACGAGGCAAACGTCATACGCCCGGGCGCAAACTATGGGTGGCCAATCGTGTCGTATGGGCGACAGTATTCCGGCGCGCGAGTGGCCGCCGAGCCATGGCAGCCGGGGATGGAGCCCTCAGAGATCGTGTGGTTGCCGTCGATCGCTCCGTCAGGGATGGTGTTCTATGACGGTGACCGGTTTCCCGCCTGGCAGGGAAATCTGTTCGTCGGAGCGTTGCGGATGGGCAGTATCCGAAACACCGGGCATCTTCAGCGCATCGTGTTTAACGACCTCGGAGAAGAGTTGCGCCGGGAATCGCTGCTTGCCTCGCTTCGCCAACGCATCCGTGACGTGCGTCAGGGCCCCGATGGATTGTTGTATGTGCTCACTGACGCGGACGACGGCGCGCTCCTGCGTATCGAGCCGGTCGACTGACGCGGGATACGAACAGTCCATGGTGAAAATCCCGCGAGGCACCGAGACGGGCTCGGCGTCAGACGAACAAGGCCGGAGGAGCAACGAGCCACGCCGTTCGGCAGGGTGTCAGGTCCCGTCGAACGCCGCCGGCTGTCACCACGGCCTGCTAGCGGCTCTCCCCGGTGGCGACGCCACCCGTCGGCGCGACGTAGCTCCGTCTCGTTCTGGCTTCCATCCCGCGTGGGGCCAGGCGCACCTCGAGGTCATGGACCTTCCCGTCTCGCTCGTTGGGCGAAAAGCCCAGCACGTATTGGCTATGCAGCTCTTGTGACACTCGGGTGAAGGTCGGGCCAAGGTCGTCCGTCTCTTCAAGCAGGAAGTACCCGCCACCGGTCTCCTCCGCCAATCGACGAAGGCTTCCGTCTGGCTCGGTTCTTCGGTCTCGGGCGCCGTCGAAGTACTCGACTTCCAATCCGATTGAATAAACCATGACCTCTTCGGCAATCGCTCGGCGCAATACGTCCCGCCATCCTTTATCGCTGGAGCTGTCCTGGCCATCTGTCAGGACGAGCACCACCTTTCGACCCTCGACGCCAACCAGCGCATCGAGGCTTGTGTCGATTGCGTCAAAGAGCCGAGTCTCGTTGCCGAAGTCGAGGGAACGGAGCTCGCTGATAAGCGCGTCGCGGTCCGCGATGAACTCCGGGGGGTCGATCTCGATCTTGTCGTTGAACGCCCCGACCCTCGCCCGATCTTCAGGGAGCATACGGATCAAGAACTGCTCGGCACCTCCGGTGATCAGGTGCATCACGTTCGTTGTGCTGATGCTCGTGTCGAGCATGACGACCACAGTGATCGGGCGAACGTCGTTTTCAAACAGGACGATGTCCTGCGGCTCTTTCTCGTCAAAAATGGAAAAGTCTTCCTGCAGTAGGTTCGGGACGAGACGCCCGTCGTCATCGGTGACGGTCACGTAAAGGTCGACCAACTCGGTGCCAACCCGAAAGATCGGCTGCTGACCTCGGACGACCAGGCCTGCGCCCGCGATCGCCAGCGATATCAGCACGCAAAGACTCCGTATACGTAAAGGACTCATCTGCCTACCTTACATCCTTGGAACCCAGGTCCAAATAAATGTGCCACTGGGGCGGGCGGCGCAACCCGGCTTGACGGCCCTCCGACACTGTGGTCTTGTACGCACAATGACGATCGGTCCGCTGAGTCGAGGGAAGAAACGATGACGGTGTATGCGCAGGCGAGAGACCGCGCGGTCGGTGCTCCGGTCCGGTCGACATGGTCTTTCGGCTGGCTGACGACCGTGTTGCTGTTCCTGGTTGTCACCGTGTCTCCCCGCGCAGAGGGTCAGAGCCCAGGTCCCTGGCAGACCTATGACACTTCTGCCGGTGAATGGCGCAGCTACGCGGGCGATGTCAAAGGGACCAAGTACTCGCCTCTGGATCAGATTGATGCCACCAACTTCTCAGGCCTCGAGATTGCGTGGCGGTGGCCGTTGACCGATGCGTTTGTCAGTCGCAATGTCGGCCACGGCGGCGAACTGTGGGCGCCGCTGGCGGCCATCGTCGATAGCCTGGTCGCGGACACACCAAATTTGTATCGCACCGGGCACGCGCCAAATTACAACGCGTTTCAATCGACACCGTTGATGGTTGGCGGCGTGCTCTACTTCAATACGCCGTTGTCCCAAGGCGTTGCGGTCGATGCGGTGACCGGCGAGACGATCTGGGTCTATAACCCCAAGGCCTACGAAGAAGGCACGACGACCATGACCGGGACGTGGCGACAACGCGGGGTGGCGTATTGGACGGATGGCGACACCGACGAACGGATCTTCTGGGGCACCGGCAATGGGTATCTCGTATGTGTCGCCGCTAAGACTGGTCGGCCGTGTCTGGATTTCGGAGACGGGGGTAAGGTCGACGTGATGGAGGGCGTGCCCCGGGCCAACCGGGAGGAGCGTGATTATCTCAACGCGATGCTCATGGGGATTCACTCCCCACCCATTGTGGTTCGGGACCGGGTCATACATGGGTCGCACGTTGCCGACCGACGGGTTACAAAAGAAGCCGTGCCGGGATGGGTACGGGCGTGGGACGTCAAGACGGGGGCGCACGCGTGGGACTTTCACACCGTGCCAAACAGTAACGATGAATTTGGTGTCGATACCTGGCTCGATGACTCTTGGCGATACTCTGGAAACGCGAACGTCTGGTCGATGTTGGCCGGTGACAGCGAGCTCGGTCATGTCTATCTTCCGACCGGGACCGCCACCAACGACTACTACGGCGCTGACCGTCCCGGGGATAATCTGTTTTCCGAAACGCTGATTGCGGTCGACGTAGAGACAGGGCAGCGGTTGTGGCATTTCCAAGCCGTGCACCATGGACTCTGGGACTACGACTTTCCGACCCATCCCAATCTGGTGGATGTCACGATCGATGGTCGCGAGATCAAGGCGATCGCTCAAGTGAGCAAGCAGGGCTTTGTCTACGCCTTTGACCGCGAAACGGGCGAGCCGCTCTGGCCGATCGAAGAGCGACCGGTCCCACAAGAGACAAACATGCCGGGTGAGCGGCTGTCGCCCACTCAACCGTTTCCCACAAAGCCGTCGCCGTTTGACTATCAGGGCGTGACGATCAGTGACCTTGTCGATTTCACGCCAGAGATCCGTCAGATGGCGGTCGATGCGGTCGAGCGCTTCAAGATTGGACCGTTGTTCACCCCACCGACACGTCCGGTCGAGGGCGGGACGCAAGGCACGATCATGCGGCCACCCGACCCGGGCACGGCGGGATGGGCAGGCGGAGCGATGGACCCCGAGACGGGGATGCTCTACATCCCGTCTCGAAACTACGCAGTGGTGATTCCGTTGTATGCGCCAGAGACGGACACGGGAGCGACGGTAGCCTATACGCACGGCGCGCCGGAGGCCGAGCGGATGCGGGCGAATCGCGAGGGGCGGCAGCTCGGGCCCCAGATGCCGCAAGGTCTCCCGTTGTTCAAGCCTCCCTATTCCAGGATCACCGCCATCGACATGAACACGGGTCATCACGTCTGGTCCGTGCCACTAGGCAACGGCGACCGCTATCGCAATCACCCACGGCTTCGTGATCTCAACTTGCCGCCATTAGGGGATGGGTCGATCTTTGGTCCGGTACTGACCAAGACGCTGCTTGTCACGGCCAGCGCGACGGGTAGCAGCACCGATGGTCCGCGGCTGGTGGCATGGGATAAGAGAACCGGCGAAGAGCGGGCGTCGGTCGACCTTCCGGCGGGGACGACCGGGACCCCGATGACGTATATGGTCGACGACACGCAGTATCTGGTCATGGCTATTGGTGGTACACCGCCGGAGTTGATTGCGTTTGCGCTTCCGGGCGCGACGGCCGCCGGGAGCCAAGACTGATGGGGCCGGTCACATCACCGGCATGCCGGGCGTCACACCGCGTCACACCAAAGAACGGAGAGTCTTCAATGAGTCGTGTTTCATTCGGATGGTCCCTGCTCGTCGTGTGTCTTGCTGCCATGTTCGCCGTCGTACCCAGGGGGGCGGAACAAGGGTCGACGATACAAGACGAGACCGCGGAGCTGCCGCTGGTCACGCAGGCCGAGTTCGACGGCTGGATGACCGAGCTTTCAAACTGGGGTCGGTGGGGACCAGACGACGAGCTTGGCGCGCTCAACCTCGTCACGCCCGAAAAAAAGACCGAGGCAGCTCGGCTCGTGACCGAAGGATTCTCGGTGTCGCTCGCGTCGACCGCTACTACGGAAGCGACGGTCGATAACCCGTGCCCGATCACCTGGGAGATGGTACGGGCGACCCGAACGGGGGCATCCGACACCATAGGGTATCCGTGTATTCACGGTCCGGGAACCACCCATCTCGACGCGTTTGCCCACATCTTCTTTGACGGCAAGATGTGGAACGGCTATGACGCGGTCGACCTTGTCACCGTCGAGGGTGGCGCCGCAAAAAACTCGATCCTGAATATGAAGAATGGGATTGTGACCCGGGGTGTCCTGTATGACATTCCCCGTCTGAAAGGCGTGCCGTATCTCCAGCCTGGCGAGCGGATCTCCGTCGCGGATCTGGAGGCGTGGGAGGCGCAGTCAGGTGTCAAGGTTGGACCCGGCGACGCGATGTTTATTCGGTGGGGTCGATGGGCGCGTCAGGAGGACATCGGTCCGTTTGACACCGGCGCGGAGGCCGCCGGTCCTGACAACGCCGTCATCCCATGGCTACGCGAGCGTGACGTAGCCGTCATTGGGTGGGAGACACCTGGCTATGCCCCGTCTCCCGAAGGAGACGAGCTCGGGCGTCTCGCCGTCCACAACTTCGCGCTGACCATGCTGGGCATGCAGCTGATTGACCGGGGCGACTTTGATGCGTTGGCGGAAGCCGCCGCCGCGCGCGGTCGCTGGGAGTTCATGCTCACGATCGCGCCGTTGCCGATTCCCAATGGGACCGGGTCACCGGTCAATCCGATCGCGATTTTCTAGTCCACGAGGGTCGGGGCTGGGCGTGCCTAGCTGGGCGATGACCGAACAACCTTGGCCCACCGTCGATATTGGGACGCTCGACGCCCCGGGACGCGTGCTTGCCTTTGACGTGCCGGGGTTTCCGGACGGCTTTATCGCGTGCGTGCAGAGCGAGCAACCCCCGCCTGGTTCCGTTCCCGCGGGCCGGACCAACGAGTATCTGGTGGCGTTCAGTCGACGGTGCACGCATATGGGCGCCCACGTGCTCGGTCCTCGTCACACGCACCTCGAGTCGATAGAATCAGGAAGGTGTCGTGCGCTGTCCGGCGCACCTCACCTGCTTTGACCTACGCCGCGATGGTCTGGTCGTGATCGGGCAGGCCTGCTCGCGGCTCCCGCAGATTGTCCTGTCTCTCGAGAAGGCCACCCCGGGCCATGTGTGTCTCGTCAGGTGGAATCGGTCTGGCTACGGCGAGGTGCCAGCGTGAGCTCTCGCACCCCCGTGACCCCGGTCTCCCCGCCGGTCCGATTTCCGCCGGGCGATAGTGAGGCGACATCCTTATACGACCGCCTGCAACTACTGCGTCGTCGGGTGCGGCTACCGCGCCTACGTCTGGGACCCCGCTTGCGGGCCAGAGGTGCCGTCCGAGCGGGTCCCGCACATGTCGCCGTCCTGGAACCGGAAAGGTGTCCGTCGACGGCACAGAGCAGGTTGCGGCTGTCGTCCCCGACCTAGCCTGTCCGGTCAATCGTGGGAACCACTCCATCCGCGGGGGGACGCTCGGACGGACGCTCACGGCCCCTATCACCGAGGGACAGTCGGCCGACGCCCCCGAGCCAGCTGCAACCCGGGAGCGGTTGACGACGCCGATGATCAGGTTGTCGGCGGGTGGCTGGGCAGCGATGGACTGGGACGAGACACTCGAGCTGATGTCGGGGCTGATCCACAAAGCCACCGACGGATTCACTGAGCCACGCCGCGTGGGCGCGAAACGCTTTGGGTATCACTCCCTGGAAAATACCTATGCTGCGGCGACCCTATTTTCGCGCGTCATCGGCACCCCGAACGTCGCGGACCATGATCGACCCCGCACCGCCGATTCGTCTCCTGGGCTGACGGACGCGGGTCTTCATCATCACGCGTTTAGCTATGACGACCTTCTTGACTGTGACGTGGTGGTACTCCTCGGCTCCAATGCCTACGAATGCCAGAGCGTCATGTTTCAGCAGGCGATCGCCGGTCGACGAATAATTGTTCTCGAGCCGCGGCGGACGATCACCGCCGACTACGCCGTCCGCACCGGCGGTATACACCTGCAGCCACGGGTCCTGGGCGCGGACTGCACGACCATCAATGCGATCGCTCGGCTCATTCTCGAAGAGCACTACGGCGCGCCAGAGCTGGACGCGCTACGGCGTCTGGTGTCAGACACGCGAGTGCGTGACGCGACGGAGCGCTATACGGCGGACGGGCGTTTGCGTGCCGCCCGTCGTGTCCAGAGCTTTGAGGCGTGGCACGCGGCGCTCCGAGCGTCGACGCGTTCGACCCGGCTGTCGTCGCCGCCGATACCAGTATCCCCATTGAAT
>CAUZIB010000020.1:0-62309 GCA_963579735.1 Vicinamibacteria bacterium | reverse complement strand
TTCCCCGGTCTGACGAGCGACTGCCTCGTCCTGCAACCTCTCGACAAAGCCGCGAAATGACAACCCGCCTGTCACTTCGAACCGACGTGCAAGCTCTGCGAGCTGAAGCACATTGGCAAGCACTTGCTCGCCCGCTGGCCGCATGACAAAGCCAGCGTGGGCGCGCGTAGCACGAAGCAGCCGTCCGACGGTCCCCGAGACAGGTACGGTGTTTCGTTGTCGATGCAGTGCTTGGAGAAGCCCAAGCGCGTCGACGACGGGCAGCAAATGGGTGACTGAGTCGTCATCCGGCGCTGGTGACCGAAGCTCGTCCGGGATCCGGAACGGGTGAAAACGACCAAATCGCTGCCGATACTCGAACAGCACTTCGTCTTCGATGGCAAACAAGGAGCCGCGTAGGGTCGCGAAGACGGAGAGTTGGTCATCGGGCCACTCAATGGCCGACAACGCAGCCCGCATCGTCGCTACCTCTTCTCGCGTATGGAACGTACGCCCTCCCACGAGCAGATGGGGCACGCCGCGCGCTTCGAGCGCGCTGACGTATCCACTCGTCACATCCCGGCCAAAACTCTCAAAACGTCGAAACAGCAAGCAGACATGACGCGCCGTCACGGGCACCCGCACCCCGCCGTGTTCGGTCACGGTCCAGCCGCTGTCGCTCACGAGCCACTCGACAAACGCTCCCACAGCATCGGGCAGCGACTCGTCGATCGCCCGCGCGGTCAGTCTCCACGCGCCATACGGCTTTGGCACCGGGAGGGCCACGATCGATGGCTGATCGGACGGATCGTCGCGATGAGGAGAGAGCGGTACATAGTCGGCCTGGGTCGACGTCTCATTCTTCGGCGATGCGGCCCGCAATGACGCCGGCGGTACAGTCCGCAATGAGATTGACGGTGACGATGACGCTCCCTCCTTCGGTGCCCGTGTCATGAGCGGAGCAAACGTGCGGTTGATCGCGTGTTGAATGGACGGCACTCCCCGAAAGCTCGTGGTGAGGGAAACAAGTGAGACGCCGCACTTTTCCAACTGCTGTTTGACCTGGTAATACGTCCCGACGTCTGCCCGGCGGAAGCGATAGATGGCCTGCTTCGGGTCGCCGACGATAAACAATTTTCCGACCGCCGGCGTCACCTCTACCCAGTCGCTCTCATTCGGGTCATCGGCCGTGAGAAGCAGCAAGATCTCAGCTTGGAGAGGGTCCGTGTCTTGAAATTCATCGACGAGTACATGGGTATAGCGACGCTGAAAGTCCTGACGCACGTCGTCGTGGTCGCGAATCAGGTCGCGGGCTTTGAGCAGAAGATCGACAAAATCTAGACACCCGGCGTCTATCTTGAGGTTGCCGTATCGCTCGATTGGCGCCTGTAACTCTTGCTGCAGGAGCGCGACGAGATTGGCGTCGGCCACGCGTCGGAAGCGACGCAAGACATCCACGATCTTCCCATGCTGCTCGAGCACTCGCGACCGAGGGATCTCTGGGCCGTAGCTCGTCCCGCTGCCATGAGGCGGCCGCGCGAACTTCCAGTTTGCCTCGAGCTCGATCAGCTGGGCTTCGATCCCATCGTAATCTCGCCGTCGCGCGCTACGCAGACGGTCTTTGGACTCGATCGCCTTGGCCACAAGACGCGCGGGATGGGTTGCCCGATAGAGCCGGTCGCTCGTGTTGCTCGCCCTGGCCGTGAGTTCGGAGAAGTCGTGAAGATGAGCGACGATCTGGTCGACGATGGCGTACCGCTGGAACTCTTCTTGACGATACGGAGCGGAGAAGTCGCGCCACCCCGCCAGCCGCCAGGCGGCCGCCCGGAGCCGGTTCGTTCGCCCGTGTGACGATTCATCGGCATCGTTGAATCGAAACGTCGAGCGGCGCCGCAAGGCCCGGCGGACCCCTTCCGGCGGATCGGCGAGAACGGCTTCGAGCCATTGGTCGAATGCCTGCGCGAATAGACGCGCGGCCTCCGGTTCGGGTAGGACGTCGAACTGGGGATCGACGCGCGCTTCGACCGGACGCTCGTGCAGCAAGTCGGCGCAAAACCCGTGAATGGTCCCGACCTGCGCCTCTTCGAGATGAGCAATCGCGTGGTCCAAGTGATGCGCGACATGCCGTCCGTGTTGGTCGGGCTCCGCGTGTAACCCATCGCCATGACGCGCGCGTTCCAGCTCTTCGCGAAGCCGCAACTTGAGCTCGCCGGCGGCCTTCTCGGTGAAGGTCACCGCGAGCACCTCGTCGACCCGCGCGGCCCCCGACCCCAAGAGATTCACGATACGCGCGACGAGCTCTGTGGTCTTGCCGGTGCCCGCCGCAGCTTCGACAAGCAACGACTCCTCGAGCGAGGTCCGAATACGGACCCTCGCGTCTTTGTCAACGAGCGGGCGTCGAGGAATGGGTTGTGTCATGTCGAGTCGCGTTGGATCGAATCGTGGTCCCGTGGCGCAGAAGCAACACGCTCCCGCAGCCACAAGGACCCCGGGTTCTCACGGCATGCGACGCAAAGCGGCGAGATCCGCGAGCTTTGATTGGTCCTTCTTTCGCACCCGGGTCTCTTCCCACGGGCCACACACCTCCCGAAAATCGCACCAACGACACGCGCCTTCCCGTGGAGCGGGCACCAGCTCACCGGCTATCAGCGCGCGGTCAACCACCTCGAGCACTTCGATGCCCTGACGACGCTCGCGGTCCCCCAGCGTTACAGAGCGCACTCCAAACGCGCCGGCAACCGTCCCAAAAAACAATCGTGACGCGTGCACACCGCGGGCCAAGGCGTGCTCGACCGCGAGCCCATACAACACGGGTTGTAAAACCTCACCGTGCCCTACGACCATTCGGTCCCGGGTCCGGTCCCGCCCCGTCTTGTGGTCAGTGACCCGAAGCCCTCCGTCGGACGTCGGACCGGCCTTGGCCTCGATCAGATCCACGACACCGTGCAGCTGCCACTTTCCGTCCAGACGTACTGGTTCCGAAAGGCTTTCAGCGTCTCGACCCGAACCGCCGCCAAAACCAAATCCGAACTCGGCGTGGATGGGAATCCATTCGCCTCCCTCTTCGGCGACCCGCTGCAGCCATCCCTTTAGGTCGATACGCATGGACTCAATCTCGTCGGCCCACACTCGGTCAATCGCCGGCGCGAGATCTTCTTTGTAGGCATCGGCCACCCGGTTGAGCGTGGTATCCAGGACGCGGTCCGCCTTCCGCAGGGTGTCGGTCGTCACCGGCAACCCCTTGGTCTCTTTCAACGCACGCACAAACTCGGCTTGCACTTCGTGAAAGAGACGGCCACGCGTCAGCGGGTCCAGCCGTTCGAGTGGCTGGATCTCCTCCCGGGGTTCCAGTCGATAGATCGTGGCCAGGAGAAACTGATACGGGCATCGTGCAAAGCGCTGCAACGCCGATACGGAATAGGGCCGGGCAGTCAGACTCTGAGCCGCCAATGCCGTCCTGGCAACGCTGTCCTCGGCCATCCCGTAGAGTCCGTCGTATCGGGACCAGGGGACACGCCATCGCGCCCACCGGGTGAGCAAGGAGCGCCGCAGACCCGGGTTCAACGTCAAGAGATAGCGAGCCCTCCCTTCGATCGCGGTGACCTCCTGCTTCAGGAGCGGACCGAGCACGGCAAGATCGTGCTCGGTGTCATCAATGGCCAGGCGCGCGTCATTGGGGGCGGGCCAGGCGAGCCGCGCCCCAGACAGTCGATCGGCCTCTCTTTGAAGTTCCTGGAACTCCGGAACGCGCCCGATCCTCGCCCGCTCGAGATCGAGGGCATAGAACGACGGGACGCGGGCACGCGCCTCGCTCAGCTGAAGCCGGGGATACGACAAATAGAGACGGGCCGACGACGCGCCGACCGCCAGCCGCAGCAAGAGTCGCTCACTGGCGGCCCGGTCATCTCGGGTAGGCAAGCCAAGCGTCGTGGTATCCGGGGACGCTCGGTTGAGCGCTTCGCGGATATCGTCCAGCAACAATGGGTCCTGTCGCTGCTTTTGCGGAAACAATCGCTCAGCCAATCCGGGGACAAAGACCACATCAAAGACGCGCCCCCGCACCTGGTCGGGCCGACCGACAAAGATGTGGCCATAGCGTGTGGAGGGCGGCGTCTGCTGCAAACCAGCGAGACGGTCGACCAACACGTGCCGCACTTCGGCGAGCGGGACGGGACCCACGCGTGCCATCGGCCGCAGCTCGCCGAGGACCGCGAGCACCCGATCCGGCTGCTTGAGCACCATCGGCGCAAGCCGCTCGAGTCGGTCCAGCCAGTCTCCCCAAGTGGCTCGTTCCGGCAACGCGGCGAGAACGTCGACTATCGGCAACGCGAAGCGACGTAGGTGGTCAAGGTTTCTCAAGTCCCGATCTAACGCCCTGACTCGCGGCGACTCCGGCTCTTCGCTGGCCTGCTCATCCCGTTTGATCTCGAGCTCGTGCGACAAACCATCGAGCCGCCGGGCCCAGCGATCGCGACCACCGATGACCGCCGACTCGACCAGGAGTCGATCCCAGTAGAGAGGCGCGCGGAGGGAGCCGGCTACGACCGGCTGGTCCGGACTGTCGCGTGGCTCGGCGGAGTCGTCGGACCCGGTCGGGGCGTCGACCCGGTCCTCAACCCCATCGGAAGGTCCCTCGTCAAACAACGACAGCTGCGTGGGCGCGACTTGTTGTACGGGGAGCACGGCATCAGCTCCATCGGGTGGCACCCAGGACGGAGGGTCGGTCGGAGGATGACCGTCCTTTGTCAGGGGCGGCACTTGTGCCAGCGAGAGATACTCGGCAAACCGCCGAGCCGAGAGCTGTTCCGCGGCACAGGCGAGGATGGCGAGAAACGCCCGGCCCGCCGGGTCTGGCGCCCGTGTCCCGCCGACGAACCACCCGCGAATACCGGCACGGGTCAGCGCGGTTTCGAGCAGACCGGCATAGAGCTCTGGCGAACGCACCAGAATCGCCATCCTGTCGAGTGGTACTCCGCGTTCTGCTTCCCGGAGCGCCGCCCGTGCGATCTCCACGCACTCGCGGTCTTCCCCGGGCGCCGAAAACAGCCGGACCTCGGGCGATGACTCGGGATGGGAGGGCGATGAGGCACTTGGCACGTCGGCCGCGAACAAATAGGCTCTCACCCGGTCGAGCCCATCGGCGTTCTCTGACGCCGAGGGCCGATATTCCACGGTCGCCTCCGCAAGCTGCGCGAGCGCCTTCAGCGACCGGTCATCCCCGGAGGGAACTGTTGCCAAAACGTGCGAGGCGCTCGCCCACACGGCCCGCGCCAGGGCGAACGTGGCTTCGTCGTGAATAGCCACGTCGAGAAGAAGAAGCGGTCCGCCAATGGGGACGGTCATTGCGCCGGTCGCGGATGCCGGGTCTTCTATCGAACGGGCGGCGGTTCGAAACAACGCCGCATGGTCGACCAATCCGGCCGCAGTGAGCTGTTCGTCGTACCGTCTCGCCAGAATCTGCAGGTCGGTGCCGCGGTCACCATGGTCGGCAAGCAGGGCCTGGTCGATGTTCGACCGTCGTAGCTCGTCGAGCGTGTTGCCAAGCGCCTGACCAAAGCTCCTCAAGCGAGCGACCGCCGCAAGGTAGGAAAGAGATTCGTCCACGAGCGCGTCAAACGCGGTCCGGGCGGCGACCGCGTACGTGCCAAGACGAGACGCGGCGACAAGACCCCGGCGCGCAAGCTCCGGGCCCGCAAGACCGGCCGCCAGCTGATAGAAACTCAGGCGGTGTATGCCAAAGACAGCTCCGGAGTCTTTAATGACGTCGCGAGCCAGCTCATCTACGGCTTCACGAGTGTCGCCGACCGCCAATTGCTCGACGCTCGAGGGGTGAGAGCGTATGAATTGGTGCGCAGCGCTTAGTCGAACATCGGCGGCAGGGGAGGAGATGATGGTAAACGCCGACTGGGTCTTGTGCTTTTTCGACACACCGTCCCCGCGGTCTGACACCGGGGTCCCCGTTTACGGCCGCGCATCGCGACCGTGATCTGCTCAACCCAGAGTCCGGCTGGTGTCGATGACATCTGACGCCAGGGTGCTCAATGCGGGCCAGCACAACGAGAGAGTTGGTAGCCCGCACAACCGAGGAGCAACGCCGCCCCTGTCACCCGGAACAGCTTGACTCCGTCAACGCTTCGTAATTCTGAGGCTAAAGCCTGATGCTATCACGACGCCCGCCGAACGGAACGAAGAGTAACCGGTGCGGACTCGAGCGCGCGGCGCGCCGCCACTTGCGCTCGACGACGACGGTGTGTCAACTCGGCGTACTTCGCCGTGTCGGGGAGACCGGCTCCCCGTGGAATGATGAGTGCCGGTGGTGACGAGCGCGACAGACGCGACGAGAGGGACGGACGCGACGGAAGAGCTATCTTTGGGGGCTGCCGCTGTTTCATGACGGCATGGTGACAACGGAGGCACAGTTCCACGGGCGAGCCTTTCGAACGGGTGAGGCTCAGTCGAGCGGGCGCGCGGGCGCAAAATCGGCACAGCGCGCGCGGCGCCTGAGCCACCGGTGTGAATTCTGCCTGGTTCAGATGCTCTGGCTCGCTCGCGTTCGTGTTGAACAAGAGCTGAGTTCTCGTCGCAACGGCGTGCTGATTCATCGTGTCCTCCTCGGCGTTGTCCCCGATACAGCCACGATACTGGGAGGGCGTGACAGGGTAGGTCACACGGTTCCCAGAAAAGCAGTCCCTCTATCATTGAGACGGGGAGCGGCACCGAAAAGTGCCGAACACGATGGCACGAAACGCCGAAACTATTCGGCAGTGGCGCCTCTTGCGTGAGATCGAAGCGTCCCACGGTGTCACGATCCGGCAAATGGCGGAACTCACGGGAGTGACCACCCGCACCATCCGACGAGATCTCGACGCCCTGCAAGAAGCCGGCTTCGCACTCTACGATCAGAGTGTCGACGGCGAGCGCCGCTGGATGCTGCGCACCGGGCCCTTTCGCTCTGTCGATGAAGCGGGCTTCACGCTCGGTGAGCTCTCGGCGCTGTACTTTGGACGAACCCTGATGGACTGTTTGGTCGGGATGCCGTTCCATGAGGATCTGACTCACGCATTCGCAAAACTCGAACGCGCCATGGGTCCCCACATGCGGGCGTTTCTCAACCGCCTCCCGGACGCCATCCAAGCCAAACCCGGTCCGAAGCCGCCCCAGCTCGCGCAGCATCTCTCGAAGACAATCAACCGGCTGCTGGATGGCGCCCTCCACCAACAACGGCTGTCGATGCGATATCACTCACTGTCGAGTGGGAGGGAGAAGACCTACCGGATCGATCCCTATCGTTTGGTCTATGCGCAAGGCGGCCTGTATCTGTTTGCCTACGTGCCGTCGTATGGGCAGGTGCGGACGTTTGCGGTCGACCGTATCCGGGGTCTCACACCGCTGGACGAGACGTTCGACGTCGTCGAGGACAACAGCGACCGCGCCCTCACCGACTCGCTCGGGATTCACGAAGGCACACCCGAACACATCGAGGTCGAATTCACCCGCGAGGCCGCGCCGTTTGTCGTGGAGCGCGTCTGGCATCCTTCGCAAACGGTCAGCCCCCAGCGTGACGGGTCAGTCATTGTAGGTCTTGACGTGTGCGCCGACGCGGCGCTCAAGACATGGGTGCTCGGATTCGGGTCACGCGCAAGAATTCTCACCCCATCCCATCTCGCCACAGAGGTGGCCGCGGAGCTGACCGAGGCGAGCGCTCGCTACGCCAATCATGCGAAGAGGCCCCGAAAACCAGGGCGCTAGCACCGAGGCGATGGATTTGGCCTCTTCGCGAAGTCTGGAGCGAATGCCAACATCCTGGTCACGATGCACGCCATTACCGAGCCAGCGAGTCGGAACGCGCACGTGCGCCTTGTCCGGCCCTAAATCCGTCCGGGTGGCCGTCACTCTGACTTCCTCGTCTTCGAGCACGGACCCGGCCGATACAGTGAGAGGGCGACGACGACACGGAATGTTCTACTGGGGAGCGATTGGGGGCCCAATCAGCAACCGGCCCACGCAGCCTCATAGGCTGCTTTGGCGAGCTTCATTCGCAGCCTCCCGAGCGACCGTAGGCACGGCGGGGCCCCATTTTCAAGCCATCGAGCGACGGTGTTCCAGGCAATGCCGCGAGGGCAGTCTCCGTTTCATACCGTTGCGCACAAGTACGCACGCAAAGAAGAAACGCTTCAGCCTGGTAGCCTCGTCTCATCAACAGCATGACCGACACCCCCCGCACTCTCGTCGGCGCCCTGACGCCCAACGGCCGCATCGACGTCCAGATCAACCGGGGCCGGGTCCGCGCGCTCGTGAGCGGCACGAGCGTCTACCAGGTCGAGGTCCCGACCAAGCCGCTCGCCCGCCAGAAGTGGAAGGTCATCAGGTCACAATGCGCCGGCCAGCTCGATTCGATGGTCGAGCTGCTTCAAGGGCTGATCTCGGAACGGCTCATGGAGGTCGTCACCCGTCAGGGCGAGGGCCTCTTTCCCTCGCCCCGTGACATTTCGTTGCGCTGCTCGTGCCCCGACTGGGCGACCATGTGCAAGCACGTGGCGGCGGTGCTCTACGGGGTCGGGGCGCGACTCGACCACGAACCCAAGATGCTGTTCACGCTGCGGGGCGTCGACCCGGCCGAGATGATCGCGGCCGCAGTAACCGATGCACCCAAGAAGCGGGCGTCTGGTGGCCGCAAGCGCCTGAAGACGGATGACGTGTCGTCGGTCTTCGGCATCGAACTGGAGACGTCCCCTCCCAAGAAGACGGCGACGAGGAAGGTGTCGGCGAAGTCGTCGGCCAACAAGAAGAAGCCGGTCACGAAGAAGCCGGCGCCCAAGCAGGCGAAGACGACCAAGTAGCCACGACGAACTCGACTGCCTGCTGAAAGCCTACCGAGCGTCGGCCGCGAGTGTCTCCTGGACCCGGGCTCCGCGCAGCAGGTTCTCCATGCCGTCGTTCCGCTCGTGGCAGGCGTACTCGTAGAGCCGCCCTCCGGTCTGCGGTCCGGCGGCAGTCCAGGGAGCGACCCAGGTGGTGGCGTCCTCGAGCGTGACCTCGTAGCGCAGGGTGCCACGTTTCCAGGTCCGGAGGCGTCAACGTCGCCGCCAGTTTTGTCTGAACCGCAACGGTGTGCATCGTGAGCGGCGATGTCCCGGCCGCGGTATCGTCCGGTAGGTAGAGGTCGATAGCAAGATCAGAAACAGCCGAGACGGCAAAGTCCACCGGATCGCTGAGTACATAGGCGCCGGCCGGAATCATGATCTCGGGCTGACCGTCGAAAGTGAGATCTCGAGAGGAGTTGACAGGACCGAGAGCGGAAACCATGATGACCCCGCGCCGATCTTCATCAGCCAATCTAGGCGAAGTTAGTCGCCGTCACGGCCCTTGCGATACTTCTCGCGAAATTCCTCGACAAAGCCTTTCAGTTTACGTTTCGCGTTCTCGATTTCCGGTTGTGTGTCACGCCAAGCCTTCTCGGCACGAGGCTTGATGTCGTCGCGCATTATCCGCTGCGTCTCGGCCAGAACCTCTTTGGCTTTGGCGCGCGCTTCCGGGCGACGCGCCAGTTCCCGACCGAGCCGCCAGATCAAGCGGTGTATGTGGGTCATCTGAACTTTCAGTATAGAGATCACCAACCTGTACCTCGGCATACTCGACAGCATGGAGGTTGCGGCGGACACTCCCGGCGACTGATCAACGGCGACCGGAACAAGCACCCGTCGTCGCGAGCAAGCGGCTCTGGGAGCTCATGGGCGTCATCATGAAACGACAGCGCGAGCGCGCGGCCGAGAAAATCGTCAATCCGACTTACACCGCGACGGAAGGCTCGCCTGCTTCGCGCCGGCGCGCAGAGACGGATCTCCACAGCGGACGACCGGACGTTAGCGTTGTAACGGAGAAAGCGGACATTTCTACCCGGGGCAACGCGGAATCGCGGCTAGTGGTTCCTTAGTCGCTCCTGAAATGGCTCCTATGATCCCGCGCTTGATCAAACTAAACTGCAAGCTGCGAGCACCAGGACCTCTATCTGAGCCGGTCCCAATGCGATGGCAAGCGTTGGTCGGACGCCGTGTCGAACTGATACCGGGGCCAAGATTCGACGAGGAGAAGCGGTATACCCCGTCCACAAATCATGCGTCGACCGCCATCCGGATATCTGGTCCTGCTGGTTGTCGCCGCCAGTGCTGCCGTGACAAGCGGTGCCGTCACGTGGTGGCTGTCTCGACCGGCGGAGTCTTCTCCGCCCCGCGAAGCGTTCTCGCTTGCGTTGCCTGCCAATCACGACCTCATCGAGTTTGCCATCTCACCGGATGGGACAACTTTCGTGTACGCCGCGGTTGCGCCGGGGGCCGAAACAGAAAACGACGACGAGACCGCTTCGCGCGTCGGTCTGTATCTCCGTCGCCTCGATAGCTTTGCTGTGCAGCCCCTGGCCGGGACACACAACGCAACCCAACCGTTCTTTTCGCACGACGGAACTCGAGTTGGATTCTTTGCCGAGGGCTTTCTCAAGTGGATGACGCTGGACGGTGAGCTCCCGGCCGACATCATTCGAGTACGGAGCCACACAGCGGGCGCGAGCTGGACCGCGGATGACCGAATCGTCTTCGCGACGCTCGACGGACGCGGGTTGCAGATGGTGTCGGTTCGCGGTGGCGAAGGTGACGACGTAGAAGAGCACGCCATCACGACGCTCACCACGCTCGATGAGAATGCAGATGAAATTTCACATGGGTGGCCACACGTCCTCCCCGACGGTCAGTCGATTGTCTTTACGGTGGGACGCCGAGACCGAGACGCCCGTCTGGCGTGGCTGACGCTTGAGTCGCAGGAATACGACTTGCTCTGGCCAGCGGATGGCGGGGCATTCTATGTGGAGTCGGTCGCGCCGTCCGACAAGGACACTGGAGCATTAGTCTTTGTCCGTCGAAGCGAAGTCTTTGCGCTCCCTGTCGATATCGCCCGACACGAAGTCACCGGGCCGGTTCAGGCAATCGCGGACGGCGTCGCCGGCAGCGCGGCGGGCTATGCCCGGCTCGGACGGTCAACCCTCGTGGCGGCACGCACCGGACGTCTCGCGTATACGACGTCGACCAGCCAGGCCGCCCAGACCCAGCTCACGTGGGTTGACCGGATGGGGCACCCGGTCGATGTCGACGCCATCGAGGCTCGCCACGAAGCTCCGCGGGTGGCCCCCGACGGTTCAAAGATCGTCGTCGCCATCCGCCAGGGACCCTTCAGCCGGGACCTCTGGGAGTACGACACCGCAACTGGCACTCGGCGCCAGCTCACCAGTGACGCGGGCGATAATCACTCGCCAGTGTGGACCTCGGATGGGCGCCACGTGACGTTTGCTTCAAATCGCGATGGCCCCCAGGGTCTCTATCAGTTGAACCCTTCGGAACCGCTCACGGTTGAGACGCTTCTCGCCGGGGACACGCGAACACCAGGGTCGTGGGGACGTGACGGGCGAACACTCTTTTTTCACGAGTCCTCTTTTGACCGGCAACGCGACGTGTGGCTTTGGGATGCTCTGGACGACGCGGAGTCCCCGAGACTCTTGATCGGCACACCGGCCAACGAGCGGGCACCAGCTATTTCCCCGGACGGGCGTTGGCTCGCCTACGTCTCCGACCGCGAAGATGGCGACCAGGTGTATATACGCGCATATCCGGAAGGTGCGGCACGACGTATCTCGACAACGGGCGGAGCCGAACCTGTCTGGTCAAAAGATGGCTTGGAGCTCTTCTATCGCCGAGGGCGCCATCTTTTTGTCATGAATACACACGACCTGAACGACATGGCCACTGCCGACGACGAACGATTGATGTCGCGTCAGCTGTTTGCTGGGTCGTTTGTGAGTGATCCGGGTGGCCATGTGCCTTCGTATGACGTCAGCCCCGACGGAACACGTTTTGTCATGCTTCGACCCACGAGCCGGACCACTGAAATCTCCGTCCTGACTGGCTGGACGCTCCGTCCGCAATGACCGCCTCTTTGTGAGGAACCTTCGGAACCACGTCGCTCGTATGTATCTATGTACGGATGCAAGGATGGGAGGCGATAGACATGGATTGTGTGAGATGCCAACGTGAGGTTCCGAACGACGCCGCGTATTGTCCGACGTGCGGTGCGGCCCAAAACGCGTCCGCACCCGATTCGTCAGCGGTACGATATTTCCGGCGGTCTCGGGTCGACCGGCAAGTGGCAGGTGTCTGCGGCGGAATCGCGCGGTATTTCAACGTAGACCCGGTCTTTGTTCGACTGGCCGCCGTGGTTCTCACGATCGGCCCCGGGGTGATCTTTTTTGGGGTGGTCGCGTATCTGGTCGCGTGGCTGATTGTGCCCGAAGCAAACGTCGGGGTGGAACCCGTCGTCGCCACGACGGACGGTGGCTGGCGGTCGAAGAGACTCTACCGATCGCGAAGTGATTCACAGGTCGGGGGCGTGTGCGGCGGAATCGCTGAGTACTTTTCTGTAGATCCGACCGCAGTTCGGCTGTTGTGGGTAGTGCTCTCGATCGTGCCTGGCGTGATCGTCTTCGGCGTTCTCGCCTATGCGGTCGCCTGGCTCATCGTCCCGGTCGCCCCTCTCCCGGTTACTTCGGAGCCAAGCCCAGCGTCGACCGGGGGACTACCCTAGCGGGCTCCCCCCCTGCCGATCGTTCGATGCGGCGGTCGCGCCCGTGTCACTGGGCGGCGCGGTAGACCCCCAGGGTGGGATGGTGCGCATAGGTCGTGGAGAAGTCGTCACCGAGACCAAAGTGCCTCTTGACTGTCTCGGCTGGCGTCAAATACCACCCGCCCTGGCGTTGGTCGGTTTCGTCCTGGTCATACCATCCCCAGGGCGGCCGAGCCATGTTGCGACCGCCCACCACGCCGTTCAGCACTGACCCTACCAATCCGAGTGTCGTTTCGTGGGGAACAACATTGCCACCGGCGTCAAGGGCCCGAACCGTCCAATCTTGGTAGTCGAACGAACCACCAAAGACGCCGCTGTGCTGTTGCCGGGCGGCGGGCCATAGGGATTCGGTGAGCGACACCAGGTCGTAACCCACTTCTTCGTCTGGGGCGCCAGTCGGTTCTTCAGCTTGCCCGGTATACCGATAGGTGACAAATCCGCCTTCAGCGGATCTGAGCTGGTCCCCACCGTGATACGCCTCCATGCCGTGACCTTTTGGCTCGATGAAGATGACCGCGTGCTCGTCTTCTGCCGTCACGTCGCGCTCGCCAGACCCCACCCGATACTGAAGGAACTGGTTGTGCGCCAGCGTCTCGACAAAGACGACCCGTGTGCTCCCAAACAAGCCGATCGCCTTTTGGACGACGACGAGTGCGCCCTCCAGATCGTTCTCGTGGGCCAGGACCGCGGCCTGGGACAACCCAGTGGGGTCATAGTTGCCATGCCGGGCGACGCCCTCGCGGAGAATCTCCGACAGCACGGCGCCACGCACATTGCCCCCCTTGTAATCGCGCGGATGGAACGCCGCGTAATGAACAAAGTAGTGCGTCTCGGTCTCGCTGACGTTGAAATAGATCGTGGCCGATAAGCGGTGGGACTCGTTGCCGGCGTTTTCCCAATTGTTGTCGCCCCGCCAATCACCATCGAAATCGAACCGCGTGACATAGTCGAATCGCGGGCTCGAGCCGAGCGCCTGACGAAACACTGGTGCGAAACGAGCGGCGATCTGATGGTCGAGCGTGGCACCGTCGTAGGTCACTATCTCCACGTGTGCCTGCCTCGGCGGATTTGATTCGACATCTCTGACTGCGACGGCATCCGGGTCGCTCCCAGTCGCCGCGTCCGCAGTCGGCCCGGGCGGCCGAGGGAGATCTTCCAGCCTCGCTTTGACTTCATCGAAACGCCGGCTGGTAGAAGAGAACTCTCCGGTCCGACGCAGCGTCTCGACCAGGTCCTGGATATTCTCGACCCGTTCCGCCGGCTGAGGATGCGACGCGAAGAAGCGCTCCACGACGTTGGCCTGACCTTCGCGGAGGGCACCAAGCTTCTCAAAAAACGTGATCATCCCATTCGGGTCAAGACCCGCAGCGGCCACGTTTGCGGCGCCCAATCGATCAGCCTCCCGCTCGGCGTCACGCCCGAACTTCATAAAGACGCCGCTCGCCGTCATCTCGGCGGCGATGTTGGCGATCTGGCCGCGGGTGCCACGCCCCAAGATCGACCCGAGAACACTCAGACCCAGATTCGCGTATGACGCACGTTGCACCTGCTCGGCGCCGTGACGAGCGACAACGTGTCCAATCTCGTGCCCGAGAACACCGGCGACCTCCGCCTCGTTGTCGGCCGCTTCAAGCAAACCGCGGTTGAGGTAAATGAACCCACCGGGCAAGGCGAACGCGTTGATCTCGGCCGAATCAACAACCTTGAAGATGTAGTCAAGCGAGCTCCGCTCCGACTGGGACGCCAGCGCACGTCCAAGCTCCGAGACATACGATGTGACGGACTCGTCTGTCAGCAGCGTGAGCTCCTTTTCAATCTCGGCCGTGGCCTGCCGGCCGACTTCGATCTCTTCTTGCTCGCTGAGCGCTCCCAGCAACTGCGCGGCGGCAGGATGCCCCCAGAGCAATAGGCCGACACAAAGTGCCGGGACAAGACTGTGTGAGAGTCCAGAATGTAAGAGTTGAGGAGCCGATGTATTTGCCACGAAGCCTCCTTTGTTGCGGATGGGAGCGAGTACTCTACTCCACCCTAGCCGCGCCCCGGGTATTGACGGGTCCCAGGTATCGGTCGCTCTCCAGACCAGCGTGACGAAAAGCGCCCTGCATCGCCTCCGCCACTCCCTCCGCGACGCGATCCGAACCGACAAACGCAAAGACCGAGGGCCCCGAACCAGAGATGGAACACCCTAGTGCCCCCGCTTGTAAAGCCGCTTTCTTGACGTCTCCAAAGGCCGGGACCAGCGGGGCCCGCAGGGGTTCAACCAACACATCGCGAATGCTGCGACCCAGCAATGCCAAGTCGCCGGTATACAACGCGCTGACGAGAGCGGCGATGTTCCCCAGATTTGTCACAGCCTCGGAAATCTCGAACCGCCGCTCCGCGACGAGACGTCGAGCACTCGCGGTCTCTACCGCGGCGTGGGGGTGAATGATCACGACGCGAAGCCGATCCGGTACGGGCAACGACACCACGTCCAGAGGATCGTAGCTCCGGATGAGCACGATCCCACCGACGAGACTCGGCGCGACATTGTCGGCGTGCGGTGTACCCGAGACCGCGGCCTCGCCTTCCAGCGCGCAGTCCATCAGCGCCGGCTGAGAGAGCCTCCCTTCAAACAGCGCATCGACCGCTACCGCACCCGCGACGCCGCTCGCGGCCGAGCTCCCGAGACCGCTGGCCAACGGCATCTGCTTGTGGAGCCAGAGCCGCACTCCTCGCCGACCCGCCGGATCAATGCGACGAAGCACCGCCGTCGCGGCAATCCCCGCCGTATTCTGGGCGGGGTCGGTGTTGAGCGATGGCGCCCCGGTCACAGCGACAATCTCCACCCCGGGCGTCGTGGCGGACTCGACCTCGACCGTATCGCCCGGCGCCTGCAGCGCGAGCCCGAGGACGTCGAACCCTGGTCCCAGATTTGAAGCTGACGCCGGTGCAAACACGCGAAGCCGTTCCGACATGGGCAATCAGTGTACCAGTCGACCGTCGCAACTACCCGCTGGGAACCGCCGAACGCGAATCATGGGACATCGTGGCGACGTCATAGTGCTAGTGTTGTGTCTGTCAAGTGAGGAGAGTCAATGCTTATTCGATTTCTTAGCGCCGCCGCCGTAGTGATGCTTGCCGTTGCCTGCGGAACGGGGGCCCCTGACCAGTCGGCCTCCGGAAACGCCGACGGCCTGCCGCCGATCCTAGCGAAATCCATTGAGTTCCACGGTGGCGACCTGTACAACCGCTCGCGAATGCGCATGACGATCTCGTCACTCTCTGGCAGCTTTCAGATCGAGACAACACGCGACAACGGACAGTTCGAACATATCGTGACCGGGGCCACCCGTGACGGAACAAATCGACGCGTCCGCCTCACCAACGACGCGGTGGAGGAATGGCACGATGATGAAGCCGTCGAGCTCGACGAGGAGATGCAGCGCCGGGCCCGTGCGTATGTCGACGCTCGTGTCTTCTTCCCCCTTCTGCCGTATACCCTTCGAGGGGGCGACATCCACTACGAAGATCTCGGGATGGAGCAATGGAATGGCCGCGACCTTCACAAAGTCGGCGTCTCCTTCACGCCTGGCACCAGCAACGACGCCGATGACGGCTACTTATTCTGGTTCGACCCGGACACCGGGCGGATGGAACAATTCGGCTATGATTTCGACGGTGGCCTACGATTTCGAAAAGGCGTCGCCGTCGAACGAGTCGACGGCGTCTTGTTTTCCACCCAAGAAAACTACGCCATCGATGGCGGCCGAGTCCCGGTCGCCATGCTGTCGCCGGAATATGTCGCCGAAAACATGGCGCTCCTGTCCACGGTAGCCATCTCGGACGTCACGGTCGAGCCGCTCTAGCAACAAGCCGTGCCTGTCCGCTCCCCGACGCAGGAAGAGGCACTGCACTGGTCTCGGTGGCACACGGAACGCCAATGCTGACCAGGCGGACCCTGGCGGTCCTTTTCCTCTCGGGTATCCTCGCGCTCGTGGCCTCCTGGGTGACGAACGCGTGCATTTTGAAGCAGAAGAGCCGGCCGGGCTGGACGACCCGTTCCAAGCGTTTACACACGGTCGTGCCTTCACGCCGCGCGTCTGGTCAGACGCCTTACCTCGCCGCCTACGCACGAGCGGGCAACTACACGCTCGTCACGTTCGACCAAGGATTTCGCCAGTTTGATGGGCAGTCGTGCACCGTGCTCACGCCGGCTGCGTAGCCGGTCGACGTCATCCGATCACCGTGGGCTACCAAAACGCGTCTCCGGAATGCCACGGCTCCCTGCGCAGAGGGCTTGTTGTCTAAACTATTAGGGTCCGCTGGTCATGTCAGTTTTCCTCGACCAGGCACCATGAGAATTCTTTACATCAGGTTGTGCGCGGTCCAATTCGCGATGCTCGTCGCCTTGGCAACGCTCGCGACGGCGCAGGTTCCCGAGAGCACCTCGGTGCGACCTGTCCCGACCACGTCCCCAGCAATGGAAACCAGCGCCGTGGAGCCGGGCGGGTTCTCGTCCGGGTCGGTGGTCGTGACGCCATTCACGAATCTCTCGAGATCGGCGGCTGACGAATGGTTGGGGGACGGTATCGCCGACAGCGTCATATCGGATCTCGTCACCAGGACAGGGGTGACGGTCATCCCCAGCGGCCCGGACTGGACCGAGATGCTGCGAACGCAGGCGGCCTCGACCGACGACGCGGCGGCACTCGCGTTGGGACGTCAACTGGGCGCGCACTGGGTCGTCACGGGTGGTTACCAGCGGCTCGGCGACCAACTGCGTATCTCCGCCCGCCTTCTTGATAGCCACACCGGTGTGTCTATCCGGGGGGTCAAGGTTGACGGCACGCTCGACGATATCTTTGACCTGGAGGACCAAATTTCTGACTGGCTCGTGCGGAACGAGGATTGGTCACCCGCACCGGCCAACGCTCGCTCTCTGACGCCACTCGACCGACGAGACGTAAGCGCGGCGACAGACGGCGAATCCGAACTCGGCGCCAGTGGGAGCGATGGGCCCAACCGCACGAGCAACTATCCAAGATCTCGCGCAGCCGACCCGGTTGAGATCGCCGGTGGCATCATCTTTCCGGAACCGGACTCCTCCGTCGGCGCGGAACGTGGTAGTCCGGACCCTGGCCGTTTAGGCCCTCGCGGGGCCGGGGGCGGCGGGAGCTTTGGCACGTTACCGGCTACGGCTGGCGTGCTCGCGGGCCGTCCGACCGTCGGTGCAGTGCGGGCAGACGTGTCGCCACGCATCGACGGACGTCTCGACGATGCGCTCTGGCAGCGCGCCTCTCGAATCACCGAGTTCGTGCAACAGAGTCCACTCGACGGGGCGCCGGCGACCGAGGATACCGAGATCTTCCTTGCCTACGACGATACCCATCTCTACATCGGGATGTACGCGCACTACTCCGACCCCAGCATGGTGCGCGCCAGTCGTGTCGACCGCGACCAGGGCACGTTCGGGGACGACTACATCTCGGTGTACTTCGACACTTTCCTCGACCAGAAGCGTGCCTATGTCTTTTCGCTCAATGGCTACGGCGTCCAGAACGACTCCATTCTGGAACCAAGAAGCGGCGGCGGTGGAAGCAGTCGGGGACGAAGCCGACGCGGCGGAGGGTTTTCCGGCGGTGGAGGGAGCACCTTCACGGGCGTGCGATGGGGAGACTCTTCGTGGGATGCGCTGTTTGAGTCGGGCGGCACGCTCGTCGATGACGGTTGGACGGCGGAGATGGCCATCCCCTTTAAGAGTCTACGGTATCCGACAGTAGAAAATCGGGCGCATCGGTGGGGGTTTCAGATCGCCCGCCGGATCCGCGGCAAGGACGAGACGGACGTCTGGTCACCGATGTCACGCGGTGTATCCGGTTTGTTGCCGCAGATGGGAGTGCTCGAGGGGTTGAGCGGTCTGTCGACCAGCCGCAACCTCGAGCTCCTGCCCACGATGACGGCGGTGCAGGTTGGTCGACTGAATAGAACGGGAGGCGGCTTTCCGACGGAATCCCAACCGGAGGGCGGCGTCAACGTCAAATACGGGTTGACCTCCAACCTCACTCTCGATGCCACGTTCAACCCCGACTTCTCGCAGATCGAGTCCGACCGGCCACAGATCGAGGTTAACCAGCGGTTTCCGCTCTTTTTTCCCGAACTGCGTCCGTTCTTTCTAGAAGGCCAAGAGATCTTCAACATGCCGGGTCCGGTCAACTTCGTGCACACGCGCACGATCGTCGATCCACGGTATGGAGGAAAGGTGACCGGCAAAGTCGGCAACACCACGGTCGGTGTGCTGGTGGCGAACGACGAAGCACCGGGCAACCTGGACGACCCGTCGAACCCCGCGACTGGCAAGTCGGCAAATGTCATGATCGGACGGGTGCGCTATGACCTCTATTCGGAATCGCACATCGGTGCCATCGTCACCGACCGAGAGTTTCTCGACGACTACAGCCGTCTCGCCGGTATAGACGGCCAGTTCCGTCTGAGCGACACCGCGTCTCTCGGCTTCCGAGCGATCACTACCCAAAATCGGGAGCAAGAGTTTCTGGCGAACGCTGATGGTGTTCTCGAGTCAACGGGAAACGTCATCGACACGAGCGGAAACATGTTCGACGTCGGCCTGACCAGCCAGGGGCGGAACCTCAACTACTTCGTTGCCGGTTACACCATCGCGCCAGAGTTCGAGACAGCAGTCGGGTTCGTGCGACGGCGAGACGTCAGGTCGGTCATCAGCAACGTCGGCTATCGTTTCTGGCCGGAGAGCTGGCTCATCAACTGGGGCCCGACCGCAAGCTACGGTCGCAACTGGGACTTCACGGACACGCTCGTCGACGAGACAGCCCAAGCTGGTGTGAACTTTTCGTTCGCCAAGAACATCAGATTCGGCCTGAGTGCAAACCAGGATATGGAGCGGTTCGGCGGGATCAACTTCGACAAGCGACGGTACTCAACAAACCTGAGCGTGAGCACCTTGCAGGCGATCTCGTTTGGCGGCTTCTTTGGATATGGCGACGAAGTGAACTACAGCGACGCACCGGTCCTTGGCAAGGGAGGGAGCGGTGGCATCTTCATGAGAGTGCGTCCGCTGAGCCGGCTGCAGTCACAAATCAATATCAGCACCAGTAACTTGGTGGATCCGTTCGACGAAACCGAAGTGTTCGACGTGAAGATCTACCGCGCCCTGACGACCTACCAATTTACGGACCGGCTCCTACTTCGGAATATCCTGGAATACAACACCTTCAACCGAACGGTGGGCGCGAACGTCCTGGTCTCTTACCGGGTCAATTCAGGCACCGTCTTCTTCATCGGCTATGACGACCGCTATCAGCAGGGCGACATGCTTCTCGACAGCTCGGGCAATCGGGCCTATGTCGGCAACCCAGATTTTCTTACGACTGATTTTCTGCGCACGAACCGCGCCTTCTTCACCAAGGTCTCGTATCTCTTCCGCTACTAGTCAAAGATCCCGAGTTGGAGCTTGGCCGCGTCGGTCATCCGGTCTTTGTCCCAGGGCGGCTCCCACACCAGGTCGACCCGGGCATCGGTCACACCCTCCACGGACTTGACCTTCCCTTGAACTTCGGCCGGCAACGTGACCGCGGCCGGGCACCCGGGGGCGGTGAGCGTCATCTGAATAACCGCGAGGCCGCTTTGCTCGACGATGATGTCGTAGATCAGCCCGAGTTCGTAGATATTGACCGGGATCTCGGGGTCAAACACCGTAACCAGCTGGTCGACGATTTTTGGCTTGAGCTCAAGCGTTTTGACCGGGTCGGCCTTGAGGTCCGGCGTTGGCTTGGTTTCGGCCGAGGGCGCGGTCAATGCGCTCGTATCGATGGCCGGCTCGGTCCGGGGGATCTTGGCGACCGGCGTCGGCGCGTCATCGGGAACCGATGACTCGGTGTTCCGCGGCGGCGGCACGTCGTCGAGATTGAGGATACTCATGGCGTGGGTCACTCCGTGGTGATGAGCTCGTGGGCATCATCGCATGCGGCGCGTAGCGTGTGCCACGCCAGGCTGGCGCATTTGACGCGGGTTGGATAGTCGCGGACGCCCGCAAACACCGCGAGCTTGCCGAGGCTGTCGCTATCGACTGAACTATCGCTGCCTGTCACCATCTGGTGAAACTGCTCGAATAGCGCTCGGGCCTCGGGGAGGGTCTTGCCGGTGACGGCATCGGTCATGAGCGACGCGGACGCTTTGGAAATCGCACACCCCGACCCCAAGAAACTCACGTCGGTGATGGTGTTCCCCTCGACATTGACATAGACGGCGAGTTTATCGCCGCACAACGGGTTGTACCCGTCGGCGTGTCGGTCGGCACCGTCGATCTCTCGAAAGTTCCGAGGTTTCCGATTGTGGTCGAGGATGACCTCTTGATACAGCTCTCGCAGCTCGCTCATAGCGGAAACATTTCTCGCACGCGGTGCAACGCGGACACCAAATGGTCCAGCTCCGCCCGCGTGTTATACATTGCGACCGAGGCTCGGGCCGTCGCCGGCACGCCAAAGCGGTCCATAACGGGCTGCGTGCAGTGATGACCCGTTCGGATCGACACACCCTCGGTATCGACGATGGTGCCGATGTCGTGGGGATGCGCTCCTTTCAACACGAACGCCAGCACGCTGGCCTTGTTGGCGGCGGTCCCGATCAGACGCAGCCCGGGCACTTCAGAGAGCACAGCGGTTCCATACTCGAGCAAGTCTCGCTCGTGGGGCTGGATGCGGTCGAAGCCGATCCCGGTGATGTAGTCCAGCGCCGCGCCCAAGCCGACAGCGCCCGCCACATTCGGGGTTCCTGCCTCGAACTTGTGAGGCAGATCGGCGTAGGTAGTCTTTTCAAAAGTGACGGAACGAATCATGTCGCCGCCTCCCAGAAACGGCGGCATTGACTCGAGCAACTCCTCGCGCCCATACAGCACACCGATACCGGTCGGCCCATAAAGCTTGTGACCGGTGGCGACATAAAAGTCGCAGTCGAGCGCTTGCACGTCGACCGGCATGTGATACGCCGCCTGCGACCCGTCGATCAGGACCAGCGCGCCCTGTTTGTGCGCGAACTCGATAATTCGCTCGACGGGGTTTATGGTGCCCAGCGAATTCGACAGATGCACGACGGAGACGAGCTTGGTCTTGGGACCGATCATCTTCTCGAACTCATCCATCTGCAGCTCGCCGTGGTCGTCGATAGGCACCACCTTCAACCGGGCATGGGTCTGCTCGCACAGCATCTGCCACGGCACGATGTTCGAGTGGTGCTCCATGTGGGTGATCAGAATCTCGTCACCCGGACCGATCTGCTGGCGTCCAAAACTTTGCGCCACCAGGTTGATGCCTTCCGTGGAGTTGCGAGTAAAAATCACCTCGCGCGTCGCTCGCGCGTTGAAAAATGCTCGGACCTTGTCTCGCGCTTGATCGTAGGCAGCCGTCGCTTCTTCACTGAGCACATACACGCCGCGATGGATGTTTGCGTTGCTGTGGTCGTAAAAGCGCGCGAGCGTGTCCAGCACGGCGCGCGGCTTCTGCGTAGTCGCGGCGCTATCGAGATACACAAGCGGCTTGCCGCGAATCAACCGCTCCAGGATCGGAAAATCCTCGCGGACTCGTGCAACGTCGAACGTCAGGACCGGCATGGGAGATGTCACGCTATAGCAAACGATGCGTGCCCGGTTCCGGGTAGTTGCTGCAAAAGGACGTCGTCGAGCTGCGCCCGGATCGACGGGATCGTGATCCGGTTCAACAGATCACTCGCAAACGCGTGGATGAGTACATTGCGTGCTTGCTCGACATCAAGGCCCCGGGCCCGCAGGTAAAAGAGCGCATTTTCGTCCAGTTGACCAATCGTTGCCCCGTGGGTGCACCGCACATCGTCAGCAAAAATCTCGAGCTCGGGCTTGGTGTTGATTTGCGCGTCCTCCGACAACAGCAGCGCCTTGTTGGTTTGCTTGGCGTCGGTTTTCTGCGCGTCGATTGCGACGATGATCTTGCCGTTGAAGACCGCTCGTGACTGGTCGTCGAGAATGCCCTTGTAGAGCTCGTGGCTATTGCAGTGGGGCGCCGCGTGATGAATGGTCGTGTGGTTATCGACCAGGCTACGGCCGTTCGCCAAATACAACCCATTCAACGTGCACTCGCCGTCTTCACCGTTCATCTCGGCGCGCACGTCGTTTCGGACGATCGCCCCGCCCAGGGTGATCGCGTGCGACGAAAAGGTCGAACCGCGTCCGGTCGTCAAGTGCATGCTGGCGATGTGATAGGCCTGAGCGCGCTCTCGGACCAGCTTGTGGTGGTCGACCACCGCGCCATCACCGACGACCACCTCGGTGACCGCGTTGGTGAAATACGGTGTGTCGTCGTCACCCGTCACACCCGGGACGCTCCCGTAGCTCTCGACCAGACGCAGCTGACTCTGCTCGCCAGCCAGGACCAGCACGCGTGGGTGGGTCATGATCTGACCGCCGCCCGCCGTGACAAACAATAACTGAATCGGGGTTTCGACCACGGTGTGCGCTGCTACCCGAACGACGACCCCGTCCTGGAGGAGTCCGGTATTGAGCGCGGTGAACGATGATGCCGGCGTGTCAAATCCGGCGAGCTTTGACAGATGCGACTCGACCAAGGCGGGGTTCGTCGCCAGGACATCGGCGAGTCCGTGAACCTCCACCCCCGCGGGCAGGGTCGCAAGGCTCGCTCCGGACAATGCAGACGAGAAACGGCCGTTAATACACACGACCCGCGGACCATCGATCCCCGCGAGCTCGAAGGGTGCGAGCTGTGTGTGGTCGATCGCGCCGGCGACATCGGCCGTGTTGTCACCGCCGACTCCGGTCCCGACGGATGGCAAACGAAAACGACTTCTGGCAATCGGAGCGACGTTTGTAAACCGCCACGGCTCAAGTCTGGTCGTCGGCCATCCGCTGTGCACGAACTGTCCGAAGGCCCGCTCGCGGAGCGACCGCAGGTTCTCGGCACCCTGCCGCTGGATCTGCTCGAATTCCGTCCGATAGATTTCGTGACTCTCTGCGACCTCGGTCATCATCTCGATGGGCTCGTCGCCGCGACGTGAGGAGCGGACGTCTCGGTCTCTATCCAACCGTAGCCCTTCTCCTCGAGCTCGAGAGCGAGCTCTTTCCCCCCGGTTTTCACAATCCGCCCGCCGGAGAGGACGTGCACGAAGTCCGGCACGATGTAGTTCAGTAATCGCTGATAGTGCGTCACGACAACGGTGGCACGCTCTGGCGACCGGAGAGCATTGACACCGCGGGAGACGACCTTCAACGCGTCAATATCGAGCCCAGAATCGGTTTCGTCCATGATGGCGAGTTTCGGCTCGAGGACGACCATCTGAAAGATCTCATTCCGCTTCTTTTCGCCGCCCGAAAACCCTTCGTTGACCGGCCGCTTCAGCAGACCCTGGTCGATCTCGAGGACCCCCATCCGCTCCTTGACAAATTCCATGAAGTCGATCGCGTCCAATTCGCTGTCACCCCTATGTTTCCGCACTTCGTTGAGCGCGGCCTTGAGGAGATAGGCGTTGTTCACACCCGGAATCTCGACCGGGTATTGGAACGCGAGAAACACGCCAGCGCGGGCCCGCTCCTCGGGCTCCATGTCGAGCAGGTCGCTGCCCTCGTAGTCGACCGAACCGTCCGTGACGTGATACTCGTCGCGGCCGGCCAGGACACACGCCAACGTACTCTTACCGGAACCGTTGGGCCCCATGATCGCGTGGACCTCGCCCGCCTTGACAGACAGGTCGATGCCTTTGAGGATCTCCCGCCCGCCGACACGGGCGTGAAGGTTTTTTACCTCAAGCATGTCTTGGCTCGTCTCCTCCGAAACCGTCGTTAGGGTCTGTCACCCAACGCTGCCCTCCAGGCTCACGCCGAGTAGCTTTTGCGCTTCGACCGCGAACTCCATGGGAAGCTCGCGAAAGACCTCTTTACAAAAGCCGTTGACAATCAGGTTGACCGCGTCCTCGGTCGAGAGCCCACGCTGACGGCAATAGAAGATCTGGTCTTCGCCGATCTTCGATGTCGAGGCTTCGTGCTCAACCTGTGACGACGTATTTCTCACTTCGAGATACGGAAAAGTGTGGGCGCCACACTTGTCTCCGATCAGCAGCGAGTCACATTGAGAGAAATTGCGGGCATTTGTTGCGTTCTTGCCGATCCGCACCAGCCCGCGATAGGTGTTCTGACCTTGACCTGCCGAGATGCCCTTGGAAATGATGGTGCTCTTGGTGTTCTTGCCAAGATGGATCATCTTTGTGCCGGTATCGGCCTGTTGATGGTTGTTGGTCACTGCGACCGAGTAGAACTCCCCGACGGCGTTGTCTCCCTGCAGAATGCAGCTGGGATATTTCCAGGTAATCGCGGAACCGGTCTCAACCTGCGTCCAGGTGACGGTGGCGTCGTTCATCGCCCGGCCACGCTTTGTGACGAAGTTGTAGATCCCGCCCTTCCCGTTCTCATCGCCCGGATACCAATTCTGAACCGTCGAGTACTTGATCGTCGCCGAGTCCAGCGCCACCAATTCGACCACCGCGGCATGGAGCTGATTCTCGTCACGCTGCGGGGCAGTACAGCCCTCCAGATAGCTGACGCTGGCGCCCTCGTCGGCAATCAGGAGTGTCCGCTCGAACTGCCCCGTCTGGGCGGCGTTGATCCGGAAGTAGGTCGACAGCTCCATCGGGCACCGAACGCCCTTTGGAATGTAGGCAAACGAGCCATCAGTGAAGACGGCGGAATTGAGCGCGGCGTAAAAGTTGTCAGACGCCGGGACAACCGACCCGAGATACCGTCGAACCAGCTCTGGATGATCCTGGACCGCTTCTGAAAAGGAGCAGAAGATGACTCCCATCTCGGCGAGCTTGCCCTTGAACGTGGTGCCCACCGAGACACTGTCAAAGACCGCGTCGACAGCCACGCCGGACATGATTTTTTGCTCCTCGAGCGGGATGCCCAGCTTTTCAAACGTCGCTCGCACCTCCGGGTCGACCTCGTCCATGCTGCCCAGCTGAGGCTGCTTTTTTGGCGCGGAGTAGTAAATGATGTCTTGATAATTGACCGGGGCGACCCGAACGTTGTGCCACGTCGGCTCGGTCATCTTCGACCAGATCCGATAGGCTTCCAGCCGCCATTCGAGCAGCCACCCCGGCTCGTTTTTCTTGGCCGAGATTGTCCGAATGACGTCTTCGCTGAGGCCAGGCGCCAGACGGTCTTCCTCGACATTCGTCACAAAGCCGTATTTGTACTCCGTATTCGCCAGCTGTTCGATGGTCTCTGGTGACGTCGTCATTTAATCTCCGACCAAAATAGTCCGCTTTCGGAATAGTAGCCGATCCGCGAGTCCGGTGTCACCACTGGAGGACCAGAGAGCGCTCAGATTTGCACTATGTTTTGCTGTGAGAGCCCAAACTGAGGGCGCTGCCAATAGCAAAGACCGCCACCGCGCCCACGACATTGAGCCACAGATAGGAGATGTCCGTGGTGTTCTCCACGAACATGACGGTAGCCATCCCTCCCAGGAGGCCCCAAAACGCGCCGCGAGGCGTGGCGCGTTTGTGACCAATCGCGAGCGCAAACACCCCCAGCAGAGATCCGTAGAAGAACGAGCCAAATCGATTGACAACCTCTATCAGTGACCCCAAATTCGCCGCATACAAAGCTGTAATCGAAGCAAAGATGCCCCAAAATCCGGTCGCAAACTTCGAAACCCGAAGATAGTGGGGGTCTGACCCGTCCTTTTTCAAATGGCGACGATAAAAGTCCATCACGGTGGACGCAGACAGCGCGTTCAGCTCGGCGGCGATGCTCGACATGGCTGCGGCAAAGATCGCCGCGATCATCAGCCCCACCAGACCGATGGGCAGTTGAGTGGTAATGAATGTGGGAAAGACGTAGTTCACGCTGGAGAATGCGTCGTCACCGGTCACGTCCTGGACCAGACGCTCCGCGCGGCCTCGTGTCTCCGCGAGTCGCTGGTCGGCGCTCAGGAATGCCGCATTCGCCGTGTTCACCGCTCCGGCGCCCTCGGTCTCACGCGCGCGGAGAACTTCTTCGGCCGCCAGTCTCCTGGCAGTATGAGCTTCTGAGAACTCTGTTTCGAGCGCGCGATACTCGGCAGCCCGACCGCTGGCGCGTATCTCGGCGTCGTGGGCCGCGTTGAACAGCATCGGGGGCTGCTCAAACAGATAGAAGACAAAGACCAGAACGCCCGTCAGGAGGATGAGCAGCTGGAGCGGGATTTTTGCAAACGCGCTCATCAGCAGCGACTGACGAGCCGAATCGACCGATTTCGCGGTCAGATACCGTTGCACCTGACTTTGGTCACACCCAAAGTAGCCCAAACTGAGAAAAAGTCCGCCGACCAGCCCCGACCAGAAGGTATACGTTTCGTTGAGGTCAAACGAAAAGTCGATCGCTTCCAGGCGACCCGTGGCCCCGGCCATGTGCAGGGCGGGCTCGAGCCCCACCTCGTCCGGCAGACCCGCGGCAAGCGCCAAGACCGCAGCAGTCATACCAAGGGTGATCACCACCATTTGCTTGACGTCGGCCCAGGTCACGGCCTGAACTCCGCCAAACATCGTGTAGAACGTTGTCGGAATCCCGATAGCGAGGATGGTGAGAGGGAGACTCCACTCGAGCACGATCGACAGAATCACGGCCGGGGCAGCGATAATGACCCCGGCGCTGAGTCCTCGCGAGATGAGGAAAAGCAGGCTCGCGAGTGCCCGCGTCTTGGCGTCAAACCGGCGCTCAAGATATTCGTAGGCAGTAAAGACTTTGGCGCGGTGAAAAAACGGCACGAGCGTGACCGACAGGATGATCATTGCGACTGGTAGGCCAAAGTAGAACTGCACAAAGCGCAAACCATCCGTATACCCCTGACCGGTGGTGCCCACGAGGGTAATCGCGCTCATCTGCGTAGCCATCACGGACAACCCGACGGCCCACCAGGGCAGGGAGCGGGACGCAAGAAAATACCCCTCGACCTCGCGCGTGCCTTTTGACCGCTTGATCCCGTCGAACAGGATCCACGCGAGATAACCGATGATGATCAGCCAGTCGACCAGATGCACGCTCAAGTCCCAAAATGACGGGAAAACAACCAGATCGCCACCAAGACAACTGCTTGGACAACGAGCACGGCCGTATAGGTTCGGGTCACGAATTTGAGTATACCGGTGCGGAATCCTGTCAGTGATACGGTGTAGACGTCATGAGTAGCGCCACCGAGGCACCACGTCGACTTCCAATCGCAAAGATTCTCATTGCGCTCGTCGCGCTCGGGCTTCTCTTCTCTTTCGGGCGGCAGGTCGCCTATCTCTTGCCGGAGTTTGCGAATTGGGTTGGAGGACTCGGGCCGCTGGGGCCGATCGTGTTCATCGCTGGATACATTGGCGCCACCGTCGCCTTTGTGCCGGGCTCCGTCCTCACTTTGGCGGCCGGAGCAATTTTTGGTCTGGCCTGGGGCACGGTCTACGTCATGATCGGCGCGACGCTAGGAGCGGCGACCGCGTTCATGGTGTCCCGATATCTCGCTCGCGGTGCCGTAGAGGACCGGCTGAGCGGGAACGAACGTTTTAAGGCAATTGACCGTGCTGTAGGGAAAAAGGGATTCAAGATCGTTCTTCTCCTGCGGCTCTCGCCGGTCTTTCCCTTCAACCTGCTGAATTACGCGCTCGGGCTCACCAATGTGCGGTTTGTCGATTTTATCGCGGCGTCGATCGGGATGCTCCCCGGCTCGCTTCTGTATGCCTACTATGGAAAGCTCGCGGGAGACGTGGCTCAGATCGCCACTGGTGGCGCCGTCGGACAGGACTCCGGCTACTACGCCGTGCTTCTGCTCGGTCTCATCGCGACGGTGGTGGTGACCACGGTCGTGACCCGAACGGCGCGGCGGGCTCTTGACGAAGCCACCGGCACCTGACCGGTCTCTACTCTGTCGGCGCCTTGCCCCCGCTGGTTCGGACAGATAGAATCTCTCCGGCCACGCCCCCCGGCATTTGCGTTCTCGCCGTGGCGAGATCCCGAAGGCCGGCACTTATGTCAGCGTGTCTCGCAATCAATCTACAGAGCGACTTCTTCCAATCAGATGACCGCGGCACACCGACGAAAGGAGTCACGAGTTGGCTGACGTGACCACTGTGGACAAAGGCGCCCACGCCGCGCATTCCACTGACACCGCGCACGCCCATCACGACGAGGGCTTTCTCCGCACCTACATTTTTTCAGTCGACCACAAAGTCATCGGTATTCAATATGCCGTAACGGGACTACTGTTCCTGCTTTTCGGATTCGGACTGATGATGATCATGCGGTGGCAGCTCGCCTATCCGTTCCAGCCGATTCCTATCATCGGCGGCTTCCTAGGCGATGCCCGCGCACCGGGCGGAATCATGTTGCCCGAGTTTTACAACCAGCTCGGGGCCATGCACGGGACCATCATGGTCTTCCTCGGCGTCGTGCCTCTCGCGGTCGGCGGATTTGGAAACTTTGTCCTCCCGCTGCAAATCGGCGCACCCGACATGGCGTTTCCAAAGCTCAACATGGCGAGCTATTGGTCGTTCTTTCTCGGTGGCGTCGTGATGTTTGCGAGCTTTTTTGCCCCGGGCGGGGCCGCAAACTCGGGATGGACCTCGTATGCGCCGCTGTCGGTCATCGCGACGACCGGTCAGACCATGTGGCTGCTCGGGATGATTTTCCTGATCACCTCGTCGCTTCTCGGCTCGGTCAACTTCATCGTGACCACCATCCAGCTACGAGCCCCCGGTCTGAGCTTTATGCGGCTGCCGTTCTTTGTCTGGGCCCAGCTGGTGACCTCGTTTCTGCTGTTACTGGCGTTTCCGCCGCTCGAGGCCGCGGGCGTCATGCAGCTCATGGACCGACTGGCCGGAACGAGTTTCTTCCTGCCGACGGGTCTGGTGGTCAGCAACACGCCGATGGAGATTAGCGGCGGTGGCAGCCCACTCTTGTGGCAGCACCTCTTCTGGTTCCTGGCGCACCCTGAGGTCTACGTGCTGATTCTGCCCGCGATGGGTATCGTCGCTGAGATCCTGGCCAACAACACCCGTAAGCCTCTCTGGGGCTATCGGGCCTTGGTCGCGTCCGTTGTCTTCCTGGGCTTTATGTCGTTTGTGGTCTGGGCGCATCACATGTTCATGACCGGCATGGGCACCACGATGAGCGCGTTTTTCCAGACGACGACGATGATCATCTCGATTCCATCGGTCGTCATCTTGTCGGCGTTTCTCCTGTCGCTCTACGGCGGGTCGATTCGGTATACGACGCCCATGCTCTTCGCGCTGGCGTTCTTGCCGATGTTCGCCATCGGCGGCCTGACCGGTCTGCCCTTGGGCTTGTCAGCGCCGGATATTCACCTGCACGACACGTATTACGTCATTGGCCACTTCCACTATGTCGTGGCCCCGGGGACCGTCCTGGCTCTGCTGGGAGGCATCTACTATTGGTTCCCGAAGGCGACCGGTCGCAAGATGAATGACCTGCTCGGTCGCATCCACTTCTTTGGCTCATTCATCTGCATAAACGTCGTCTTTATGCCGATGTTTATCCAGGGACTTTCGGGAATGAACCGACGGATGGCGGACGGCGGTCTGGAATACGCGATGAATCAGGACGTACTGGTCTGGAACGTCGTCATCTCGATGGGCGCGTGGACGCTCGCGTTGTTCCAGATCCCGTTCATCTTCAACTTCTTCTGGAGTATCAAGAAGGGCGAGAAAGTCGGAGCCAACCCCTGGGAGGCCACCACATTGGAGTGGTCGGCCCCATCGCCGCCTCCGCACGGCAATTTCTCGGCGCCGCCCTCGGTGCATCGAGGGCCATACGAATACAGCGTGCCCGGCGGCGAATCGGATTTCATCATGCAAGCTGACCCGCACGGACCGCAGGCTGAACCTTCCAAGGCATAGGACGTAGGACGCGATGGAAATTCCGTATATTGTCGACGAGCGGCCGGATACCGGCCTCACCAATGTCAAGCTGGGTATCTGGCTGTTCCTCGCTTCAGAAGTGATGCTGTTTGGCGGTCTGTTTTCCGCCTATATCTTGCTGCGAATCAACGCGGTCGACGGCGCGTGGCCAGCCTTCGCGACAAACCCGCTCAGCGTACCGATCGGGGCGTTCAACACCGTCGTGCTGATCTCGTCGAGTGTCACGATGGTGCTGAGCTACGCCGCACTGAAAATGGACGACCTCTCCGGTTACAAGAAGTACATGGGCCTCACGATTGGTCTGTCGCTTTTGTTCCTCGTGGTCAAGTCCTACGAGTATTACGACAAGTTTTCGCACGGCGACATCCCGGCGGCCAGTACCTTCTTGGCCGTCTATTTCACTATGACCGGTCTCCACGGTCTGCACATCATCGGTGGCGTTGTCGTCAACGGATACTTCTTGGGTCCGGGCACGGCGATGTGGTATTCCAACAAGCCGCAGTTCATCAATCGAATCGAAGCCTCGGGTTTGTATTGGCATTTTGTCGACCTGGTCTGGATCTTCTTGTTCCCGGTGCTGTATTTGCTGTAGTTACGTATCTAGTGACGCCGGGATCGACAACAATCGCCCCAGACAATAGCCAAGGACACGACTTATGAGTGAAGACGTCCAGGGTCACATCAAGCTGTATTACAAGATCGGCGGCGCGCTGCTCTTCCTGACGGTTGTTACGGTCGGCGTTTCGTATATCGACTTCGCCGTGCCGATGGCCATCGTTGTCGCGCTGATCGTCGCCACCGTAAAAGGATCGCTCGTCGCCAGCTATTTCATGCATCTGATTGGCGAACAGAAGGGAATCTACGCAGCACTCGCGTTGACCGCCTTCTTCTTTGTGGTGCTGATTTTTATCCCTCTTCTCGGCCACTCAAATACGTTTGGTGAGCGCAAGTCCTTTCCCAACAGCCATCCACCGGTCGTGGGGGGGGAAGCTCACTAACTGAGGGTCACTCTATGTCTCTGCGGTCGATACATCTCGTGTTCATCGTCGCGTCGATCCTGTTGACGCTTTTCGTGACGCTCTGGGGCACGGGCATGTATATGTCTGACGACGGCACGTGGGGGCACTTGGCGTTCGCAGTGGGGTCGTTGGTGTCAGGCGTGGGCATGACGGGCTATCTGTCGTTCTTTATCCGCAAAACTCGGCAGATCGGCATGCACTGACGGAGTTGATGATGGTATACAAACTGGCAAGTGTGGCGGTGTTCGCGGTGGGCCTTCTTCTGCTCACGCCGACGGAATCAGCGGCGTGCCCGATCTGCTTTGGATACGATCCAGGCTCGAACACCGGGCCGGCCGTAAACTGGGCCGTCTTCTCATTACTTGGAGTCACGGGCGGTGTCCTGAGCGGGTTTGTTGGGTTTATCTTTCACCTGATCAAGCGGTCACGAATGGCGCTCGGTCAGGCTTCCGATCCGGACCAGGGAGAGCGTTTCGATGGGTGAGTTTCTCGGACTGCCGGTTCAGGCGTCCGCACACGCGGACGAGATCGACCAGATGATCATCTTGATCCATTACTTGATGTTCGTCTTGTTCATAGGGTGGGGCATCTTTTTTATCTGGGTCCTGATTCGTTTCAGGGCGTCGGCGAACCCTCGCGCCGATTATGCCGGGGTCAAGAGCCACTCCTCCAGCTATCTCGAGATCGCGGTAGCGGTGATCGAAGCGGTGCTGCTGGTCGGTTTCGCCATACCGGCGTGGGCGGACCGAATCAACGAGTTCCCGCCCGAAGAAGATTCCACGGTCATTCATGTCATCGCGAAACAGTTTGAGTGGCATTTCGTCTATGCCGGTCCTGACGGCCGGTTTGGCGCCCGTGACGCCAACCTGATCACACCCACAAACGCGATCGGGCTCGACCGGAGCGATCCGGCCGGAATGGACGACATCTACACGATCAACAACATGGCCTTTCCGGTCAACAAGCCCGTGCTCATGTATCTCACGTCGTTGGATGTGATTCACAGCCTCGGCATCGCCGAGATGCGGGTAAAGCAGGACGTCATCCCCGGTCTCGAGTTCCCGATATGGTGGGTACCCACCCTCGTTGGCGACTTCGAGATCAACTGCTCACAGCTATGCGGGTTGGGACACTACCGGATGCGGTCGGCGGTGCACTCCCTCACACCGTCTGCGTTTGACGCCTGGCTGGAAGAGCAAGCAGCGCAGCAGTAGGCCGCGGAATCGCGTTCGACGTTCGGACCTGGCGTATTCAACAGTTCAAGAATCGGCGGATCACGAAGGGAGTTTCCCATTCAGATTCGACACGTTGGCTTGCTGTTGCTGTTCGTTGTGCTTGGCCTCTTGGCCAGCGCAAACTGGGCGACCTTCACGAGTTACACGGAACTCAACCTCTTGGTGACAAGAGTTCAGGCTCCGCTCGGTATGCTGATGCTGGCCGCCGTGGGTGTGATGGCGTGCCTGTACTCGATTCTCCTCCTGGTGGGTGAGCGTCGGCTGCTGCGAGAGAACGCGAAATACACCCGCGAACTCGCCGAACTGAGAAAACAGGGACTTGACCACCTCACGGACGAGCTACAGGAAGTTCGGGCAGCGGTGACGCGCGAACTCGCGGTGGTCAAGGAGCTGCACACGCAAGGGCTCAACCAGCTTGGGGAGCTGAGATCCAAAGTTGACCGGGTGACCGCTCAGTCTAGCAGCGCCGACTCCAAAGAGTAACCGTGTTACGGTCCCACGGGGAGGTCGCCGGCCCCTTCCGTAGCTTTGCGACCCTGACCAGAATGGCACATTTGTGTCGAACAGGTCCTAGACTGAAGTAATGGGCCGGGCTTTGCGGCACGTCAGGATCGCCGTGGCTGCGCTGCTGGCGACGGTCATTCTCTTCACGGTCCTTATATTCGTAGTAGGCTCCACTGCGTTCTTCCAGACCCGCCTCGCCCGCCTTGGCTTCTCGACCCTCGACGAGCGATACGGCATCCTAGGACGAGCCGACTCTACCAATCTGGACATCGCACGACTCGATGTCCGACTACGCGGTCTCTCTCTCGCAACCCGCGACCACGCCGACGAACCCTTCTTTACCGCTGACGAAATACGGGTAGACCTGCCGTGGTCTGCCCTCTGGGACGAGTTCTCGGTCGAGCTCGTCTCGCTCGTGAACCCCGGTTTTTTTGTTCGGGTCGGTGACGATGGTTCGTCCAACTTGCCTGACACCGGGACTCCAGCCACCGAGCAGCGAGCATCGATAGAGCCCACACCGGTGACCATCGACGTTCTCTCTATCCGTGACCTCACGGTGAACTTTAGCGACCAAGCACAGGCGATCAGTCTGCGGGTCGGTCCGACGACGGTCGAGTTGACGCAAGACGGGCCCCGTACGGTCGGACCGATCCGTACAGCGGACGCCATCGAATTTGAAACGGGTGAGCAGACGTTCCAGATCGATGAACTCGAGGGCCGGCTGTGGTTCGACGGATCGGGAATCGGTCTGGAAAATCTCACGATCTCCGGACCGGAGGAATCGGCCGCGTTGCGCGTGTCTGGTGAGATTCGCACGCTCACGTCAACACCGATGGCCGACCTGACGTTCGAATCTGTGGCCGACCTTTCTCGGCTGGTCGCTCCGTTTACGACAGCTGTGGTCGAAGGACAACTGTCAATGACGGGCACCATCGTCGGTCGGCTGGGTGACCCGACGACGGTGGTCGCCATCTCGTCCGAACAGCTCTCCTGGAACCGAGTGGAGCTGGCTCGTTTCAACAGCCAGATCGAGATCACGACGCGCGCGGCCCGGATCGACGGGCTCTCTGGCACGATGGCCGGCGGCGAGGTATCGGCGAGTGGCGTCGTCCAATTCGCCGCCTCCGCACCAGACGGCGGCACGAGCGCGGTGGACACGCGAGCTGCGAATGCCGTTCGGGTGATGTGGGACCGTCTCGACCTCGACGGGGTACTCGATGCCTTCTTTGACACGCCACCGGTCCGCTTCGCGCACACGACGAGCGGCACTGCCGAGGACCGCGGCGCAACCTCGACGAGCGGCACTCTTGACCTCAGTTGGACCGCCCTCACTCCCCAGTCGGTCACCGTTGCCATGGAGAGCAGGACGACGGGGCCCGAAGGTCGCGGGTCCACCACCCTTCGGGGAACCGATGGAGCGTATGAGCTCGTCATAGACCAGACCCTCGGGAGCACCGCCCGGGTCTCGGCCACACTCCAGGCACAGGCGAGAACGAACGAGTGGGCAGAGGTCGATATCGAGGGAACCGTCGAATTCAGATGCGAGGACCTTTCCCGGTGTCGTGACGACATTAGCATCCTCTCTCCGCCGGAGGCGCCAGAAGCGCTCGACACGTTAAGCGGTCATCTGGTTGGCCAATTCGACGTGGATGGCTCGCTTGGCAATCCCGGCGTCCGGGGGTCCATTCGGACAACCACGACCGGCCTCAGCGGTGTGCCTCCGGTCGAGCTGACCGTCGCGTTGGCCGGTGACAGCGCTCGGCTCGAGGTCTCATCCGTTGCCGCCCACGTGGGAGAAAACAGCCTGCGCGGGACCGGCAGTCTTGCATGGGATACCGCCGAACTCCGCGGTCAGTTTGATACCGAACTCGTCCAGCTGCCGGCGTTCGAGTCTCTGGTTCGTGACCTTCTCAGCGCACTCGCCCCCGACATAAGCGCCAGGTTGGGCCCCGACTGGACGCTGCCGAGTGGTTCGTTCGCGGTCGACACCCAGCTCGGTGGCACGCTCGACGGTCCCCGCGTCGAAACCGCGGTGACGGGCAGCATTCTCATCGAGCCTTTGTTCTCGGACACACCCAACGAGCTACCAGTCCGGGCGGCGGTTGATATCGCACTGTCCGGGTCACTACTCCCCGAGCCAGACATCGTTGGTACGATGCGGACCGAGGACTTTCGATGGGGGGAAACGGCATGGGGCGCCGCCTCGATAGAGCTCGTCCATGCGGCACCACAATCGTCCGTGGAGGTGAAACTCCCAGACCTCGGCGTATCGGCCGCACTCACCGCGCGGTCGACCAACAATGAATCCGACCTTTCGAACCAAGCCTTCACCGGTGTTCTTTCCGTCGCTCCGTCGGTCACGCCAAATGAAGATACGGGCGGCTTTCTGACTCGACTCGGGGCGATCCTCGACCTCCCGCTCTCTGGCGACCTCGCTGTTGACGTGGCCGCGCGAGGTTCCGTACGCGAACCATCGCGGGCAGCCGTGGAAGCGGCCCTGTCAATTTACGGGGGGCAGTTCGGAGGCGAAGCGCTCTCGATTCGTCCTCCTCGGATAGAGATTCACTACGGTCCGTCTGGACTCTCCTTTACGGAGACCGAGCTTCATATCGGGGCGTCCACACTCAGCGTGTCTGGAGCTCTGTCACCGGACGGTACCGAGACGCTTCATCTCGGTATCGCCGGTCATTCAGAAGACATCCTCGCAGCTGTCGCCGCCGTGCCGGGGTCCGACGCGTGGTTTCCAGCGCTGGTTCTCGAGGGCGAGGTCGCCGTGTCTGCCACCGTTACCGGGTGGGTGGACGCGCCGATTGTCGCGGGTCAGCTGACGGTGCGTGCCGACCGGTTTGGTTTTGGCGACCACCCACCTCTCGAACAGCTTGCGCTGGACGTGTCATACAAAGATGGGGTCATCGCGGTGGACCGGCTGTCAGCCGTGTGGCAAGGGGCCACGGTCACCGGGGAGGCGTCTGTGCCGCTAGCGCTTCTAGCCGACAGCCTTCCCGAGCCACTCATTGCCACGATGTCAACGACTGACCCTGCGCTACCCACTGGCCCCGCCAACCTGCGGCTCCGGTTTGAATCCATCACCGATGAAGCTCTTGCCCCATACGTCGCGGGCGACGCTCTGGCGGACATCGAGGGCCTGATAAATGCCACGCTTGCGATCGAGTCCCACGAGCCAACCGCCGCGGGAGTGCGCGGCAGCCTCAGGCTCGACGACGCAACGGTAACGGTTGCGGGTATCCCGCTCGAGCAACGACGTCCGACTCTGGTCGAGCTCGACGGTCGCCAGCTGCGGGTCGCGGCATTTGACTGGGGCAACGGTGACGATTACGTCACTATCGGTGGCGTGGTCGACCTCGGCGAACAGCCGGTCACAGACCTCACCGTCACGGCGTCGGTAGACCTCGCGGCGGTGGGCGCGTTCACACCGGGAATAGCCGTGACCGGTCAAGCGGACCTCATAGCAAATATCCAGGGTCTCCTAGCTGACCTCCAGATAGACGGTACGGTCGAATTTTCCGACGCGGGTCTTCGGATGGCAGAGCCCCGACTCGTCCTCTCGTCTCTCAACGGAGCGCTCGCGCTGAGCGGAGATTCCATCACGCCGATCGGCCTCGGCGGTGAGCTCAACGGTGGCCCGATAGAGATCACCGGCGCACTGCGGCGCCAGGGTTTCAGTCCCGAGGGAACGGTGACCTTGACGGGCCGCCAGGTGGCCATGGAAGTGCCGCACGGCCTCCGGACCGAGCTCGATCTTAACCTTGGACTCGTTTTTGACGCGGACGAGGAGCAGGTCACCGTGACCGGGACAACTGTCGTACAGCGCGGAGACTATCGTGAGCCATTGTCTCTCACCGGTGGGCTCCTGTCGGTGGTCAATAGTCGGCAGCAGGTCCAGGTCGTCGGTCTCGACGAACCCGGTGCCCTGGATACCGTCCAGCTCGACATCCAGGTGGCGACTGCCCAAGACATCGTGCTCGAGAACAACTATCTCGACGCCTTGCTAACCGGTGACGTCCGTCTCGGAGGTACCGTCGGCGCTCCTGCGCTCACGGGCCGAGTCGCGCTCCAAGAAGGCGGACGAATCCGCTTTGGGACACGGACATATGACATCGAAAGCGCTGCGGTCGACCTCGTCGATCCAGCCGGGATCGACCCGCGGGTCGACCTCCGGGCGCGAACCCGCGTGGCCGGGCATGACATCACGCTCGCCGTCTCGGGAGGGCAAGACGACCTCGAGACCTCCTTTGAGTCGCCAACCCTCGATGAGAGCGATGTCGTTTCGGTGCTGCTGACCGGGTTGCGACTCAGCGAATCGACCGCCGATCCGAGTGCGGCCGCCCGGGAGCAAGCGCTCGGACTCGTTTCCAACGAGCTGCTGAGTACCGTCGGTCGCGGCGTCGGCCTGGACGTGGGGGTCGGACGGGATACGGCGGCTGCCGGTCAAGTGCGGTTTGACGAAAGCCTCATCGCCGGTGAAATTGACCCGAGCACGCGTCTCACGGTCGGTAAACGTCTCAACGACCGAGTCGAGCTGATTCTCTCGCGAGACCTCCGCGAAGGTGGTCTATCGTGGATCGTGTCGTATCTGGCTAGTAGCAATCTCGAGCTTCGCGGGTTGTTTAGCGACGACAACGACCGCGGCTACGAGATTCTTCACGCGCTCGAATTTGGCGATCCGCCCGGGTCACCCCGTTCTGGCGCCTCCTCCCCATCGGCACGACGCTCCCTGTTGATCTCGGATATCCACTTCAGCGGCGAACCCGGCTACGACGTCGAATCGCTGACAGGCACCACTCGTCTTCGCCCCACCGACACCTTCGACTTTCACGCCTGGCAGGACGACCAAGACCGCCTTCGGAACTTCTATCGGGATCGCGGTTTCCTGGAAGCGACGATCGGCGCGCGCCGAGAGCAGGGAGCATCGCCGAGCGAGGTGTCGCTGACCTACGACATCGTGCGTGGACCGCATACGAGGCTTGTCGTGGAAGGATACGAGCTACCAGACTCCGTCTGGCGCGAGCTGGAAGACGCCTGGGAGCTCTCGGTCTTTGACGAATTCCTCCGCGAAGAACTGCAGAGCGTGACTCAAGATTTTCTCAGTGCCGAGGGATATGTCGACGCGGTCATCGAGACGGATATCACGATCGCAGAGATGGAGGATGAGTCCGGGTCAGAAGACGATAGTGCCGTTCAAAAGACCCTTCGGCTGAGTATCAGCCCCGGTCCGCCAACCGAGACACGCGAGCTTGTCTTCTTTGGCCACACAGCGGTGGACGAGGTCACGCTGCAGGCCGTGGCCAACACGGCGCTCGAGAGCGAAGACGACTGGGGCAACCCGGATCGGCTCCAGGAAGCCGTGGTCAGACTCTACCGGAGCCGCGGACTACTCGAAGCGGCGGTAACCATCGACCCGATCCAACGAAATGGCCCGCGAGCCGCGCTACCCATTCGGATCAACGAAGGTCGGCGGTTCTATATTGCGTCGGTCGAGTTGAACGGCGTTGAGAATAGATCTACTGCCGAGGTAACGGACACGCTCAACCTGGACGTGCCCATCGCCTACAGCAGCCTCGAAGTGGAGGACGCGCTGAACCGGCTAGAACAGGACTATCGACGGATGGGGTTCAACGCGGCACGTGTTTCCGCCGAGTCCACTGTCGATACCACCAACGCGTCCGTTCGTTTGTTGATCACCGTACGAGAGGGCACGCAAGAGATTCTCGATGAGGTGATCGTCGAAGGGGCGTCCCGCACGCATCCGTCTCTCGTGTCGACCGCGCTCCAGCTGGAACCCGGACAACCCGTCAACCTGGCCGCGTGGAATCTGGCCCGCAAGCGACTCTACGACACCGGCGTGTTCCGTAGAGTGGATTTCCAAAGGGAACCGAGTGGCAGGGCAGACCCGTCGGCCGATCAGATGGACGCCACGGGGCCACAACCCACCCGGGCACGCGTGCTCCTCGAGGAGCTTCCCCTGTACAGGGTTCGCTACGGGCTGCGGGTCAATGACTTGGAGGCCTTACAGGGGTCGGCGAGCCGACGTGATTTTGGTCTGGGGTTCGCGGCCGATGCCAGTCGACGGAATCTTTTCGGTCGGGGAGTCACCGTCGGGTCGGCGCTGCGCGCCGGAATCCGGGGACAGGCGGGTCGGGCCTACATTCGAACCCCACGCTCATTCGGCTTGCCGATTCCGTCGACGGCGTTCGTGGAGCGGGCGCGGGCCAAACGGGGCGAGGATCGCGGTGGTTTCACCGAAGACGTGACAACCGTCAGCCTCGAGCAACGACTCGAGCTACCGATCGGCGCCCGGCTCTTATACAGCACGACCTTTGACCGCAACCATTCATTCGAAGCGGTCCCAAGCAATCCGGACTTCCCGTTTGACATCACCATCAATATCATCCGGGTGGCGAGCAACGTCGTCCTCGACCGACGAGACAACCTCTTTGACGCAACCCGTGGGTGGTTTCACTCCTCGTATCTGGAGTACGGCTTTGAGCCCGGGGTCGGCGGGGTCAACTTTACAAAATATCTTGCTCAGCAATATCACCACTGGTCCCTCGGGCACGGCGTCATCGTGGCATCGGCCGGCCGTCTAGGTCTGGCCACCGGGCTCGGTGACACACTCATCCCCAGCGAGCGGTTCTTTGCCGGGGGTGGGAATACCGTGCGGGGATACGCGCAGGATGGTCTGGGGCCCAGAGATTTTTTCGGAGACGCCGAGGGCGGCAACGCCTTGCTCATCGCAAACCAAGAAGTGCGCATACCGCTGTTCTGGCGTATCCGCGGCGTGGGGTTTGCGGATGTCGGGAACGTCTTCAAAACAACCCAGGGTATCTCGCTATCCCAGCTCGCGGTGGGCGCGGGAGTCGGGCTTCGCGTAGAAACTCCGGTTGGGCTGATCCGTCTCGACTACGGGTTCGCCCTCAATCGAGAAGCCGGCGAACCGGTTGGCCGACTTCACTTCTCGATCGGCCAGGCGTTCTAGTACTGGAGGACTGTCGCGGTCATTCACCGCGCGAGCGACACGCTTCGAGCGATCCGGGCGTCCGGCTTCGTCCTCCCACCGGAGACTCGAATTTTCTGCCGACGCCTGGTCTCTTTCGCGAAGCGCAGGCCCAAGCGACGGGCACGGACCGATTTGCAACCGTCACATCATGCTGGCGGGTCGCACCGCGCGGGATCACAACGGGGCCGATCAGGCATGCTCGCAGGTCGGAATTACGCACGAACTGGGTCACCGTGGCGCGGGACGACGACACGGCGGCCTCGGCCAAGTTCGGGAGGACGGTCATGGTTAGGATGGCCTAGAGGAAACTAAGACGAAACTATCGGCCACGTAAGGTCCGCATCGTCGATTCGACCTGCGCACGCTCCGGCGCCGCCGGCGCAACTTTTAGGAAGTTCTCGAAGGCGACCGCCATCTTTGTTGTCTGCCTCACGCGATAGGATGCCAGCCCACCGTAGTAGTGCGCATACGCGAACAACGGGTCGAGCGTAACGGCGGTTTCAAACGCGACCGTCGCACCCTCGAAGTTGTTGTTGCGTCCAAACGTCAAGCCGTGCTGATAGTGAGCGATCGCCAGCTCCGGGTCGAGCTCGACGGCGTAGCCAGCCGCTTCTTCGGCAAGTCTGTCCGATTCGTCGGTGTCGGGACTCTGCAACAGCACAGCAGATCGCCCGACGTGCGTCCAGGCGTTCATCTCGTCTCCGGCGGCGAGTCGTTCGAAGGCGAGGACGGCCTCGGCGAGCTGCTCCAACCGCGCGTGGGCGAGACCACCCAAGTAGATCACGCGGGGCTCATTTCTCCCCTCGGTGGCTTGCACCACCAGCAGGTCCTCCCCCGCCTCATACCAGGTCTGGATCTCAGCCGGGGTCGCTTGAACCGGAGTCGCTTGAAGCTGAGCGGTGAATGCCAGTGCCAGTAGTGTAGTCATCATCGGTGCCTCCGCGAGGGGACATCTCGTTCAACTAAAGGCGACAAGAAGCCGACGAAAAACAATGTCCCTGTATCTATCGCCGTGTGTGCTGCAACACTCAGGCCGACACTCGTGAATGTCGTGGACAGTCCACTGGTCACAAACACTCATGATGAGGTCGAGACGGCCTATTTTCTGGCGTCTCCCCGCGGCAGGGTACTCTCTCCCAGTCCAGGATCGCTTCGTCCGCGGTCACGAGCCTCGCCCGCGACTCCGCTGTCGACACGATGGTCCGGTCGGCGAGATCTCCGTGAAATCCATCGAGGGTGCCCGCAGTGATCGAAATGTGACCATCGACGGGAATCTCTCGTAGACCGCGGCTGAGAAGGTAGCGCCGCCAACTCGACGGGGGCTCGCCCAGTCGAAGCCGTCCCTTTCTCGCGAGCATGGCCACCTCCCAGAACGAGATAGCCGAGACCGCCAGCGCATCGTTCTGAAACGCTTCGTCAATAAGTGCGAGTGCCCCTGCCCCCAACCGGTCACTTGCAGCGTCGAGCCAGACCGGTACATGCGTGTCGAGGAGAATCACGACTCCGCGTCCCAGGACTCATCGACTGATGGCACCAGATCCTGGAGTACTTCGATCGAGCCCTTGTGGAGTCCCCAGAGACTCAGCGGGCGCTCAACATAGGGAACAAATCGCGCGACTGGACGCCCGTTCTTCGTGACAACCAGTCCCTCCCCTGTCGTCTCGACATCATCCATGAGTCGGAGGCACTTTGCCTTGAACTCAGAGGCTTTGATACTTTTCATACTCATTGCGTCACTGGCATCACCGATGGGGGGACTAGCGAGCGAGCTCTTCCTGAATAATCTCGTTGAACGCGTCATATGGAAGCGCGCCCATGACCATTCGGCCGTTGACAAAGACGGTCGGCGTCGATGACACCCCGTATTGCTGACCAATTTCAAGGTCTTGCTGGACCCCGGCTGCGTAACGCCCCCCATCAAGGCAAGCCGAAAATGCCGCCTCGTCGAGCCCGAGCTCCGCGGCATAGGTCTTGAGGGATGGCACGTCCAGCGCATCCTGATGCCCAAACATTTCGTCGTGCAGCTCCCAGAACTTTCCTTGCTCCTGCGCGCAGTTCCCGGCCTCGGCTGCCTTGAAGGCTTGGGCGTGATTTGGGAGGGGATAGTCTTTGTAGACAAACCGGATCTGCCCTTCATACTCGGCCAGGAGCTCTCGCAATGTGTCGGTCGCGCGCTGGCAGTAAGGGCATTGAAAATCCGAAAACTCGACGAGCACCAGCGGTGCATTCTCGGGGCCGCGTGACGGATCATCAGGCAGGACCTCGATCCGTTGCCGCGGCGGTTCGAGTGACACCGACACATCGTTGGCCGCCGCCCGTAGATCACGGCCGAACTGGAAGAGCGCCTGAGCCGGTCGTTGCTGCCCGATTGCGGCCCGGATCTCCTCGCGCATCTGGTCCAGCGTGCGTTCGCCAAAAGCGTTTCGGTTCCGGTCGTAAATCATCTCGATTTCTTCTTCGGTGACCGGCAGTGTGCGGGCCGGCAACTCGATGTCGAGCAGCTCGGCCCGCGTGATGCCTCGGGCCGCCGCCTCGCGCTCGATCAAACGGTCACCGATGACGACATCGAGTGCTCGTCGTCGCGTCTCGTATACCTGCTGGAGCAACCGTATGCGGGAGGATGCGTCGTTTTGCTGCCACGTGTCCTCGAGCTGGCTCGCTGTGATTACCTGGTCACCGACACGCGCGACCGCCTCGTCGGTCGGCGACGTCTGCGCGATCGCAGTCGCTGCATTTCCAAAGCCGATCCCCACGGCGACCGCCCCAACCGCGCTCCATCCTCTGTGTCGTCTCATGCGTGTCGCCTTTCTTCGCTCCGTGCCACCAGACCGACGGCACATCTGTCAAAGCGTCTTGCACTGTACCACTTTCGCTCCAGCCACCATATCCAAGAGCCGGACCCCGGGTGCGACCGCCAGAAGTCGGTATCATCGATGACGCAGAGCCACATGCTCCGCTCCTAAGGACACCGGGTGACAACGCACACGCTCACCGCACGGACTGCTCGGGGCGACATCGACGTCGACCGGGTGACCAGCACCGACCCAGACCTGATCCGGTCCTATCTGGACGACGCCGCCCACTATCCAGGGGGCCACGCGTCGACCGTCGGACGGCCTCGCTCAGAAGCCGATGTCGCGGCGCTCCTCACAGCTAGCAACCGGGTGCTGCCGGTCGGCGATCAATCGTCGCTGACCGGTGGGGCGACCCCTGTCGGTGGTACGGTCTTGTCGACCGAGGCCCTTGACAAGGTCGTGCTCACCAGCCAGTCAGAGATTCGAGTACAAGCTGGCGTATCGCTCCGGCTGCTCCAGGACACGCTCGATCGCCAGGGTGCCTTCTATCCGCCAGTGCCGACCTACGACGGGGCGACCGCCGGGGGGGTGGTCGCCACGAACGCCGCGGGTGCCGCCACGTTCAAATACGGGTCAACCCGAGACTGGGTGCGGGGTCTGACGGTCGTACTCGCCGACGGCGGTGTCCTCGACCTCAAACGGGGTGAGGTCATGGCGCACGAGGACGGGTTCTTTGAGATCTCCAGTTGTAGTGGCCGGCGACGCGTCGATATCCCGGCGTATAACATGCCCGACGTGCCAAAGCGGTCGGCCGGATATTACGCGGCGCCAAAGATGGATGTCGTCGACTTGTTCATCGGGTCAGAGGGCACGTTGGGCGTTGTGACGGACGTCACGTTTGCGGTGCTCCCTCATCGGCCACCGAGTTGTCTCTTCTGGCTCCCTTTGTCGGACGAGCGCGAGGCGTTCACGCTCGTGACGACGCTTCGAGCGACGTCTCAGGCTACCCGAGAGAGCCAAGACCCCTCGGGTATCGACGTCGCGGCCATCGAGCATCTCGACCGGCGAAGTTTGGAGATCGTCCGAGAAGATGGTGCCCACCTTGCCGCTGAGGTGACTATCCCGGATGACACACACGTCGGACTTTTTATCCAGCTCGAGCTCCCGCAGCATCCCTCCCTGACCTCGTCTCAAGCGTATGAGCAAATAGCGAATGCGCTCGAGCCGGCGACCCCAGACACACCACTCGTCAGAATATGCCGGGTCTTTGACAGCGCGGGCGTACTGGGACGGGTCGAGGTCGCCCTTCCTAACGACCGACGTCGCCGCAACCAGTTGCTCGCCATGCGCGAAGCCGTCCCGGAAGGGGTCAACCGCCGGGTTGACGCGGCCAAGCGTGTCGAACCGGGTATCCACAAAACGGCAGCCGACATGATCGCACCGTTCGACCGGTTCGAGGACTGTCTATCACTGTTCAGGAACGCGTTTGCCGAACACGGGCTGGACTATGCGATCTGGGGACATATCTCCGACGGCAATGTCCATCCGAACGTGATCCCCACGGGTCTCGAAGACGTGACGCGTGGGCAGGCGGCCATTCTCGAATGTGGCCGCTCGATCATCACAATGGGGGGGTGCCCGATGGCGGAGCATGGCGTCGGGCGCAACGGTGTAAAACAAGCCCTCCTCCGAGACCTGTATGGCGAAGAGGGAATCAGATCGATGAGGAAGATCAAGGCGGCACTCGACCCCGACTGGCGTCTGGCACCCGGAGTGCTATTTCCCGAAGCTCCGCGGCCTTGATATCGTGGGTTCCATGCCACGTTTTCTCACCCATTGGCTGACGACAGCGCTCGCCTTGGGAGTCGCATCCTGGAGCCTGCCGGGGGTCGAGGTGACCTCACTCGCGGCACTCGCCGTCGCCAGTGTCGTGCTGGGTTTTGTCAACGCGGTAGTCAAGCCCATACTCGTGCTACTCACGTTGCCTTTTACGGTGGTGACGCTTGGTCTTTTCTATCTTGTCGTCAACGGTCTGGCGTTTGGGATCGCGGCCGCCTTGGTCCCGGGCTTTCTGGTTCATTCGTTTTGGTCGGCAATCGTTGGCGCGTTTCTGGTTGGACTCGTGTCGTGGTTCGTTGGTGGAGGCTCTCGCCCCGTTACCGCCACCCATGCGCATGTGCGAAGGTTCTAGCAACTACTAGAGCGTCGCGCGTCGCAGTCTCAGCGCGTTGGCGATCACCGACAGCGAGCTCAAGGTCATGGCGGCACTTGCCCACATCGGGGTGATGAGCACCCCGATGAACGGAAAGAGCAGCCCGGCGGCGACCGGCACGCCTATCGTGTTGTAGGCAAACGCCAAGAAGAGATTCTGCCGGATGTTTCGCATGGTCGCGCGACTGAGGGTCCGGGCCCGCGCAATCGCCCGGAGGTCGCCTCTCACCAATGTGACACTGGCGCTCTCTATGGCCACGTCGGTGCCGGTACCCATCGCAATCCCCACCGACGCTTCCGCCAAAGCTGGCGCATCGTTGATCCCGTCACCCGCCATCGCCACGACATGGCCCTTGGTTTGATATTCCGCGACGATGCGACGCTTGTCCGCCGGTTGCACCTCGGCCACGACATCGTCTGGACCGAGACCGACCTCGGCCGCCACCGCCTCAGCCGTCGGTCTGGCGTCCCCGGTGACCATGAGCACTCGGAGACCATCGGCCCGAAGTTGTTTGATAGCCTCTGGAGTCGACGACTTGACCGGGTCGGTGATACCGAGGAGCCCCGCCAGCGATCCATCGATACCAACAAACACCCCCGTCTCGCCCAGAGCGGCGATCTCGCGGCGCTGGCGCTCGAGCGCAGTGACCTGCACTCCGTGCTGCTCGAGCATCGCCTGCGTGCCCACAACCACCTCCCGGCCGTCCACGACACCGCTTACCCCGCGTCCTGTCTGGGACTGAAAATCCGTGACCCTCGGCACAGTCAGGCCTCGCGCTTCGGCGGCTCGAAGCACCGAGGCCGCCAGAGGATGTTCGCTCGCGCGCTCGAGCCCGGCGGCGAGACGGACGACCCCGTCCTCCGCATCCACACCGCCGGTCGCGACGACTGTTCGTAACACCGGATGGCCCTCGGTCAACGTACCGGTCTTGTCGACAATCAGGGTGTCGACTCGCTCGAGAGTTTCGAGCGCTTCGGCGTTCCGAATGAGTACGCCCGCCGCGGCCCCTCGTCCGGTACCCACCATGATGGCCATCGGCGTGGCCAACCCGAGAGCACACGGGCACGCGATGATCAGGACGGCGACGGCGCTTACCAGACCCAACGCGAAACGCGGCTCGGGTCCCCACAGGCTCCACCCCACAAAAGACATCAGCGCGACGGCCACGACCGCGGGCACAAACACGGCGGCGACACGGTCGGCGACACGCTGGATCGGCGCCCGACTCCGTTGGGCCTCACTGACCATCCGGACGATCTGGGACAGCATCGTCTCGCTCCCTACTCGCTCGGCCTTCATCACAAAAGCGCCGGTTCCGTTCACCGTTGCCCCAACCACCGGATCTCCACTGACTTTCTCGACGGGTGTTGGTTCGCCAGTGAGCATGGATTCATCGACCGAGCTTTGGCCTTCGATGACGACGCCATCCACCGGTATTCGCTCGCCGGGTCGGACTCGGAGTCGATCGCCGAGCTCGACCACGGCGACCGGGACATCCTGTTCGGCGGCGGCGTCACCGTGGCTTCCGTGAGAGTCACTGCCCAGCCGATGGGCCACATCTGGCGTCAGCTGCAACAGTGTTCGGAGAGCGGCGCCCGTCTGATGACGCGCGCGAAGCTCAAGGACCTGTCCAAGCAGGACCAACACGATGATCACGACGGACGTGTCGAAGTAGGGCTCGACACCGCCGTCCGAGCGGAAGCCCTCTGGAAAGACGCCCGGCACCAGAGTGGCGACGACGCTATAGAGATACGCCGACCCGACCCCGAGACCGATCAGGGTGAACATATTCGGACTACGCTGCACAAGTGACGACCAGGCCCGCTCGAAGAATGGTCGGCCGGCCCATAGGACGACGACCGTCGCACACACCAGCTGAATAAGGTTCGACACTGTGCGCGGGACCACGTCGCTCAGGCCGGTCCCCAGCACCATCTCTGTCATGGCCAGCCCGAATACGGGAAGACCGACAACCGCGCCGCCCAACAGACGGCGCGTCATGTCGACGAGCTCGGGATTTGGGGGATCATCAAGACTGACCGTGCGTGGCTCGAGCCCCATCCCGCACACCGGGCACACTCCCGGATCGGTCTGTACGACCTCTGCGTGCATTGGACAGGTGTACTCGAGACGTGAAGTCACTGTCGGCATCTCGGGTTCGAGCGCCATTCCGCAGCTGGGGCACGGCACCGGCGTGGTCTCTCGAACGTCCGGGCACATCGGGCAGACATAGACAGACCCGGGCGCGGCGACGGGGGAGGGCTCCGGTTGTGCTTCTGGCGGGTGGAGAAACTGCTCAGGCGACTGTTCGAATGCCGTGCGACAACCGCTGCAGCAAAAGAGGTAGGTCGTTTCTCGGTATTCGAGCCTCTGGGTAGCCGTGTCGGGGTTCACCGTCATCCCGCAGACGGGATCCCGAGTTTCGAGAGCGGTCGCCATGCATCTACGATAGCCGAAGGCAGGGGGCCTTCGGGTGGTTGAGCAGGTGGTTGGCCAGAATGCTTACTGCTGGGTCCCGAGCCACGCCTCGCGAAACGCCAGCTGGGCGGGGCTTGGCTCGACACCAGTCGATTCGAGAGTGCGCAACCCTACACGCTGGTCTTCTTGGAGCGTGACGGTTGTCTCAAGCAGCTCTCCTCGTCTTTCAAAGACTAGCGGTAGCCGCTCGCCGGGACTCTTGTCCGCCAGAATACCGGCGATGTCCGCGGCCGACCGGATGGTCTGTCCGTTCAGAGTCTTCAAGGTATCGGCGCGCGCAACCCCCGCTTCGTAGAGAGCGGAGCCATACGGGACGCCCTCGGCCATGAGCGGCCCCGAGCGTGAGTCCACGCCGAGGGAGGGACGGCCGGGTGTGACGCGCTCGAGGATCAATCCGGCTCGGGCAAACAATCGCCGGTCGTGAGCGACCTCTCGTCCCTCGATATACCGATCAAAGAAATCGTCCGCAAAATCACGGCTGCCCGCGACCTCTGCCAGTATCGCCCTGAGGTCAGCTGGCGAATAGGGACGCTCGACATAGCCGGGTCTCGGCGACGCTGCCCGACCGAACCGGACCCACAGCATCCGCATGTAGTCGTCGAGCGTGATCGCGCCATCCGAACGATCACGAAGTGTCAGATCCAGAGCGAGCGCAATCACCTCTCCCCAGGTGTAATACGAAACAAACGTGTTCTCGAAATTTGTCCGATCGATCGCGGTCGCCGCATCGACAAACGGTGCCATTCGGCTCATCTCGGTGGCACTATTGAGTCGTCGTCCCGGACGTGAAATGACGGTGCTGAGCGCGCCGCCAAACGCAGAGAGCGTGCGGTCAAGATTCGCAACACCCGCTCGGAGCATGACGAGCTTGCCGTAGTAGTTCGTAAAACCTTCGGCAAACCAGAGGTCCCCGGAGACGTTGGCGTCGGTGAAATCAAAGGGCTCGAGGGACCGCGGCCGTAGTCGCTCGACGTTCCACGCGTGAAAAAACTCATGGGCCGCGGACTGGAGCAACCCCACCCGCTGGTCGGGGGTATCGATTCGACCCGCTGCGGTGAGAAACGTGCTATTCCGATGCTCCATCGCGTCACCGCTCGCAGCTCGGAGATAGTCGGCGATGAAGGTGTAAGTGCCGGTATCGAACGACGGAAATTCGCCAAACACCGTGACCATCTCGCGGACGATCGCCTCGACCGACGCGACAAATGGCTCCACGCTTTCGGGTGCACTGTCATGATGGATCGCCACGCGGAATGTCGGGCCTGGCCCGCCGTCCTCACGGTCGGAAACCGTAAATGTGCGAAGGTCAAAATCGCTCAGCTCGGTGGGACTATCCATCAGATACTGGAGATTTGCTGCGGTGAACACCATCGACTCGGCGGTCGGAACAAGCTGAGTCGCAACCCGCCACCGAGCGCCGGCCGGAGGGTCAAAGGTGACACGAACGGGTCGATCCTCCAATCCATCCGCCCACATCATCGTCGCGGGCATGTTCATATGGGCGTGGGTGGAATCTACCCCAAGGTAGGTGCCGTCTACGCGATCACCAAAGAGGCGGTAACGCAGCCGGACCGTTCCGTCATGACCCGCAATCTTCCAGACCTCGGCGCCAGACCGTTCGATGACAAGGGCACGGCCATCCCTGCCAAAGGCGTGGACATCAATGATATTCTTGGCAAATTCGTGCCGCGCGTAGCGACCGGGCGATGCGCTGCTCATGCGTGCCTGCAGTGGCTCAAACCCAAGCCCGGGAAAGACAACCTCCACTTGCAACCAGCGGTGCTGCGGCGACGGAACGGATACGCGGTAGACGACCGTGCTCTCGTCATCCGCCCCTGTCCTGGTCTGGGCTCGGTTCGGTTCCGCCGCCACCAGAAGCAGGCACAGACAAGACACCGCCCGTGCCGTCACTCGAATAGCGAGGCGACTCACGGCGAGGCTCCTTCCGAGCCGCCGAGCGCGGAGGCGACAAAGACGTCTTCGGACTGCGCACCAAGGATCTCGATGGTTTCATTGACAACGGTTTTTGGCACCCCGGAGACCCGATAACTCCGCGCGAGATCAGGAAACTCGGTCGCTTCGTAGGCTGACGCCGTAATGTGCGGGCTGGCCGCTGCAAGCCGATACGCCAAGCTGACCGCTTGGGGACAATACGCTCACGTCGGAGTCACAAAGACTTTGATATCGACCGGCTGCTCGACCGTCTCGAGTCTGGCGAGGGTGGCCGGTGACAAACGTGGCTCATTCGTCCCTGCCAACGCGACCGCGTCTACCAGCGTGGCCAATTCGTAGCCCGCCGGGACGCCGTAGTATCGAATTCCGAGGTCGGACCTTCCGACCACCGCAATTGCCGGCGCGCGGTCGATACCGTAGGCCGACGCCTCTTCTTTGTCCAAGATGAGATTGTGTTCCTCGACCGAAATACGGTCGGACAAGCGCGCAATCTGATCGACGACTTGTCGGGCCGCCAGACACGAATCGCAGCCAAACGTTTGGGAAAAAAAAACGAGACGGACCGGCGTCCCCAAGACGGCGAGACGATCCTCATATTCAGATAGGCCGCCCGGGAACATCACGGACCCTCCTACGTCTGCTTGAATAGATCATCGAATGCCTGACGTGCACCGCTCCCACCGTCACCGTCGCTATCACCGTCACCCTGACGCACATCCCGAGCGGCGGTGCGAGTCTCGCGCTCGACGGTCACCCGCGCCTCGTGATACGAGCAGGTGTTTCGGGTGTCTTTGGGCATGATGCGCTCCGGCACACGCTGGTTGCATTCGAATCGGCTACCAGTATCGAACCAGGTGCATTGGGCGCAACTGTGAAGGTCGCTGGCGCAACTTGGGCAGGTCGCGTCCAGCGCGATGGGGGGGGTGATCGCATGGCCACAGCGCGAGCACTTGACGACCTCGCGAAAGCTCGGCATGTTGACCTTGCGTGGCTCTCGCGGCCCGTAGCCCTGTCGAGGACCACGCTCGCGTTTGTCCTCACGACCCGATTCGCGAGGAGGCCCGAATGGATCGGGATTATCCTGATAACCCTGCTGACGATATTTTCTGGCCATCTACACTCGGTCGGGCTGGCAGAGGATCCAGCCCCGGAATGGTCTCGGCGACCACCCACTAAAGCTTATCTATAGCACACCAGAGAAATTTGTCTAGCGAAAGTCTGCCGCAGTCGCAAATTCGTTGTGACATAGATTAGTCGCCATGTCTCCGGCCTCCCTTGATGACCTCCGAATCGACCGCTCTCGGGAAGATGTCGACCGCCGGTCAGACTCTCGCGTGCGATGTACCGGGCTCGTAATTGTTGTCCTCATCCTTGCCGCGCTGGCCGGGGCGGGTGCGTGGTGGTGGTTTGCGGGCGACGGAGCCCTCGCAGTGACGGTGGCGCCCGTACGTCAAACGACGGCCGGCGACACGCGACCTGCCGTACTCAATGCCTCCGGATATGTGACAGCTCGTCGCCGGGCCACGGTCTCTTAAAAAATCACCGGGAAGGTCATAGACGTCGTCGTCGAAGAAGGCGTGGTCGTGCGTCAGGGTCAAGTCCTCGCCAGGCTCGACAACTCGACCGAACGGTCGCGGCTCGGGGAGCACTCCGAGAGCTCGAGGTGCGACAGCGCGAAGCCGCGCTCACGCTCGGTCGCCGGCGCGAGTTGGTCTCCGAAGGGGTCATCAGTCAGTCCGAGCTTGACACCGCTCAAGCGGAATTCGACTCGCTCGACGCGCGGATCTTTCACAGGCAACAGGACATCGTTGTCGCAGAACGCGAAATCGATCTCCGACGAACCGCGCTGGAGGACATCGTCATCCGGGCGCCCTTTGCGGGGGTCGTGATTTCAAAAGACGCGCAACCGGGAGAGATGATCTCACCCATCAGCGCGGGTGGCGGATTCACACGGACCGGCATCTGCACGATTGTTGATATGACGTCGCTCGAGATCGAAGTCGATGTCAACGAAAGCTATATCAACCGGGTCTCGCCTGCGCAGCGAGTCGTCGCCACACTCGATGCGTATCCTGACTGGGATATCCCCGCGAGCGTCATCACCACCATCCCTGCCGCGGACCGCCAGCGCGCCACCGTGCTCGTCCGAATCGCATTCGATGAGCTCGACCCGCGGCTCCTCCCAGATATGGGCGTGAACGTGGCCTTTCTCGAGGCTGAGGTTCCCAACGAGCAAGACCAGAGCAACGCGACCCGCCTGTGGATACCGTCAGCGGCCGACCGACGCACCGCGGACGCGACGGTCGTGTTTGTCGTGAGCGGCGAGACGACTGAGCGCCGAGCTGTCACCCTGGGACGGCAAGACGGTGACAACGTCGAAATCACCGCCGGTGTCCGCGAGAACGAACGAGTGGTTGTCAATGCGCCAGCCGAGCTGGTCGGCGGCGAGCCGGTGACGATTGCTGACAGTCCCCAGTGAAGTTCGACAAAACGCGAACCCTTGATAAGGCACACCATGTCGACTGATAGCAACGGCAGCAACGGCGCCGCACTCGTAGAAATTCGTAACCTCCACAAAGAATTCCGGCGCGGCTCCGAGCGCATTGACGTCTTGCGCATCGCCGACTCCGCTCGTGCGGTCGATATTGCAGCGGCGGTCGATACAAGATTTGCCAACTCCCCGGCCGAAACGAAAACGTCGACAGAGCGAGCGTTTGTGCAGTCGTTCGCCAGCCAAGTCGGAAACATCGGAGCGATTGTCACCGCGATTCTCGTGGCGGTCCTCTTTACCATCCTCCTCGTCACCGCCAATACCATGGCCCAATCCATACGCGAACGGACCAGCGAGTTGGCCGTGCTCAAGACGCTTGGCTTTACCAATATGAGCGTTCTCGTCACCGTGCTCGCCGAATCGCTTGTCTTGGCCGGAGTCGGGGGCGCTCTCGGACTGGGGCTGGGCTTGCTCTTGATAGGTCAGGGTGGCCCCACTGGCGGCTTCCTCCCCGCGTTTTTTGTCCCGCCCGGCGACCTGCTCTTTGGTTGTGGTCTGGTGCTGATGCTCGGGCTGGCCTCGGGTCTTGTCCCGGCTACCCAAGCCACTCGACTGCGCATCGTCGACCGCCCTCCGGCGCGTGTGAGCCAATGCGATTTCTGAACCAGCTCGTCGCCGTCATCACCCTCACACTCAGATTAATACCGCAACGCGCGGGGTCATCTGCCATCGCCCTGGTCGGGATAGGAGGGGTCGTCATCGTATTTGTTGCCGTGTTGTCGATCGCCGAGGGTTTCCGGGCGGCGCTTGTCAGCGCCGGGTCACCCGATACGGCCATGGTCATGCGGGGCGGAAGCGACTCCGAGTTGACGTCTGCGTTGACGATGGGCAACACCCGCGTCATCAAGGACGCGCCGGGCCTCCGACGAAGCGCCACAGGCGGCGGAGCGGCCGCGTCCGCGGAGCTCTTCGTAGTGATCAACCTACCCCTCCGGTCTACCGGAACCGATGCGAACGTGCCGCTACGCGGGGTGCAACCCGCAGCGGTCGAGGTCCGTGATGATGTGACCATCACCGAAGGCCGACGCTTTCGGTTGGGTACCAACGAGATCATCGTCGGTCGCAACGCTATGGAGCAGTATGTCGGTCTCGAGGTGGGGACCCAGCACCGGTGGGGTGAGAACGAATGGTCGGTGGTCGGTATCTTCGAGTCGGGGGGCTCCATCGTCGAGTCGGAGATTTGGTGCGACGCCAGCGTGTTGCAGCCGGCCTACCGACGGGGCGACACGTTTCAAACAGTCTTTGCCAAACTCGAGTCGCCCGAGTCCTTCGAGCAATTCAAGGACGCGCTTATGGCTGACCCTCGACTAGATGTCATGGTCGAGCCGGAAGGCGACTACTATGCCGCCCAGTCACGCGCGATCCACGGGATCATCACCGGGCTCGGCACGATCATCGCCGTGCTGATGGGTATCGGCGCGGTGTTTGGCGCGATCAACACGATGTATACGGCGGTTGCCTCCCGCACCCGCGAGATCGCGACGTTGCGTGCCCTCGGTTTCTCGGGTGGGCCCATCGTCGCGTCGGTGTTGGTCGAATCGCTGTTCTTGAGCCTATTGGGCGGACTCCTGGGCGGGACGGCGGCGTATCTCGGCTTCAACGGATATCAAGCGGCGACGCTGAACTGGCAAACGTTTAGCCAGGTGGCGTTCGCCTTCGCGGTCACGCCGGCACTGCTGGCGCAAGGGACGGCATATGCGGTGGTGATGGGGTTTCTCGGTGGGCTGTTCCCCGCTGTCCGGGCCGCCCGACTCCCGATCGTGACGGCTCTGCGCGAGTTGTAGCGGTCCGGGACACCAGGCCTTTGTCGCGACCCCCAGGGGCGCTACGCCGTCGTCGTGACCCCCTTACGTGGGCGCCAGGCCCTCAATGACCTGCCGCACTTCGGCATTGTCGGGCAGCACTGGAATCTCATAGACCCGGGAAAAGACGACCGTCCCCTGCTTGTCGACCACAAAGACCGCTCGCTCGGAAATCCCGTCGTCGCGGCCGACGCCATACGCCTCGGCTACGCCGCCATGGGGATGAAAGTCGCTGAGGAGGTCAAACGAGATTCCTCCCAGACTCTTCGCCCATTCGGTCTTGGCGGGTCCCGCGTCAACGCTAATACCGAGGACGTGCGTCTCATGCTCAGCAAACCACGCAAGATCTGCCTCGTAGTTCCGCATCTGCGTCGCGCACACCGGTGTCCACGCGAGCGGATGAAACGCAACGATAATGTTCTTCTCGCCCCGAAAGGTCGACAGCCGCACGCGGCCGCCTCGATGCGTGCCCAAATCGAAATCTGGGGCGGTGTCTCCAGCGCTCAAAGCCATGCAGGGAAGAATACCGTAGCCCGCCGCAAATTCTTCCCCTTCGTCTCCGGCGGTGGACAGACGCCGCTCGACGTCTTAACCTTCCTCAGTGTTCATCTGCGCTAACCCGGAATGACGGTGACCATCATCATGGACCCAAGACCTATCGCCCTCAACGCTCACCCGTAGCCGAGACGACGCCATGCCAACCCGATTCGCGCTTGCGTTGCTCGCCTTCCTGTTGCTCGTTACGTTGCCGTCGCTGACCGAGCTATATACCGATTGGCTGTGGTTTGGTGAGGTCGGATTTCAGGGCGTTTTTCTCAAGAGCCTGACGACGAAAGCGTTCCTCGGAGCGGTCGTCTTCCTCACGACGTTTGGAGTGCTCTTCGCAAATATTCGACCGGCGCTGCGTGGCCCAGACCGACCCTATGTCATCTTCCCCGGCGGTGGCGATATTCAACCGATCGTGGTCGAGCGGCGGCACCTCGCCCTGCTCGCGGCCGCGCTCTCCGGGGTGGTGGCGTTCTTTATCGCCGGAATCGCTTCGGCGCAATGGTTGGTCGTATTGGAGTTCCTCAATGCGACGCCATTTGGTGAACTCGACCCGATCTTCGGTCGTGACGTGTCGTTCTATGTCTTTACGCTTCCGTTTCTCGACTTCGCCAGATATACCAGCCTCGCCATCGTCGTGCTGGCGCTGCTCGGGTCAGCGGCCGCATATGTGATTACCGGTCAGCTCTCCCTCACACCGGAAGGCGTACAGCTCGGCCCTCGGCCTCGCCAACACCTCGCCATGCTCGTCGCGGTCGTCTTTGTCCTGCTCGCCGCTGGTGCGTATCTTGAGATGCCACGAACGCTGACGACACCGGCCGGTATCGTGCACGGTGTGTCCTATGTCGACGACGTCGTCCGACTGCCGACGTTGTTTCTCGTCATGATCGTGGCCGCAGCTGGCGCCCTCGCCGCCGCCTACGGCGCAATGTCGTCGCGCGTGTGGCCGGTTGGATTGGCGGTCGGAGCCTATCTGGTCGTACAAGTTGGCGGCGCCGGCGCCGCGACGCTGCTACAGCGGCTGGTCGTCACGCCGGATGAACAGGCCCGAGAGGCGCCATATCTCGTTCACAACATCGAGGCAACACGAACCGCGTTCAACCTCGACGATATTGACGAGCGGCAGGTCACCGGCGACGCCACGTTGACAATGACCGATATCGTCAACAACGCGGATACCATCAACAATGTCCGCCTCTGGGACCACCAGCCCTTACTCGACACCTTCGGCCAAATTCAGGAAATCCGGACGTATTATGAATTCGCGTCGGTGGACAACGACCGGTATGTCGTCGATGGCGAATACCGGCAGACCATGTTGTCTACCCGAGAGCTCAACTCGGCGAGCTTGCCGAACCGCTCGTGGGTCAATGAACGGCTGCAATATACCCATGGGTTTGGCGTGGCCATGGGTCCGGTCAACGAAGTCACAGAGGAAGGGTTACCGGTGCTCTTTCTTCAAGACTTGCCGCCGACCGGGAACACCTCGCTTTCGGTCGACCAACCGAGCATCTATTTTGGCGAGCTTTCGAACGACTACGTCCTTGTCAACACGAGGACGGACGAATTTCACTACCCCGAAGGCGACGACAACGTTTCGACGCGCTATGACGGCGACGGCGGGTTGGCGGTGGGCGGCCTGCTGCGGCGTCTACTCTTCAGTCTGCGGTTCCGGTCCTACGAAATCTTGGTCTCGAGCCAGGTCACCGATGAGAGCCGCGTGCTCTTTAATCGGAACATCTCAGAGCGGCACAATGCCATCGCTCCCTTTCTTCGCTTCGACTCCGACCCTTATTTGGTCATTGACGACGGCCGCCTCTTTTGGATACGGGACGCCTACACACTGAGTGACAACTACCCGTATTCGACACCGGTGACCCCCGGGATCAACTACATACGGAACTCAGTCAAGGTCGTGGTGGACGCATTCCATGGCACGACGACGTTTTACCTGGCCGACCCCAACGACCCGATCGCGCTGACCCTGAGCAAGATTTTCCCCGACTTCTTCCAGCCGCTCGACGCGATGTCCGAGGGGCTAAAGAGTCATCTGCGCTATCCGGAGGAAATTTTCACGCTCCAGACCACCATGTACTCGCTGTATCACATGACCAATCCTTCGGTCTTCTACAACCGCGAAGACCAATGGGAGGTGCCGGTCGTGGACGGTGAGGTGATGGAGCCGTACTACACGATCATGCGGCTGCCGGGCGAAGAACGCGCTGAGTTTATCCAAATGCTCCCGTTCACGCCGCGCGGACGTAACAATCTGGCCGCCTGGATGGTTGCCCGCAGTGACGGCGAGCAATACGGCCGGCTGCTTGCCTTTCAGTTTCCAAAGCAGAAGCTGATTTTTGGACCGGCTCAAATCGTCGCGCGGATCAACCAGGATGAGTCGATCTCGCCACAGCTGACGCTCTGGAACCAGCAGGGCTCAGAGGTTATTCAAGGGACGCTCCTGGTCATTCCGATCGAAGAGGCGTTGATCTACATCCGCCCCTTGTATCTGCGCGCCTCCGGCGGGCGGATCCCCGAGCTCAAACAAGTGGTGGTGGCCTACCAGAATCAAATCGTGATGGAGGCCACGCTCGACCAAGCCTTGACCCGACTCTTTGGTGGCTCGTCTGAGGGCGCACCAATCCAGGTGTCGCCGTTCGATACCGCGCCGGGACCGGAACCCACCACCCTCGTGGCCGATACAAGCGCCGCCCCTGTCGCGCCGTCCGCCATTGATGGCCTGTCGACACCGCTGGCTCGTCAGGCACAGGAATATTACACGCGCGCGATGCAGGCTCAACGAAACGGCGATTGGTCTCAATATGGTGAGGAGATCGACCGGCTCGGCGAGCTGCTGCAACAATTGCAACAAGAGACGTTCGAGCAGTAGGCTCATGGTCTCCGTCGATTCGGAAACGCGCAGTCCGAACGTGACGTACCGTGTGACCAGCGTTTCCGAATGTCGAGTCGCGGGCCTCGGCGCCGGCTGCCCACTGTCGTCGTTGCGCTTCGTCGATATATGACCGATCTGCCGCCAGTGTCCCGTCTTGATGGCGGCCACACATGAACTCGAGCCATTCAAGTGAAATTCGGAAACGCGAGTCTCGTCTGCCGGTGAGGAGCACCTATGAACACACATGTTCGATCTGTTTCTGTCCTTTCGCTGCTATCAGTTGTTGTCATTCTCGCCAGCTGCGGCGGCGCTCCAGAGATGGAGATACAGCTCACTCCGGGGCTGACAGCGTTCACGGGTGCCCGTCTGATCATCGGTGACGACTCGACTGTCGTCGAGAACGGAACACTCGTCGTGCGCGATGGACGGATCGAAGTCGCGGGAGCAAGTGACGCCGTCGAGATCCCGGCAGATGCCGAGCAGATCGACGTATCGGGCAAGACCATCATTCCCGGGCTCATCAACGCCCACGGGCATGTCAACAACGTGCGCGGGCTCGAATCAGACCCGGCGTTCTATACCGAGGAGCACGTGGAGAGCCAGCTCGGACTCTACGCGCGCTACGGTGTGACCACCGTCTTTAGCCTTGGGGGCGGCGGTGCGGCCGGGGTAGCGGTGCGAGACCGTCAGGGCGCCGATCTCAACCACGCACGGCTCTATCTCTCGGGCGATGTCATCACGGGCGATTCCGCGGAAGAAGTCGCAACAAAAGTGAACGCGATGGCAGACCTGGGTGTCGACCTCATCAAGATTCGCGTCGATGACAACCTGGGGAACACCGACAAAATGCCGCCCGAGATCTATTCCGCCGTGATCGATACGGCGACCGAGCGCGACCTCACGGTCGCCGCGCACCTCTATTATCTCGACGATGCCAAGGGCTTACTCAACGCGGGAGCCGACCTCATCGCCCACAGCGTGCGTGACGTCGAGGTCGATGACGAGCTCGTCACGCTGCTGCTCGAGAACAACGTCTGCTACTGCCCGACGCTGATGCGGGAGGTGTCGACGTATGTCTATGAGTCGCGACCAGATTGGTTTGACGAACCGTTCTTCCTCAAAGAAGCCGACGCCGCGGTCATCGAGGGTCTCTCCACTTCAGAGTATCAAGAGGGTATTCAAAACAGCAGCTCGGCTCAGGCATACAAAGAGGCCCTCGAGATGGCCAAGACAAACCTCAAGACGCTCTCCGACGCCGGAGTCGGTATTGCGATGGGCACAGACACGGGTCCCGCCGGACGTTTCCAAGGCTACTTCGAGCACGGCGAGCTCGCGCTCATGGTGGAATCGGGTCTCAGCCCGCTGCGCACCATTGCCGCCTCGACCGGCGAAGCGGCCCGCTGCATGGGGATCGGGGACGAGCTGGGGACACTCGAAGCAGGGAAGCTCGCCGATTTTGTCATTCTGGGCGCGAATCCTCTGGACGACATCCGCAACAGCACGACGATCGAATCGGTATGGGTTGCGGGAAACCAAGTCCCAGGTGTCTAAGACAGTTCCACTCATTGCGCCGCGTTGCGCTTGGCTGCGCCTGGTCGGCCAGGCGCTTCGCGGCTCCTGGTAACGCGCGCGACTCTCATCACGGACTGCTAACGTCCTAGACTCGTGATTCGCGCGCAACCTTCCTTTGAACCGTCTTCCGCGGAGCGAGCCGGGTCGCCCGCGCGAACGCCGGTCGAGGTGACCGGCTGGCTGCTCCTGGCCGGGGTGGTCTTGTATCTGTGCGTCTTCAACGGGTTGACCACCCTTGGATTTGTCGGTCCGGACGAGCCGCGCTACGCCTCCATCGCGCGGGCGATGGCCGCCAGTCAGGACTGGGTGACCCCACGGCTCTATGGAGAGCCGTGGCTCGAAAAACCGATTCTGTATTACTGGGCCGCGGGACTCGCCTATCGACTGGGCGGCGAGACGGAGTGGGCCGCCCGGCTCCCCTCGGCCCTCAGCGCCGGTCTGACGTCGCTCGCTGTGGCGTGGCTCGGATGGCGACTCTTTGGCGCGTTGACGGGCGCCATCGCCTTCGTGGTTTTCCCCACCACGGTGGCAACGTTTGCGTTCGCACGGGGGGCGACCACCGATATGCTCTTCTCGGCATCGCTCACCGTGGCAATGGTGGCCGCCGCACCGCGACTTCTGACGAACGACCGACGACGGCGGTGGGCTGCGATGTTTGGTGTCGCGGTTGGGTTTGCAACTCTCGCGAAGGGACCGGCAGGCATCCTCCTCGCGGTGGGCAGCGTGATGCTGTGGGGAGTAGCCTCCGGTCAAACCGCACGCCTCAGAGCGCTCGCGGGACCACTGGCGGTGACGTGCTTTGCGCTCGTGTCACTGCCCTGGTATGTCTTCTCAATCCTCCGGACGCCAGAATTTGTCGAGGTGTTTCTCATCGGTCACAACATCGACCGCTTCCTGACTCCCGTCTTTCGGCACCAGCAGCCGTTTTGGTTTTTTGGCCCGATTCTGGTCTTGGGTATCGCTCCGTGGTCGGCGTTTCTGGTCGCGACCGCGCGACGCGGATATCACTCGTGGCGGGACGGACGATGGAGGGCCTCGCGAGCGCTATACGTCGCAGCCTGGATCGTATTTCCGTGCGTCTTCTTTAGCCTGTCTCAATCAAAGCTCCCGGGATACATCATGCCGACGATCGCACCGCTGGCTGTCGTCTTGGCGGTTACGATCACGCAGCTTCTGGACCGCGACGACCGTAGCCTCCGATGGGTGCTCTTTGGGACGGCGACCGTGTTTGCGAGTCTCACTACGGCATTTGCACTACCGGGTCTCTTGATCGCCGACGTTCCCGGGCTCGCCGCGAACGACGTCCGACCGCTCGCTCCGATCGTGGGCGTAGCGAGCGTCACAATCGCAGCGCTGGCGTATCTCCGACGATCTCACGCCGCAGTCGCTGCAGTGCCGCTGGGGTTCGCCCTTGCAGTCGGCTATCTCAACACCTCGGTCGCGCCGGTACTCGACCCCTTGATTAGTCCTCGGGCCACCGCGCGACGCGTCCAGGAGTTGGGAGACGGCAATGTGGAGGTGTATCGACTGCAGCGAGGCTGGCACTACGGCCTCAACTATTACCTCGACCGCGAGGTCGCGGAATGGGACGAGCGCGGGTCGCCATCTCCAACGCTGGTCGTCACTCCATCGGACGCCATCGACGCCTTGACCAGACCGGGATTTTCGGTGGAAACGGTGGAACACATCTCAACCGAAGCGGTCCTGGTAAAGGTGCGGACGATCGAGAGCACAGGGGGCCGGTCTCGGAAGAACTGACGTGCCGGAGTCTGTCGATACGTGGATCGTCGTGCCCTGCTTCAACGAGGCCGCCCGTCTGGACGGCACGGCGTTCACCACTTTTGTCCAGACTCATACGTCTATCGGATTCCTCTTCGTCGATGACGGATGCACGGACGGCACGCGTGAGGTGCTAGAAGGCCTGTGCCACGAGTGCCCTGCCCAACTGAAGTTGTTCGTGCTCGCCACGAACGAAGGAAAGGCCGAAGCGGTGCGACGCGGGCTGCTCTCGATCCTCGGAGCCCATCCCGTTGTCGTCGGCTTCTGGGACGCGGACCTAGCCGTGCCCCTCCAAGAGATCGATGCCTGTCGCGCGGTACTCGACCGACGCCGTGATGTCGATATTGTCCTCGGTGTCAGACTGCGAATGCTCGGGCATCTCATCTACCAAAGCCAGCTTCGCCGCTGTCTCGGGCGCGTGTTTACGTCGGCCGCGTCGATCACGCTTGGCCGGCGGTTCCGCGACACCCAGTGCGGCGCCAAGCTCTTTCGGGTGACGCCCGTGCTGCAGGCAGCGCTGGACGAACCCTTTCGATCTCGCTGGGTCTTTGACGTGGAGTTGCTTCTCCGGTGCCGCGTCGACCCCGATCCGCATGGTAACCGCTTCCCGGCCGTCTACGAGTACCCGCTCGAAACATGGACCGGCAAAGCCAACTCAAAGCTCAAGCCGTGGGCTTACGGCTGGTGCGCCGCAGAATTGTTGGGGATCCTTCTGCGTGACCGGATGTCGTCCACTGACGCTTGGCGCCCTACCCGTAAGAGACCGTCGCAGACCTCTCGCTGACGTCTCTGGCGTGGTGTGCTCCCGCGCTACTGCATCGGGACATACGTCTGCGTCGACTCCCACTCGATGCCCACGACGTCATAGCCCAATGTTGTCGGGCGAAGGTAGACCCGCACGGGTTGCTGCCAGGCAACGTGGTCCGGGTGCAGCGACGAAATCTCTACCATAAGGAAAGGCGCCGGAGCGCCGACCTTGTCGACCGCAGAGTCTCTGGGCTGCCGAGGGTCTGTCGGACGCTGGCCGCAGCGTTGTCATGGAGCGACCAGGCAACTTCATACGACGTGCTCCCCGGCTCGACAAACCCATACGTCTCGGACAAGTTCTCGAATTCGAACGTGGCCTCCGTAACCGAGAATGCGTCGAGGGGGTTCACCGCGGTGAACCCAAACGCCCCAGCTCTTTGTTGTCGTGCCACCAGCACATCCAGAAAGTATTGCGCCTGCTCGAAATCGACGGACTCAGCGCTTCCGACGATCGCGTGGAGCTCTTCGCGGGTAAAACGCATCAGGATTTTGGCGGCCCGGAACGCATCACGCGGCGTCATACGGACAAACGCTGGATTTGGGTAGTCGTTACGCCAGCC
>CAUZIB010000019.1:0-64222 GCA_963579735.1 Vicinamibacteria bacterium | reverse complement strand
CGGCCCGCTTTGGCACGTCTGAAGCCCGCTAATTCAGGCTGGACACAAGACCAATGACCGACGTGAACGAACTACGAGAGCTTGGCAACGAGGATCTGCAGCAACGCCACAAAGATCTGGACGATCAGATCTTTCGGCTACGCCTGCAGCAGACGATGGGTCAGGGCGCGACGCCAAACAAGGCCCGGGAGCTCCGCCGCGATCGCGCTCGCGTCAACACGCTGCTTCGCGAGCGAGAGCTGGCGGCGTCTGAAGGGGAACAGTAAATGGCCGGTACACGAGAGGTCACCGGGGTCGTCGTTCGCGACAAACTGGATAAGGGTGTCATCGTCAAGGTCGAACGCCGCGTAAGGCATGCCCTGTATGGGAAGATCCAGCGTCGGACGGCGACGTTTATGGCGCACGACGAAGAGAACACCGCGAAAGTTGGTGACCGCGTCGTGATGGCCGAATCGAGGCCGTTGAGCAAGCGCAAACGTTTTGTGATCATCAGTGTGCTCAGCCGCGCAAATACGGTGGGGCAGTCATGATCCAGATGCAAACGGTGCTCGACGTGGCCGACAACTCGGGAGCGCGGAAAATCTCGGTGATCAACCCGCTCGGTGGCTCGACGGGGCGCTACGCGCGGCTTGGAGATCTGGTGACGGCGTCGGTCAAAGAAGCGACTCCAGCTTCGCAGGTAAAAAAGGGGCAGGTCGTGCGGGCGGTCATAGTCCGAACCCGGAAAGAGCAACGGCGCCGCGATGGGAGCTATGTGCGATTCGATCGTAACGCCGCGGTACTGGTGAACGAGCAGGGCGACCCGGTGGGGACGCGTGTGTTTGGACCGGTCGCCCGCGAGCTCCGAGAGCGAAAGTTCATGAAGATCGTCTCGTTGGCGCCAGAGGTCTTGTAAGAACAGATGTCGAGACTACAAACTCCCGTTCGAAAGAACGACAACGTGATCGTGGTCGGTGGCAAGGACCGTGGCAAGCGTGGACGCGTGTTGCGGGTTATTCCCGCCCGGAACCGCGTCATTGTTGAAGGTGTCAATTTCATAAAGCGCCACACACGGCCCAACCCACAGCAAAACGTCAAGGGCGGCGTAGTCGAGCGCGAAGGCCCGCTTCATGCGTCCAACGTGCAGATTGTCTGCCCCGAGTGCAGCGAAGCCACTCGGATTGGGCACCAGTTGCTCAATGATGGTCGGAAAGTGCGTGTGTGTCGAAAGTGTGACGGGGCAGTAGACAAATGAGTCGGCTGAACGAGCGGTATCACGACGAGGTCATTCCTGCTTTGCGTAAGGAATTTGGCTACGCCAACGTGATGGCAGTGCCAAAGATCCAGCGAGTGGTCGTCAATATGGGGCTGGGCGGCGCGACGCAGAATCCGAAACTGATCGAGGTGGGAGCTGACGAGCTGACTCGGATTACCGGGCAAAAGCCAATGACTCGTCGTGCCAAGAAATCGATCGCACAGTTCAAGCTCCGTGCGGGCGTCGCGATCGGTTCGATGGTGACGCTCCGCGGTGAGCGGATGTACGAATTTCTCGATCGACTCATTGCGATTGCGTTGCCGCGCGTGCGCGACTTTCGGGGGATTTCACCCCGCGGATTCGACGGCCGGGGCAACTATACGATGGGCTTGCGGGACCAGCTTATCTTTCTTGAGATTGACTACATGCAAGTCGACCAGGCCCGAGGGATGAACATCTCTGTTGTAACGACCGCAAACTCCGACGAAGAGGGCCGCCGGCTTCTGCAATTGCTCGGAATGCCTTTTAGGACCAACTAATCATGTCCACGACAGCCAAAAAGGTAAAGGACCTGCGCCCGCCGAAATTCGCCGTGCGGTTGCGTAATCGTTGTCGACTATGCGGTCGTCCTCGAGGTTACCTTCGGAAGTTTGCTCTCTGTCGAGTGTGTTTCCGGAAGCTGGCTCTTGAAGGAGAAATCGCGGGCGTGACCAAGAGTAGCTGGTAGCCCGAGGTGTAGTGGAGACCTATGTCTGATCCGATTGCTGACATGCTGACGCGGATACGCAACGCGACTTCGACACGCCGCGCGCGGGTGGATGTGCCACGTTCGCACATGAAGACCGAGATCGCCCGGATCCTCCAGAATGAGGGATACATCCAGGGCTATACGCTGGTCGAACTCCCAGTGCGGAAGCGCTCCTATCCCGACAAGATGATCCGAATATTCTTGAAATATGGGTCACGAGGCGAGAAAGTGCTGACGGGGCTGGAACGGGTCAGCCGACCCGGCCGACGGGTGTATTTCGGTCGGGACAAAGCGCCGCCAGTCTTGGCCGGCCTCGGGACCAGTATTTTGACGACGTCGCAGGGCGTGATGTCCGGGCGCGAAGCCGTCGAAGCCGGGGTCGGGGGTGAGGTCGTATGCAACGTGTGGTGACCCCCGTGCGTGTCATGAACCCCGAAGACTGCATCTTCCAGCGGTGAACCATCGATGTCTCGAATAGGGAAGAAACCGATCACCCTGCCTAGCGGTGTGACTGTGATCCTCGGCGATGGGCATGTCGACGTCAAGGGACCAAAGGGCAGGCTCGAGCAGTTCGTGCCACCCGGTGTGCGGTTCGAGTTGAGCGACGGCGAGCTTGTCGTGTACCCGGAACGCGAGAATGACCGAACGCTGGGCAAGTTTCATGGACTGGCTCGTAGTCTCGTCGCCAACGCGGTGCATGGCGTGTCGGTTGGCTTCAAGAAGGAACTAGATATCGTCGGAATTGGATACCGGGCGGAGGTCTCTGGCAAGCAGGTCGTCTTCGCGCTCGGATACTCCCACCCAGTGGTTTTTGACATCCCCTCAGGGATTGATATCGCCATTGATAAACAGACGCACATTACTGTCAGCGGTATCGATCGCCAGCAGGTTGGGCAAGTCGCTGCGAACATCCGTTCGCTCCGCAAGCCGGACCCTTACAAGCAAAAGGGCGTGCGTTATACCGGTGAGGTGCTTAAGAAGAAGGTCGGCAAGACCGGAGCGTAGCGGATGAAGGTGAAGACGAAGAAAGATCGTCGCACGCGTGTGCGGTTACGACAGCGACAACGGATCGCCGGCACGTCGGCGCGTCCGCGGTTGGCGGTGTCACGAAGTCTGACACATATCTCGGCGCAAGTGATTGATGACCAACAAGGTCGGACACTGGCGTCCGCGTCGACCACCGAACCGGCCGTACGCGCGCTCTTCGCGGAGGGCGCGGGGGGAGCCAACAAGGCCGGAGCTTCAACAGTCGGCAAGATAGTTGCGGAGCGACTGCTGGAGAAAGGGGTCAAACAGGTGGTGTTTGACCGCGGTGGATTTCTGTATCACGGTCGGGTTCGCAGTGTGGCGGACGCGGCCCGCGAGGCCGGGCTGGAGTTCTAGTTTTTTCTGGCAAACAGGGACCGAGTCAACACCATGAGAGAATCACGACCGAAGATCGACTCGACGATGCTTGACTTGAAGGACACTGTAGTGTCCATCAACCGTGTTACCAAAGTCGTCAAGGGTGGCAAGAACCTCAGTTTTAGCGCACTGGTCGTCGTTGGCGACGGTCTTGGTCACGTAGGGTACTCGGTCGGAAAAGCCAAGGAAGTACCTTCCGCGATCAAGAAAGGCATCGAGGCCGCCAAGAAGCAATTGATAAAGGTGCCGCTTCAAGACACGACGATTCCTCACACCATCATTGGCCGATTCGGTGCGGGACGCGTGCTTTTGAAACCAGCTCCCGAAGGGACGGGCATTATTGCTGGGGGGGCCGTGCGAGCCGTTGTCGAGGCCGCGGGGATTCACCATATCTTGACGAAGTCGATAGGGTCGGACAATCCGCAGAATGTGGTGCGGGCGACATTCGCTGGTCTGGAAGGGTTGAAGGACCCAGTGGCTGTGGCCCGTCTTCGAGGCGTCGAGCTCGAGTCTTTTGGGACGTTTGGAACCGGTCGCGAGGCAGGGCCAGCGACGGGCAATTAAGTGGCCATTAGGCCGACGCCGACACGAGGCGCCTATGGCCGCGTCTCGCGAAGGCGTGGGGCGATGGGGCCCCCGCATGCGACGGACCTGAGGTTTGGGGCATAGCCCCATCGAAGAGAATGACAAGACGAGGGCAACGAAACGAGAACGCGTCACGAGTGCGGATCACACTCGTGCGTAGCCCCATCGGATTCGACCACCGCCAGGCGCTGGTTGTCAAGGGGCTAGGCCTGCGTCGGATTGGGCACTCAATCGAGGTTGTGGACAATCCGTCAATACGCGGGATGATTCACAAAGTGCGTCATCTCCTACGAGTTGGATAGAGGTCGAGTGATGGCGATAGATCTCAGCACACTACGTGGTCCGGACGGGGCGACCGGCCGGAAGAAGCGTATTGGTCGAGGCGAGGGGTCCGGGACCGGCGTAACCGCCGGACGCGGAAACAAGGGGCAGAAATCTCGCTCCGGGTACAAACGAAAACGCGGGTTTGAGGGCGGCCAGATGCCGTTGCACCGACGGCTCCCGAAGCGAGGATTCCACAATCCGTTCCGGGTCGAGTACGCGGTCGTCAATCTCGACACGCTCTCCGAGCGGTTTGAGGACGGTGCCGAGGTGACACCAGAGAAGCTCCGCGAGTGTCGTCTGGTGCGCGAGTCTCGAGCGTTGGTCAAGGTGCTCGCGCGGGGCGAGCTGTCGAAGCGGCTTGTCGTCAAGGCGCACAAATTTAGCGGCAAGGCGCGAGATGCCATCGCGTCCGCCGGCGGTCAGGTTGAGGTCTTACCCGCCAGGCCGAAGAAGGACGAGAGCGAGTCAGCTGGATGATCGACAGCATCCGGAACGTCGCATCGATTCCAGATTTGCGTCGGCGTATCCTGTTCACACTGTCCGTTCTCGCGGTGTATCGAGTCGGGAGCCATATCCCGACGCCGGGGGTGAACACGGAAGCGCTGGCCATTCTGGCAGAACAGGCGGCGGGCACGATGTTCGGCCTGTACGACATGTTCTCTGGGAACAATCTTTCCCAGGTGACCATTTTCGCACTCGGCATCATGCCGTATATCAGCGCCTCGATTATCCTTCAGCTGCTCACGGTGGTGTGGCCCTATCTTGAGCGGTTGAAAAATGAGGGCGAGCTAGGGCGTCGGAAGATTACGCAATACACCCGCTACAGCACGATCGGCCTGTGTATCGTCCAGGCGAGCGCGATCGCACTTTTTCTTGAGCGACAGACGAATATCGCGGGCGGCCTGCCGCTCGTGTATGAGCCGGGATGGGGTTTCCGACTCATGGTGGTGCTGACCTTAACGACTGGTACCGCGTTCATCATGTGGCTGGGCGAGCAGATCACCGAGCGCGGTATCGGCAATGGGATGTCGCTCATTATCTTTGCCGGCATCGTTGTGAATCTGCCCGCCGCGGTGCTGACGACCGTAGACCAGCTCCGAACGGGACAGGTCGGACTGCTCCGGCTTCTGCTGTTGCTGGTGCTGATGATCGGAGTGATTGGCGCCGTTGTCTTTATCGAGCGCGGTCAGCGACGAGTCATCGTGCAATACGCGAAACGGGTAGTGGGCCGCAAGATGTACGGGGGAACCAGCACCCATATTCCTCTCAAGGTCAACACCGGTGGCGTAATCCCAGTGATCTTCGCGTCATCGATTATCGCTTTTCCGGCCACCATCGGCGCGGCGCTGCCGGAGGGCGGGTGGGTTCAATCGATCACAGACCAAATGACCAATGGGATGCCACTGTACTACCTGCTGTATATGGGTGGCATCATCTTCTTTGCCTACTTCTACACAGCCATCATCTTTAATCCGGATGACGTTGCGGAGAACATGCGGAAGTATGGCGGATTCGTCCCAGGTATCCGACCCGGCAAGCGGACGGCTGAGTATATCGACACGATTCTTACCAGAATCACGCTGGTCGGGTCGGTCTATTTGGCTCTGATCGCGGTATTGCCCGACCTGATGATTTCTGGTTTTCGTGCGGATGCCGTCCCGTTTATTGGTGATCAGCTGGATGCTGCGCTGCCGGGGTTCATCACCGATGGACTAGGTGTCACCTTCTATTTTGGCGGCACCAGTTTGTTGATCATTGTGGGCGTGTCAATGGACACCGTGCAGCAGGTTGAATCGCAGCTCATCATGCGGCACTACGACGGATTCATGAAAAAAACTCGCATCAAGGGGCGACGGTCGTAGATCGACTCGGTGACATTGGTTTGACATTGATGCGGTTCACAACACGGAGCACTGACGACAGGTGCCGGATCATGGCCAAAGGCGAGCGCCCATGTCTTTGAACGTGGTGATGTATGGACCGCCCGGGGCGGGGAAGGGAACTCAGGCCAGTCGTCTGGCGGGTGAGCGGCGGATACCGCGAATCTCGACTGGTAACATCCTGCGAGAGGCCGTCCACGCGAATACCGAGTTCGGACGGCGTGCGAAGTCAACGTTGGATGCAGGTGACCTCGTGCGGGACGACGTCATGGTCGGCATCGTGCATGAGCGGGTGGCTCGGCCGGATGCGGCTGATGGTTTCGTGCTCGACGGCTTTCCGCGAACGGTCGTGCAGGCCACGGCGCTGGACGACATCCTTTCTGGGCGTGAGCCGCTGGCGGTGATCGAACTGGCGGTGCCGGATGACGAGCTAGTCGGCAGGTTGTCACGGCGGCGAGTCTGTGCCGTGTGTGACGCTATTTTTGGCGTGGACGACGCGGAGATTCCCGCGACATGTCCGCCATGTGGTGGACCGTTGAGTCAACGAAGCGATGATCGGGAAGATGTCGTGCGCGAGCGTCTCCGGGTGTACTACCAGCGGACCTCCCCGGTGTTGGCTTTTTACAAAGGCCGGCCACGGTTTAGAAGCGTCAACGGGAATCTGACCCCGGATGTGGTCGCTGCAGCTATCCGAGTCGCGATTGACGAGACGAACGGAGTGCACCCGTGATCGTCTGCAAGACAGCCGACCAGCGCGAGCTGCTGCGCTCGGCAAATCGTATCGTGGCCGAGGTGCTGGACATCTTGCGGCAAAAGGTGACACTTGGGGTTGGGGTGACGACCGCCGAGTTGGATGCGGCTGCCGAAGCGCATATTCGGGATTGTGGTGCAGTCCCCGCGTTCAAGGGATACCAGGGGTTTCCGGCGACTGTCTGCGTCTCCGTCAACGAGGAGGTTGTGCACGGGATTCCTTCCGACCGCGTCTTGAAGGAGGGCGACATCGTGTCACTCGATGTCGGTACGGTCTTCGAAGGCTACTTCGGAGACTCAGCCATTACCGTCGGCGTGGGACAAATATCTGAATCCGCTCAACAACTTCTTGACGCGACAAAGGAATCGCTCGAGCGAGCCATTACGTGCATGCACATCGGTGCGCACGTGTCAGACATCGGACACGCGGTACAGCAATATGTCGAGCCTCTCGGATTCTCAGTGGTCAGGGAGTTCGTCGGTCACGGTATCGGGACCAAGCTACACGAGGCTCCACAAGTGCCGAACTACGGACGCCCGGGGGAGGGACCCGAGCTCCGGGAGGGCATGGTGTTCGCGATCGAGCCAATGGTGAACGCGGGCCGACCGGCCGTCCGGATGCTTGACGATAGGTGGACGGCCGTCACTCGGGACGGTAGCCTCTCGGCGCATTTTGAGCACTCCGTTGCCGTGACCGCGGATGGCCCTGACGTGCTGAGCCGGAGAGCCAGCGAGTTGGCTGATAGCAACATGTTGTCGGCGCCGGCGAATCGCGCGGCATCGAGCCAGACGGCTCACGCTGAGGTTGGCGAAGGACGCTAGATTGTGGAAGGTCGAGCGACAATGACTCCGACTCGAGGCACGAGCAGTGAGACGGATGATCCGGTCGACGAGACGGGTCCGACTGTCACAGAGTTGGAGGGTATCGTGCTCGAAGCGTTGCCCCGGGCTCTGTATCGTGTCGAGGTGGGACCGGGGGACCGGATCCTTGCTCATTTGTCTGGGGATCCTCGGCGGAACTTTGTGCGGATTCTAAAAGGTGACCGCGTCAAGGTGCGACGGACCGCGCTGAACCGCACCCGTGGGCGCATTACCGGCCTTCGAGAAGCGACACTGGGTTATCTGGGAGAGAGAGGAACAGGATGAAAGTTCGGGCGTCTGTCAAGCCATTGTGCGCGAAATGCAAGGTCGTTCGCCGTCGCGGAGTGGTCCGGGTATTGTGTAGCAATCCAAAGCACAAGCAGCGACAGGGGTAAGGAATCTTATGGCGCGAATCGCAGGCGTTGACCTGCCGCCCTCGAAGCGTGTCGAGGTCGGCCTCACGTACATCTTTGGAATTGGTCCTTCTCGTGCATCAGGAGTGATCGAGGCGTCCGGAGTCAATCCGGACACCCGAGTGAAGGATTTGACCGAGGATGACGTCCGCCAGATCAGCAAGATCATTGAGGATCAGGGGCGGGTCGAAGGTGACCTCCGCAAGGAAATCTCGCTCAACATCAAGCGACTCATGGAGATCGGCTGCTATCGGGGGTTGAGACACCGTCGCAACCTTCCCGTACGCGGGCAGCGCACGAGCACGAACGCGCGGACGCGAAAGGGCCCCCGAAAGGGCGCCGTGGCCAAGAAGAAAACCGCATGAAGTTACGACCTAGGTGCGACGTCCAGAGCAGCGAGGGTAGGTAGAGAATGGCGAAGATCGAAACGGTGGACGCGAGCATACCCACGCCGAAAAAGCGTGCGAAGCGCAAGAAGACATTCAAGAAGCGTGGTGAGAAGCGTGTGGTGCCACACGGTGTGGTGCACATCCAGTCGTCCTTCAACAACACGATCATCACCATTACCGACTCGGAAGGCAGTGTCTTGTCGTGGTCAAGCGCGGGCGGTATTGGCTTTAAGGGGTCGCGGAAGGGCACTCCGTTCGCGGCCACTCAAGCCGCCATCAACGCAGGGCAAGGAGCTCGTGCGTTCGGAATGCGCTCTGTGGATGTTCGGGTCAAGGGGCCGGGCGCCGGTCGGGAATCGGCGATCAGGGCCCTGCAAACGACCGTCGGGTTTTCAGTCAAGTCAATCAAAGACGTGACCCCGATTCCTCATAACGGGTGCCGTCCCCCCAAACGGCGGAGAGTCTGAGATGGCGCGATACGCGGGACCAGTTTGCCGGTTGTGCCGGCGCGAAGGCATGAAGCTCTTTCTCAAGGGAGAGCGCTGTTATGGCGAGAAGTGCGCGATCGAACGGCGCAATGTCCCTCCCGGACAACACGGTAAGGGACGACGTGCGCGGATGGCCGGGTATGGTCTACAGCTCCGTGAGAAGCAGCGGGTCAAGCGGATGTATGGCGTACTTGAGAGCCAGTTCCGCCGATACTTCAAAGAGGCCGACCGTCGCCGAGGCGTGACCGGCGAGACGCTGTTGCAGTTGCTTGAAGGCCGCTTGGACAACATCGTCTATCGGTTGGGCTTCGCCACCTCTCGACCGCAGGCGCGTCAGCTTGTGCGTCATGGACATTTCACTGTGAACGGACGAAGAGCCGATATACCGTCGTATGCCGTGCGGGCAGGCGATACTGTAGAGGTCCGTCCGTCCAGCTCCAAGAACCCGGTCATTGTGTACGCGATGGAAGAGGTCAAGGGGCGGGGTGTTCCGGAGTGGCTAGAGATTGATGGCGAGAAGCTGACGGGGCGGCTTGCGTCAGTACCGACTCGAGATCAGCTGAATTTACCAATCCAGGAGCAGTTGATCGTCGAGCTCTACTCGAAGTGACACGCTGCGGTTTCTCCCGACGCTGAAAGGACAGACTCGATGCTGTGGAAAGGTTTCCAGCGGCCCAAGCGGCTGGAGTTCGACCGCGAAACGCTTACCGACCGCTACGGCCGGTTTCATGCCCAGCCGTTCGAACGTGGTTTTGGGACGACAATTGGCAACGCGCTGCGACGCGTGCTCCTGTCGTCGATCGAGGGCGCGGCCGTGACGGCGGTCAAGATCGACGGTGTGCTCCACGAATTCTCACCGATTCCCGGTGTCGTTGAAGATGCGACCGATATCATCCTGAATCTCAAACAGGTGCCGATGCTCATGCACGTCGATCAAACGAAGACGTTGCTTTTGCGCGCGCGGGCCGCGGGAGAGGTAAAGGCCGGTGATATTGAGACCGACGCCGACGTGGAGATTCTCGACCCCGATCTTCATATCGCGACTGTGTCGGAAGGCGGTTCTCTCGATATCGACATGCGCGTCAACCGTGGTCGCGGATACGTGTCGGCCGACCGTAATTTCGACGAAGATCTCGGTATCGGCTGGATCCCGATCGATTCGGTGCATTCGCCGGTCAAGAAGGTCAACTACCTCGTCGAGGCGGCGCGGCTTGGGCAGACGACGGATTACGACAAGTTGACCGTCGACGTGTGGACGAATGGAACCGTGACGGCCCGCGATGCGGTGTCGCTCGGGTCAAAACTCATCCGCGACCATCTCAACATCTTTATCAACATCGACGAACCGCTGGAGAGACCACAGGCCTTAGCCGATGAGCAGGCGACCCCGGTGGCCAACGAAGATCTCGACAGGAGCGTCGAAGAGCTCGAGCTGTCCGTGCGGTCGTACAATTGCCTCAAGAACGCCGACATCCGGACGATTCGCGAGTTGGTGCAAAAGACCGAGCCGGAGATGCTCCGCACGAAGAATTTTGGTCGTAAGTCGCTCAACGAGATCAAAGAAATCTTGTTGACGATGGGGCTCAATCTGGGAATGCGTCTCGAGCAGCCGGCGGCGCCGTCGGCTCAGCCCGAGTAGGCCTGCTCTGGCGGCGGGGACGTCGAGCGAGGAACGAGCTGGGAGTCAGGGAAGAGGAGACCGATGCGTCACCGAGTAGCTCACAGAAAGCTGGGCCGTGTCACTGAGCACCGTATAGCGTTGCTTCGCAATCAGGCCCAGGCATTATTGCGTCACGAGCGCATCAATACGACGGCCGCCAAGGCCAAAGAACTTCGGCCCTTCGTCGAGCGTCTGATTACAGTTGCCAAGCGCGGACTCGTCGACGGCGCGGAGACCACTCGAGCGCTTCATGCGCGGCGACTCGTGGCTCGCGACCTCGCGGACCGCGAGGTCGCGAGAAAACTGTTCGAGACGATCGCGCCTCGATTCGCGACTCGTGCTGGCGGATACACGCGCGTACTACTCGCTGGTCGACGCCAAGGAGACAACGCGGAGGTCGCGCAGATCGAGCTGGTTGGCAGTGAGTATCAACCCGGGGCCGACACTGATGTTGTAGCCGAAGAGGCGGTCGCTAAACCGTCCGGTGTTGGGGGGCGGATTCGTCGAGCCGCGCAGCGGATTACCGGGGGCGGGTCATCCAAAGCGACAAAAGACGACGCCGGGTCCAGCGACTCGTAGCCCCGCCTCCGGGGCTTTCCGTCCTCTCGGGATTTTGCCGACGTCGCGGCCCGTCGCTCATTCCGTGATTCGTCGCCGGGCGTGCGAGTTGTCCGTCACATCGCATGCGACTCTCAGTGGGGCAACCTGCGCAACGCGTCCCTGAGCCGGAGGCCAGGGCGCCGTCTGACTTGGGGGCCGGTCTAGGACTCCTCGGACCGCAGGCTACTCGTCGTTCCCCGCGGCGTGTGCCCCGCCCGCGGCGTTGGCGGACGCGATGATTTTCGTTTGCTGATGAGCCGGTACTTCCTCGTAGTGCGAAAACTCCATGTGATACGAACCACGACCGCCGGTGGCGGACGTGAGCGTTTGCTCATACGTCAGCATTTCCGACATCGGGACCTGCGCTTTGATAATCGTTGAGGCTCCTCGGGTTTCCATTCCACCGATGCGGCCCCGTCGGCCGTTCAACTCGCCCATCAGGTCCCCGGCGAAATCGCTGGGGGCCCGCACTTCGACATCCATCACTGGCTCGAGGATAGTCGGTTTGGCTCTCGACATGGCGTCTCGAAATGCCAGACGCCCCGCCATCTTGAAGGACATTTCGTTCGAGTCCACCGCGTGGAAGCTCCCGTCAAAAAGCTCGACCTCGAAGTCCACCATGGGATACCCAGCCAGATAGCCTTTGACTCGGGCTTCCTGAATGCCCTTTTGCACGGCGGGGATGAAACTGCGAGGGATGGCACCGCCGGAGATCTTGTCCACAAACCGGAAGTCGTCTCCTCGACTGAGGGGCCTAACTTTGATTTTGCAATCGCCAAATTGTCCGTGGCCGCCGGTTTGTTTCTTGTGACGCCCGTGAGCTTCGGTCGCAGCGGTCACTGTCTCTCGGTAGGGAATCCGCGGGAGATGGACGTTGACCTCGACGCCGAATCGTCGCTTGAGTTTTGCGACGGTGACCTCGATATGGAGCTGGCCCTGTCCCGAAAGTAAAAGCTCACCGGTTTCCGCGTCCCGGGTATGTCGAATGGTCGGGTCCTCTTCTTCGAGACGCTGAAGCGAACTGCCGATCTTCTCCTCGTCGCCTCGACTCTTGGGCTCAATGGCGTATGAGAGGACCGGTTCCGGAAACGTAATGGGCGCGAAGCGAAACTCCGTGCCCTTTGGAGCAAGCATGTCTGAGGTTTGGGTGTCCTTGAGCTTGGCGACTGCGCCAAGGTCGCCGGCGTTGATCGTCGCCACGCTGGTTTGTGTCTTGCCTTGGAGCACCGCGAGGCTTCCGAAGCGCTCGGTCGTATCCCGGGTGAGATTGTGGCTCGACGAATCTGAGGCGAACACCCCAGAGGCGACGCGGAACAACGTGATTCTGCCCGCAAATGGATCGGCGATCGTCTTCCACACGAAGGCGGTAGGCGTCGCCTCCAGGCCAGCATCGTAGCGGGCTTCCTCGCCCTCGGCATTCACGGCTGGCAACGGACGCTCGACCGGCGACGGGAAGTAACGGACGATAGCGTCTAGCAGCGTCGGGATACCGATATTCGCGGTGGCCGACGTGCACACCAACGGGAAGATTCGGCGGTTGGTTACCGCTCCGTGGAGGCCCCGCTCGAGCTCGGCTTGAGTCAGGGTGCCCGCCTCAAAGAATGCTTCCATCAAGGCGTCGTCGGTTTCCGCCACCATTTCGATGAGCGCGTCACGGGCCGTGTTCACAGCATCGTTCATGGCGGATGGTGGATCTCCCGCTGTTGGCGTGCCGCTCTTGTCCCTTGCGAATGTCACCGCCTGCATCGACACCAGGTCGATACACCCGGTGAAATCGGCTTCTTCACCAATCGGGAGCTGGATAGGTACGATCTCGCGACCGCAGCCTTCGTGAAGCGATTCCAGCGATCGTTCGAGACTCGCTCGTTCTCGGTCGAGGCGATTGAGGACGATCAGGCAGGGTAGACCAAACTCTTCGGCGATGGTCCAGACCTTCTCGGTCTGGACCTCTACGCCGGCGACCGCATCGACCATGATCACCGCCGCATCAGCCACTCGCATGGCCGCCCGTGTATCGCTCATGAAATTGGCGACGCCAGGCGTGTCGATGATATTGATTTTTGTCTTGTTCCACTCGGCGAAGGCGATGCTCGCCCCCAACGTGTGTTTGCGGGAGATCTCCTCTTCGTCGAAGTCGGTCACGGTCGTGCCGTCGTCGACCAACCCCATCCGGTTGACCGCGCCGGCATCGAACAACGCGGCTGATGTCAGTTGTGTCTTTCCAGAGCCACTGTGACCAACGATGGCCACATTTCTAATGTTCTCCGCAGCATAGACCTTCATGGCGCCGATCCTATCTCTAGTGGACCGGTCGTGTCATTCGAGCGAAGATACGGTGTCAGGGTTCTGACGCTATTCGTAGCGCAGGGCCTCGATTGGGTCGAGACCGGACGCCTGAACGGCCGGGAAAAGGCCAAAGACGATACCCACGGAGGCCGAGAAGCCCACGCCGATCGCAAACGACCACCAGGGGAGCGAGATCGGAAACCCGGTGGCAAGATGAATGACCACGCAGATTCCGCTGCCGAGTATGACCCCGAGAACACCGCCTACCGCGGTCAAGAACACGGCTTCCAGCAAAAACTGCCACAAGACCTCGCGGCGACGAGCACCGAGCGCGCGACGCGTGCCAATTTCGCGGGTGCGCTCCTTGACCGATATCGTCATGATCGCCATGACTCCGATTCCGCCGACCATCAAGGCGATCGATGAGATCGAGACGAGCGCGAGGTAGATCGCGCTGCTGACTTGGTCCCACAGTCGTAACGCCGCATCCTGGGTCATAAGGTCAAAGTCGTTCGCCTCATCCAAGCGGAGACCGTGACGAATTCGCATCACGTTTTCGACATCACGCATGGCATCATCTCGGGCGGTCCCGGGGCGTGGAATGGCGGCGAGGAGAATGCTCTGAAGCCTGCCTCTGCGTGATCGGCTGACCTTGATGCCAAACTGCTTTTGATAGGCGGAATGAGGAATCACCGCGAAGTCGTCTTGACCCACATTGAGCCCTCCGGGGCTCGGCCGTGTATCGAGCACGCCGATGACGCTATACACCTCGTTTCCGACCCTGACTCGCTTTCCGATCGGATCGACGTTTGGGAAGAGTGCCTGATACGGTGTTTGCCCGAGCACGACGACACGTCGCCGGTGCGTGACTTCGCCCTGGGTGAAGAAGCGCCCCATGGCCATATTGAGCCGAAAGACCTCGACGTAGTTGTCGGTGGTGCCAAAGATGCTGATGTTTTTTGTCCGCTCTGAGCCGTAGCGCAGCCGTGTCTGCGTCTGGGGGCCACCCTCGCCCAGGACGAGACCGACTCGGTCTATCGACGGAGCTCGTTCGATCGCGTCGGCGTCGCGGAGCGTGAGACTCGGACGCCGCATCAGCTCTGCGAAGTCCTTGCCGTTTGCCAGGCTAATGCCAGAGAACTGCGCGACGAAGATAGTGTCGGGACCGATCTCCAGGATACTCTCGGTGAGAGACTGGTCGAACCCGCGAATGATGGCTGTCATTCCGACGATCGAGGTGATACCGATGACGACTCCGAGGATCGTCAGTGCCGAGCGCATTTTTTGCGTGCGCACGGTATCAAACGCCAGCGCGACAATTTCCAGAAAGAGCGCGGTTTTCATCGGCTTGCCACGCTCTGCCGTAGCGGCTCGTCAAGGATATCGCCAGGCGGGACGGCCGGTCGTTGAGGGACACGGCGTGCGTCATCAATGTCCGCCGGGTTATCCGCCGGGTTTCCCGCCAAGTGTCTCGTCGGCGCACATTGCGCGCTCCTGCGGCTTGGCGGAGCGCAACGATCTCTCATGGGCGAGCCACGATGTGAATGCTGGAGCGCCACTATCCAGCTCTCCCGAGCGCGTCGATCGGGTCCAGTGACGCAGCCTTTGCCGCCGGATAGAGACCGAAGAACAAGCCGACAATTGCGGTGAGCAGAATGGCCAGGCCGACCGACCAGATATGGACCGACGCGGGGATTGGTGCGAAACGGTCGATGAGGGTCGCGGCGGCGGCGCCGATCCCGGTGCCCAGTGCGCCGCCGAGCACCGAGAGAGCGACCGACTCGGACAGCATCTGCCACATCACGTCACGACGACGAGCGCCAAGCGCTTTGCGAAGTCCGATCTCTCGCGTGCGCTCTGACACGGCCATGAGCATGATGTTCATGACAACGATGCCTGCCACTAGCAGTGCCAATCCTACGACCCCCACCAGGACCGCGTAGATCCCCGACGTGGCTTGGTTATACAAGTCCAGTGCGGTGTCAGAGGTAAACATGCCAAAGTTATTGTCTTCGCGCGCCCGGAGACGGCGGTCAATTCGGAGTGCGATCGTCGCATCGTCCATCGCGCGTTCAATGACGTCCGGATCCGAGGGGCGAACCATGAGCGAGAGTCCTCCCCGGGCGCCAAAAAGGCGCTGATAGGCGCCGAGGGGGATCACTGCGAACTCATCTTGCGATTGGCCAAACATCGAGCCCTTGCCGGTACTGACACCGACGACGCGGAAGTGAATGCCTTGGATAGTGAAGGTGCGGTCAATCGGGTCGCTCTCCCGGAACAGCCGGTCAGCGGTAGACCAGCCAAGAAGCGCGACGTTACGTTTGCGACGCACCTCGCCCAGCGACGGCATGCGACCACGCTCTGCGTCGAACTGAGGAAATGCAGCAAAGTCCTCTGTCACTCCGTGGATGAGGATGTTCTCCAGCACGTTCTCGCGGTAGCGCACCTCACCCTGCCGTCGACCTTGGGCCATGACTGCGGAAAACTGTCCGCCGTGTCTTTCGAGTGCATCCAGATCGTCAAGGTCGATGCGGGGATTGTTCCGTGTGCGCTCGATTTCGTCCTCGGTGGTGGTGATACCGACCCGCGCTATCAGAAATGTGTCGGCGCCTACTTGGGTGAGGATGACGTTTGTGACTTCGGCCGTAATCCCCTGGATGATCGAGACCAAGGTGACGATAGAGGCGACCGCCACCACATTTCCTAGTACCGTCAGGAAAGAACGCAGCTTGTTGGCCCAGATCGCGCCGAGCGCGACCTGGATCATTTCAGCGATCAGACGTGGGTTCATTGAGTCGAACCTCGTCGCCGTCCTCGAGCGTTCGCACGACCGCGAAGGGCCCAGTGACGACCACATCGTCTTCCTCGAGTCCTGATATCGCTTCGAAATAGCGTTCTCCCGCGATGCCCGTGACGACCGGGGTGAACTCGACGTGGCTTTGGCGGATCAGAAAGACGCCTTCCATCTCTTCCATGTCGTCGCGGTCCAAATCCGCCGCATTCTCGCCGGCGTCACTGGACCCCGCGCCACTGGTCCCGGTCTCGCGAATGATTTGACCGTCGGCGTCGAGACGAAATTCGCGGACGGTTGTGGCCTGAATCGGGACCGCAAGCGCGTCGGTGCGGGTAGCGGTGGTGATGTCCGCCGTACAGGTGAAGCCCGGTCGGACACCTACGACATCTTCGTCCAGGGTGACGACGACTTTGAAGTTGGTGGCCTGGCCAGAGGCTTGGCCGGTCTCCAGGATGGGGCTATTTCCGATCTCGGTGACGCGTCCTCGGTAGGTGCGACCTGGAAGCGCGTCTATGGAGATCTCTGCCTCCTGACCGAGACGGATATCGGGAATATCCGTTTCGTCGATTTCAAGCTCGGCTTCGAGAATGGACAGGTCAGCGATTGTCAGCAACACCGTCCCGGCGTTGTTCATCGTGCCGATGACGACCGTCTCTCCCTGTTCGATATTGCGTCGCGTCACGATTCCGTCCATTGGGGACACCAGCGTGACCAACGTGAGGTCGTATTTTGCGCCGTCCAGTCTCGCTCGTTCCTGAGCGATCCGCTGTTCCGCTGTCGCGACCTCGATCGTGCGGGCGGCAAGCTCCGTTTCGCGCAGTTCGACATCCTTGACGGCCTGGTCGTACACCTCTCTCGAGACAAGCTTCAGGTCCCATAGGTTTTCCTGGCGTTCAAGGGTTTCTTGGGCCAGTTGGAGGCTTACCACCGCGGTCCGGACCGCTACTCTGGCCTGCTCTCGAGCCGACTCTGATGCGCGGAGTGACGCCTCGCTACTGTTGACAGCAGTTTGAGCTGACTCCGGGTCTATCTGCAAGAGAAACTGTCCCTGGTTGACACGGTCCCCCTCGTTCACGTCCAGGCGTGTGACTCGTCCCATGACGCTCGCGCTCATATCGACCGACAGTTGCGGTTGGATGGTTCCCGACGCCGACACGATGGCTTCGAGTTCTCGCAGCGCGACCGGCTCGCCGTCGACCTCTGGCGCGTCCGAACGCTGAAAGTAAAGATTGACAAATACCAGCGCGGCACCGAGCAAGACAATAGCCGAAGCTACCAGGGTCTTCCGTTGGGTCGTCAAGAGTGAATCCTCTGCGGGGCGATGAGATTTTCGGTCATGACGCTGCAAGCTGGGTCATGACGAACGCAATCCCGACCGCCGCACCGACATAGAGAGCTAGCAGCCCCACCGCGATCGACTGCGTCTTACGTCTAGTGGCCACGGCGGTGCCCATGGCCAACAGCACAATCCACCAGATGAAGAACAGGTCGATCACACCGAGAAAACGTATCGCGAACGTGTCTCGTCCGAGCATCGGGGCAAACGCCGCGAGCGTGGTCGGACTCGCCATCTCGGCCCTCACGTAGTTCATCGGCCCCACAAACAGTACTTGCACGATGAATACCACTCCGGCGTGAACGACGACCGTATAGATCTGCTTAAAAGTGGCGAGACCACCCAAACCCGAGCTGATGACAAATAGGAGTGCCGCAACGATGACCGTGATTAAGGGCACTGTCACCGCCAGCGACGCAAACTGGAAAACCGCGACGTAGCGCGTAAACCCGGTGAACCGCTCGTATTGCTCGTCGGTGACCTCCGCCCCCATGTCCACCATACTCTGCACCTGTCGTTCGACAAGTGCGCGCTGCCCCACGCCGGTGCTCAAAAGAAGTGACCCACCGGCGGCTGGGACGAGAATGGTGACCACAAGCATGCCGATCCATGCTTGATGGGTCAGTGCGTCGGTCAATGTGGGCTGCGGTGACCAGATCATCCCCAACACGCGTCGCAAGAGGCCGGGAGGCGGGGACGGGGCGGTTGTCATCGACTCTTCACTATTTTAGTGTCCCATGCGACTAAGTCAGTGAAGAATGAGCCGTGGCCTTCTGCCCGGGAAGGCGCGAGAGGGTGCATAGGGGGCACATGCACGTGACGGGCAACGCGTACGGGCCGGAGGCAGCGCTGCTCATTCTTCACCGAATTGATCGCACGAGACACAATTGATTGTCAGTAAGCTGAGTTACGCGTCAGCTACTTGATCGATACGAGAGACGTTTGCCGTTTGTTCTCCTCGGTGGTCCACGAGCGCCCCCGCCCACGAGGTTGACAACTCACGGTGACCGTCCACTATTATCGTGTGCTCGCGTCAGAACCGGGTGACGACCATACGGGATCTGGGCGCGTCGGGGGCGGCGAGTGGTCGGTTTTGTTCCAAGAGAGCTTTTTTTCACAAAAGGTGTCGGCAAACATCGTGAGAAATTGACCTCGTTCGAGCTGGCGCTGCGCGGGGCTGGAATCGCGGCGTGCAACCTTGTCCGGGTGTCGAGTATCTATCCACCGGGGTGCAAGATCCTGACGCGTCGAGTCGGTGTGCGCCGGCTCCAGCCGGGTCAGGTCACGTTCGTCGTCATGTCGGAAGCCGCCACCAGCGAGCCCCATCGGCTTATTGCGGCGACAGTGGGCGTGGCGATTCCTCGAGACCGCGAGTTGTATGGCTACCTCTCCGAGCACCACAGCTACGGTGAGAATGAAAAAACCGCTGGCGACTACGCCGAAGATTTGGCCGCCGAGATGCTGGCCACGACCCTGGGGCTCGATTTTGACCCCGACAAGAGCTGGGACGAAAAACGGGAAGTCTACCGACTATCCAATCAGATCGTTCGCACGCAGAACGTGACCCAGACCGCCGTCGGGAGCAAAGAAGGGCTCTGGACGACAGTGATCGCGGCTGCGGTCATCGTTGGATGAGACCGACCGCCGGCCGCGGACGTTTCACCTGAAGCCGGTGGCGCAGTCTTCACGGCCAGACGGTCGCCTCGGTCGGAGACGCCAGGTATGATGCGTTGTTCTGTCTCGGGCGAGAACTGATGCGGCACGTTGCTGCAATCGCCGCTCGATGGAGCGTCCTGCCATGCCTAGCGCGCGGTGGTCGCGCGTTTTCTTCCATCTCTGCTGGCGGTTGCTTGCTGGTACTGCTGTGCGTCGGCGCCGTAACCGCCGAGGCCCAATCCTTTGAACGTGTCGGTGCGAGGGCAACCGGGATGGCCGGTGCGTTCGTGGCAGTGGCCGACGACGCGACGGCTGCCTACTGGAATCCCGCGGGTCTTGCCACGGGTGCGTTTCTCAGCGTCATCCTCGACCGCGCCGCATGGGAGTCGCGAGCGGCGCCGGATGCCCCCGGGGCGGGCGCCGACCGGTCAAGTACATTTGTCGGCCTGTCGACAAACGCCGTCGCCTTCTCGTACTACCGCACACTGGTGACGCAGGCCGACGGTCCCACGCCCTCATTGGAGACGGTCGGTGCATCTGGACCTCGGATTCGGTCACTCACGCTCGACAATTTTGCCCTCACCGGCGCTCAGATGATCTCGCGTAACGTGAGTGTCGGGACAAGCATCCGTTATGTTCGCGCTAACTACGGAGTGGGACACAGTGCAACTGCCGCCGACATCGGCACTCGGCTCGAGGACGCCCAGCGTCTGAGCCGGCGTGGCGAGAACGCCCTCGACTGGGATCTCGGGGTCAAAGTCGGTCGCGGGGCGGTCCAGGTTGGATTTGTGGCGCGCAACTTGCTCCAACCTGTGCTTCAGGCTCCGGACGGCAGCATGTTTCGACTCGAGCGTCTGGTGCGGGCCGGCGTGGCGGTTCGGGCAGTCGGCCGATTGCGGGTTGCGCTCGATGTCGACCTCCGGCGTCAGCACCTTCTCGACGGTCACCGGCAACGGAAACTTGCGGTCGGGGCAGAGTACTGGTTTGGCGAGTCGCTCGCCGTGCGAGGCGGTACCCGGGTCGATCTCGACGCCTGGGCACACCGGAGCTCGACGGTGGGGCCGGATGGCATGACTCGGCGCGATCTTCACCCTGTCGGTGCGTTCGGATTCAGTGCGGCGCTGACGACCGGCGTTTATCTCGATGGTCAACTCACGCGAGGACACGAGGAGACAGAGCGAGGGTGGAGCCTCGCCGGACGCGTCGGATTCTGACGGGGGCGGCCAGGTCCGGCTCCACGTGGATGAGGCGGTTGCCCAACTCATCCTCGGTAACACCGCCCGCAAGTATCGGGTCGTTCCCCTGCGTCGCTCCGGGGCTACCCTCACCGTAGCGCTGACGGACCCGACCGACCTCAGGGCCATCGAAGACATTCGGTTCATTACCGGCTGCAATCTTCGCTCGGTGGTCGCCTCAGAAGCGTCCATCCTCGCCGCGCTCGAGACCTACTACCTTCGTTCCGGGCCCACCGACCGGTCCGGTCTCAACGCGCTCGAAATCGCCGCGGGTGAACTCGCCGATATTCGGCGTTCGCAGGTGAATCGGCCAGACGCGGAGGGGGGCGAGGAGGACCAAGAGGAGATGGGAGTCGTCGCATGGGAGCGCCTCGCGCACGATGACTCGCCGTCACCCGTCGTCCGTTTTGTCAACGTGCTACTGGCGTTCGCCATCCACAAAGGCGCCAGTGATATCCATGTGGAGCCCTACGAAAGCGCCTGCCGCATACGGTTGCGCCTCGATGCCGTGCTGCACGAGACCGTGACATTGTCGCCGCCGAGTCGAGACCCAGTGGTGTCGAGACTCAAGGTGATGGCGAACTTGGACATCGCTGAGCGACGACTCCCTCAGGACGGTCGGGTCAAGCTGTGCTTTCGTGACGGTGGGACGACAAGAGAGGTCGATTTCCGCGTGTCGTGCTTGCCAACGCTGTTTGGCGAGAAGGTTGTGCTGCGGTTGTTGGACCGAACGCGTCTCGTTCTCGACCTGTCGTCATTGGGGCTCGAAGCGGACAGTCTCGTCCGGCTCGTCAGCGGAGAACGGTCGGCGGACTCGGTCGAGGCCGTCGCGGCAGCGTTGCAGCGCGAGCAGATCGTCGTATCGCAGATTTGTTGTCGCTCTGGTTTGCGTCGTCGAGTCCAGTTGGCGACTCGTCGGGGGGCGTTTTCTGCAAGAGACTTGGCCGTGTTTACCCGTCAGCTGTCGGTCATGCTCGGGGCGGGACTGCCGATTGCCAAGTGCCTCGCCATATTGGCGACGCAGCAGGACAACCCGCACATCCGCGGCATCGTTGGCGACCTGCGGATGGCCGTCGATGGGGGGGCCGGGCTTGGGGACGCCATGCGTCGACATCCGGCCGCCTTTGGCACCTTGTATACCAATATGATTGACGCGGGGGAACTCAGCGGGAATCTGGAGACCATTGTCGACCGTCTCGCTGTGTGGCTCGAAAAACAGGTCGTCCTCCGGGGCCATGGGGTGTCCGCCGTCGCGTATCCGGCCGCAGTGGCGGCGACCGCCACGCTCGTCGTCGCGGCAATCCTGTGGAAAGTGATTCCGACGTTTGCCTCGCTGTTCGACGGATTAGGGGCCACACTTCCCCTCCAACGCGAATAGTCATTTGGGTCAGCGACGTCTCCATCTCGGCGTTTCCAGCCTTGTGTCTCTGTCTGGCGAGCGCTGGTTCGGGGCTCCGGCGTTACCGTCATAGTGACATCGGCCGCCGTGTGCTCGATCGCCTGGTGCTCGGCATCCCCGTGCTCGGAGTGATCGTCCAGAAAGTGGCTGTCGCGCGTTTCTGTCGCACACTCGCGACTCTTTTGGGCGCCGGTGTCCCAATTCTCGAGAGTCTCGAGACGACGGCCTATACGACCTGGAATGCAGTGCTCGAGGACGCCGTGGTGGGTGTGCGGGCTGCCGTCGAAGACGGATAACCGTTGTCTGCTCCGCTTCGACGGGCCAAGGTCTTTCCTTCTATGCTGACGCACATGGTGGCTATCGGTGAAACTACTGGCAGTTTAGATGTCACACTGGCGAAGGTCGCCGACTTCTACGAGGAAGAGGTCGGCGTGTCCGCCAAAGGTGCGGTGGCGCTGCTCGAGCCTGTGATGATTACGTCAGTGGGTCTTGTCGTGGGGGCGATCGTTGTCGCCATGTATCTGCCGATCTTCGATCTGGTCACCCATCTCGCGTTCTGACTCTGCGGGCCCGAGGATTGACTTCATCTCGACGGCGGTGCACTAGTAGAATGTGGCTGTGTGAGAATCGTCGCGTGAACCTTCGCGAGGGGGCAGGACCGATGCACGACAAGACAACACTCCAGAAAGCAGTACGTGGTTTCGTAACGCATGGGAGCGCGTGCCGCCGCAGCCCGCGAACCCGTCGCCTCGCGGATGCGCGAGGCTTCACATTGATCGAGCTCCTGGTTGTTGTCGTGATCATTGGCGTGATTGGAGGCATGTCGGTTCCCGGTTATCTCCGCATACGGACCGCGGGCAACGAAGTCGCGGCGATTGCCTCACTCCGCGCCATTGTCAGTGCCCAAGCTGCGTATTCGGCCAGTTGCGGAGGTGGGTTCTACGCGCCAACGCTCGCCAACCTTGCCCTCCCGCCGATTACTGTGGCAGACGGTGACGGCTTTATCGGGGCAGACCTCTCGGTAGATCCATCACTCAAGAGCGGCTACAACGTGGCACTGGTTGCCGGCCCGCCTGCCAACGGAGCGCCGGCCTCGTGCAATGGCGCTGCGGCCGGAACAGTGGCCACCACATACTTCGCAGGGGCGGATCCAGCTACCGCCGGAGGCGGACGGTTCTTTGGGACGAATCAAAGTGGCACGATCTTTCAATCGCTCACGGGAGCGGTGCCGCCCACCCAGGCCGGGACGCCCCAGGGCGCAACTCCCATTCAATAGTCGACGAGTAGCATAGCGGACGAGTAGCAATGATGAGAGCAGCGGAAGGGCGGGTGAGATGACCGGACGTGTTCGGTGGTGGGTAGTCGTGCTTGCTGCGGTGGGGTTGACGGCATCCGTCAGCTCGACCTACATGCACTACCAGCTGATGAGCGACCCTGGCTATACCAGCTTCTGTGATGTGAACGAGACGGTGAGCTGCACCACGCTCTATCAGAGCCGCTATGGCAGCGTGGCAGGGATTCCCGTTGCGCTCGGCGGGGTCTTCTGGTTTGGTGTCGTGCTCTTGCTGACCATGGCGGACCGACGGGCGTCGGACGCGTCCCGAGAGCACGTGGCCGGCTATTTTCTCGTGTGGTCCACCATTGGGTTGTCAGTAGGCATGTATATGGCGTTTGCATCGCTGTATGTGCTCCAGACGTTTTGTCTCATGTGTGGCCTAGTCTATGTTGCCGTCATTGGGATTTTCCTGCTGGCAGGGTCCGGCGCCTCGACTCCGGTCCTCAAGCTTCCGGCCGCCGTGCTTCAAGACGCGGCGCGGCTGGTGAAGCATCCGACCCGTCTCGTCGCCCCAGTAGCATTTGTCATCACGATGGTAGTCGCAGCCGTCTGGTTTCCCCAGCCTCAGCCCCTGGCGGGTCTCGCTGCCGCCGTGGCGGCCGCGTCTTCCGGGTCAGACTCGACGCCTGCGCGTCAGCCGCTGTCGGCAGAGGACCAGCGGTCCGAGTTTGCCCGCTATTGGGCCGAGCTGCCGCGCGTCGATTTGGAGGTGGCGGCGGACACCGGTGGCGCATTGGTGGTGGTGTATAAGTTCAACGACTACCAGTGTCCGGCGTGCGCGAACACCCACCTTGCCTACGAACCTGTCTTTACAAAATATGAATCGAGTCACCCCGGTGAGGTGCGACTCGTGATGGTCGACTTTCCGTTGGACTCAACGTGCAATGACCAGTCGCCGAGCGGTCCCCACAGGGCCGCATGTGCAGCGGCGGTGGCCGCCCGTCTCGCCATGGAGGTCGGCGAAGACGAAGGGCGACGGATGCAGCGATGGCTGTATGCCAATCAACCGGGCATGACACCAGACACGGTAGCGGAGGCTCTGGCTGACATAGTCGGGGTTGACGATACCTGGTTGATGACTCGATACGACGAGGTTGTGGAAGACGTCAAGGCCGACATCGCCGTAGGGGCGACCTTGCCCGTGGAGGCCACACCAACCTTTATCATCAATGGCGTCTTGCTCAGTAGTGGTCTGAGCCCAGAATTTTTTGACCAAGCGATAGCCCTCGAGCTCGAACGAGAGGCCACCCAGTAAGACGAGGTCCATGCCGGCCGTCCGCTTGCTCGGACTGACGAAGGATTTCGCAGTTGGGTTCTGGCGGGTCCGTTCTCACCGGGCCTTAGACGGCGTGAGTCTGGATATCGAGCCAGGAGAGGTTTGTCGGCTATCTCGGTCCCAAGGGATCGGGAAAAACCACCACATTCAAGTTGCTCCGGCAGCTGGTCTTTCCCACGGCGGAGACGGCGGAAGTCTTGGGATGCGGTCTTGGCGACCCGACCGTAAGGCGCCGCGTCAGTTTTCTCCCGGAATCTCCTTCCGACGCCGGACACCCGAAGGTCGGTTACCGTGATGACTGAGATTCTTGCCGTCGGGCAGGTCTGGGCCTTTCTCGGGTCGTTCCTCGGCGGATTGGCCGTCGGCAGTTTTCTCAATGTGTGCATCCACCGCCTGCCACGCGGTGAATCGGTGGTCACGCCAGGGTCCCGCTGTCCTAGATGCAGTCGCGGCCTCCAGTGGTTTGAGAACATTCCCGTCGTAGCGTATGTGGCGTTGCGCGGCCGTTGCCGAAGCTGCGGTGGGGCTATCGGGTGGATGTATCCGGTGGTCGAGCTCGCGACGTGTGGGCTATTCGTTTTACTGTGGGCGCTTCTCGGATGGCAACCACTGTTGCTCGTGCGGCTCGTCTTCTGCTGCGCCATGATCGTGCTCTTTGTGATTGACCTTCGCGATCGGCTCTTACCGGACGTCGTGACCGTTCCTGGGATTGGGATAGGTTTGACGGCGGCAGCGGTCATGGGCGGTGGACAGGGATTGGCTTCCGCGGTGGTTGGCGCGGTAGTCGGTGGCGGCAGCTTGTATCTTCTCGCGGAAACGTATTACCGGGTGCGGCACGAGGAAGGTCTGGGCATGGGTGACGTCAAGATGCTGACAATGATCGGCGCGTTTCTCGGATGGCCACAGGTCTTGGTCACGCTGATGATGGCGTCGGTCTTCGGGTCAATCGTGGGCGTAACGCTGCTGTCTCTGGGTCTTGCAGGGCGAAAGTACCCGCTGCCGTTTGGGTCGTTCTTAGCGGTTGCCGCGATCGCGGTTGCGCTGGCGGCCGAGCCGATAGTCGCGTGGTATGTCGGTTTCGTGTGTGGATAGACGGGCCGTGCCGTTTCTGCGATGGGCGGCGTGCGACGCCCTGTCATTTTCTGACAGGTCCAGAGGTCGCCAGAGCTGAAGATGCGAGCAGACGTTTCCGCGTCAATTGAGCGTGGTCCTTGCAAAGGTTCTTCTGCATGGACCAGCGAGCGCGGTGCGGGCCGAGAGCGCGAACCGCTGACTGGGCATGGACCGACGGATTCTTCTTGGTCGAGGCCGTCGTCGCGGCGGGGCTCATCGCACTCGTGTCAGCCGGGGTGGCTCAGCTGTTGGTCGTGTCGCAGCGTGCGACCGCGGCGACGTCGCGCGAGACGGTGGCCCTCTTCCTGGCCGTTCAGAAAATCGAGCAGCTTCACGGGTTGACCTGGTCCTATCGCAGCCCGGGCGTCGTGCGCACGTCAGACCTATCAACCGATGTCGCTGTCGACACGCCCGGGGCGTTCGGGGCGCGCGTTGGGGTCGGGTTACGGACCGCCACTGCCGGAACGCTGTTTGCTGATGTGCCCGGATACGTAGACTACCTTGACTCGCAAGGGGAGTGGCTCGGGGCTGGGACCGTGCCCTCCTCTGGGTTCGCGTATGTGCGTCGATGGAGCGTGCGCGCCCATAGCCGGGCGCCACAGGATTTGCTCGTGCTCGACGTGGTCGTTTTGTCGGCCCAGTGGGTCGGTCGAACCGGTGGCGCGAAAACCGTCAGGTCCGACCCGGGGGTCGTCTGGATGACCGCCCTGAAGGGGCGACGCTAATCGTTCGGTCCACTAGTCAATGGCGCTTGCTGAATTGTCTGTGGCACTGGCCGTCGTTCTGCTCATCGGCGGCGTGGCGGTGGCTTTCCTCTCTGCGCCCCAGCGAGCGGTCGTGGTGACCCAGGTGGCGGAGCTGTATCAACGCGCTCGTGGCACCGCATGGTCTCTCTGAGATAGTCGGCAAGCATTCGTCGCTCAAGGCGGTTGTCTCAGCCCTACGTCGGGCCGCAACCAGCGAGGTGACAGTGCTCCTCGCTGGAGAGAGTGGTACCGGGAAGGAACTGTTCGCCCGCGCACTGCACGAGCTGAGTCCCCGGGCGAACGGTCCGTTTGTCGCGATCAACTGCGCCGCTATCCCGGAGATGCTGCTCGAATCCGAGCTGTTCGGGCACGAGAAGGGGGCGTTCACCGGCGCCGCGGTTCGCAAGCCGGGGAGGTTTGAGACCGCGCACGGCGGTACGCTTCTCTTAGACGAGATTGGCGACCTCACCTTACCGCTCCAGGTAAAGATTCTGCGGGCCATCGAGGACCGAGAGTTCGACCGCGTGGGAGGCACGACGCCCATTCGTGTCGACGTTCGAATTGTGGCCGCCAGCAACCGAGATCTCCTCGCCGCGGTGTCGGCCCGTCAGTTTAGGGAAGACCTATATTTTCGACTCTCGGTGTTTCCGATCGAGATCCCGCCCCTCCGGGAGAGGGCCGACGATATTCCGTTGCTGGCGCGCTTTTTTGTGGGCAGATGTTCACGAAACGTCGGCAGAAGCGGACTTGGTCTATCCCCCGCCGCCGAAGACGCACTCGTTCGATATCACTGGCCGGGCAATGTCCGAGAGCTGCAGAACTCGATCGAACGCGCAGTCATTTTGTGTGACGCGACCGAGATTCACCCTCGACATTTGAACCTTGGCCCCGACACCGAAGGCCGGGACGAACGCATCGTCGATCCCTGGGATCTACTGGACGTGAGCGGAAGTCTCGAAGACGCCTCCGTGCGAATCTACAGCCAGTTCGAAAGTTCGAACGGCACAAGCTTCGTCACGCGCTGCGAGAGTCGCGTGGGAGCCGGGAGCTCGCGGTAATACGGCTGAAGATCAGCCCTCGGGACCTTGAGATCAAGCTTACGCACCATGCGCTCCACCGCGACCCACCGTCCGTCAAACACCGAACACAGTGACATCGGTCACGCAGAATCTACGCGCCTATCAAGATTTTCTGATTCCGATGGCGGCGAGGCTGTCGCGAATCTCGGCCTCCGTCACGTCATCGACGATCGTAGTTTGACCAAGCGCGGTCGTCAGCACCATGTGCAGCCGACCGTGGAGGACCTTCTTGTCGCGGCGGATCGCTTCGGCAACCGCATCAGGATTCAAATCGCTTACGGAGGGGAGGGGACCCAGCGCGGCCACGAGTTGGGCGAGTGCGTCCCGGTCCGAATCGGGGAGCAGGCCCCGTGTTGCTGAGAGGTGCGCTGCGGCCTGCATGCCAAACGCGACGGCTTCGCCGTGACGCAGCCGACTGTAACCCGTCACGGCCTCGATGGCGTGACCGATGGTGTGGCCAAAATTCAGGATTCGTCGTAGCCCTTTTTCCTGTTCATCCTCAGCGACGACTGAGGCCTTGATGCGACACGATTCGGCGATGATCGGGACCAAGACATCGGCTTGCCGCGCGACGATCATCTTGAGGTCTCGTCCGATGCGGTCGAACAAGTCCCGGCTCGCAATGACGCCATATTTGATGACTTCATAGAGACCTGCCCTGAACTCACGGCGCGGCAACGTTTCGAGAAGTCTCGGGTCGGTGACGACGGCGATCGGCTGGTGAAACGCGCCGATGAGGTTCTTGCCTAGAGCGTGATTGACCCCGACTTTTCCCCCGATCGAGCTATCGACTTGAGCCAGCAACGTGGTTGGTACGTGGACCAGCTGAACGCCGCGAAGATACGTCGCGGCCACGAGACCGACCATGTCTCCCAAGACCCCACCGCCGACGGCCACAAGGGTGACGCTACGGTCGGCGCCGGCGCGAATCAATGGATCGTAGAGTTGCGCCGCGGTGGGTAGTGTCTTAGCCTGCTCTCCGTCCGCGACGAGAAACGTTTCCGTCGGATTGAGCGCGGCCCGTATTGCGGCACCGTGGAGCTTCCAAATTGGCGGACTTGATACGACAAAGCGAAGACCGGTGCTGCCAGCTTTCGTGATGAGCTGGTCGAGCTCGCCCACCAGGTTTTCGCCAACATGGACGGGATAAGTCCGCGAGGCAGTCTGAACGGTTATTTCCAAAGCGTCGGGCATGGGCTATGACTCGGTGGGGTCGAGCGGCAAACGGCTAATGTAGGATATCAACAAAGTTGAGACCCCGGCCGGTAGGACCACCGCTCTGCACGCCTCGAACGGGACCGGCTTCCCCACCGCCTTACGGAGGATACGTTTCAATGTCGGCAAAAAAGGATGCGTTTGTCACCGAAATCACCCCGCGGTCTGAGGACTTTTCCCGCTGGTATACGGACGTCATCCGACGCACCGAGCTTGCCGACTATTCTCCGGTCAAGGGCAGCATGGTCATCCGGCCCTATGGATATGCCATTTGGGAGTTGTTGCAGTCCGAGTTGGACCGTCGCTTCAAAGCGACGGGACACGTGAACGCGTATTTTCCGCTGTTCATCCCAGAGAGCCTTCTGAAAAAGGAAGCCGCTCACGTAGAGGGTTTCGCCCCGCAGGTTGCATGGGTGACAAAGGGTGGCGACGAAGAGCTAGAAGAACCGCTCGTCGTACGCCCAACGTCCGAAGCAATCATCGGCACGATGTATGCGAAATGGATTCAGTCGTGGCGGGACCTTCCGGTGCTGATCAATCAATGGGCGAATGTCGTGCGATGGGAGAAGGTGACGCGTTTGTTCTTGCGAACGACAGAATTCTTGTGGCAAGAGGGACATACGGCGCACGAGACGCGCGAGGAAGCAGAGGCCGAGGCGCTGGCGATGCTCGGCCTCTACAAGGAGTTTTTGGAAACCGAGTTGGCGATGCCTGTGATCGACGGGCGGAAGACTGAGAGCGAGAAGTTTGCGGGCGCGGCCCACACATATTCCGTAGAGGCGCTCATGGGCGATGGTCGCGCGCTACAGGCCGGGACGTCGCACATGCTGGGTCAGAACTTTGCGAAGGTGTTCGACATTACGTTCCAGGCGCGTGATAAGTCGGTCCAGCACGTGTGGCAGACATCGTGGGGTATGACTACCCGTCTGATCGGGGCGGTCATCATGACTCACGGTGACGATAGCGGTCTGATTCTGCCTCCACGGGTCGCCCCGCATCAGGTCGTGATGGTCCCTATTCCTCGCGGAAACTGGCAAGAAACCGTGCTGCCCCACGCCCAGCGGATACGGGATTCGTTGTCAGCCGCGGGCGTGCGCGTGAAGCTCGACGACCGCGAGGTCCATTCGCCCGGCTGGAAATATGCCGAGTGGGAGATGCGGGGCGTGCCGCTCCGTTTGGAGATCGGTCCAAAGGACATCGAGAAATCCCAAGTCATGCTCGTGCGTCGAGACACCCGCGAGAAGATCCCGACCCCGATGGATGGGCTCACGTCGCGTGTCTCCGAGTTACTGGCGTCTATCCAGTCAGATTTGTTCGCGCGGGCTCTCGCGTTTCGTGACGCCCACACCGCGCACGTCACATCTCGCGAGCAGTTTGACCAGTTGCTCGAGGGACGACCAGGCTTTGTGGTCGCGCCATGGTGCGGTCGCGCCGACTGTGAAGCCAAGGTCAAAACGGCGACGCAGGCGACCATCCGGAATATTGCCCTCGATCCACCGCCGGCGTCGGGTCCGTGTATCGAGTGTGGCGAACCCGGTCAGACGGACGTCTATTTCGCGAAAGCGTACTAACGGGACTGTTGCCCAGAGAGTTGACCATGCTCCGGCCGAGCGGCGCCCGACTGCCAAGGCACAGGGAGTGAGCAACGCGAGCCTACTGTAACCTGACGACCATCGCCGCCCGCCGATTGAGCCGGCGCGTCTCCTCCCGTGAATTGTCATGCGCCGGCTGTTCTTCACCATAGCTAATGGTGGTGAGTCTCGACGCCGCAATCCCGCGACTGGTCAAGTAATCCTCGACTGAGGTCGCTCGTTGTCCGGAGAGTGCGAGGTTGTATTCGGCGGTACCAATGTTGCCCGTGTGGCCTTCGATTTGAATCGTGAGGTCCTCGTCTTCTTGCATGGCCGCCACCACTTCATCCAAGACGCGGGCTGCACCCGTGCGCAGGCTAAACCGGTCGAAGTCGAAGTGCACGTCCTCGAAAACATACGTTCGTTTCGGTGGGGCCGGTGGCTCGAGAATGGTGATCGTCGTTGTGTCGGTCGCCGTTCCGCCTCGGCCGTCATCGACGGTTACCGTGACGGGGACGGGCGGCACCAAGATGTCGGGGGACAACCATCGCTGAGTTTCACGATTCCCTGGATCTTGAAATTCGCCGGTTGGTGCGCTCCAGGCATACGTCAATGGGTCGCCGTCCGGGTCCTGCGCGTCAGCCCGAAGCAACGATTCGTCGCCAACCATAATGGTGCAAGGATCACAGGTCAGGGTTACGGTCGGCGGTCCGTTCGCTGGAGGCGGAGGAGGTGGTGGTGGAGGTGGCTGGTAGACGTTGACGCCGGGGTGATACCCGATGCGAACCAGTAGGCCTACCCGGTCACCACCCACCGAACGTCGGCTGTCGATATCGTGGATGACCGCGTAGTTGAGACCGGCCCCAACGTAGAGTCCGCTCGGGGCGTTCCACTGCAGACCGAACATCACGTCGAGCGGGCTCTTGACGTTCGACAGCGTGGACGAGAAGCTTCCGTCAGAACCCATCAACGGAGTGTCGAGGCCAATTGTGTCTGAGCTGAGCGCGTTCCCGTTGACTTCCCCGAACACGCTGACAGTGCGTCCAACAGGAATTCCAATACCCGCTCCCCATCGCAATGCATTCGGGAGGTCGATCCCATCCGGGTCACCTCTGACCAGGAAACCACCAAAAGCGGAGATTTCCGCCGCACCCAGATCCTTGCTCGCGATGAAGTCGAAGGCGCCGTCGGTCTTTCCGGTTGACGCGCCATTCGCCTCTGAACCGGACGGCAGTTTCACAAGGCCACGTAACGCGAATGCGACGGGAGCTTGCGTTTGCTCGGACGTCAGGCTGACCTTGGCTCCCACGAGGACGTCGCCCACTTGAGAACCTGAAAACGGCTGTGTGGCGAGCGGGAAACTTGCTGTCGGACCGCCGATCGCGGTCGTCGCGTCAAAGAGCGGTCGCGTGTCCCTGTCCACCCGAGTGATCCCACGGAAGGAACCAAAGAGCTCCACGCGTTCGTGTATGCCGAACGCAAAGGTCGCCAGGTAGTGCTGAATGTCGGTTATGCCCTCTTGCCGGTCGAAGTTTGCCCGCTGGACGCTTGTCGAAAATTTGCCATCGGGCAGGGTTTCGGCGGTTGGGACGAACCAGAGGCCGGTGTCGCCGAGGAAGGTTGAATTCGCTCGACGATTGGGAGCCTCATCATCAGATTGTGCCGTAGCAGGACTGCCCATGAACAGCATGGACCCTACTAGTGCTGTGGTAGCAACTAGACGTAGTCTCATAGAACCCCAGCGTTCTCAGTTGGAAACCCTTCCCGAAGAGCCGCGGCGCGTTGCCGCGCACTCTTTAGATCCAATGCAGATAGTACGGTTCAGACCAGTAGAAGGTCAACGCCGGCATTGATAGTGCTGGCGGTGTCTCCCGCAAAGGTGGCCGTCGCGTTGGGGCGCGCGGGCGCCCGAGAAGCAACGCGGGCATGCCGAAGCATCGCCGCTGTCACGCGGTAGGTCATTTCCGCGACAGGTGACTAGCTAGAGAGGCCGGAGTCATCCTCAGGCTCATTCGAATTGTCTTTGTCCGGCCGGTCGCCCCGTCGGACAACCCAAGCAATTCCGATGCTGAGGCCATATAAGGCGATCATTGGCGCTGCCATCATTGTCAATGTGACAGGGTCGCCGGTCGGCGTCAGTACCGCCGCGAAGATGAAAATAAGAAGCACTGCGTACTTGATATTCCTGGTCAGATAACTTGCGGTGATCACCCCAACCTTGGACAGGAAGAAAACCAAGATTGGCATCTGAAACACGAGTCCACATGCCAAGAGAAGCCTCACATACAGTGAAAACGCTGGCTGAATTCGCGGGATGAATTCGAGGAAATCGGACCCAAACCCCGCAAAAAAAACCCATGCCGTTCGGAAGAGTATGTAGTGAGAGAAAGCAGCGCCACCGACGAAGAAGATCGTCGCGCCTACGACAAAAGGAATCGCAAACCTTTTTTCGTGGGAGTAGAGCCCGGGAGCGACGAATCGCCAGACCTGGCTAAGGATCACGGGCACGGCCAGCACCAGCCCCGCCAGGGCTGCGATTTTGATATACAGGAGGAACGCTTCGGCTGGTTCCGTGTAAGCTAGCCGCCCGCCTTCGGGCAGTAGCTCATATAACGGCACCATAATGAAGTTAAAGATCGGTTGAATAAAGACAAAACACAGCAGGAATCCACCCAGCAAGGCGCAGCCGCTAACTACGAGGCGTTTTCTGAGCTCATCTAGGTGCTCCAAGAAGGACATTTTTCCACCACCTGCACCGGCGAGCCCGCCGCCAGGCGATTCGTCCTTATCAGGTTCCAGAGAGTCGGGAAACGGTGCGAGCGCCATCCTACGTGTGACTTGAGCGCGAAGCGAGCGGGTATTTGCCTGAATCTTGAGAGGCAGACACGATCTCTGACCGGCAACAGCGCCGGAAAGTCCAGGTTTGCCGCGCTCGAAACGTCAAGAATGCCTCGTTGGGGAACAATCGCGCAAATAGGCAGTTAGGAAAGAGCGGCGCACGCCAGGCGCTAAGTGCTCTCGGGTGTCGTTTCGGCAGCCGGAGTCGGCGTCATCGACTTCGGTGCTGGCGGCGGAGGTGGCTTGTCCTCGATTCCGATCTCTTCGTCGAGCGTATTACGGAGGTCGTTCGAGGCCATCGACTTCGGTGCTGGCGGCGGAGGTGGCTTGTCCTCGATTCCGATCTCTTCGTCGAGCGTATTACGGAGGTCGTTCGAGGCCATCGACTTCGGTGCTGGCGGCGGAGGTGGCTTGTCCTCGATCCGGATCTCTTCGTCGAGCGTATTACGGAGGTCGTTCGAGGCGCGCTTGAACTCCGACAAACTCTTGCCCATCGAGCGACCGAGTTCGGGGAGCTTGCGGGGGCCGAAAATGATCAGGGCAATGACAAAAATGATCATTAGCTCGGGCATCCCGATTGAGCCGAACATAGTGCTGCTCCTTGCTGCTCGTGAAAAGTTCCGGCCGCGGGGACCGCGACGATACCGAGAGCAGCCCCATATCTTTCAGGAGGCCGCAAACGACTCTTGGCATTATAGAAATGTGGGTCCACATGGTCAAGGCCGCGGGCCGCAAGGGATACCTCGAAGTCAAGGCCGCTGGCCGCAAGGGATACCTCGAAGTCATTGCAGGACGGGAGCTTATTTTGATAGCATGCCGACATGCGAGGCCTATCGTCGTTAGCACTGGGAGCAGGGGTGGTCGTGCTTGGAGGGCTGGCCGGAGGGGTGTTTGGCGGCCAGGTCTTCGCCACTCAGGAAACCTTACCTGAACACTACGATGCGTTTGCCGACGCCCTAGCAGCGATTGAGGCCAACTACGTCGACGAGGTCGACACCGAGCGCCTCGTATATCAAGCGATTGGCGGGATGCTGCAGACGCTTGATCCCCACTCGAACTTCATGGATCCACGGTCCTATGCGCAGCTCCGCGAGCGCCAGGAGGGCCGGTACTATGGGCTCGGTATTTCCATCAATGTGATTGATGGCGGTATCTCCGTGATGAGTATTTTTGAGGGGTCTCCTGCGTTTCGCCAGGGGTTGCGGCGCGGCGATGTGATCGCCGAGATTAGCGGAGAAGACGCGACGGACCTGACGGTCGAAGACGCGGTCCGTCTCTTGCGTGGACCAAAAGGTAGTTCGGTTGAAATCGCTATTCGGCGTCAGGGATACGAAGCACTGATCCCGCTGACAGTGGAACGAGATGAGATCACCATTCCGACCATCCAAGGCTCGTTCATGGCGGACGACCGAACCGGTTACATCCGGCTTCGTGACTTTTCAGAAACGACCGGCCGTGATCTCGAGCGAGCCCTTGCCCAGTTGGAGTCACAGGGCATGGAGCGGCTTCTTCTCGATCTTCGGAACAATCCTGGGGGGCCTCTGGACCAAGCCATTCGGGTGTCCAATGCGTTTCTTCCAAAGGGCGACCTGATCGTCTACACGCGCGGGCGCGTTGCGAATTCAGACCAGGACTATCATGCCCGACAAGAGAGCGACTTCACGGATGTTCCGCTCATCGTCCTAGTCAATCGCAACAGCGCGAGCGCTTCCGAGATTGTGGCCGGTGCCATCCAAGACCACGACCGAGGCCTGGTGGTTGGGGAAAGCACCTTTGGCAAGGCGCTGGTGCAGTCGGTCTATCGAGTGAGCCATGGCGCTGGGCTCGCGTTGACAACCGCGCGCTACTACACGCCGAGTGGACGGATGATTCAGCGTCCGTGGGACGCCAGCTTTGAGGAATATCTCACCTATTCGCTACGCGAGCAGGAGACGCGCGAACATGTGGTCGCCGACCGCAAATATACGGACGGTGGGAGAGAAGTGTTCAGTGGCGGCGGCGTTGAACCTGACCGCCTCGTCCCGGGGCCTATCGAGGGGTTCGACCCGTCACGCTTTGGGCGCGTGCTGGCCGCCCGGCAGGAGTTTGCGAGATTCGCCGAGCGTTTTTCGGCGGAAGGCGACAATCGGATCGCTGCGGCGAGCTCGGGGCGGGTCCTCGTAGACCGTGGGTTCGAGGTCGACGCCGACCTTCTGGACCAGTTCAAAGCCCATCTGGAAGACCGCGGTCTCACCGTTGATGAAGAAGGGTTTGCACAGGATGAGGATTTCATCCGCGCGATGATTCATCTTGAGATAGACATCGCGTTGTTCACGCTCGAAGAAGCGCGTCAGAATCTATTCAGGGCTGACCCGCAAACGCAGCGAGCGATGACGCTATTCGATCAGGCCGAGCAGCTGTTGCAGCTCCGGTCGGAGTCGACGCTGGTAGCGGGACAGTAGTCTCTGGTTGCCGAATACGTAGCCACATTGTTACACTGCGACCGGGTCCATAGGGGCACTCTCGCAATACGCACGAACCCGCACAGGAACCCGGGCTCAGCGTGAGCGATGGTGATGGACCGCGGTCCTTGACGGGTCCGTTGGTAAGCGGACGAGTAGAAAACTGCCACTGGGGCGGAAGAACGATCGGGTAGAGCGATTCCAGCCGCTCGACGAGAACTGACAGGTGTCAGTCCGTTGGGACGGCTTTTTTGTTGTACGACGTGGCTGTGACAAATTGTGTCGAAAGGCAGTGGTCCAGCCCCCTGTGTCGGCGCCCCCGTGGACGCCGATCCTAAACGAGACGAGAGTCGAGGAGATCGATGCGGCTGCACTCCATTGAGATCTCGGGCTTCAAGAGCTTTCCCGAACGGTCGGCGCTGTCCTTTGATGGAGGCGTGACGGCGATTGTGGGGCCCAACGGCTGCGGGAAGAGCAATGTCATTGACGCTATTTCCTGGGTGCTTGGCGAGCAAAGCGCTCGGAGCCTGCGCGGTGAGCGCATGGAGGACGTTATTTTCAGCGGGAGTGACGCCAGACGTCCGACCGCGACGGCAGAGGTACGGATACAACTGTCTCATGTCACGGCGGTGCTGGCCGCCCTTGGCGCTCGACGTGTCCCCCCGGGGCGCGGCGGCAACGGTCTCGCGGTCAGCGACGAACGCACAGCTCCGGATGTTGCTGAGATAGTCGTCAACGAAGACGTCGAGCCAGCGGACGTGAATCCGTCAGAGGCGCCACAAGACCTAGCTCGTGCGGTTGACATAGATCTGTTCGTGCCGGCTGAGGTTGAGATCGATGACCTCGCCGATCTCGAAACCGACCTGGACGATGGACCGGTGATCTCTCGCGACGTGGAGGTGGCCCGCCGGCTCTATCGATCCGGCGAGAGCGAATACATGATAGACGGGCGGGTCTGTCGCCTGCGCGACATTCAGGATTTGCTCATGGACTCTGGCGTAGGCGTCAAGGCCTACGCGGTGATCGAGCAAGGGAAGATCGGGCAGATCCTTGGCGCTCGTCCGATGGAGCGCCGTCAATTGCTCGAAGGGGCGGCCGGTGTCACGAAGTACAAGACCCGGCGGCGTGCTGCCGAGTTGAAGCTTGAAGCAGCTCAACAAAATCTGACCCGTGTTGACGACATCGTGTTCGAAGTCGAGAAGCAACGGGGCGCATTAAAACGGCAGGCTGCAAAGGCGAGACGTTACCGACGCCTTCGCGAGGAGCTCAGACAGTGGGAGAAGGTTCAGTTTTCTCGAAAGAGCGTCGCGTTGGAAGGCGCGATCGACGCGGCCAGCCGTCGTCTCGACGAGACCCGTGAACGTGAACACGCCGCCGCCGCCACCTTGGCCGCGATCGAGAACACCCATGCGCAGCTGCAGATCGAGCTGGCGGAATCCGAACAGGGCGCGACCCGGGCCCGCGACGCTGCGCATGCCCACGAGCTGGAGATGGGGCGTCGTCAGCAGCAGATCGAATTTGACCAGAGCCAGGTAACGGTGCTGGGGTCGACGGTGCTCGAGGGCGAGAGTGAGCTCGAGCGACTGGAGCAACAGCGAGCGCCCCTCGAGGTCGAGTTGCACCAGCAGACCCTGGCGTCAGCCGAGTGCGAGACCCAGCGCGAGGCGGCCGCCGCGACCCTCCGCACGGATGAATCGGACCACGTCGAATCTCTGTCCGCCATCGAAGGTTTGGAAGGGGATGTCGAGGCGTGTCGAAGCGAAGTATATGCGGCAATCAACGCCGCGACCGCGCTTCAACACGTGGTGGAGAACGCCGTCGAGGCCACCGCAGCGATTGCTGAGGAGCTGACGAGACTTGGGGCCGAATCCGATGACTTGGCGACCGCGGCCGAAAAAACGTCTCTCGAAGGCGAGCGGTTGGTGAGTGCCGTCGCGGGCGTGCGGCAAAATCTCGATACGATTCGGCGGGCGCGAGTCGACCGCGAAGCCGAGCTGGATTCTGCTCGTCACTCACGCGATGCCCGCGGAGACGAGATGCGCGAGCGGGAGCGAGAACTGGCGTCGATGGCTGCTCGTGCTCGCTCCATAGAGGAATTGGTCGCCGCCCGAGAGGGGTATAGCGATGCTGCCCGGCTCGTGTTGGCGTCGTCTGAGTCTGTTGTCCATCTGGGCTCGGTCGCTGACCATCTCGATATGGAGCGCGACTATGAGCGAGCCGTCGAAGCGAACCTTGGTGAGCTCGTCCAATACATCGTGGTCCCGTCGATCGCCGATGCTCGAGCGGGGATGATGCTGGCCTCATCGCAGAACGCCGGCCGTTGCGGTTTCGTCATCGCCGATCGCGCGATAGAGTCTGAGCCAGAAACGCCGCCCGTGGCCGGCCTCACTCCGTTGTCGGACCTGGTGCGCGTGGACGGGGCTGGGGCATCGGGCGTGCGCGCGTTGCTCCGACGACGCTGGTTTGCGCCCTCCGTCGACGTCTCCGAGGCGGCCGCAGCCGTGACGGCGGATCCGATTACCACCGCGGACGGCACGGTTTTTCGTAGCGCGTTGGTCGTGCACGGTGGCGGCAAGGAAGAGGCCCGCGGGATCCTGACCACAAAGGGCGAAATCCGAGAGCTTCACGCCAAGATGGAGCGGGAAACGGAGACCGTCAAGCAGCTTGAGGTGGACGTGGCTCGCTTTGCGGATCTTGCCACTCGGGCCGAGGCGGGAGTCAAGACGCTTCAGACCGAGGAGCACTCGGCCGAGAAGGAGCTCCTTGAACTAGAGCTCGGCGTGACTCGGGTCAACGACGAGCTCGCGGGGCTTGCCCAGAAGACTGGGTTGGTAGAGACCGAGCAACGGAGGGCGGAGGAGAAACGAGCGAGTCTGGATGCGCGGCAAGCCGAGGCCCGAGAGGCTATCGCGAGACTCGAGATCGAGCAACGGTCGGCGGACGAGCGATTCATGGTGTCGCAACGCCATTTGCTCGAGGCTCGCGAACGGGTCGAGGCGCTGGTCGCTCGGGTGACCGATGCAAAGGCCGGCCATGCGGCGCTGGCCGAGCGGGCGGCGGCGCTCACCGCCGATGTCATACGTCTCGGTGATGCGGCGCGTGATCTCGACGACCGGCTCGAACGGTGTCGCGAGTCAAATCGTCAGGCATCCGCGCAACGACAGATGCTGGAGGCCACAATTGTCGCGGCGAAGACGCAATTGGACGAGGACGTCTCACGTTTCGATCAGCTTCGCGGCGACGTGAAGACACTCGATGAGCGCGCAGACGACGTCCGCCAACGGATCGGGGATCAAGTCGACCAGTTGCGGTCGTCTCGTGAGTCGCTCGAGGACGTGCGTGCAGCAATCGCGCAGCTTGATGTGCAGCGAGTCACGGCTGAAGCCGACCTGGCTCATCTCGAAACGACGTGTCAGGAGACACTTCAGCTCACCCTCGAACTGGTCCGCGCCGAAGTAGAGCAGCTCGAGAACGACAGCGGTCTCGATGCGATCGGTGCCGTCGTTGCAGAGGGGACCGATGACACGGATCCGACAGAAGATTCGGACCGACATGGCCCTGGAGCCGAACCTGAGAAGGACGCGCTGAACGCTGAAAGCGACACAGACGCCGCCATCGATGCCACCAGCCCCCGCGACGGCGACGACGACACGCCTCAGACACCGGAAGAGCGTATTCTCGCGCTTCGAGAGAAGATCGAACGCCTAGGACCTGTGAATATGATGGCGATCGACGAGTTCGACACGCTCGAAGAACGTTTCGACTTTTTGACGACGCAGCGGCAGGACTTATTGGACTCGATTCGGTCGACCGGCGATGCGATCCGGCGCATCGACGTCACTACGCGCGAGCGCTTCCAGGAGGCGTTTGAAGCGGTCAACAATCACTTTCAGAAAATCTTTTCGACGCTGTTTGGTGGCGGTCGGGCCGGGCTGCTCCTGATCGATGACACCGACGTGCTGGAGAGCGGAATCGACATCATCGCCCAGCCTCCAGGCAAGCGCCTGCAGAGCGTTCAGCTGCTGTCGGGCGGAGAGAAAGCCCTTACCGCGATGGCCCTGATGTTCGCCATTTTCAAATTCAAGCCCAGTCCCTTCTGTCTGCTCGACGAGATCGACGCGCCGCTTGACGACGCTAATATTGGGCGCTTCGTCGAGATGCTGCGAGGGATGCAGGACTATACCCAATTTGTGCTGGTGACTCACAATCGAAAGACGATGGAGATCGCTGATCGGCTTTACGGGGTCACGATGGAAGAGCCAGGTGTTTCGAAGTTGATTTCTGTCGATCTCAACTAGTGGATAAATTTTTCTGCGACTGTCCACTTGCAAACGCTGGTCTCGTTCTCTGAATCAGTAATCCTGCACGACGTCGTGGGCTCTGGTCCTCTTATCTCACACCAGGACACGAGCTTGTGAACGAGGACAAGTCCACCCGCTATCACCGTCACCGACGCTGGGCGGAGTCGTTCGCGTTGGCGGTCCAGGCCGCCCCGTTGATCGCCTGCGTCGGACTTGGCCTCTCCCCGTGGGGCGTCGACCGCGCGCGCGAAATGGTCCGTTTCCTGACGCTTCCAGAAACCGCGCTGAGCGTCGCGGCGATTTTTGCCCTCATGCTCGCCGTCTTGGCCGACGTGCTCGCGTTGCCCGCGTCTTGGTATCGCCGTTTTTTTTTGGAGCATCGATATCGCGGCTCTCGGAACACAATGGTCGGCTGGCTGGTCGAAACCGTGGCCGCGATGCTCATGCACACAGCGGTCGTCGCGGTGGTGACCACTGTCGTCTATCTCGCTATCGACCTTTGGCCGACGCGTTGGTGGCTGGCGAGTGGGGGGCTCTTTGCGGTCGCAACGGTGGCACTCGCCCACGTCGGACCAGTGGTCGTCTTACCCGCGGTGTCGCGGGTGAGGCCGTTGACGAAAACGTCTCTCCGGAACCGCCTCCACGCGCTTGCTCGACGCGTCGGCGTTCCGCTGCTCGGCCTCTATGAGTGGACCCCTGGGGTGGGGCAGCCGTACCCGAATGCCGCGCTGGCGGGGCTGGGTAGAACGCGTCGCGTTCTACTCACGGACGGGTTGCTTGCTGACTTTAGCGACGACGAAATCGAGGTAGTCGTCGCGCACGAGATTGCCCACTATCTCCACCGAGACCTCTGGACGACCCTTGTCTCAGACGGTCTGATCGCAACCGCGGTATGCGGGTCGGCTCACGTCGTCGTCGACCACCTTCGGCTGATGCTGGGCGTTGCCTCGATTGGCGACCCCGCGGCGTTGCCCGCGCTTGCGCTGGTCGCTGGTCTCACATTGGGTGCCTTGTCGCCCGGCCGCAATCTCATTCTCCGCTGGCAAGAACGTCGGGCCGACCGGGATGCGGTCAGGATGACGGGCAATGCCCAGGCACTTATCTCTGGTGTCCGGCGATTGGCCGCGCAGAGCCTCGCGGAGGAGCGCCCACCGCGGGTCGCACGATGGCTACTGTCGACCCACCCTCCGTTCACCGACCGTGTCGTCGCCGCCGCGTTGTTGGCACGCGGCGAGCGACGCTAGCGCCCGCCTTGGTCCCGGTTTCCGTCTCGACCTCTGGGTCCGCGCGGACGTGAACGTCCGCGCGGTGGGCCATCGCTACCAGACCCTTCCCCGCGACTCGAACGGGGAGCGGCATCGCTCTCGCTCGTCCCTTCCGGAACGGGGAGCAACGCCTTTCTGCTCAGTCTGACTTTGCCAGACGGGTCGACGTTGATGACTTTGACCAACACCTGATCACCTTCCTGCAGTTCGTCGCGGACGTCTCCCACTCGGTAGTGCGCGATTTCCGATACATGAAGGAGTCCATCGATCCCAGGCAAGATTTCGACGAACGCGCCGAAGTCGGTGATCCTTTGTACTTTCCCGAGATATGTTTTGTTCATCTCCGGGCTAGCCGTCAGTTCTTCGATAATTGTGATGGCTTTTTGCGCTGAACTGGCATCCGGCGATGCAACGTTGATACGACCGTCGTCCTCGACATCGATCTTGACGCCGGTTCTCTCGACGATGCTCCGGATGGTCTTCCCGCCCGGGCCGATCACGTCTCGGATCTTGTCGACGGGGATGGTGATCGTGACGATTTGCGGCGCGTAGTTCGAGATTTCCGCACGCGGCGATTCGATCGTCGACTCCATCTTGTCGAGAATATGAAGACGTCCGGCCTTGGCCTGAGCCAGCGCGGCTTTCATAATCTCTGTGGTCACACCCGCGACTTTGATATCCATCTGGAGTGCGGTGATCCCCCCCCGCGTCCCTGCTACTTTGAAGTCCATGTCCCCGTAGTGGTCTTCCGCGCCGGCGATATCGCTGAGAACAGCGTGACGATTGCTGCCCTCTGTCTCATCCAGGATGAGGCCCATGGCGACGCCCGCTACCGGTGCCTTGAGCGGGACGCCTGCGTCCATCAATGCGAGCGAACCGCCACAGACGCTCGCCATGGACGAGGATCCGTTCGATTCGAGGATGTCAGAGACAACCCGCAGCGTATACGGAAAGTCCTCTTCCGCCGGTAGCACTGGGATGAGGCTGCGTTCGGCCAGGTTACCGTGGCCAATCTCTCGCCGTCCCGGTCCCCGGAGAAACTTGACTTCACCGACGGAGAACGGCGGGAAGTTGTAGTGAAGCATGAACCGTTTGTGGGTCTCACCGGTCACACCTTCGATTCTCTGCTGATCGTCTCGGGTGCCCAGGGTTGCGGTGACGAGCGCTTGGGTTTCCCCGCGCGTAAAGACCGCAGATCCGTGAACCCGAGGCAAGAGGCCGATCTCGGACGAGATATCGCGGATCTGGTCAAAGGCCCGCCCGTCCAGTCGCTTGCCGACCTCCAGTACCTCGTCCCGGAGGACCTTTTCTTTGAGGTCCTTGAATACTCGTTTGGCCTGGGATCGACGGTCGGATGAGCCACCGTCATCATCAGCGTAGGACGCCAACAGGGTCTCCTGCACTGCGTCGACCTGTGCGTAGCTCGCGAGCTTGTCTCGTATTCGCATGGCGTCCGCGAGTGGCTCGCGCACACTGTTTTCCACCTGCTTGGCCAACGCCTCATCAACGTGCGGCGCGGGGATGGTGACCTTTGGCTTCCCGGCGGCAGCGGCCAGCTCATCTATCGTATGGACGATGCCCTTGATCGCCGCATGCCCGGCTTCGAGAGCCTGCAGTATCTCTTCTTCAGAGATTTCCGTTGCTCCAGCCTCTACCATGACAACCGCGTCCTGGCTCCCGGCGATCAGAAGGTCGAGGCTGCTCTGCCGACGGTCGGCGTAGGTCGGGTTGACGATGAAGTTTCCGTCGACAAGGCCGACTCGCACGGCGGCGATGGTCTTCTGTAGTGGGATTGGCGACAGCGCCAGGGCGGCCGAGGCTCCGGTCAGGCCCAAGACGTCCGGGTCGTTGTCGGCATCCGACGAGATTACCCACGCGACAATCTGGGTCTCTCGATTCCATCCATCCGGGAAAAGCGGCCGAATGGGGCGGTCCGTCAGGCGGCTGGTTAGCACTTCCTTTTCGGTGGGTTTACCTTCCCGTTTGAAGAACCCGCCCGGGATGCGTCCCGACGCGTAGGTGTTGTCGCGGAAGTCAACGGTCAGCGGCAGGAAGTCGATGCCTTCGCGCGCGGTAGGCGCGTAGCAGGCGGTGACAAGTACCATGGTGTCACCGAATCTGACGACAACCGCCCCATCCGCTTGCTTCGCAAGCTTTCCCGTCTCGATGACGAGATCCGCGTGGCCGACTGTGAGCTGGCCAGTATGCATGTAGTCTGCTCCCAACAAAAGAGACGTCGTCGAGTAGGACGGCTCGGGGGAGGCGGCCCGAGTGTCGTGCCGCCTTCATTCTCGCGCGTGTCCGTCTACTTGCGGATACCGAGCCGCTTGATGAGACTCGTATAGCGCTCCACGTCCTTGCGCTTGACGTAGTCTAGGAGTCGTCGCCTTTGACCGACGAGCTTCAATAGCCCGCGTCTCGAGTGATGATCTTTGGAGTGAGTCTTGAAGTGCTCGGTGAGATACTTGATACGCCCACTCAATATTGCGACTTGCACTTCCGGTGAACCAGTGTCGCTGTCGTGGGTGCGATAAGAGCCGATAATGTCAGACTTTTGATCCCTGGAAAACGCCACTGCTCAACCTCCGCGAGCGGACCAGAAACGCGCTGTCGCGCGCACCAAACCGCCGCATAGAACCGTTTTTCTCCGCAGCTAACCGATCGAGTTTACACTAGAACGATCCGTGGCTGCAAAAGGTTTACCTGCCTCAGTCCCGCAGCCAGGGAATCCGTCTCCCCTATCGCTGATCCTTGCGGTTGCTCGGACACGCGCCCGCTGATCGCGACAAGATCGCCATCCGGCGCCAACACTTTGACGGAATTCCCAGCCGCAATCTCGGGGACGGCTTCGGCACTGTCGGGGTCTGGCACAAAAAAGTCGTCCGGACCGAGCGTGTTGCCGTGACGTACGCGTTGCATCCCACGTTCTGTGACCACAACATGTGGCAGCCGTGGCAACAGGCCAGACAACGGGACCAGACACTGCGCGATAGAAGTCGGGTCTTGTTCGAGGGCGTCCAGGGTGACGGCGTGATACAACCCGAAATCGCCGCTCTTTTCTCGTCGAAGTGCCTCCAGACATCCCCCGCAGCCGAGCGACTCGCCGAGGTCGTGGGCCAGCGACCGCACGTAGAATCCGGGCGCGCAGGCAATCCGACACGATATACGGCCGTCCACCATGGAATGGACTTCTATCGAGCGAAGCGTGACCTCGACCGGGGCGAGGGTCTTGACCTGCTTTTGTCGCGCTAAAGTGTAGGCGCGGACGCCCTGAATTTTCTTGGCCGAGTACGCGGGTGGTCGCTGGCCGCGCGTTCCGAGAAATTGGGCGAGGTGGACGTCGAGTGCTGCGCGAGTGACCTCCTGCGGAGACGTGGCGCTCTCGACCGCGGTCGGAGTCCCCGTCACATCGTATGTGTCGGTCACGAGTCCGAGACGTATTGCCGCATCGTAGACTTTGTCACCCTCGGCTAGCAACGACGCCAGGCGAGTTGCGCGCCCGACAACGAGCGGCAGTACCCCGGTGGCCAGCGGGTCGAGCGTGCCCAAATGGCCGACGCGACGGGTCTTGAGGCATCGTCGGGCACGAGAGACGACGTCATGAGATGTTATTCCGGACGGCTTGTCGACAACGAGGACCCCGCTGAGAACGCCGCTCGGGTCAACGTCGTTGCCGTTCCGCGATTGCCGCCGGGTCATGCGTCGCGAAGGTGGTTCGGTCCTGCCGTGGGGGCGTCGATTTCGGTCGAAACTGCCTCTACGACACGGCCGATGACGTCGGCCCGTGCCGCGTCATCTCCCGGCTCGATCGTGCAACCAGCGGCGTTGTAGTGACCGCCGCCGCCGTAGGCCGATGCGACGGCGCGGACGTCGATGTTGTCTTTCGACCGCAGGCTCACCCGCACATGGTCGTCCAGCGTTTTGAACATTGCGACCGCTTGAATGTCTCGAGCTGCGAGAGGCATGTTGACCAGACCCTCGAGGTCGTCCGGTGGGCACCCGGTATGTTCCAACGTCTGACGGTCAACCTCGAGCACGGCGACGTGTCCGTCACCGACAACGTCCATCTTGTCGAGTAGCGTTCCCGTCAAGCGTAGTCGGCCGACCGTTCCCTGCTGATACACACGGGCCGCGATATCCGGCGCCGACACTCCCGCCGCAACTGCTTGCCGGCAGATGTCGAATGTCTGTTCGCTGATGCTCGAGTGATGAAATGCCCCAGTATCGGTCAGGATGGCCACATACAAATGCGTGGCGATCGGTGCTGTCAAAGGGACATTCAACGCTGTGATGACCTCATACACCATTTCCCCGCACGCCGCTGCCGCTGGGTCGAACCAGTTGAGGTCTCCATACATCGCGTTTCCGTCGTGGTGATCGATATTGATGACGTAGTACGCGTCCAGCCCCGATACTTCGGTGCGGGCGAGCGAGCCACACTCTAAAATGATCGCGGCGTCAAAAGACCCATCCACGTGCGGGGCCACCGTAATCGTGTCGATACCCGGGAACGACTGCAGGAAAGCCGGTACCGCGTCGTGATTGACAACCTCGACATCTTTACCGAGGGCGCGCAGTGCGTAGGCGAGCGCGAGCTCTGAGCCGATGGAGTCGCCATCCGGGCGCGCATGCGACGAGAGGACAAAGCGCTGGCGAGTGGTAATGGCGGCAACGATGGATTCAAGGTCAGAAGTCATAAGGGAAACATGGGACAGGGAAGCTGCGAAGGCAGCCGCGGTCAACCGTCGTGGCCTTCGTCCGGGGGACGCGTCGCGGCGATCTCTGCGAATAGCTGGGCGACCCGATCCTGTCTCTCAACCGACTCGTCGTATTCAAACGAGAGCTCGGGTACATATCGGAGACGTAGTTGCCGCCCCAGTAGTCGCTTCAGGTATGGCCCGGTCTTCTGGAACGCACGTACAAGCGCTCGGCGGCCCTCCTGGTCAGCCGTTGCCGTGTAAAGAACATGGGCGTGCTGGAGGTCTTTGGACATCCGCACGTGCGTGAGCGTGACGCGTTGGAGGTCGGGATTACGCACCTCACGCTGCAGAAGGACACTGAGCTCTTCCCGAATGAGGTCGCCTACTCGTGCTGGCCGGGAGCCTTGAGGCATCGCTACAGTGCTCGCAAAGCCAAACCGGGAGCGTGTCGCTCAGCTGAGCCATTCAAGATCCGAACGCGTGATTGCACCGGGGTCCCTTCGTTCGATTTCATCGAGCGTCTTCTCAAGCGTTTGCTCGACAACCACCCGGGAAGAGCCGACGGTGACAATAGCGAGTCCCACACGTTGCCACAACTCTTGGTGCTCCACTTCGGCGACGGCGACATTGAGTAGATGCAGCCGGTCTTTGATTCCGCGAAGCACCCGTCGCTTGTCCTTCAGCGATCGCGCCGCCGGTAGATACAGCTCCAAGGACAACAGAGCGATAGCACGAGTCGACGAAGACACGCCACTAGCTTACCGTTGCCGCCACCTTTTCGACCGTAAACGACTCGATGACATCACCGATTTTTATATCCGAGAATCGTTCGAAAGCCATACCGAACTCAAAGCCCGTTTTGACTTCGTTCACATCATCCTTGAATCGACGCAGAGAGCCGATCCGGCCTTCGTGGACGACGACGCCGTCCCGCACTAGCCTGACCTTGGCTTCGCTGCTGCGGCTAATCTGACCCTCGGTGACCATGCACCCGGCTGCGGTCCCGAACTTTGGCACCTTGAACGTTTCTCGCACCGTCGCTGCCCCAAGTTGCTGCTCTCGCAACGTTGGCTCAAGGAGGCCCGCCATCGCTTGCTTGATCTCGTCGGTCACATGGTAGATGACCGAGTGCTTGCGAATATCGACGCCTTCGGCTTTGGCGATAGAGGCCGCGTTGCGGTCCGGACGGACATTGAACCCGATGATGATCGCGTTGGAGGTGGAGGCAAGAAGCACGTCAGATTCGCTGATGGCTCCGACACCCGTGTGGATGATCCCGATCTTGACGCGCTCGTCGCCAAGCTTTGCCAGCGTTTGCGCCAACACTTCGGCTGAGCCTTGAACGTCTGCCTTGATGATGATCGGGAGCTCTTTGGTGCTGCCTTCGGCCAGCTGTTGCTGTAGCGACTCCAATGTGATTCGTGAACTGCGGTCACCCAGCACCTTTTCTTTGGCGCTTGCTGAACGCAGCAGCGCGATCTGCCGGGCTTTCGCCGGGTCGTCGACCGCCTGGAACGCATCTCCGGGTTGAGGAATCCCGGTGAGACCCAGGACTTCCACCGGACTGGATGGACCAACTGTTTTGACTTGCGCACCGACGTCGTCAATCAAGGCCCGCACTCGGCCGACCACAGTGCCGGCGATAAAGTCGTCGCCGACATTGAGTGTGCCGTCCTGGACGAGAATCGTTGCGACTGGACCTCGTCCCCGGTCGACCTTTGCCTCGAGTACCGTTCCGCTCGCAACACGTTTTGGGTTCGCTTTGAACTCACCCAGCTCCGTCACCAGCAGAATCATTTCGAGGAGACCGTCGAGATTCTCCTCTTTCTTGGCGGACACCAAGACCATGACGGTATCCCCGCCCCACTCTTCTGGGGTGAGGCCAATCTCCGCCAGCTCTTGCTTCACACGATCCGGGTTCGCATTCGATTTGTCGATCTTATTGATGGCCACGATGATCGGCACTTCCGCCGCGCGGGCGTGGTCGATCGCTTCCTTCGTTTGCGGCATCACGCCGTCGTCCGCCGCGACGACAAGGACGACAATGTCCGTGACCCCCGCTCCGCGCGCCCGCATCGCGGTGAACGCCGCATGGCCGGGCGTATCCAGAAACACGACCCGGCGTTTCTTGACGCTGACGGTGTAGGCCCCGATGTGTTGTGTAATGCCACCGGCCTCCCGTTCCGCGACTCGCGACTTACGGATGACGTCGAGGAGCGAGGTCTTGCCGTGGTCTACGTGACCCATCACCGTGACGACCGGCTCCCGGGGCACCAGGTCTTCGGCCTTTGTCTCCTCCGCCTCGATGTGGACCATCTCCTCTTCGAAGCTCCGTATTTTGACATCGGCGCCAAACTCGCGCGCGATCATCGTTGCCGTCTCCGCGTCAAGAGTGGTGTTGATGGTCAGCATCATTCGCCGGTCGATGAGCTTCTTCAGCACATCTTTCGCCTTGACCTCGAGTCGGTCCGCGAGGTCCTTGACGGTCATGCCCTCAGCGAGGGTAATGGTGCGGGTAATCGGAGGCGGCGGCTTGGGGACGATCGGCGCTTGAATCTTTGTTCGTCGCTCGGAGCGTCTCCCTGGTGATCGGTATGGTCTGGGTGGCGGTCGGTAACCAACCGCTGGCCGTGCTGGCAATGGACGGGGGGTGCCGGGGCGAACGGGCTGTGACGGTAGTGGTCGCGGCCCACCCAGCGGCGGCCGGGCGGTACCAGGACCCGGTGTCGCCGGCCCTCGGGGCGGGGTGGGCCGCACAATTGGCACGGTTCTGGTGATGATCGCTCGTTTGGGACGCGGACGCGATTCCTCGACCCGCAACCTGAGGGTTGGCGGCACGATACGACCCGTTGGTTTTGCGATCACCGACGACATTGACGGCGGGCGACCCAGCGGCCGCGGCACGGCTACTCGCGTTGCGGCCGCCGGTTTCGGTGCGTCCGGTGTAGGCGATTGAGCAGCCATTGGTGTCTGGGGCGCGGCCGGCGACCGAGCTGCACCTGGCGTTTGTGGTACCGCTGCCGCTCTAGTTGGCGCTGGTGTTTGGGGCGCGGCCGGAGCTCGAGCTATGGCTGGCGTCTGGGGTACGGCCGGCGCCGGGGACGAAGCGGTTGGCGCCTTTGTCGTTGGTCGTGGCGTATCGAGCGGTGGGGGTACCACCACACCTCGTGCCGCAGGCGATGCTGCCTCTACGGATGGCGCCACTGGTGGCGTCTCGACCGGCGGCGGCGTAACGGCGACGGGTACGGTCTCGGTTTGTGACGTTGGTTGATCCCCTGTTGGCTTGCTCGCCGCAGTGGGCACAACCGCAGGGGCGATCGGTACGGGCGGGCGTGGTTCGATGGTTCGGATGGTTGGCGGGCGCAGTCGCGGGGGCTCGTTTTCAAGGCGAAGACCACGCATCCGCGGCGCCGGCCGTTCAACCGTCTCTACCGGCGCGGGCGTCACCGCAACTTCGGCGACCGGCGGTGGAGGCGGAGTGTCGGCACCTTGGTCCGGGGTAGCCGCGACGGCCACCGGCTCCGCGGCCGACTCGATCCCCTCATTACGACCGGCTTCCTCTACGTCGGGCTGACTCCGTGCGTCCTCGTCAACCTCCCGCGCGGCCTTTGCCAACTTGATCAGACGCGGTGGTCCGAGCTTTGGCTGAGGCGGTTCTTCGGGAGCCTGAGTCGCCTGACGTCCCTTCTTGGCGGCAGGCCGCGGCGCGGGCCCACTAAACATTTGGCTCCCCCGTCCGCGAGGGAGGTCAATCTTTCGGTCCCGGGACACACGGTCGACGAACTGGCGAGCGACGATCTCCTCGACCGTGCTGGACGCACTCTTTACGTCAATCCCGTGCTGCTCTTTGAGCAGATCGATGACTTCCTGGCTGGGGAGGTCGAGAACTTCCGCAACTTTGTATATGCGTATTGTGGACAAGTCGTGTCTCAGCGTGGTCAGCTCGTTGTCGTGGTATCGTCCTCGGCGGCCACCGTTTCGTCGCTTGGCCTCGTGGGGCTCGCCGCCGCCCCGTGTGCCTCTGCGGCCGCGGGATGTTCGTTGCTCGCTTCGGCCTCGCCCTGCTCCGCCTCGGCCACCTCCAGCGCGCCCTGCTCCGCCTCGGCCGCCTCCAGCGTGGCCTGTTCCAGCGCGGCCATTTGCTCTCGCACCGCTTCCTGCAGCTCCTCAGCGGTGGACTCCTCGACGCCGGCGACTTCGCCAATGCTGGCCGTGGTCGCTTCCAGCAGGTGTTCCGCGGTGTCGAGCCCGGCGTCGCTGAGTTTGAGTAACTGTTCTTCGCTGAGCCCCGGAAGGATCAGCGTGGCCGATTCCTCCGCTGCCTCAAATCGCGCTTCGACTTCCGCGCGCTTTTCTTCCTCGGACTTGATGTCGATTCTCCAACCGGTCAGCTTCGCCGCAAGTCGGACGTTTTGCCCTTTCTTGCCGATAGCCAGCGATAGCTGAGCGTCTTCCACAACGACTTCTACGATGCTTTCGACATCGTCAACGACGGTGACGCGCTGGACCCGGGCCGGGCTGATCGCGTTCGTCACAAACGTCACCGGGTCTTCAGACCACTCCACGATGTCTATCTTTTCTCCCCGCAGCTCCCGGATGATGGCTTGGACGCGGGTTCCTTTCATACCAACACACGCGCCGATGGGGTCAATATCTCGCTCGCGGGAATACACCGCCACCTTCGCCCGGTCTCCGGCTTCGCGTACCGCGCTGCGAATGACTACCGTGCCGTCGTAGATCTCAGGCACCTCTTGTTCAAACAGCTTCATCAAGAGGATCGGATCGGTACGAGAGAGAATGAGCTGTGGTCCTTTTGTATTCTTGTTGACCTCGCGTATGACGGCTCGAATTCGGTCGCCAGTGGTATAGTTTTCGGCCCGCGACTGCTCTCGTCGTGGCAGCAGGGCTTCTATCCGTCCGGATTCGACGACGATGTCACCGTTCTCGAACCGCTTCACCGTGCCCGACATCACATCACCGACGCGGTCGTTGTACTCTTCAAAAATGTTGTCGCGCTCGGCTTCCCGGACCTTCTGAAATATGACTTGCTTGGCGGTCTGGGCTGCAATCCGTCCCAGCACATCGGTGCGCTTTGGGAACTCGATCTCCATATCCACCTCAGCCTCGTCGCCGTAAATCTGCTGGGCTTCGGCGAGTCCGATCTCGGTGGTCGGGTCGGTCACCTCGGGGACAATCTGGCGGACGGCAAACAGCTCGACCTGTCCCGTCTCCTGGTTGAACTTCGTCCGGAGGTTTTCGTCAGACTTGTAGTACCGCCTGGACGCGGTAAGGACCGCATCTTCGATAGCGGTGATGATGACGTCCGGCTCGATGCCCTTCTCCTTCGCCAGCGCTTCGATCGTCTGCTGCAACGGGTTGTTCACAGCCATCGTCTTCAAAATTCAACGTCGAGCCGCGCGCGTGTCACAGACGCCCACGGGATCTCGTATGTCCGCGCGCCGACCGCGACCACTACACAGTCATCGGTGACGCGCTCAATGCGGCCGGCGATATGGCGCTGGCCGTCAATGGCTTCTGTCGTGACGATCTTCGAAAGACGACCGACGAAACGACGGCAGTCGCCCAGATGCCGCAACGGGCGGTCCAGGCCCGGTGACGACACTTCCAACGTATACCGATGGTCAAAGGTAAGGTCAGCGTCGAGCACCGCGCTCAAATCGCGACTCACTCGCTGGCAATCGTCGAGGCTTACCGACTCGTGCCCCGGGCCCATAGGTGCCTCGCCGGGCTTTTCTATCCGGTCAAGGAAGACCCGGAGTACCCACCCTATGGACTCTCGTCGAAGCTGTATGTCGAAGATATCCAGCCCAAACGTACCGGCCACGCCTTCCGCGATCCGCCGGGCCTCGCCTACGAGGTCTTCGTGCCCCACCTCACCCAAAAAATCGGTCCCCGAGACGCTCTAGTCCGGGTATTTCCTGCCCGCAAAAACAAAAAGCGGGCGAACGCCCACTTTTTTTGCAGGATCGACGTAAGCAGAATATAGCACGTCGACCCGAGACAGGGCCACTAATCAGAGAATTCACCCCGCGTTGACGACGTTGACTGGGTCCAGACGAGTGCGACAGTGGCCGTCGATCCCCCGCGGGCCCCACCACACTCTCTCGACGCACCCTAAGCGGGCAGTCCAACGCGACGCGAGCTTTCTGCGTCAGTGACTCCTTCGCCGCGTCAAAACGGGGGGCCCGTCTGGCGGTGTCGCTCTCAGCCGTATGTCCGTAAAAAGTCTCCTTCATGGCGGCCTGCGAGCCAGGCCGCGCGGTTGATCGCATGGCCAGAATCATCGATGCGGGACGCGTGCCCGCCGTCAAGACACGAGGATGCGCGGTTAGGGCGTGAGCCGATGCAGCATTCGGGGATACGGGATTGCTTCGCGGATGTGCTCGAGCCCACAGATCCATGCGACAGCCCGCTCGACCCCCATCCCAAACCCGCCATGCGGTACCGTACCGTAGCGGCGCAGGTCCAGATACCAGTCGAATGCTGCGGGAGGTAGGTTGTGGGCCGATATTCTCTCGCGAAGCAGCTGTTCATCGTCGAGCCGCTGTCCGCCGCCGATGATTTCGCCGTATCCCTCGGGTGCAAGCATGTCCACGGATAACGAAAGTTCGGGCCGGTCCGGGTCCGACTGCATATAAAACGCTTTGACCGATGCGGGGAACCGGTGGACGAGTACCGGGCGGTCAAATCGGCGCCCAAGCGCTGTTTCATCAGGGCCCCCGAAATCTCCGCCCCATTCAAATGTGTGACCCTCGTCCGTCAGGATTGTGACGGCTTCATCATAAGAAAGCCGTGGGAACGGGCTGGCCACGGCCTCGAGCGGAGACAGATTTCGTTCGAGGACTTCGAGCTCTCGCCGTCGCGTCTCCAGGACCCGGCTCACCACTGACACCACGAGCTGTTCGGCCAGCAACATGACGTCGTCCAGTGTGGCGTATGCCATTTCGGGCTCGACCATCCAGAATTCGGTCAGATGCCGTCGGGTCTTCGATTTTTCGGCGCGAAAGGTCGGGCCAAAGTTGTAGACCCGCCCGAGCGCCATTGCGTTTGCTTCGCCGTACAACTGTCCGCTTTGGGTCAAAAAGGCGGTCTGGTCGTCGAAGTAGGGGACGGCGAACAAGGTGCTTGTGCCTTCGCACGCTGCCGGCGTCAATATTGGCGTGTCGGCCAGGATGAAGCCCTGGCCGTTGAAGAAGTCACGAATGGCGTTGATGACTTCGTGTCGGACTCGCAGGATCGCTTGTTGACGGACGCTGCGTAGCCACAGATGTCGGTGATCTTGGAGAAACTCGACCCCATGCTCTTTTGGCGTAATGGGGTAGTCCTGGGATCCGCCTACCACGGTCATCGACGCCACATCCATCTCGTAGCCGCCGGGTGCCCGGGCGTCGGCTCGGACGGCCCCCCGAACGACCAGTGATGTTTCTTGGCCAAGGTGGTCGGCCGCGCTAAACGTGTCTTCTCCGACCGCCGCCTTTGACATCACGCCCTGGAGAAAGCCCGTCCCGTCGCGAATCGTGAGGAAGTGGATCTTTCCGCTTGAACGTCGATTGTGAAGCCAGCCCCGGAGCGTGACCTCCTGGCCCTCGTGGGAGGCGATGTCCTCGATGTAAACCGCCATAGGCCTCCGAGTGTAACAGCAGCGAACTCATCCGAGCTCGGGGATCACCGATGCGAGGATGGAACGCAAATTGTCGAAACGCTGGTGTCGATCAAACACCTGACGGAGATACCGCAGTGTCCGCGGGATGTCGTTTTCGTAGCGGGGGTTTCCCGTCGTGGCCTGGTAACCGAAGGTCCCCAGCGCTTTGAGATGACGCTGCACCGACATCACGGCGAACCGTCGAGGGAAGTCGCCCCCGGTATTCGACGGGACCGACCGCCGAAACGTGTCGATCATGTCATCGACAAACGCCGATTCCAGTTCGACATAGGAATCTCTGAGGAGCGACGCGACGTCGTAGGTGTTTGGCCCCATGCGGGCGTCTTGGAAGTCGATGACATACAGTGCATCACGGTGCCACATGAGGTTGCGGCTGTGAAAGTCACGGTGACAGAGCACGCGAGGTTCCGCGGCCAACTCCTCGGCCAACGCCGAGAACTCCGTGGTGAGGCCGGCACGACGCTGCGAAGTGAGTTTGATGGCCCGGTGCGCGGCCAAGAAATGCTCGACAAAGAACTCGAGCTCCCACCGAAGCTTCTTGACGTCAAACGCCAGGCTGAAAGGCTGATACTGTTCTCCCGTTTGGGCCCGCCCTTGGGTCTGGATACGCGCAATCAGTCTGATAGCTTCAACATATCGCGCGTGCCGTTGTGTCGCGGCAGCCCGCGACACATAGTCCTGCAGAGTCACATCCCCCAGGTCTTCGAGGGCGACAATGCCGAGGTTAGCATCATGTCCGCGGACCGTCGGCACCGGTATGGCCATGCGCCGGAACAGGTCGCCGACGTTGAGGAATGAGTCTGTATCGGGATCGAACGATGAGGGATGAAGGAGGAGCACCAGCGACGTGTGTACGGCCGGACTGACTCGGATGTAGCGACGGGTTGATGCGTCACCGGCGAGCGCATGGGTGCTGGTGTTGGCTGGAAACCCGTTTCTCAACAGCCATTCGTGCACGCGCTCACGTGCCGACTTTGGAGCGACTTCATCCGCCATTGTGGCCGTCAGGTGCAAGCGACGTGAACTTCGCGCCCTGCTCGACCCGTGTGATGATCATCCGCTCGCTGATGGTGCGGGCCGGAACCCGAACGCCATCGGTCACGATGCAATCCGTCAGCTGGCATTCCGCCTCGATGGTGACATCGTCCCAGACGACGGTGCGGCAGAGGACGGCGCTCTCGTCTATCTGGCAGCGGGTGCCGATGCTGACGTCGCCCCTCCCTTCGCCACGGGCAACCTCGACGGACACCTGCAAGTAGTCGGACGCGGTGCCAACCTCGCGAAATCTGGTCGAGACACGATGGGTCGCAATAGCGCCGTGAGCGTTGGCCAGCAGAGGACAGTACAGGTCTTCGAGCAAGGTTGCCGGTGTGTTTGCCGGGAGCGGATCGAACACCCGGGACTCGACAAGCTGGACCCCGACAAAGTGACAGCTTGGTTGACCGGGTTGGACAAATCCATCCACCCGGCCTGCGTCGTTGACCGTTAGTCCGCCGTAGCGGCTCGGGTTCGGGTTATCCGCGATCGCCATCGTCACAAGTCCCGCTGCGCGTTGGTGCGTCTCGTGTAGCGCCGCCAGGTCGACGTCCACCAAGGTGTCACCGTTGAGGATGAAGAAACGCTCACCGAGAAGCTCTCGGGCTCGACGAGGGCCGCCCCCGCTACCCAGCAGCACGGTCTCCCACGAATACCGAATGGGTATGCCCACCGAGTCTCCGTGCCCGAGCACCGACGTAATCGAATCCGGCCGATGATGCAGGTTCACGACCACCGCCGGTACGCCCTGGTCGGCGAGCGCGCGAACCAGCCGAAGGACGAGTGGAACACCCGCGACCGGCACCGCCGACTTTGCCCGCACCATCGTAAGGGGCATGAGCCGTGTCCCTCTTCCCGCAGTCAACACGAGTGCCGGAGGGAGCGATGGCACGGACGTGGTTTGACGTGGCACGTTACGACGGATTGCCCGAAGGCGTCTCGAAGAGCATGTGGCCCGTGTCGAGTCCCCTGGCTTGACGCTCTTTGAGAAAGAGCCCGCGGTAGGAGTCCAAGATGTAGTCACTCGGTTTCCGTCCGAGCGCGGCGGCGGTAGCGGTGATGCCGTGCTCGTCGCCTTCGAGCTCGGCGAATGTGCCTACGGGGGTCTCGTCGATGGCCAATACGACGCCGGGTCGCTCAAATTCCTCCCGGAACTTTTGATAGCGGAACCGGACGGTAAGGCCGATCCTGTTCAGCAGAGTCACGAGACGCTCTCCGTCGTCGACCGTTATTTCCACCTCTTCGCGGACCTTCATTGAGGCAACCTGAGGAGGGCCCTTGAACGTGAGCTTCGTCGTGTCGCCGTCCCGGCGGACACGAAGAAGGCATCGCGCGTTGGTGAGACGGCCATCCGGCCAGTCGTATACACGATCATCTTGCAGACGTCGGTCGCGGAGCGGCGTGGCACCGACCTGGATCAGCGCCGCTCGGGCTACGTCCGGCGATTCGAAGCGGAGTTTGATCTCCCGTTCAACGTAGGTCACGTGGTCTCGACGAAGGTCCTTAGATTAGACCACGGGTGGGTATCGGCGTGCGCCGTCTCCCAGAAAACCAGCGGCATCGCCAGACGTCATGAACTCGGTCTGCGAGCGAGGCCAGAGTCTTGGTTCAGGTTTGGGGCGCCCGTGTCGGAGGGACGTGTCACTACGTCAGACGTGTAGCGAATTGAGACGCGAGGAGTGGCGGCGCGTCGACTCCCTTGCTGAAGATCAAAACCTTGTGGGTGCTGCCGAGTCCACCGGGAACAACCAAAGTCTTGAGGGCGAGCCTGTGCTTGATGGCCGCGACCGGGTCAGCTGGTTCCGTCAGGCGCGTCGCGCCGAGCCCGAGCAAGAAATACGACTGGTCGATGACCGCTAATGTCTCGAAGCCCGAGTCTCGCGCCGTCGCTTGTATGGCACTGAGATCCACGTGCGCCGTGATGTCGTTGGCTCCCGGGTCGTCCAGCCACGGGGGGGTGGCTCCCGCTCGGTCTGGCCCCGTCTGACCGACGTGGCGCGTGTAGGTGGTGAGAGTTCCCATCGCGTGGGTGTCCGAATACAGCTCGTGCGCCTCGTGGCCGTAGTCCACGAGCACCAGGAACCCGCGCTCCAGATTGCGGCCGACGCTTTCGACCCAGCGGACGGCGGCGGGGCAGACTTCACCCCGGGCTCCGGGCGGAATCTGGATGTCGAAACGGGCGATGTGCTGCACGACATCGTCGCCGGGCGGACCCGGGCGCTCGACAAAGCGGACGGGACGGCCGTCGCTGGGTGTCACGATGTCGACGTAGATCTCACTGAGCCCCGGGTCGCCCATCACGACGGGGTGGACGGGTAGGGCATCGAGCAGCTCGTTAGCGAACACGATACCAGTGATCGGAGCCGGGAGCGTGGCCGTCGATGGTTCCCGCTTGGACTGGTGATCGCGCAGCGTGGTGTCGTGCGTCGCACGGGCGGTCTCGCTCCGCTCGACCAGCGTCAATCGGAGCGCGCGATAGAAAGCCGGGAACGAATGGCGCGCGGCGTTCAGGATGTCGCGGGACAGCCGACCATTGCCTGCCGCGGCTTCGACCAGGTCAATGCTGCCGCTCTTGGCCGCAGGTCCCGGCCTGAGAATCTCTCCCATTTGCGCGAACTGGGCCGAGAGAAGCTCGCCATAGAGCGGTCCAACATCGACGCTTGTAAAGAAGTCGCCCGCTCGCCCCGACCGTTGATCGGAGCGAGCGTAGTAGCCGAGCTCTGGGTGATAGAGCGCTAGCTCCATGTATTCCGCGAACCGCATTGGGCCCGCGGAGCGAATCCGCTGCCGAATGAGGTCGCGGAGCAACATACGCGCGCTATTCCTTGAGCACTTGCAGGAAAATCTGTGACCCGCCGCGTTGAATGAGCAAGAACGCCGTGCGGCCGGTCTCGACCATGTTGAGCTGCGCAACCGTTTCCGTCGCCCCCGAGACGTCGACGCGGTTGATGCGAAGGATGACATCGCCCGGCTGGATGCCGCTCGCTTCGCCCGAGCCGCCACTCTCGACATCGACGACGACCGCGCCCTGCGTTCCGTTCGGGAGACGCAGACGGCTCGAAACTTGCGGGGTCAAATCCTGCAACGAAATCCCAAAGCCTTCGCCCAGGCTATCAACGGGCTCTTCAACGACGGCGGCCGGACCGGCTTCGAGGTCTAGCTCGGCAATCGTGACGTCAAGCGTGACCTCTTCTCCGGCCCGAAGCACGACAACCGGCACGGTCGTTTCTGGTCGTGTGGCAACTACGCGGCTCTGGAGGTCCTGGGTGTTTTCCACCCGCTCGCCGTTGTATCGAATGATGACGTCGCCGGGTTGCATGTCGGCGTTGTCCGCTGGTCCGCCGCGCTCGACGGACGAGACAACCGCCCCCATGCGCTCTGTGAGACCAAGATCCTGATACGACTCACGCGAGACGTTCTGAATATTGACGCCAATTCGTCCCCGGGTGACCTTCCCGCTTCGGAGCTCCGGTAACACGTCACGGATTGTGTTGATAGGGAACGCAAAGCCAATGCCGACATTGGCCGCTCGGTCGGTCGCGATAGCGGTGTTAATACCGACGACCTCGCCCCGGATATTGAGCAGAGGACCACCGGAGTTACCTGGGTTGATCGCGGCATCGGTTTGCAGCACGTCCTGCGCGCGTCCGCGAACCGCTGTAAACGGGCGACCAACCGCCGAGATGACACCGACCGTGATGGTATGACCAAAGCCGAACGGGTTGCCGATCGCCATCACCCAGTCACCTGCCGCTATCTGACTCGAGTCGCCAAACGCGGCGACGGCTAGCTCAGTCTCCGGCATCTCCACCAACCGCAGCAGGGCGCTGTCGGTGAGCTGGTCTCGTCCCAGCACTTCCGCCTCGAAGAACAGACCTTCTTCGTCACCGAAGAAGTCGATCTCAATGCTGGTGGCGTTTTCAACCACGTGGTTATTGGTGAGAATTAGCCCGCTCTTGTCAATGACGAAGCCGGTGCCGGCCGATTGGACGGTGCGTTCGCGCTGACGCGGTTGGTTGTCAGGCTGGCCAAAGAAGCGACGAAAAAGGTCATCGCCGCCAAAGGGGTCGTTTCTTTGGCTCTGTTGCTGCGATTCGGTCCGGATATTGACCACCGTCGCGGTCTGGTTCCTTGCGATCTCGCGAAACGTGCCCGCATGGATCGGCCCGTCCAGCGGCGCGCTATTCAAAGGCGGGACATCGAAAGTCTGGGCAGACGAGGCCGGCGTCATGTCAAAACGTGACGCGATCACCATGCCGATGACCATAGACATTGCGGCAATCAGTCCGGCTGAATACAGCGTGCTTCTGCGTGTAGACATCATCTCCTCCGGCGGGGCGTACCCCGCTCGATCCCTTGGGCTTCTGGCGGCCTTCAGCACCCGCGCCTGTCAACGCTCGTTCCGGAAAGCGATGGCGACTTCGACCGCCCTTACTCACCAGAATGATTGTGGACCCGACATTAGCTTACCAGTCCGTTCGTCGTTGGTGCTGTCAGTGTCTATGTCCCAGTGGCCGGTGGTTTTCCCGCGCGACGCTCTGAGTCTCCAGTCATGGGCGCTGGCGTGGGCTTCGGGTTCGTCATGGAACCATAGAAAGTGGTCGCGCGCGGTTTCCGAGGTCGTCCAAATATACGCACTACGTTGGAAGGAGCGGGGCAATCTCGGTCTGGATTGGGCCGGTAACGGCCGCGCCCTCTTGCCCCACGAACATGTTGATTTCAGTGCGGAGGCCGAATGAGTCGAAATACACCCCCGGTTCGATCGTGAACCCGGTTCCAGGGAGCAGTCGCCGGGTATCGTGCGTTTCGTAGTCGTCCATGTGGACGCCGTTGCCGTGCACGGATTGCCCCAGGCTGTGACCGGTCCGGTGTACGAAGTATTGGCCAAGACCGGCATTTTCGATTTCACGCCGCGCCGCGTGGTCGACTTCCCACCCTTGGAGCTCGCGACCACTCGAAGCGGCGCTGGTCACCGCCGCGACAGCGGCGTCCCGGGCGGCGCAGATAACGGAGAAGGCTTTGGCGTATTCGTCAGGAACCTCGGGCCCGGCGAATCCCATCCAGGTGATGTCGGCAAATACTGCGCCGTCGGTTGGATGTTTGCCCCAGAGGTCGAGCAGGATCGGGTCGCCAGGCTCGATTCGTCGGCATCGGTCGGCGGTCGGGAGGTAGTGGGGGTCCCCTCCATTCTCACGGGCCGCCACAACGGGCGGGCAGTCTGTGATCAGGCCCTCGCTCTCGAACCAGGCCACCATCTCCCGCTGCACGTCAAACTCGGTCGTCGGCGTTTGTGAGCCGAGGCGCTCCGCGATCAGCGCGAACGCCCGATCCTTTATCCGGTAAAGACATTCTGATGCCGATCTGTGTGTCGCCAACGCGTCCGCGTTCCACACCGCTTCAAAACGCTGAACAAGATCTCCTGATGACACAACAGTGACTCCGAGACCACGGACCGCTTCAACCGTCCCCGCGTCGACGAGCGAGATATAAGGGATCTCTCCGTTCGGCGAATACTCCATTGCGAGGGTGTGACAATCTCCGATGATGGTCCTGAGGCCGTCGACCAGTTGCTGACGGTCGGCATACACCTCTCGCGTGCCAGGCACCTGACTCAAGCTGTGAGGCTCGATGCGGTGGACTAGCCCTCGGGGCTCACCGTGAGCGGGGATCAGGTAGTACCATCGACGCGTCGTGAGCTTCGATGCCCCGTCCAGCTGACAGATAGTGCGGGCAATACGGTTCGAGCCATGAAAGTCGTAGAGAAGCCATCCGTCCAATCGGTCATCTTTGAGAGCCGACTGGATCCGAGGAATATCGATCGCCATCCCTTGAGTATAGCCACCGTCGTGGTGGGTGCCGAGGGCTCTCGGGTTGTGGCGTCCAACGGCTGACGGTTGCGCCAGCTCCGAGTCGAGCAGATCCGACGCGGCGCGATATCAGCGGCGGCGGATTGACCCTATGAGCACAGGACGAGTGCCTCGCTCACAGGGTAATGCGTTCGGATGGGTGGGTGGGACCGCGAGTTAGGCGCCGGCCTCTTCCTCAGCCTCTTCGCCTTCCTCACCCTCTTCTTCCTCAACGATCGGATCCGGAAGTTCGTCGACGAGGTTGGCTTCTATGTCGCCGTTTTGGTGGGAGAACTCGTAGTTACTACGGTCCATCGCTGAGTTGCGCGGTACTCGCAGCTCGACATCGATGACTTCGCCGGGCATGACCGGCTCGCGAAAACGGACGCTGTCGCCGGTCACCGTATTGCCGTCTGTGTCGAACCAGAATTCGTCGACCTGGAGACCGGCGATGGCATTCGCGGCCTGGTTTCGGATCCGAATCGTCGTCACGATGAAGTCTTGTTCTCGTCGCGCCTCTGGCTGGGTGTAGCCAACGGGGGCGAGGCCTCTCTGGGTCGGGACGAGCGTGATTTCGGTTTCGGCGAGCCGCGAGGTCAACGCGTTGGCGGCGGCGACGGCCTCGGGGCTCGGCGGCACCTCAACCATCTCGGCAACCGCGCCTTCCGCGGCTTCCTCGCCGCTGGATCCTCCGCACGCGGCGAGGGCCACGACACCCACCAAAGAGCTTACAAACACCGCGTTACTGAGTCGTTTCATCAGATGTCCTCCGGAGCGAGAGTAAAGCAACGTGAGATTATATTACATCTCACCGTTCCAGTCCTCTGGCTCAGGGCTGATCGATTTGAAGATTTCCAGGTGCCACTTGCCGCCGCCCCAAGGCTCGATGACCTCAGCGGCGATCACGTCGACCAGGAGTTCCGAAAAGGCTCGTCCTTCCGGGTCGCCTTCCAAGTGATACGCGGGCTCGTCCCACGTAAAGCTGGGATACAAAATGAGGCTGAGAAACAGGTCGTATCCATCGTCGACGACAATGAGCTGGCCGCACGGTCGTTTCTGGGTCGAATGGTAGACGAGATACTTCTCGGCGCTTTGGGCCCGAATGTATCGCTTGAGCGCGAACTCCCGAGCGACAATATCCTCGACCGCTATCTTTTTTTCCCAGCAGTCGCGGCAGTACTTTTCCTCACCCCGTGGTTCCGAGACATCTTTTGTGCCGCACAGAGCGCACCGTGGCTGCGCGGCCGACTGGGGTGACATCTCGCCACACTAACATAGACCGTCATGGCCCAACGACCAACGCCCCATCTCGGGATCCGTCACGTCGCGCTTTTTGTGCCGACGGCGCACTTTGACCACACGAAGCGGTTCTATACCGAGCGGCTGGGCTTCCGCGTCGAGTGGGAACCAGATGCCGACAACGTGTATCTGACGTCCGGGACCGACAATCTGGCCCTTCACCGGTCGACCCGTGACGACCGCGAGACACGGGAGACGGCGTTTGACCATCTTGGGGTCATCGTGCGGACCGCCGCTGACGTAGACGCCTGGGCCGCGTATCTCGAATCGAAGGGCGTCACGCTACGCACCCGTCCTCGAACGCATCGCGATGGCGCACGTTCCTGCTACGTCGACGACCCAGCTGGCAACACGATACAGATCATTTTCCATCCGCCAATTAGCGGTCCTCCGGCCGATACGCTCGACACGACCGATCCCAGGTGACCGGTAGGGCGGCCACGCGGGGTACCAGTCAACTTACTGCGAGGTCCTGCGAGCGCTAGAGCGCCCACGCCGGTGCCCCAGTTCAATACGGCGCCTCCGGCTGAAAAGAAGACGGACGCGGGACGCCGAACGCCGGCACGCCCACGCAGGTGAGTAATTACTTGCAATGCAGAAGGCGCGCGGCACCGGGACCGCGCATGGCACTTAGGGTCTCACAACATATTTCGTATTTTGTCCGGGCTGAGCGAGACACAGCTCATTCTCATGTTGGCTTGGCCAGACGGCGAAGCGACGGTGGACGCTTTAGACTCCGCGATTGTGGCCATAGATGGAGTGTTGTGTGTCGACACCCGGACGCTGGTCCCCCTTTATCTGGGAGACGGCCTTCGCGTCCCGACGGGCCGGGGGTTCTATGTGTGGGTTGGGGTGTGGCAATCGCCACTACTGGCCGGTTGGCCGATACCAGTGTCTATTCAGTCGCGGCCTTATTTTGGGCGAGATACTGCTGCCACCACTGGAGCTGATGGTGATAGCGATGCACCATGTTCCAGGGCGTCGAACCGCCGTGGGCCATGTCCGGACAGCGAATGAACGTGGCGTCGATGTCGCGCTTCCGCAGCGCCGTATACATCTGCTCGCTCTCTTCGATCGCGTAGTTCGCGACCGTGGCCGATAGGAGTAAGGAAGGTCGCGCCACAACGAGAACGTGGGCGGCGCGCGCGCCGGCCGAGAATTCAGCACCGTAGCTCGGAAGCGTCCGGAAAGGATTGACATTCTGCCGTGCTGACGCCGCGCTCCGCGGACTGCGGCAGCAAGGCTCTACCGCCGGCCAACGCCGTGTGACATTCAGTGTGGAATCGCCAAAGGTCCGTCGGCGGCGTGGAGTCCGCGACGCTGGGGAGCGGTTCAGAACCGGAAGAGTCGCGTGACTTTGACTACAAGCCCGCGGTTGCGGAGCGCGGCGTATCGGTCGGGCCGGAATGGGTCGGTGTCACGGTCCTCCGAATAGACAACAAAGAGCTCGCTACCCGGGCGATACTCCCAGCGGAAGCGGAGGTTGCTGCTCACCGAGTCGCTCGCGGAGTTGTATTGCACGAGCCCGCTGAAGAACATACGCGGTGTGAACGTGTAGGTCACGCGGGAGACGATGAGATCAGTGCGGAACGAGCCCTGCGGTGTGTCGATCCAGTTGACCGAGATCGTCGGCTCGATCGCGAGCTGTGGCGTCACCTCGAACCGCCCCCGGCTAAAGCCCGCCGACCGGATCGTGCCGTCGAAGTATTCGCCAACCCGCACTGTGAACAACCCGGTCAACCGATGTTGCGTCCCGAGGAAGTACGTACCCTCGACATCTGCGAACCGATACTCCCCGGGTGGGATGACCACTCCCGGCCCCGGCTCGAACGGGCGGGAGAGTTGTTCGTAGCTTTCGAGGACGGACACCCCGATTCGATCGCCTGTCTCGAATTCGGTCGAGAGTCCGACTTGAGACTCACGCGTCTCGAGCTGCCCAGTGTTGGCGGTGACCGTATAGTCAAAGCTGCCCTCGAGACGGAATTGCCGTACACCTTCGAGCGACACCGGCCGGGGACTATACCGCGCCTCTGCGTAACTGCGCCGGAAGTTCCTGCGACGAAGAAATCCGACATCGGGGAAGAAGTTGTCCTCCACTAAGAGGTGCTCGGCCTGGAGGCCATACAAATCGCCGTTGTAGGTGAACTGTCCCTGATAGCTCAGATCTTCATCGTCGCGACCGGCGGTCTGGGTGCGGGCCAGATAGGTGACCAGGCTCACGTTGTCGTAGAACGAGAAGGTGGCATCAGCGCCGTAGGCCTGATTTGACCCCGGGCCCACTGTCGACAGAGACCGGTTGGTGAAGATCGCGCCAACGCTGCTGCGTCTAAGGATGTCCCGCTTGATCCGCGCGACGGTGAAGTTCGTCGACGACGCGCCGGAAATTTGCTCGTCGCCCGCCTGAATGTTCAAGGCGCCGATGTCGAAGGGCCCGG
>CAUZIB010000018.1:0-67390 GCA_963579735.1 Vicinamibacteria bacterium | reverse complement strand
GCGCCGAGGCTTGACGGCAGTCCCCGCGCAAGGCCGCGGGGGGACTGCCGTCAGTTAGATCCGGTAGTGGAGGCTTCGAGCTCTCTGGCGCGCTCCCCGCCGAGGATATTGACCATACTGTAGTTGCCCTCGTGGCAAGCGTATTCGTAGAGCGTCTCTTCCGGAGGCAGCGCAACGAACGGGAACTCGCCTGAGAAGCTTCGGGTCCACTGTGTTGGGTCGTCGATAGTGAACTCGTAGTGCAGCGTAGAAGCGTCGAGTCGCGTGAAGCGTTCTGTGACCGTAATGCTGTCCTCAGAGTTCCCATTCGCGGCGCGTAGCAGAATCTGGTCCCCGCCGACGGCCGCGGCATTCGCTTCCGTCCGGCGAATGTTTCTCGTCTCGACGACAAGCGTGTTGCCTTCCCAATGGCCATGGGCGTCGCCATGCCATTGGCGCATTTGTGACGGGAGGTACGAGCGGCCGTCGAGCGGGATGATCCGTGTATCGTGGATCATCTCGACGTTGATGACCACGTGGTCTGGTGTCTGAAAGATCATGAAGTTGTTGTTGTAGGCGCTTGGTAGCATCGGCGGACCGGCCGACCAGACGAGGCAGCGGTCGTTGAGCTCCAGGTCTTCCCACGAGTCGAACGGACCATCGACCGGAAACGACGCATCGTGCGCGGTGTGACGGCGTTCGCCATCAGCGGTGGCACGGGGCAGTCGTCCGTCCGCTGGGTCGTAGATGAGGGAGGTTCGTCCAGTCGGACGCGTGCCGCCATCTAGCCAGAAGTTGTTGTATCCGCCGATATCGCCGCCGGCTACCGTGCGACGCGGCGGCGCGTGCAGCAGGTCCGTGTTGCGATTGATCCGGGCCTGCTCCTGGGTCGCCACCTCTTCCTCGGTGAGGAACTCCTTGTTGCCCAGTTCTTCCGGACGCTCGAGCGGGGTGATCGTCTTGTTGGTATAGGCGCCCTGGAGGTCGGGGTGGCCCCACGGCGTAAGCGGCCCGTCCTGGGCGGCGGTCCCAACAGGCGTCAGTCCCACCACGGTGGCGGTGCACCACAAAATCACCTGACATCGGACAGTCATGCTGGTTCCTCCGGTAGAGTTTTTGGCCTCGGGTCCGGGACCCATCGCGAGTATACGCTTCCGGCCGGGCGCTGTGACGATCGCGGTGGATGGCACGTCGAAGTCGACGATGTCGGACACGGGGTTGTCGTGGGATAGGAGTATTTCTATTACTCCGGAAGCGCAAAGATGAACAGGTTATTGTTGGCGCTCGGGCGCAGCTCCGGGGTCAGGTCCAGAAAGCGGCCAAAGCCGGTGCTGATCGCCACATACTGGCGGCCGTCGACCGCGTAGGTGATGGGGAAGCCCGAGACCGGGGAGCCGAGGTTGATCTCCCAGAGGATCTCTCCGGTCCGGTCGTCGAAGGCCCGAAACCGTCCGTTCACGTCACCGCCGAAGACGAGCCCGCCCCCGGTCGTGGCCAGCGACATGGTGGCGGCTCGCTGCTGGTAGTTCCAGACCACCTGTCCGGTCTCGGCCGAGATTGCCTGCACGCTTCCGACGTCGTCGGTCCCGGGCGCGATTTCAGGACGCCAGGCGATGGCATAGAGCCGGCGCGCCTCGTCCTCCTCGTCCGGCTCGGCCATCGCACGCATCCGCGAGCAGACGTTGCGCAGCGGCATATACATCGTGTTGGTCAGGGGACTGTAGGCGCCGGCCTCCCAGTCCTTCCCGCCACTGGCATGCGGACAGGCCAGCACCGTCTGCCCCGCCGCGGTGAAGACCAGCTCCGCATTCTCGGACACCGCCCCCGTCGCACCGTCGATACTGCTGATCACGTTCTGAACAATGGTGGGGGTGGCCCACAGGAACTCTCCGGTTTCCCGGTCCAGGGTATAGACGACGCCTGTCTTACCCGGGATGCCGGTCACCACGCGGCGCTCCTCGCCCGGGTTGATCCGCGGATTGATCCAACTCACCGCGGACGGGTCCGGTCGCACAGCCGTGTCCACCAGCAGGCGCTCGAACGGGTGGTCGAGGTCCCAACTGTCGTTCAGGTGCTGGTAGTACCAGACGATCTCACCCGTGTCCCCATTCAGGGCCAGGGTCGAGTTGTGATAAAGGTGTTTCTTGTCGATACCGCCAAGCATGTACTTCGGCGCCGGCGACGTGACCGATGTGCCGACATAGACCAGGTTTAACTCTGGATCGTAGCTGGGCACCATCCACGAGCCGACGTGCGCCCGCTCTTCGAACGGCACGTCGCCCCAGGTCTCGTCGCCCGGCTCGCCGGGGGCGGGGATGAGCCGCCGCCGCCACAGCTCCTCGCCGGTCGAGGCCTCATGCGCCGTGATGACACAGCCGTTTGGTCCCCCTCGCGGGTCGCAGCTCCTCCCCGAGAACACCTTTCCGCCGGCGACGATGGGGCCCGACGTCTGGTTGGCCGGGTTCACCCGGTAGTCGAGAATCTCGGTGTCCCAGACCACGTCGCCCGTCTGTGCGTGCAGCGCGAAGATGTGGTCGTCCATGCTGGTGTTGATGATCAGCTGGCCGTGGATAGCGATGTTACGGTTGGTGTCGGTAAGGGTGCCGATCATGTAGTCGCCGAGATCGTCTGGGCGGTCCCGTCGGTGCTCCCAGATAAGGTCGCCGGTCTTCGCATCGATCGCCTGGATGATGTCGCGTGGATTGGGCATGAACATCACGCCGTCGCGCACCAACGGCGTCCCTTGCTGGCGGCCAGGCTGGAGCCCACGTGACCAGATCATCCGCAGGTTGCCGACGTTCTCGCGGTTGATCTGATCCAGCGGGCTATAGCCCCAGCCGTCCAGTGTCCGGCGCCACATCAACCAGTCGTCCGGACTCGGGTTCTCGAGCTCCGCATCCGTGACCGGGCGGATGCGGTCCTCTTGCGCGTGGGCCGGCGGCGCACCCACGACTGCGATGGCGGCGGCAAGGACGCCGGACGTAATACATGCCAAGCGGAACCGGTACGACGGCTGGCGGGATGCGAACATGAGCCCTCCTCTGGGTTGGAGATTCCCGGTGATTATGTCACTTGTGGAGTCTGCTCCCGCATGCGCAACGTGGCTTCTGAGGCGCGACGGAGCCGACTCGAAAGGTGCGGTACGTCTCCGTCCCGTTTCTATTGCACGGTGAACGCGACCAACTCCGCGATATTCTCCTCGTCTAGCGCCGCGACGACAATGTGCTGTTGGCCGTCCGCCTCGTATGTGATGGGGAACCCGATGGTTGGGCCACCCGGTAGCTGAATCTCATGGACGACGTCACCCGTCCGCTTATCGTACGCACGGAGAACCGGTGCGCCACGCGATCCCTCACCCGCAAACAGCAGGGTAGACGTCACCAGAAGACCGGACCCTTGAATCGGGCTCCCCGTCCTCGGCACTTCCACGCCCTGGAGGTCCGGATGGTCTTGGAAATACCCGGGCGTGTCGCCGTGTGGGGTCTGCCACAAGATCTCTCCCACGGTCAGATCGATTGCGGTGATGCGGCCGTAGGGAGGCTTTATCAGGGGAAGTCCACGGACCGTCGGGACGCCCCGAGCAAATGAAATGTGGTAGCGCACGCCGGTCCCTTCAGTGCCGGTCGTCAATCCAAAGAGCGACGGTCTCGTCAGCGACGGCACGAACAGGACACCCGCGTCGGCGTCCACCGCACCACCCGGCCAATTGACGCCGCCCCCCGCGCTGGGGAGCGCGAGAGTCCCCTGGTTGCCGTCCGGCTCAATCAGGGTCGGTGGAGTGTAGAGAGGCCCGAGCCGGAAACTCTCTACGATACGCAGTGCTTCAGCTCGAAGCTCCGGAGTGAAGTCGATGAGGTCATCCTCCAGGACGCCTTGGCGTTCAAAAGCAGGAGGCTTGGTAGGAAAGGGTTGCGTGGGAGACGTCCACTCTCCCGGAACGTCCGACGCTTGCACGTTCCGCTCTTCGATGGGCCACACGGGCTCGCCTGTCTCGCGATCGAGTACGTATGCGAACCCCTGCTTCGAGAGTTGCACCAAGGCCTTCACCCCGACGCCATCAACCTCGATGTCTACGAGGATCGGGGCAGTGGGGATGTCGTAGTCCCAGAGTTCGTGGTGGGTGAGCTGAAAATGCCACACCCGTTCGCCGGTCTCCGCGTCGAGCGCTATGACGGAGTTTGCGAAGAGGTTCTCTCCCGGCCGGTAGCCGCCGAAATAGTCGTTTGTGGGCGTCTCGGTGGGCACATAGAACAAGCCGAGCTCCTCGTCGACCGTCACGGGTGCCCAATGCCCAATGTTCCCTGTGTATTTCCAGGACGCATCGAGGAGCTCTGGTGACTCCTGCACCCAGTCGTGGGTGCCGGTCGCGACGTTCCAGAGGGCCTCGTCCGCTTTCAGCCAGGTGTCGACGCCGTATTCCCCCTCCTTCGGGACCGTATTGAAGCGCCAGAGCATTTGGCCGGAGCGGGTATCGTATGCCACCACGTCGCCAGGGATATTCATGGGCCACACCTCATTGGGAGACGCCCGGGTCGGCACGCTGCCGGTATGCAGTGAAATCGACGACACCAGCACATTCCCAAGGATCGCCGGGGGCGACGTGTTGGCCACTCGACCCTCTCTCCTTGCTGCCGGTCGTTCAGCCCAACGCAGATCGTCCATCATGTCCACTAGGCCGGCCGCCCCGAATCCCTCCACCAGATTGCCCGTCCGAGCGTCCAGGGCCACCAACTGATAACTCGGCGTCACGACAAAGATGCGTTCATCCCCAGCCCCGTCCGTCCAGTAGCTCACGCCACGCCCAGAGCTGCGGGCGACGGGCTCGATGATGTCGCCCCACCTTCGTTCGTTGTCGCCCGGCCGCCAGCTCCAGACGGGCTCACCGGTAGCGGCATCGAGGGCGACCACGCTGCGTTGGTTCCCCGCCGTCGTATATAGAATCCCGTCGACCACCAAGGGACTGACTTGCATCCGGCCGGACGGTGGGGGGGTGCCGTGGTCTCGTGCGCTCCATCGCCACGCCACCTCGAGATCCGCGACGTTGTCCGCGTCAATCTGGTCGAGCGGCGAGTAGCGGGTGGCGCCTCTATCCGCCCCAAACACACCCCACTCCCCGTTGGCTGCACCCGATTGAGCAGTGACACTATCCGCGCCCAGACACGCGACAATCGCAACCGCAGCGGTAAAACGGATCACAGCGTGCCGACTAGAGAGCACCGTGCGCATAGTTTGCCTCCTTTTCGCTTGACCGCTGGACGGGGAAGCACAACTGTACGCCCACCTGTCTTAACAAGACGATACCCCTGCAATGGCCGTGTCTCGTGATAGCGGAAGTCCCGGTTTTTGCTTTCGTCGACCCTGACCACGTCAAGCCCGACGAGTGACGATATTCGAGCGCCTCGTTCCCGAGGACGCCCGCCTGACAAAACACACCCGACCACGAGGACGTCCGCATTACAGGCGGATTGTCCTCCGGTCATCGAATGGCCTGCCCGTTAGGGGCGGATTGCCGCCCGACTGAACATGTCGGGCCGAGAATGCCCGCTCTGCGGGCCGAGGTCAAGGCCAGCGAGGCGTATGACGGATGTGTGACGGGAGCCAGAGAGGCGAGTCGAGAGGGTCGTCGCCGCAGAACTCATCCGGCGCGACAGTTGGGGGACGTCGGTGTATCTGCAGAACAGACGGCTGGCAGTGCGGTCTCTGCCACTGGATTCACCGGCGTGCCGAACGCGGGTCTGCGGTGCACTAGTCGAGCGTGACCTGCACCCAACTTCCCAGCCATCGGCGATCGCGGGAGCCAGGCGTGTGGTGCGAAGGGCACGGTACACGCCACGGCGGCCCACGTCACCCACGCCACAGGCCGGTTGGTCAGTCGCTCCGCTGTCGCAAACATAAGGGCAGCAGCCAGCGCTGCCATCAGCACGACGAGGGCCACGCTGCCCCAGGCTCCGGCCACCGCGTAGCCCAGCAAGAGAAGCGCCGGGCGGCCCGGTGCGTGCACAGAGTAGATAACCTCATCGAGTCCACGCCGCAGAAAATGAGGAGGGAGCTGCCCGGTGAAAAACGCCCGGTAGTGTCCCTCGTCGTGGTTGTTCTCGATCCGGAGGTCGTAGTCGCTGAGCAGACTGTGGGAGATGATCAGATAGTGAGGCTCATCACCCCCAAGCCCCTGGGTCCCCTTGACGTAGGACCCTAGTGCGCCGAACAGAATACAGCTCGCCACGAACGCGACGCGAGCCCCGGGCCAGCGAAGCCGCCCGGTGGAGTCCGAGTCGCCGCCGCGGCGACTCGGACTCCACCATCAGCCAGCTCCCACCAGGACCGCACATGAGCCAGGCGCTGGGGGCCGGCCTCATCCCAGCCGACGACATGCACGGACGCCGGGAGCAGCCACGCCGAAAGTGCGACCGCGCCGCTGGCCACGAGCAGCCGGAACGTGACGTTCACCGGACTACGTCCTTCTCGAGACTGAAGCCCCGCGCGGCACCGGGTCGCCCCGGTGATCTTGCGGATCGTCTCGATACGGACCGAGCGATGCTATCCAGCCGAGCCCAAGAAGTGATGTCTTAGCGCGTCGCCTGCTCTTCCGCACGCGCTCCAGACAGGATGTTGCCGATGGCGTAATTGCCCTCGTGACATGCGTACTCGTAGAGCTGTCCATCGAGCGCTGACATTGGTATCGCCGCGGTCCAGGAGGCGCTGTACTCCGTCGGGTCGGTGACGCTGATCTGATAGTCAATCGTGTCGACCGAGGTCCGTGTGAATCGCTCGATCACCGTCGTATCTGTGCCGGCACCAAACGTCGTGGTGATGCGGTCTGCGGCCTTCGACGTCAGACTCCTGGTCTCGACGACCAGCGTGTCGCCCTCCCACCATCCACGCGAATCGCCGAGCCATTGCTTGATGCTCGAGTCGAGGTGGGGCCGCCGGTCTAGTGGGATGATGCGCGCATCGTGGATCATCTCGACCAGCACGACAACGTGGTCAGGCGTCTGGAAAATTTGGTAGTTGTGGTTGTAAAAGCCCGGCATCATCGCCCCGGGTAACCCGCGAGAGATGCAGCGATCGTAGGCGCTACGGTTCTCGTACGAATCGGTCGAATGAGCCGCCCGATCCGCGGAGTGGTCCTCGCGACGCCGTTCCTCGGTCGGCGTCAACGATGGCAGCCGGCCATCGGCCGGGTCGATGACCAACGACGTCCTCAAATTCAGTCTGCCCCGCTCCATCCAGAACTCGTTGTAGGCGCCGGTTTCGTCGCGCGGGCGGTTGTCTAGGCTCGACTCCTCGGCCACCTGCGCGTTCCGTGCGGCAAACTCCTCCGGCGTGAACACCGCCTTGTCTGCGAGATCCTCTGGACGCTCAAGCGGTGTGGTGGTGGTGTTCGTCCAGATACCCTGTAGGTCCGGATCGCCCCACGCCGTACGCGCCGAATCTGTCTGGGCCGCGACCAGTGCAGGCATCATGACGATCCCCACCACGCCGAGCAACGACGGCAAGCAACGTCCTCTCATTCGAATCTCCCCCCGCGTGATCGCGGAATCATCAACAAAATGGGGTTTCGTCCTCACCCCGGGCACCGAATCTCAGTGCCGCCTGTATTGCGACCTGATCGAATCGAGCACAGCGTATGATCGCTCAGGATGCCTCCGCTGGCAATCCCACGTGCTGAGAGACCGGGCCGTGTGAACACATTCTGCAAGAAATGGGCACCCCTTTTTGTGGTTGATACTCCAGAGACCGGTGCAATTCCTGTATCAAAGAACCGCGAGAAGCCGGCGAAGAACAGCGGCGATCAGGAAGTGTCGACGGGGAACCTTACCCGTGGCCCCTCGTCGACGGGCGAGTGACGCTATGGGTGAATCTGCGATTCGAGCGGGGGGGCGCCGGGCAGAACGTTCACACCTTTCGTAAGGTTCCACACGATCCGGCAGGATTCTCGGCCGGCACGCGCTATGCCCCGTCCTCGCAGTGGCGTCGTCATCGTTCTCGTGTGCACCGCGAGCACCAGAGCGAGGGCGTGCCGTTTGAGGTGGTCGGCTCCGCGAGTCGCGTCCGTCCGAGGTTTCCGGCGGCGCGGCCGTTCGGGGGCGCCGCTGGTTCGACATCGTGGTCGCTCGGTCTCCCTGGCGCCGGCTCAAAAGCTGCCGCGGCGACCGGCGTCGACATGTTCGAGGAGCGGTAGCACCGCGTGTCTCCTGACTCCTATGGGCAGGTCGCGAACGCGGACGTGTCCTGGATCGGCTGTGCGACTGGCCCCAGTGGGTTGAAGTAGGCGCGGCTGACACCGGTCGCGGTATCGCTGACAGTCACCGTGAACTCCACATTTGTCGAGGTGCCCAGGAAGACCCAGAAGTGATCATTCTGGGTGCAACTATCCAGCACCTGGACCAGGAGGTCTGTCTTGTTCGTGTCGAGGAAGAAAAACTCGGCACACCGTCCAAGAACCGTCCGCCCGGCGCCACAAAGGCCGGTGCAGCACCGCCGTTGGCGGCGTCTCGCCAATCGACGTCGATCATGAAGCGATCGTCCAGCGCGCAGGCGGTCGCATCGTTCGTGGTGCAGGTTCCATTGACCGGGACGGTGTCGCCGGTCGCGACGTCCGCAGATGCGCTGGCTGAGACGGGGTCACCGGCGCTTAGTCAGTCCATCAAATGGCAATAGGCTTATTCTCCGAGAGAAACCGTGCTGTTCTGGTTGCTTGGTCGTGCGCAGCGCAGAGTTCTCCAAGAACTGAGTTCGAGTCAAGCGGGTTACGTCGACGCGGAATCTCGGCGAATTTCCTCTGTGATCGCGGGGCCCGTCGCCAGCGCTACGGCTGACACGGCGTACGCCACGCGCCTTTCAACGGTTGCGCGGCCGCGAAGGGTCGGTCGTTGTGGGTTTCGGCAAACTCGCGCGCAGTTCTGCAACGACGCCAGAGCTTGTCCTCGCCATGAACCTGACGACGATGGGCTTCGGTTACGGAGTTGCGAGACTGTTCACGCTACCGATGACGCAGGTCGTCACGATCACGTTCGAAGTCGGAGTTCAGAATCTTGCGCTTACGTTCGCGACCACGTTCAACATTTTGCAACGCCTGACCTCGCCGTGGCGGGCCTGATCTACGCTGCCATCATGCCGGCGACAGCGTTGGGATTCGTCACGATTGCTCGGCGCTTGCTCGCGGCTGAAGAGGAAGTAGCCAGGTAAGCACACGTGCGCATACATTCCGAAGTCTCGCCTCCGGATGGATGAAAGATCTCACGAGTTTTCCTGACGGATCGGACCGACAATATGCCCGTTTTTCGGCGCGAGGCGTGATCGGCGCTGCGTTGTTCGCAGTCGCGGATCCAGCGACGTCTGCAGCGAAGGGCAGCGGGACGGCTCGTCCGCTCAATCGAAGATCAGCCGGCAGATTCGCTCGAGACCGGCCACATCCGTCTCGTTGAAAGCGTCGGCTCGTTCGCTGTCGACATCGAGCACGGCGACGAGTGTTCCCGCACCATCTCGAACGGGCACGACGACTTCGCTCTTCGAACGCGGGTCACAGGCGATGTGCCCTTCGAAGGCATGAACGTCGGGGACCACGATTGCTGAGCCACGCTCAACCGTCGCCCAACAGACACCCTTCCCGCGCTCCAGCAACATGCACGCAAGAGGTCCTTGATACGGACCCACGAGCAAATCCTCGTCGACACACCGGTAGAAACCGGTCCAGTTGAAGTGGCTTTGCTTCGCATGCAGCAGTGCGACGGCGCTCGCCATACGCGAGAGCGGGTCGCGAACTGTGGCATACAACCCATCAAGTTGGTCCGCGATCCGTCCGTAGCGGTCGAGGAGCTGTTGATCGAGCGTCGTCATTGTCGGGATTGTAAACGCCGGGACGAAAACACCGATGCTCGGTGGCTCAATGCTGTCTGCCCGACGAGACGGCCCGCGCTCGACCCTCACAAACGCGCGACGAGCGCGCGCATCGACTACGTTGCGCGCCTTGGAGTACGCGGCGACCGTGCTGCTGCTGGCGCCGGGCCCGCGTTGCCCATCGTCACTCTTTCTTAAAGAGATCGCTACGAACGACCTCGTGAATCGTCGTCGTCCCGTTGGCGGTGATCTTGCTGATACTCGCCTGCGTCAGCAATCCGCCGCGTGAATTGCCGTCGGGCAGCACGACCTTCCGCACCTGTTGTCCCTCAATGCCAATGATGTCGTAGTGCTCGGCTAGCCGGCGATTGACAAACGTAAAGTCAGCGTCGACCAGCTGCCCCGCGCCGAGGTTCCCTGCGACCAGCTCAGCCAAGAAGAGCTCGGTCTCCGACGACATCGCCTGCGCCAGTCGGTCATCGTATTCGGGACAAAGCTCCGGGTCGGGGCTGGTCGCCCGCAGCTCGTAGAGCCGGAACGCCTGACCGGCAAAGTCCGTGACGAACCGACGCGCCTTGGGATCGTCCAACATCCGGTCGACCTGCCGGGTGAGCGTGATTGGGTCCGACAGGGTGCCTTCACGAGCAAGGTCGAAGAGCTCGTCATCCGGCTGACTGCGCCACAGCAAGTAGGACAGCCGTGTCGCCAGACCGCGCGCAGAGTTGCAGTCATACTGCGAACGACCTACAGTGAAACGCCACCAGGACGCGGGACGAAACGGATACCACACGTCAACGTGACCGTATTTTCGCTCGTCAGGCTGGTCAGGCAGGTTGCTTTGGCACTCGCGGTATCGCATTTCAGGAAGCTGCATCGCCTTCCAGGAACAAGATCATGCATATGAGAATCCCTATCGCCTTCTTGACCGCCCTCGCGGTCGCGGGGTTTGGGACCCCAGGGTTCGCGCAAACCGACTCGTCCGCGTCGCCGCCACCTGTCGTCGGTCGCTCTGTCGTCGTCACGACCTACGGCATGGTCGCGGCGAGTCAGCCCCTCGCCGCTCGGGCTGGCGTGCAGGTTCTCGAACGGGGCGGCAATGCCGTTGACGCGGCCATCGCGGCCAATGCCACCATCGGCCTCATGGAACCGACTGGCAATGGCATCGGCGGCGACCTGTTCGCGCTCATCTATGAAGCGAAGACCGGCGAGCTGCACGGTTTGAACGCCAGCGGGTGGGCGCCCGCCGGCCGGTCAGTCGAGCTGCTCCGGTCGAAGGGGTTCGACCAGATGCCCCAGCGCGGTATCTACTCGGCCACGGTACCTGGCGTCGTCGCCGGCTGGGACGCCATGCGGGAGCGCTTTGGCACCTTGCCGTTCTCCGAGCTCCTCGCGTCCGCTATTTTTTACGCGGAAAATGGGTTCCCGGTCTCGCCGGTCATTGCCAATGGCTGGGGCCGGGCAGCGCCATTCCTGTCAGAGCATCCAAACTCGAGGGCGACTTTTCTGATTGGTGACCTCGCGCCTGCCGCGGGAGAACTCTTTCGTAATCCGGACCTCGGCGGCTCGTTCCGGCGCATCGCCGAGCATGGTCGTGACGGGTACTACAAAGGGCAGACCGCAGAGGCCATCCTGCAGATCTCTCGGGAGCAGGGAGGCACGTTCACCGCCGAGGACCTCAGCGAGTTTCGGCCGGAGTGGGTGACCCCAATCTCGACGACGTATCGCGGGTGGACCGTGAGCGAGATTCCGCCAAATACCCAAGGCATTGCGGCGCTCACAATGTTGAATGTGATGGAACGCTTCCCGCTGGCGGACTACGGTTTCCATAGTGCCGAAGCGCTTCACGTGATGATCGAGGCCAAGAAGCTCGCCTACGCCGACATGCTGCGCTATGTAGGCGACCCGAGCTTCTCGCAGATCCCGGTGGAGCAGATGCTCAGCAAGACGCTGGCGGCAGACCGCGCAACGCTGATCGATCCGGCCGCGGCCGCCTGCCAAGTCGAGCCGTCACATCTGGAGGGTCTCACGACCGGTGAGGGAAACGACACGATTTACCTGTCCGTCATCGACAAGGACGGCAACATCGTCTCCTTGATCCAGAGCAACTACAGTGGCTTTGGCTCGGGTCTGGTCCCACCCGGGGCCGGCTTCATGTTGCACAACCGTGGCGGCCTTTTCACCTTGGAAGAGGGCCAGGCCAATACGCTCGAGCCGCGGAAGCGCCCGCTGCATACGATCATCCCGGCCTTCATGGAAAAGGATGGCGTCCAGATCGGCTTCGGAATTATGGGCGGCTGGAATCAGGCACAGGCACACGCGCAGTTTGTCGCCAACATCGCGGATTACGGCTTCAACATTCAGGAAGCTCTCGAGGCCGGCCGGTTTACAAAGGGCTCGTTTGCGGGATGCGATGTTCGAGTTGAGGCGCTCATCCCGTCCGCCGTACGGGACCAGCTGGCTGAGCTCGGCCATGACCTCGAAGTGAGACCGCCCCGGACCGGCTCGTTCGGTTACGGTCAGGCTGTCATGGGGACTCCCGAGGGGGTTCACTTTGGCGCCTCCGAGCCGCGCCACGACGGCATGGCAATCCCGCAAGCCCCGCCGGTTTTCGACAATCAGTGACACCAGCCGCCGCCTCGGGAAGTCGCTAGTCCACGAGGCGCGAGCCGGGTCGCCAATCACGGCGTCTGTCTATGAATCGTTTTATCGGGTTTTGTTGCGCCGCGGGCCTCGTTCTTGTGGTTGCGAATCCGGCGTCCGCCTAGCCCTTGCACGACCAGGTCGATCACCACACGGTCTCGAACGACGGGGTCGATATCCACTACGTGTCTACTGGCCAGGATGACGGCGAGGTGCTGCTTTTTGTTCATGGGTTTCCGCACTGCTGGTATGTCTGGAACCAGCAGATCGAGGAGCGGCGCACCGAAGCGTGTCTCGACTTCCTGTTGCTTGGCAAGGGGCATCGTTTGGCCCCCGACCGTGAGGCGATTCAATGTAGAAAAGTCATACCGATTCAACTCGGGATACGCCAGCATCATCATGTACGAGGTTGGTACGCCCTCATACATGGTCGCCCCGTTCTCCTGAATCGCATCGAGGACTGCTTTCGCGTCAAAGCGCGGCAGTGAAACCAGGGTCATTCCGTATCAGGAAGCAGCCGTTCATGACCACGTTGCCATAGACATGTGCGCAAGGTAGGGCGCTCACCACGGTGTCCTCCGCCACCCGCCGGTGCATGACGCCCGTAAGCGCGGCGTTCATGATGACCGCCGTATGGCTCAGCATGGCGCCCTTCGGGTGGCCGGTCGTACCCGACGTGTAACAGATGGTGGAGAGCTGGTCGTTGTTGCCCGCGGGGGCAGCGAAGCGGCTCTTTGCATTCGCCAGCAACTCGTCGAACGACACGGCGCCCGTCGGTGCGTCGCCACCGAACACAATGACCGACTCCAGCGGTGTAGAGGCTCTGATGTCCATCAGCGCCTCGGCTTTGTCAGAGCTGGCGAGGATGGCTTTGGCGCTGCAGTCGTTCGCGACAAACCCGATCTCTTCTCGCGTCAGCATCACGTTGATAGGGTTGACGACCGCTCCGGTCTTCGCGACGCCGTAGTAGCTCACGAGCCATTCCCAGCAATTGCCCGAATAGAGCGTGACCCGGTCTCCAGGACCTACGCCGTTGGCGGTGAGCCCGTTGGCGAGCTGTGACGCCAACTGGTCTATCTCGGTAAAGGTAAATCGCCGTTCCCCAACGATCAGCGCGGTCTTGTCGCCGAACGACCGTGCGGCCTGCGCGCTGATCTCTCCCAACCGCTTCAGCATTTTGGCTCCAACTCAATTTGGAAACACGAGCCCGCCGGGAGGTGCTATCGCAGCCCGATTCGCAGAACGGTGAAGAGCAAAAAACAGACGCCGGCACCGACCACCGCCATAGAGTGTCCCCAGACCATGAGCTGGTTGAACAGCCTTCGACTGTCCTCATGGGAGGGGGCGGCCGCCATGCAGAGCGCGCCCAAGGTCGACAGGGCGGACACGTCCACCAGGTGCGCTCCAACGTTCATCGCGGAGGCAATGGCCAGCGGGTCGCTCCCCAAAGTTGTCGCGAGCCCCGGAACGGTCGGAAGAAACGCGGGGAGCACCACGCCCGAGGTACTGCTGTAGATGGAGATGATGCCGGTCGAAAAGGCAACGACCGCTGTCACGCTTTCCGGCGTCGAGAGACCGGCGAGCAACTGCGTAAACAAGTCGAGCCCGCCCGTCTCATCCAGCACCGAGATCAGGACAGTGACTCCGCACACCATCATGATGACCCGCCACGGTATCGCCTTCACCGCCTCGACCTCGTCACCGGCCTTGAGCAGCGAGAGGACTATGGCGGCTGCGAACGCGCCGAGGCCAACGCTGACGTCGAAAAAGATGACTCCCGCCAAGAGCGTGCCGATCACGCCGACGGTCGTCCAGTGTGTTCTGTTGAATCCGGCCGCGGCTTCGGCTGACGAGGTGTCGCCGGCATCCACACCGGGCAGTTTGAGCGTACCCGCATGATGTCGGCCAAGGAGTCGCCAGCCGCCAAGTAGGAAATATCCGAGGAACGCCACGACGATGTGCGCCGTCATGTTGTTGAAATACGTGAGTGTCTCAAACCCTTCGAGACCGATCTCCGCCATGACACCGTTCACGATGACACCGGTGGGTGCGATGGGTGACAACCCGCCGGCGTTGGCTCCATTGGCGACCATGATGGTCATCAGGAAGGCGGGGACCCCCACCTGTCCGGCCACCGCCATCGCCATCGGTGCGACCAGAGCCGTCGACGCAATGTTGCCCGGTCCAATAGAAGACAGCGCGAAGGCCAGAAAAAAGAACATGATCGGCATGGCCCCAACGTTGCCGCGGCAATGTCTGACCACGCCGTGGGCAATACGGTCGAGGGTGCCATTGGCCTGAGCCTGAGCAAAGAGAAGAGTGACGCCGGTGAGAGTAAGGAACAAGCGGGTTGGAAATCCCTCCATCACCTCGCGAGCGCTCATACCCCCCACATAGACCCCGACGATCCATGCCAGAGAAATCGCCAGGAAGCCGACATGAAGCCGGACCATGCAACTGACGACGATGGCGAGCAGCAGCGCGCCCAGCGAAATGGTGGCCGGGTCCATGGGCGGCGAGTATACCGCGCGAAACTGTGAGGACCTCCCCGCGAACGGTCACGGTTTGCTATGGTGTCTACCAAACTTCGCCAAGACCAGTTCAGGTGCGGTAGCTTTCCGATGGGATTTGTTTCTCGACGTCGTCGAGATGGGAGGGTCAGCGTGGTAGCTCGGTCCATGGTCACTTTGGTCGCAGTCTTAGCTCTAGTTGGCGGCGCCGTGTCGACAACCGCGTGGGCGCAAGAATCGGGATCCACGGCATGGTCGCCGGAGCGTCTCGCTGACGGTCAACCGGACGTCCAGGGCATGTGGAACAACATTGACGCCTTGAGCACTCCGCTCGAGCTCCCCGACGGGTTCTCAGGTCCAGATTTCTCTCCGGAGAATCTGGAGGCGATCGCGATGGCGCGCGCCGAAGAGGCCGCGCGGCGAGCGGCCCGGCCTCGCGAACCGAGCGTCGGAGCCTACGGCTCCTATTGGTTCGATTCATTCTGGAACGAGGCAGAGCGTAGTCGGGCACCTGCGTTGATCGTCGAACCGCTCAACGGGCAAATCCCCGATTGGACGGCAAGCGCGCACGAAGTGCTGCGCTACGACCGGGAGCACCTGCACGATTCGTTTGAGTTCATGGAATCGGCAGACCGCTGCATCACGCGTGGCGTGATCGGCATCATGATGCCCGGGGTATACAACAACGGCGCGCGTATCCTGCAACCACCCGGCTACGTGGTCATCCTGAGCGAGATGATCCACCGGGCGCGAATCATCCCTGTCGATGGGCGTTCACACATCAGCGACACGGTGCGTCAGTGGGAGGGGGACCCGCGTGGTCGCTGGGAAGGAAACACGCTCATCGTCGAGTCGACAAATTTTCGAGATGTGCAGAGTATGCGAGGGGCAACGGCGAGTATTCGGTCCCGACAAACCGAGAAACAGCGACTCGTTGAACGGTTCACCATCGTCGGTCCCGACACATTGGACTATTCGCTCCATGTCGACGACCCGGATTCATACACCGCTCCGTGGACAGCATCATTCCCTTTGAAGCGCGACCCTGACTACGATCTGTTCGAGTATGCGTGCCACGAGGGCAACTACTCTGTCCCGAACTCACTCAGTGGAGCGCGATCCGAAGAAAGATCAGGCCAGTAGTCGGTGCACAAGGGGATTGCGTCGTCGGCTACCGTCACCGACGCCGGGCCGTTCACACTGGAACATGGTGCCTCGATATCGCCATTGTACGAAGGCGCGCTCGGGCGCCGTGCGTTCGCCGGCACTCTTTTCGTAGCCCTCTGCGGTCAGAGAGTGCCGGCGGGGCGGCGATTGAGGGGTAGTGGGGTCAACGCCGTTGGTATTTACGCAGCTGGAACGGGGCAACGTCCGCGGCATAGATGACCGAATCATCGTGGCTTGACGTGATCCCGGACGCACCGGAGATTCGAGTGTGGTCTGCCAACTCCAGATCTGGGTCGGGCACGAAGTATTGAAGCTCGCCGGTTCGCGCGCTGCCTATGTAGATCCCTCGTCTCACTCCTGGATTGGTGCTCGAGTTTGACGTGGAGTCGGTGGCGTAGAGTGTGTCGGTGGCGCGGTTGATATAGATGCCGCTGGGTCGACCAAAATTGCGCCACTCGGCGACGAAGGTTCCGTCCGGCTCGAAGATCTGAATTCGGCTGTTGCCACGGTCCCCGACGAATAGACGTCCTTGCGAGTCGATAGCGAGGTCGTGGGGCGTGCTGAACTGCCCGGGGCCGGACCCGGTGGTCCCCCATTCCGTGAGATAGCGTCCAGCGGACGAGAACTTGACGATGCGGTTGTTGGGCCCTTCACCATCCGCGACGAATATGTCTCCGTTCTCGGCGACGACGACACTGGCCGGGCGGTTGAATGTCTCACGGTCCTGACCAACCGTACCGAGTCTTCCTAGCGTCATCACCAGCTCACCAGCTGGGTCCAATTTGTGAACCACGGCGCCCATCTCGCCCGGAATGACCGCCACATCGGTCAGCCACATGTTGCCTTCGTGGTCGACGGAAAACCCATGGGGTCTACCGACCAAACCAGCACCGAAGGCATCGATAAAGGCCCCCGTGGGAGAAAACTTGAGAACAGGTGGATAGCCTGACCATCTACCAAGGCAGTTTGCCGTCAATCCGTCGGAATGGCCGGGCGCGACATTCGGGTCGCCCAGCACCACTTTGAAACAGCGGTGGTAGACGTAGATGTTGCCTTCTGGCCCCACCCGCACTTGAATCATCTCTCCCCATCGTCCGTCGTTCAAATGTGGTGGAGGAACGGGTGCGTCGACACGTTCATACGGATTCGGTTGTGCCTCAGCGGAGGTCACGAGGACAGCCGAGGTGAGGCAAGCTACGACCAGACGACTGGTTAACGTGGCAAGAGACATAGCGCTCACTATACGTGTGCCCCCGGTTCTTTCCATGTGGCCGCAGGTCTGCCGAACCACACCCGCGCGATGTAGTCGAACCGCGGAGGCTCCCCGCCAAGCTCGCGCAAGCGCGTATTGAGCTGCCCACGGCTGATGCGTGGTGTGGATGTGAGGGAGCCTGTCGCGGACGATTGCATCGTTTCGCGGCCCGCGTGGCCGGGAGAGTTTAGGAACGGTGATATCGCCACTGTTGGACACGGGCTCTGTCGAATCCTGCATGACCGAAGGACGGTTCGCGCGCCGGGCCATCCTCGCTGTGTGGCGGGCGCAGTGCGATAGAGTAAGCAAATACTTACCAACGGTCCAAAGCGAGTCCCACGACAGCTGCATCGGGCACTGATTCTGTCTCGAGGTGAACACCATGCGCGTATCAACGCCTTCGGTTCTAATAGCAGTGGCTCTGCTGGGCGGGGGGCTTCTCGACTCCGCGCAGGCGCAACGACGCCGTCAACCGGCGCCGGTTGATTTGCCGGAGGGCGCGGGCCGGGCGCTCGTGGAAGCTTCGTGTGCCGAGTGCCATGGGCTCAACCGGATCACCAACTATTGGGGCGATACGGAGAAAGGCTGGCGGCAGTTGTTCGACTCGATGGTCAACCTACCCGAAGAACAAGCGGATACCGTGGCCGCGTATTTGGCCGGACATTTTCCGGTCGGGCCGGCGCCTGAAGCGGTCGTCATACCGGGGAACACCGATGTCTCCATCCGCGAGTGGCTGCTGCCAAGTCTGGGGTCCAGACCACACGACCCGCTCGCAGCGGACGATGGGTCCGTGTGGTGGACTGGTCAGTGGTCGACGGTCCTGGGACGGCTCGAGCCAACGACCGGCGTCATGGAAGAGTATCCGCTACCGGCCGATTCGGGGCCGCATGGATTGGCGGAGGATGAGACCGGGAACGTCTGGTTTACCGGGATTTCCCAGAACTACATCGGCAAGCTCGATCCAACGACCGGTGACGTGACTCAATACCCGGTGACCGATGACGGCGCGCGGGGCCCGCACACCCCGATTTTTGACCAGAACGGGACCCTCTGGTTTACGCTCCAATCGGGTATGGTCGGCCGTCTTCTGCCCGAAACGGGCGAGATGACCATCGTCACCACACCAAGTGACAACACCTATCCTTATGGCATCGTTGTGAGCTCGGTTGGGGTTCCCTGGTATGTTGACTTCAGAGGCAATCGGCTGGCCAGTGTCGACCCGCAGACGATGGAGATTCAAGAGCACGTGTTACCGAGTCCCGACGCGCGGCCGCGTCGAATCGCCATCACCCCGGACGACGTGCTGTGGTACACAGATTATGCTCGCGGCTATCTGGGCCGTTTTGACCCGACAACCGGAGAAGTGCGGGAGTGGCCATCGCCAGGCGGTTCCGAGTCTCAACCCTACGGCATTGCGGCGATCGGATCGGTCGTGTGGTACAGCGAATCAGCGGTGCGACCAAACACGCTCGTCCGCTTCGACACAGAGAGCGAGAGCTTTCAAACGTGGGTGATTCCGTCCGGGGGGGGTGTCGTGCGGAACATGATGGCTACCGCGGACGGCAACCTCGTGCTGGCCTGCAGTGGAGTCAACCGCGTGGCCTTGGTCGAAGTCGGCGAGTAGTGGCTTGTCGCAGCTGAATGAACGCATTGGCCCGCGGGGCATCCCGAGTGCCGGCGTTGTTCCTCGCGTGCGTGTTCAGCCTACTCGCTCCAGACAAGTAGCCGTTCGTTGTCGGCACTGACGTAGTCCGCCACCAGACCTCGCCCGTAGCGGTCCAGGTCATCAATGGTCAGGTCGAGTGGGACGTCTTGGCCATTAATGTCGATGTTTCCAAGGTCGTCGTTTCCGCCGAGACGCAAGAGCCAGAAAGGTAGCCGGATGGTAAAAAGCTGTCCGCCGTCGTCAGGGTTCCAAGCCGTGACGTGCAACGTCTCTGGGGGCGCGTGGCTGGCGGACATTTCATCTGCAGGCTGCGGGCTGGTGACCAGGTCACCGTCCGCTCCGAGGATCACCAGCGGTGCGGCGCCGCCAAATCGCGTGCGGATATCTTCGAACCGCGCCGCTACCGTTTCTTCGTCGGGCTGCTGGTCAATGTCAACGTGCGACGCGACCGCGTATACGGCAAGTCCGATGAGGGTGACAACGCTCAAGAAACCACCGCCCACAACGGCGACCGTGACAATCACCCACTTATTCCTCGTCATCTAGCTGATGGGACGCGGAGGCGTCCTGGAAAGTTCCTCGCCGTCAATCGGCAAGCGGGTAACCGTGTTTCTTGAGTGTCTCCGCCGCGCGTTCGCACCGCCGGTCGCGGCTCTTTCGACAGAGCTTTCGCCCCCGGTCGTATTCCTGTCTGGCCTGCCGATGATCGCCGGCAAGATCTGCGATCTTCCCAAACTCCACGTGCGCTCGCCCCTGTAACCATGGTTTGCTCTCGGCCCCCAGCGCCACGTCGAGGTCAGGCCGAGCCACGTCGAGGCGACCTAGAGCGACGCGGGCGGAGCCCCGTTTAAGCATCCATAGCGCATCTTCCGAATGCATACGGGTACGGTTGTCCTGTGCCAACATCACCAGTCCCCGGGAGAGCTCCCGGTTGGCTTGCTCGGCGTGATCGTCGCGTAGCCAGGTCGCCGCGGATTCGAGCCACAAGAGCCGGTTCCGAGGAAACTGTCGCTTGAGTTCGGAGAGCACGCGTTGCGCGTCGTCGAATTCCCGCTCTCGGTTGTAGATCAGAACGAGAGCGAATTGTGCTTCGGCTTGGCTTTCGCCAGGATACGCGGCCGCTTGAGTGATGAACTCGATCGCTTCTTCGCGACCGCCGTCAAATCCCACGAGATACGCCATCATCCTGACGGCGCGGGGGAGCAGGGACACGAGGTAGCGGTAGATGCCAAGCGTAAAGCCGGCATCCTTCCGCGCCGGGTCCAGCTCCAATACCTTCTCGTGGGCCTGATACGCCCGCTTTGCATCGCGAAGTGCTCCTAAGCCTTCGCCCTCCACCGATGCTCTGTATGACGCCAATAGGCCCAGGGACGCACCCAGCTGATACTGCGCATGCGGATCGTCCTCATTCTCTTCGACTTGCGCCTCCGACAGCTCGATCGCTCGCTTGATGTTTGAGTCGAAGGTCGCTTCCAGGTCCTCATGCCGTTCGATGACTTGGACGGAGGAACGAACGGTGGCGGTCAATTGCGCGTCGATGGCCACAGCGCCACTAAGAAAGAGCATGCGGAGCCAGGTCAGGGACGCGATGCCGCGGTAGGGGGCCGGGTCATTCGGGCGCTCGCGTACCGCTTGTTGAAGTATTTCTATGGCTGGGTCATGGTCGAGGTTGTAGGCAAGGTCATAAGCCGTGGCCAGGGCATCGGCTGGTGCCGGACGCGCGACCACCGCCGGAACGAACGTGAGTATCACGGTGAACACCGCGGTTATAGTGCGGGTCACCTGACCGAAATGCATTCGGCAATCTTAGCGGACGGGGTCTCTTTTTCGCGAGATCCGGAGACGCTGACACGCTGTGCCTCTCGGCGACCGTCTGCTAGGTCCAGCGTGAATGTTGGCTGACGGCGGTGCACTAGTATCCGAGCGCCATGCCGTCCTTACGAGGGTCGGAGCCACCCTCGAGCCGCGCATGGGTGGCGTCGATTCGGATGCCCTGATACCCACCAAAGCCACCGCCGTCGTCGATGATGCGATGGCCCTTGGCAGCAAGCCCGATCGCGGTTTCGCGCGCGATGCCGGGTTCCAGCGCAACACCGTCACCGGTCCAGCGCACTCGCGGCGCCTCTCCAGCTTCTTGGACATTCATACCAAACAGAAGGAGGTTCATCAGTATCTGCACGTGGCCTTGGGCCTGCATGTGTCCTCCCATCACACCAAAAACCAGCCAAGGGAGTCGTCGGCCATTTTCCTGCTTCAACACCAGGGCGGGGATGAGCGTGTGGAACGGGCGCTTGCGCGGGGCCAGATGATTCGGATGTGATCGGTCGGTAGAGAATAGGCTGCCCCGATTTTGCAACACGATGCCGGTATCCCCGGCGACCACGCCGCTGCCGAACGCGCCAAACAGCGACTGAATAAGAGAGACCACGTTTCCGTCTCGGTCAGCCGCCGCCAGATACACGGTGTCCCCGGTGCCCGGTGCTGTCGGACCTGCGGGGTGGCTTGTCGCGCCGGGCCGCGGGAGATATAGCGGTGCCGCGTGAGTGTCAGTGATCTCCCTCCGCCGGCGGCGCGCGTAGTCTTTTGACGACAGCTCCTCGACAAGCCCGTCGGGCACGAAACGCGGGTCTGCGACATAGGCGTCCCGGTCCGCAAAGGCGAGCCGTGTCGCCTCAACCAGCTGGTGGCAATAGGCAACGCTGTTGTGTTTGAGCGAGGTGTCAGCGACGGGCTCGAGCAGATTCAGTATCTCGAGAGCCGTCACGCCTTGCGTATTGGGCGGGAGCTCGAGCACCTCATAGCCGAGAAATACCGTCCGAATCGGCGTGACCCAGTCGGACGTATGAGCGGCGAGATCTGCAATGCTCAGCCAGCCACCACGAGTCTGAATCGCGTCAGCGATGCGTTCTGCGAGCGCTCCCGCGTAGAGCTCGTCTCGTCCCCCCCGCGCCAGTCGCTCCAACGAGACCGCCAGGCGAGGATTGGAAAAGCGTTCGCCGGCGACAGGGGCGCGTCCGTCGACGAGAAATGTCTGGGCGGCGTCTTCGTCTCCCGCAAGGAGTGACACCGAGTCGTTCCATTGTCTGGCAACCACGTCCGTGACGAGGAAGCCGCTTCGAGCGTGCTCGATCGCGGGTGCGAGGGCCTGCGCCAAGGTGATGGTGCCATGCTCGCGAAGGAGATACTCCCACCCGTCGACCGCTCCGGGGACGCTCACGCTTTGAGCGCCGGTGGCGGGAATCTCGCCTCGCACGCTGTCACCGGTCGCCGTCCCGGCTGAGCGTCCGCTGGCATTGAGTCCGTGGACGGCGCCATCTCTGGCGGTATGGAGCAGCGCGAAGAGGTCGCCCCCCACCCCGGTCATGGTGGGTTCCACGACCGCGAGCGTGGCGGCAGCTGTGACCGCGGCGTCAACCGCGTTCCCGCCGTTCTTCAGCACGTTCAGGCCATCGCGGGTGGCGCGTGGTTGACTAGTAGCAACCATTCCCCGGTGAGCGGTGACCATCGCGCGTGGCTGTCGATGTCCAAGCAACGCACTACCCTAGAAATCGTGGACTGTCTCGGCGAAGGTCCCCACAGTCTACTAGCCGGTTCCAGGGGCGGTCGACACCACTCGGCAGGCCTCCTGGAACTCGGTATAGCGACGGGTCTGCTCTTCGAGAATCACGTGTTGCCATCCCCGCCGGAGCGTGTCGAGCACCGTCGCGTGATACCAGAGCATGTCATCGAGCCGGGCGGTAAAAGGCCGCACATAGTTCTCGCCGTGGTCGACGAGACCAGCTGTCATTTTTGAGAGGTTGTGGATCTTGTCTGCCGCAGCGACCGCCCGCGCCCCAAATCGTGGGCTGTCTCGAAGCTGTTCGATATACCGGAGCTTTCGGTCGCGCCACGCGTGTCCATGGGGCGGCTCCGACACATCTTGGACGATCGCCAGCACCAACGCGCCGAATTGCTGTTTGATCACGGCCGGCTCAAGAGACGTGTCCTCCAGCGTGTCGTGAAGGACGGCCGCAATGACGGTGTCCTCATCGAAACCGAAGTCACTGACGATCATCGCGACGGCCAAGGCGTGTGACGCCTCGAAGCCACGGCCCGCCTTGCGACGGACCAGGCCGTGCGCCTCGAGCATGGTGGTGACCGCGCGCTCAACGCGTAGCGAATACATAAGTCGGGATCGTCGCCGAAGTGACGATGGTGACCCCGGCGGGACGGCAGATGAGCGCGACGTCGGTACGGACGGGGACCATCGGTTGAGCTTAACACTGCGCGCCATGGCCACTGGTGACACGGCGATGTTCGCATCTTGTGAGAATCTGTCCCAGTGTCCCGCGTCCGTGATTCCTTTCCATGCGTCCCGGGCGGGGCATCCCGTCTGGCGCCGTTGCTCTTCAGTCGGATATGCCCGATATTCTCCCTCGTCTCGCCTGGCCAGCTGGGCGCCGCGACGTATGGAAGGAATCACGAACGCGGTGCACTAGATCAACACCCGTCGAGCCGTCACGTCAGCGTCGAGATGGGGGGCGGGCTTGATTCGTCGGCCTGTGATTGACGAGGATCGGCAACTGGAGGATATCGAATGCTGACAACATCTGTTGCACGCCTCGGAAAAATCGCCGTTGGTGTCGCCGTCGCTGGGTTGCTTGCAGGCTCAGCGTCAGCGGAACTGTCGTCGGCGTTGGTCTCGCCGTATCTAAAGGTTCAGGTTGCGTTGGCGCACGATACGACCGACGGCGTGTCGGAGGCGGCCACAGCCATCGCCACGGCCGCCAAAGAGCTCGGTGACGACGGCCAGAACCTGGCGGTGGCCGCGGCGATGCTGGCAGAAGCGCAGACTATTGCCGCCGCCCGCGATGCGTTTGGCTCGTTGAGCGAGGCGCTGATCGAATACGGCACCGACACCGGCTTTGGAGACCTGAGAGTCGCGTATTGTCCGATGGTCGACAAGTCCTGGGTCCAGGAGGATGGCTGGATTGCCAACCCGTTCTATGGCGCGATGATGCTGACCTGTGGAGAGTTCAAGTAGAAATGTCCCGGCGACCGGCGTGGAGGTCGCGCCTCCCGGTGCCGGACGTCGTCAACTCAGAGAACTTTGGCGCGAGTCCGGTCGTTGACCGACCAAATTGGTCGAGGATAGACTGTGGCTCAGAGTAATTGAGATCCAGTCTCATTTTTAACCAGCGGTTATTCGCGTGCACCAGGGCCTGAGAACGCTTGACCGGCTTCCGATCGGGCATCGTGCGGTCGTCGACCATGTGGGCGGCGGCCGTCAGCTGTCCCGGCGCCTCATGGAAATGGGGCTCCTGCCGGGTACCGATGTCGAGGTGGTGCGAAAAGCCCCGCTCGGCGACCCGTTCACAATTCGCTTGCGTGGCTATCTGCTTTCGCTGCGGCACGCCGACGCAGCGGACATCACTCTCCGACCAGACGCGACAACGCTGACCGGCTCCGACGCTCCTGCCGCCTCGCGTTTCCGTTTCCAGCCCCATCCGGTCCGTTCAGTTTCACCGCGTCCGGACGTTGCTCTGGTGCTGCTGGTTGGGAATGCCAACGCAGGAAAGACCACAGTCTTTAATGCGCTCACGGGTGCCCGCGCCCACGTCACGAATTATCCCGGCGTCACTGTTACGCGGTCATCTCGTCGTTTGACCATGTCGGACGGCGCCACGATCGAGCTCGTCGATTTACCCGGGACGTATAGCCTGACCGCTCAGGCTCCTGACGAGCAGGTCGCGGTTGACACCGTACACGGTCGTCACGGCGAACGCCCCGATGCGGTCATCGTCGTTGTCGACGCTGGGGCGCTCGAACGCGGTCTCTACGTGACCCTCCAGATCATCGAAACCGGCATACCTGTCGTCGTCGCGCTGAACATGCTCGACGAGGCCGCCTCGGCCGGCATTGAGTTCGATTCCTCACGGTTGTCGGATTGGCTTGGCGCGACTGTGGTGTCGACGGTCGCCTCCAAGGGGCAAGGGATCGACAAGTTGCGCGAGGCTCTTTCGGCGGTCGTAAAACGCGAGCCAAAGACCGACGCGCTCTGGCCGGGATTTCCCGAGTCGGTGGAGACGGACGTGGCCGTCGTCGAGAAGGCTCTCGCCGAGACGGCGTTCGCGAAGACCGCGGCCGCCCGACGCTCGTGGGCGGTGTGGTCACTCCTCTCTCTCGAAGATGGCGACGCAACGGAGTCGGGGTTGCCCGACTCGGTACTCGCTGCGGTCGAGACCGTCCGTACGGACGCGAGCAACGCAAACCGGTCGCTTGACCAGGAGATCGTTGGGGCGCGGTATCGCTGGATCGAGACCGTGGTCGAGGATGCACGGACGGTTGTGGGCGCGGATACACGCGCGTGGACGGACCGTCTCGACGGCATCCTCACCCACCGGGTGTGGGGCATGCTGGTCTTTGCAGCGGTGATGGCCTTTCTCTTCGAGGCTCTGTTCACATGGTCAGAGCCGCTCATCGGTGCGATCGAAGGACTCACCGCCTCGCTGCAGAACGCGGTGACCGCCGTCCTACCCCCTGGTCCAGTCCGCGAACTCATGGTAAACGGTGTGATCGCCGGGGTTGGGAACGTAGTGGTCTTTGTCCCCCAGATTGCGATGTTGTTTCTCTTTATCGCGGCATTGGAAGACGTCGGCTATCTGGCGCGGGTCGCGTTTGTGATCGACCGGCTCATGGGACGGGTTGGTTTGCACGGCCGCGCGTTTGTCCCGATGCTTTCGGGATTTGCATGTGCCATCCCCGCCGTGATGGCCACTCGCACGATCGAGAGTCGCCGAGACCGATTGATCACGATGCTAACGTTGCCGATGGTCTCGTGTAGCGCCCGACTCCCGGTCTACGCGTTGGTGACGGCGGTGATTTTTGCGTCCGACCAGCGCGTGCTTGGGGTGCTCAGTGTAGGGGCGGTCGTATTGTTCTCTATGTATGCGCTGTCCGTGGTCGCGACGCTCGGAGCGGCGGCCGTGCTGCGTCGCACCGTGCTGCGTGGACCCCGGCTGCCGCTGGTATTGGAGCTGCCGCCGTATCGAGTGCCCGTCCTCCGTAACGTGCTGCTGGCCACCTGGCAACGAGTGAAGAAGTTTCTCGTCGATGCTGGCACCATCATTCTGACCATGACGATCATCTTGTGGGCGCTGCTTTCATTTCCCACGAGCAGTGCGCTTGAGGCTCGGTATGAGGCCGAGCGAGCGTTCGTCGAGACGAACGTGTCTGACCCGGACGAACGAGCTGCGCAATTGTCGGTGCTCAACGGCCAGGAGGCGGGTGAGCAGATTCGGTACAGCATAGCGGGCCGCGTGGGTCTGGGGATAGAACCGGTGATCGAGCCGCTCGGATTTGACTGGCGGATCGGTGTCGGCATTTTGGGTGCATTTGCCGCGCGAGAGGTGTTTGTGTCGACGCTCGGTATCGTATTCGGAATCGAAGAGGCCGATGAAGAAAGCCCGACCCTCCGCTCATCTCTCCAGGCCGCCGAACGCGCGGACGGCTCACCGTTGATGACACCGCTGACGGGTGTTTCTCTCATGGTGTTCTTTGTTCTCGCGTGTCAATGTATGAGCACCATCGTGGTCGTCCGGAAAGAATCGGGCACGTGGGGCTGGCCGCTGTTCATGTTGGGGTATATGTCGGTGCTCGCGTATGCCGCATCTCTCGTCGTGTATCAAGGTGGGTCACTCCTGGGGTGGGGCTAGTGGTGAGCGCGAGTCTTCTGGCGGTACACGCGGTCCATGAGCATGGCACGGTGACCCATGACCGGCGACCGAGAATGAGGGCGACCACGTGACCTGGCAAGAACCCGTCGTCGCCGTCATCGTGGGATTCGCAGTGTGGTCGTTTGTGAGACATCTCCGGGGCATGCTACGCATAGCGTCCCCGGGGGGGGGCAAGCAGACCCAATCGTGTCACGGCTGCACCGATTGCGGCGACACCCCAGAACCCTCATCAGTATCTCGCGCGTCGTCGTCGCCGTCTTCGCCCAGCGTGTGAGTCGGGCGCCGTGCTTGAGGTTCTTCTGAGGCTCGTGCCGCGGCGCGGGTTGATTCTCTGCGTATCTCAATATATACATACATGTATATGTTGGGAGCGAGCGGACTCTTTCGATTGCTCGGTGATGACGCCCGACTACGCATCCTGCGGCTTCTCGCAGCCGAGCGCCTGAACGTTTCCGAGCTCACGACAATCCTGGGGATCGCTCAATCGGGCGTATCGCGTCATCTTGGGTTGCTCCGGGAGGCGGGGTTGGTGCGGGAGCACCGCGACGGCGGATTCTCTTACTACGGCCTGATGGACCAGCCGGGGGGAAAGCTCGACAACGTCTGGCCGTTTGTCCGATCGCAGCTCGCGGCGGAACTCTCTGGTCCAGGACAGGAACTCGGCTCGACCGTGCTCCGCGATGATGATGCGCGGCTCCGGGAGGTCACACGTCAACGGCGAGAGCACCGGGAAAGCCACGGAGCGATCGGAAACGGAGGCGGGCGGCAATTGGTGCCCGGCCGAAGCTGGGCCGCGTGGTCGAGGGCCCTCGGTTTGTTGCTTCCGAACCTGACCGTTGCCGACCTGGGCTGTGGCGACGGTCATTTGACGCTCGAGATGGCCGTCTGGGCCCGTCGTGTGTTTGGTGTCGACCATTCCGCGACCGTGCTGAGACGGGCGCGAGAGCTGTCACGCCGTCGTGAGGTGACCAACGTCAGCTGGAAACGGGGCGCTCTGGAGAAGGTGCCGCTCGAGACAGGGTCGGTCGATGTCGTGGTCTTGTCTCACGCACTGCATCACGCGGCAGAGCCTGGTCGCGCATTGACGGAGGCGACGAGAGTCGTGGCGGAGGATGGCCGGGTGCTGATACTCGACCTTGACGAGCACGACCAAGAGTGGGTCACGAGCCAGCTGGGTGACCGGTGGTTGGGCTTCGACCGCCCAACCCTTTCTCGGATGATGAAGTCGGCCGGTCTGCAAGACATTCGTGTGGGCAGCGGCCTTGAGGAGTCGCCATTCGGTGTGGTCGTGGCCGTTGGTACGAAGAGATCGCCAGGAGGGCGACGTCGGCGCCGACGCGCCGAGACCCGTTAGGAAGTTGAGACATGTCAGACCAACCTGCTGCAGCAAACGACATACGTGCATCGCTCGACCAGGCGCTAGCGGAGCGGATCCTGATCCTCGACGGCGCGATGGGCACAATGATCCAGCGGCACAAACCCGACGAGGAGCAGTTTCGGGGGGAGCGCTTTGCGTCGCATCCGACCGACCTCAAGGGCGACAACGACCTGCTGGTGTTGACCCAGCCGAAGATTATCGCCTCGATCCATGAGGAGTATCTCGAGGCTGGGGCGGACATCATCGAGACCAATACCTTCAACGGCACCGCAATTGCTCAAGCCGACTACGGTTTGGAAGCGGTTGTCTACGAGCTGAATCTCGCCGCGGCTCGACTTGCCAAAGACACTGCCCAGGAGTGGACTCGTCGGACACCAGACCGACCCCGGTTTGTTGCCGGGTCGATGGGACCGACGAACAAGCTGCTCTCAATCTCACCTGACGTCAATGATCCGACCGCTCGTTCGGTGACGTTCGACCAAGTTCGAGACGCCTTTGCCGAGCAGGCGCGGGGGCTGATCGACGGTGGATGTGACCTCATCATGATCGAGACGGTGGTCGACACACTCAACGCCAAGGCGGCGATCATGGCGGTGACCGATGTGTTTGAAGAGAAGGGTGTCGAGCTTCCGTTGATGATCTCGGTCACCATTACTGACCGCAGCGGGCGGACCCTCTCCGGACAGACCATTGACGCCTTTTGGGTGTCGGTCGCTCACGCCCGCCCATTCTCGGTGGGCATCAACTGCGCGCTCGGGGCGCGTGACATGCGGCCGTATATTGCCGAACTGTCCCGTATCGCACCGGTCTACATCAGTTGCTACCCGAACGCCGGTCTACCCAACGCCTTTGGAGAATATGACGAGGGTCCGACAGAGACCGGCGAGCTTCTGGGCGAGTTCGCGCAGAGCGGCTTTCTCAATCTGGTTGGAGGATGCTGTGGCACCACGCCCGACCACATTCGTGCAATCGCCCGCGCTGCGGACGGGGTCCCGCCTCGCCGTCGTCCCGAGGGAGACGACGGGCTCACCCGCCTTTGTGGTCTCGAAACGCTCGCCGTTCGTCCCGACAGCAATTTCCTCATGGTGGGAGAGCGCACCAACGTCACGGGGTCGAGGCGGTTCGCGCGTCTCATCACCTCTGATGGCTACACGGAGGCGGTCGAGGTCGCGGTGGAGCAGGTACGGGGCGGCGCCAACGTGATTGACGTGAACATGGATGAGGGGATGCTCGACTCCGAAGCCGCGATGACGAGGTTTCTCAATTTCATCGCGACCGAGCCGGAGGTGGCGCGGGTCCCGATCATGGTGGATAGCTCGAAGTGGTCGGTGATCGAGGCGGGGTTGAAGTGCGTGCAGGGCAAAGGGATCGTCAACTCCATCAGCCTGAAAGAGGGCGAGGCGGACTTTCTCGAAAAGGCCGCGTTGGCGCGTCGCTATGGCGCGGCAGTGGTGGTGATGGCGTTTGACGAGCAGGGCCAGGCGGACACGGCGGAACGTAAAATAGAAATTTGCGCGCGAGCGTATCACCTGCTGATCGAGTCTGCCGGGTTTGACCCCCGAGACATCATTTTTGACCCGAATATTCTCGCGGTGGCTACCGGCATCGAAGAGCACAACGGCTACGCGGTGAACTACATCGAGGCGATCAACGCGATCAAACGTCGGTGCCCAGGGGTCAAAATCAGCGGGGGAGTCAGCAATCTGTCGTTCTCGTTTCGGGGCAACGACCTGGTGCGGGAGGCAATGCATTCGGCCTTTCTTTTTCATGCCGTGCGGGCCGGCATGGACATGGGAATTGTCAATGCCGGTCAGCTCGTCGTCTATGAAGACATTCCCGAGGAGCTGCTGACGCACGTCGAGGACGTGGTCCTCAACCGCCGGTCCGATGCGACGGAGCGTCTGGTCGAATTGGCCGAGACGGTCAAAGGAGCCGGACGAGCGCGGGAGGTGGACCTGTCATGGCGTGAGTCGAGTGTTGCCGACCGACTGTCGTACGCGCTCGTGCGCGGGGTCGTCGATTTCATCGAGGCCGATACCGAAGAGGCGCGGCTTCACGCGACCCGTCCGCTCGAGGTGATCGAGGGCCCGCTGATGAACGGCATGAAGGTCGTCGGGGACCTCTTTGGTGCGGGCAAGATGTTCTTGCCACAGGTCGTCAAGAGCGCGCGGGCGATGAAGAAGGCCGTTGCCTATCTACATCCCTTCATGGAGGCCGACCAACACGAAGGCAGCACCAAGGCGCCGAAGGTGGTCATTGCCACCGTCAAGGGCGATGTGCACGACATTGGGAAAAACATCGTGGCGGTGGTGCTTCGTTGCAACGGATACGACGTTGTCGACCTTGGAGTGATGGTCTCGTGTGACACTATCCTGCGCACCGCGGTTGACGAAGAGGCGGACATCATCGGATTGAGTGGGCTCATCACCCCATCCTTGGACGAGATGGCATATGTCGCGGGTGAGATGGAGCGACGCGGGTTTGACAGACCGCTCTTGATCGGAGGAGCGACGACCAGTCGGCAGCATACGGCCGTCAAGATCGCGCCTGGCTACGGCAAGAGTGTCGTCCACGTGACCGACGCGTCTCGGGTCGTTGATGCGGTGTCACGTCTGCTTGGCGACCGCGACGCCTTTGATGCGGAAAACCGTCAAGACCAAGCGGCCTTGTGCGAGCAATACGCGTCGCGACGTCAGCGCCCACTGCGGTCGTATGCGGACGCCGTTGGGCATGGGCCTGAAACCGACTGGGCGACCTCGGACCTGCCGGTGCCGTCGTTTGTGGGGCGCCGAGAGACGACCGTCACCATTGACACGTTGCGACCGTTTATCGATTGGACGTTTTTCTTTGCGGCCTGGGAGCTCAAAGGGCGTTTCCCCGCCATCCTCGACCACCCTACGCGAGGCGAAGCCGCCCGGGAGTTGTATGGCCACGCCGTTGAAATACTGGATGACATAGCGGCGACCGGGTCGCTGACCGCGCGCGGCGTCTACGGGTTCTGGCCCGCCGCCAGCGATGGTGACGACATCGTGGTGTTCCAGCCGGACGGGGGAGACAGCGCGGATCGACAGGTCGTGACCCGCTTCAATATGCTTCGACAACAAGAGAACCGCGCCGCCGCCTCGGGACATTCGTTGTCGCTCGCCGATTTCGTCGCCCCTATCAGGGCAACGCGCGTCGATCATATCGGTGCCTTTGCGGTGACAGCCGGTATAGGCGTTGAACAGCTGGTTGGCCGCTATGAGCGCGACCACGACGACTATCGCGCGATCATCGTAAAGGCGCTCGCTGATCGGCTGGCTGAGGCGTTCGCCGAGTATCTGCACGCCGAAGTTCGCCGCGAGTGGGGCTATGCGGCAGACGAAGGGCTTGACGCTGACGACCTCATCGCCGAGCGGTATCGCGGTATCCGACCGGCGTTTGGCTATCCGGCCTGTCCCGACCACAGCGAGAAGTTCAAGCTGTTCGATTTGCTCGCGGCGCGAGAGATAGGGCTCGAGCTGACGGAGACTGCCGCGATGCTTCCAGCCGCCAGCGTCAGCGGCCTGTATTTTTCTCACCGGAAGGCGCGGTATTTCACCGTCGGTCGCCTCGGCTCGGACCAGATCGAGGACTACGCGCGTCGGAAAGGCGAAGCGCGGGCGACCGTCGAGCGCTGGCTTGGCCCCAACTTGTCGTATGAGCCTGTCGTGGCTGGGTAAGAGAGGAGAGCGACGATCTCTCACCGACAACCCAGTGTGAAAGTTGAAGAGCCACTAGGTCGTCTCACCCAAGGCGTCCAGCGACTTTGGCCAGTCGGTTTTTAGGAGCCGAGAGAGTGCGCGGTCGGCGAGGAGCTTGCCTTTCGTTTGGCAGGTGGCGCAATAGTTGGCCTCGTTGCTGGCGTAGACAATCCGCTGGACGGGGGAGCCGCAGATGGGGCAGGGCTTCTGATACCGGCCGTGGACGGCCATCTCGGGACGGAACGCCGTGACCTTTTCAGGGAACCCGTCGCCGACTTCTTTGACCAATCGCTCGACCCATCGGTTCAGGGTCTGGACGGTCGCGTCGTAGAGCTCTCGGACGGCGGCGTCGCTCAGGCGCTGGGTGAGTGCCAACGGCGAGAGGCGAGCCGCGTGGAGGATCTCGTCCGAGTATGCGTCGCCAATCCCCGAGAATGAGCGCGGGTCCGTCAATGCACGCTTGAGGGTATGGTTCTCTCGCTGGAGCACGGACTGGAACGTCGCCAAGTCGGTCGCCAATGGTTCGATACCGCCCCGGTCGTGCTCCCAGAGGTTCGTCTCTCCCTCCACAATATGGAGCGACGCCCGCTTCTTTGAGCCTTCTTCCGTGAAAAGGATCGTGCCCTGGGGAAAGTCGAGGGCGGCGAGACCGCGTTTCTTCGGAATCGCGACCGCGGTGTCACGCCAGCGGAGTCGGCCGGCGATCATCAGATGCATGACGACAAACAGGTCGTCCGTCAGACCTACCACGATCCGTTTGCCCAGCCGGCGGACACCGGTCACGGTCTGACCGACAATCGCCGATGGGGGAGGTGCGACCGAACGGAGGAGGAAGGGGCTTGCGATTCGTATCGCGCGACAGGGGTGTCCTAGGATGCGACGGGCCAGACACCGGACATACGTCTCGACATCAGGGAGTTCGGGCATCTGCTAGGCGAAACGGAGCGCTCCGTCTCAAGTGTATGATCCCTGCCGGTCGTCATGGAGTATCAGATTCGTCAATACGGACTGCAACAGGGCGCGCTCGAGATCGAGTATATCGAGGAGTATTTTGGAGAGTTTGCGCACCCCAAGCGAGCCGTAGACGTCGTCGGAAGGTTGGCCGAGCGTGACCACCAGATCCTGATGGCGGAGGCCCCTCTGCCCGGTGATGAGTCTACCGTCGTGCCAGTAGCCTACAAAGTGTCGCACGAGCTGCGTTCCGAGGAGCAAGAGGCGGCACTGGTCGACCTCGTTGCCAAGATCGGAGACTGCGTCGAATTGCGGAATCGTCGGGTCCTGTACAGCTGGCTGGGTGGTACGCGACGCGACTGGAGAGCGCAAGGGTTTTTTCGGGCGCTGACCGAGGAGCAAGAGGCGTGGGCGCTGGACAACGGGTTTGACGAGATTCTGGTCAAGACAAAAAATCGGTTTTACGACATGCGGAGCACGCTCGACCACCTCGAGTTCAATATCGTTAAATTCGAGCCCAATACCCAGGACAACCGCGAGTCAAAGGTCTATCTCAGCAAGCGTCTCGGACTCGAGGTCGTCGACCGCCATCGAAGCAAGCGGTCAGTCGTGCGCGCCGTGTCCTGAAGTGTTGCCCGGCAACCCGTACCAGAGTCCGCAGCGCCCGGTGATGCCACGGATCGCGAGTCGGGACACCAGCCCATGGTGAAAGTTGCGCCAGTACGAATCGAGTCGCGTGACGATCCACGGGTGGCCGACTTCCGTAACATTCCTGATCCAGTCCTGATTCGGGAGCGCCATTTGTTTGTCGCCGAGGGTCGGTTCGTCGTTCGTCGGCTGCTGACGAGTGATCGATTCCGACTCCGGGCGGTGCTCGTAACCCCGACGGCCTTCGACACATTGGTCGGTGACCTGGCCGACACGGACGGAGACATCTCGATCTTTGTGACGAGTCGCGCGCTCTTGCAGGAGATTGGCGGGTATGACTTTCATCAAGGCTGCCTCGGTCTTGCGGTTCGTCCGGACCCCGAGCCGGTCTCCCGCGTCCTCGATGCCGTCGACCCGTCGCGACCGCTGGTGGTTCTCGAGCGGGTTGGGAACCCGGACAACATCGGCGGGATCTTCCGCAACGCGGCCGCGTTCGGGGCAGCCGCGGTGCTTTTGAGTCCCGGGTGCGGCGACCCCCTCTATCGCAAGGCCATCCGGACATCCATCGGGGCATCGCTCATCGTTCCCTATGCGGTGGTTGACGACTGGTCAGGTGGCCTGGACGCGCTTCGGGAGACCGGCTACCATCTCGCCGCCCTCACTCCGGCTGCGGCTGCCGTCGCGCTCGACGACTACACGCCTCCTGCGACGGCTCGGGGCATAGCGTTGATCTTGGGCAACGAAGGGGAGGGGCTATCGGAGCCCGCGCTTAGTCGCGCCGACGTCACCGTCCGCATTCCGACCGAGCCGGCCGTCGATTCGTTAAATGTGGCTGTAACGGCAGCCATCGCGCTTCATTGTCTACACCGCCACCGGCGCGGCGTTACCGGACAGGCCAGATGTTCAGGGCCTGACGAAGCGCGATGAGCTGGGCCGCATGATAGCTATTGTGATCGATCAGGATGAGCGCTGCCCGGAGCGCGTGATGGTGTTGCTTCTCACCGGTGGGCACGGTCGCATGTAGATCGACATCAGGGTTCTCGATGATCCGTGCCATTTCTTCTGTCGCGTCGAGAAGTCGCTGCGCGCTCACCGACCATGCTTCAGATGTAGGGGCAGTGGGACTCGCTGGCCAGTAGCCGGCGGGCCAGTCCAGGGCTCTGTACTCAGGATCGCGGCAGTAGGCGACGAGATCCTCGGCGGCCAGCCGCATGTGCTCGACCTGCTGCCACGCGGTATGCGTGTGGTTCGTGACCTGCTTGCCGGCCGCATCCGGAGGGAACTGTTCGAGGGCCGCCCTGAGCCCGGCATGCGCTTGGCTTTGGCGAAGCTGGCTGGCAAGCGTCTCTTTCAGCTGTGAGTCATTCATGTCGAACAGCATAGTAGGAGATGCCTGCGGCGCCGTTGGATGTGTATTTGACGCTGGTCCACCACGTCGGTCGCCGAGACCTCCCGGTGCTCGAGATGCGGCGTCCGGACCTGAGCGGGTAAACTGTCGGTGAGCTGCAGTGCCGAAGGCGGGCTTTTTCCAGGTCTCCCCCGGTGGGGCGATGACAGAGAGGAGAGCATCAATGGCTGGACGACAGATTCCTGACGCGGTCCGTCGCGGGGGGCTCGTCGCACTCGTGGTGGTGCCGTTGGCGGCCTTCTCTTACTGGTTCCTCGCGTGTCCCTGTGACCGCATGCCCGGGGGCTATTTGGTGGGGGCGGCCGCCGAGGCGCCCGTCGCCGACTGGAGGTTCGCTAATGAAGTCACGCTGTGTCAGGTTCAGATTCGCGCTGGCATCCTGCCGCACTCGATCAATCTGAACTGTATGGCGGCGCCGACCGGCGAGTTGTATCTCAGCTGCTCGCAATGCGCGCCGAAGCGTTGGTCAAACGCCGTAGTCGCTGACGGCATCGCTCGGTTGCGGCTGGAGGGGACAGTTTTTCCTGTGACCATTACGCGGGTGACGGATCCCGCCGAGCTCGACCGCGCTTGGCTAGCGCGTGTGACAAAACTGAACACCCTCCCAGAACCCGCCAACCCAGCCCCGCCCCCTGGCACGCCGCGACCGGATGGCTGGTGGTCGTTTCGCGTCACGTCCCGCTCGTAGCAGAGGCGTCCGGACGGCGGCGGCGCCCCAGCCCAACTGGTTTCCGGTGTCAAACGGCGAGACCAGAGCGAGACCCACGCCGCCAGCGAGCCCGAGCGCCAGATAGATGAGAACGCGTCTCAGCACGAGCCAGCGAAGATGACCGACACGTGCGCCGAGCGCCATCCGCACGCCGGTCTCTCGTGTCCGGGCGGCCACTCACGGTGAAGAGACCGACGGCAGCCACGCCGAGAGACGTCATCGCGATGACCAAGACGATGAGCAGCGATACGCGGGGATTCCATCGTGAGCCCGTGAGCACGTCGGACATCGTTTGGAGCTGATCCGTCGGCAAACTTGGGTCGATTCTTCGCAATTCCCGCGGGACGGTGGCCGCCGCGGTCCGTGGTGCCATCCGGCTTCTGAACATCAGAGCTGCGGTAGTGGGCGGGGGCGCCTCGATTGGGCGGTAGAGCCGGGGTCAGAGAGCCCGCGCGCCTGCTGACCAAGACGTGCGAGGTGATGTAGATTTCTGCGAGCGATGAGCAACGGCGCAACGGAGGCTGCCTCGCTCGCGATTGAACGCAGAACATCCCGCCAAAAGTACACATCGCCCAAATACCATTGTCCGAGCTCCACCAGCTGGTGGAGAAGCGTGAGTGCGTCGGTGTGCCGTTCAAGATAGCTCAGCGCCTTCGCCTTCCCCAGTAGCGCGTCGCGGAGGCGGGGCTCCAACTCAAGGACTCCGAGAGCCAGAGCCGGGGCCGGCCAGTCCGGCCACGCATCGTGCGTTCGCTGAAAGTGAAACTCGGCAAGTCCCGGGTCGCGATGTCGTCTGGCTCGTTGACCCAGAAAGAACTCAAATTTCTGTAAACGCCGGGGAGAGAGTTTGTATGGCCGATTGTTCGACGAGATCGTCGGTGCAACGGGCAAAGGCGTAGCGGACAAATAGCGCCTCGGGGTGGCCGGCTGCGACGTCGCGTAGCGTTTGCGGCGGTTCGGCCCCACGGAGGTTCCGGCAGCTGAGGCGGAGGTGAAGATAGCTCGCGGGCGGGGCCGACGTGAGTGGCAGGATCACGGCGTTCCACGCCTCTCGGGCTTGAGACGCGTGGATACCTAAGGCGATGTTGAGGTCAGAGAGCGATTTGGGCACACCGTCCGGTTGCCAGGGAGTCGTCTCTGCGATCTCGACGAATGTCCGCCAGGTTGGTGGTGCCAGCGGTGCGTTCGCCAGCTCGGCCGCGCGGTCAAATGTGTCTCGTTGAGGCAAGCCCATTTCGCGCTCACGCATTCCGATGAGTAGCGTCGTCCGAAACAGGCCTGACGTTGCCGCAGCGAGCGCGGGTGGATCGACGAGCGGGGCGTAGAGGTCGCGAGCCTCCACGAGACACCGGTAGCACCCCTCGGCCTCGAGCTCCGCGGCCCGCTGGAGGGCCGAGTCACGCGGAGGCGTCGTGACCGTGCCCGTCGACGCAACAGCGCCGCCAGAAACCCACAACAGGGCGAATGGAATCAGGAAGTGAAGCGCGAGTCGCACCGCGGGTCGTACGGTTGCCGGCGCAGTGACCGGTACAGTGAGTGGACCCGCCCGTCGCTGCGCTCCAGACTTCATCGGACTGTAACGACCAAGACGACTGTCATCTTGACATCAGAATTCACTTGTCGATGCGACACCGGACGTTCTGGGCACGGGCTGCCGCATCGTCTTCCGCAATCTGGGTCAACAGACGGCTCTTGGCGTGTCTGGCTATTGCGACCAGGACCGCTGCGGGACGTCGTCGACGCCCGTTGACGCTGTAGTTAGACCCCATTCTTACGCCGTGGTCTCGCTACGGGTCGAGTCGGCGCATCGTTGACCAGTTGGCGGTGCAAGAGCTCGCAGCCAGCCGCGATCAGCTATGCCCGGAGGCGGCTTGTGGACCGTTGCCTTCGTTGTCATCGTCGGGTGACACACGCTGGAGTGTGGAAATCGAAAACGCGTGCGTGTGACGGTCATCAGCCGCGTGCTCCGTGTGTTCGACCTCTTTCCAGTCTGTGGGGTCAAGCTCTGGAAAGAACACGTCGCCAATGACGTTCGCGTGGACGCGGGTGAGGTATACCCGGGTGGCGTGTGCGAGCGCGGAGGCATAGACAGCCGCGCCGCCGATCACAACGAGCTCGGTGTATTCGCGGGCAGCTATCAACGCGTCTCGGAACGAGTGGGCCACTAGACAGCCTTGGAGTGTCAGCGCGTGGTCGCGCGATAGCACGACGTTCAGCCGGCGCTCGAGAGGCTTGCCGATGGAGGCGTGTGTCACGCGTCCCATCAACACGGCTTTGTCCAGCGTCGTCCGTCGAAAGTGCCGCATGTCATCCGGCAGATGCCAGGGCAGACCCCCATCCCGCCCGATCACGCTATTGCGCGCGACCGCCACGATGAGTGACACCGGCAGACTCGAGGATTGTCGCAGGGAAGGGCTAACCACGCTTTGGACAGTCCTCTAGTTCCCACCAATCCAATACAGACAGCCCGGGCCAGCACCTTCGCCCATCGGCATCTCGAGGGTGACCTCGAGCGTGCTCAAATCAACCACCGCTACTCGGTCGACGGCTCTCAGGCCGAGATAGGCGTGTGTCCCGTCCGGCGACACGAGAACGGCGCCGTCACCGGTATCCACTGAATCCAGTGTCACTCGCTTGATTTCTTGACGCGAGACCGCATCTATCACGATAAGCGAGGCCGCTTCGCCGTCGATGATCAGCACTCTGCCGTCGGGTGTGAACTTCAGGCGATTCGCGTCCTTCATCCCGAGGTCGAGCGTTTGGACCACTTGCCGGGTCTCCACGTCGATAATCGACACACCGCCGTCGTTCCGGGTTGCCGTCCACACCTCCCGGCCGTCTGGCGACACATCGATACCTTCGGGCAGTTCACCTGGCACCGGAATCACGGTGAGTGTTGCTTGAGAAGGGCCGGCCGAGATGTTCTCAGCCATGGTGACGGAGTTGGAGCCGGTGTTGGGCATGAACCAGGTGTCGGTCTCCGGGTGACGGACCAGCAAGTGCGTGCCGTCCTGACCGATCCCCAGGGTCCAGTCAATCTCGTCGGTGGACGGGTCATAGCGACCAATGGACTTGTAGCCTTCGATCGTGAAATACACCTTGCCGTCGGCGAAATGCACGTCATGCGTTCTGCTGCCCGCGCCGGTATCGACGCGTCGAATTTCCTCCTGGGTGGCGATGTCGATGACAGAAATCCCATCGACCATACTGGCGACGAACGCGAGTCGTCCGTCAGGCGATGCGGTGACCTCGTGAGGATCTCGGCCGGTCGCCACCTGCCCCAGGATCGACCCACTCGTAGGGTCGACAATGGCGAGGGCACTCGCGTCTCTCAGCAGGACAAGCAGTCGGCCTGGGGAGGTCGACTGTGCGCTCGTGGGTATGATGCTTGCCGCAACGATTGTCGCACTCAGCAACAGTGACACGACCCACCGGAGCGAGGCTGTGACTGGGCTCATTTGGCACCTCCGTCGTCAAAGATGGCGTTCCGTATCGCTCGCCAACGCTCGTCTGATTCTGCGGTCAGAGCTTAACACCTCGGCCGCGTCGACACGGCCCGCACTCGGCTCTTCTTTGGACGGCACCGAGGCGCGCCCGGCGACCCGGACCGGACCGCTATCGCGACCGATCTCGGTCTACTGCTACGTGATGGGCCGGTCCTTCCGGGACTCGAGAGAGGGCCCTACGGCCCGAGGCTCTCGATTCTCTCCCATCAAGAATCGACGCACGTGCTCTTGCGCAAGCAAGCGCCGTCCTTGTGCCCGACCACGTTCAAACGTACGCATGATGACCGCGGGATCGAGGCAGAGGAAGCTCGCTTCGACGACATGGTCGGGGTGAATGGTAAGCAATGCGCCATCCGCCACCGCGCGAGCTACGCTGGGATGGGAATTCAGGGAACGGCGCCGCAGACTCGTTTCCCAAAGCCGCCCCTGCGGATCACAGGAGAAGATGACCGTGCGGGATGTCCCCATCCAGTGGGAAAGGTCTCGAAACCGCGTGTCGTCCGCGAAGACGGCCATCGGCATCTTGAGGGTGAATCCTCCGTCGATGAACACGGCCTCGGCATCATCCGGATATGACCCGCCGGGCGAGAGCCGTTCGGGGAGGAGCGGCGGACCCATCGCCAGAGGTACTAGGCACGACGCCTCGATGGTGCAGTGATAGTTGTGCCGCGTGAGCGGACGCACGAACTCCGACTGCAGCGCAACAGGGATGTCGGTGGCGAACACGACGGGTTCCATGCAGTGCGCGCGAGGCAGAAACTTCAGTGGTGGAGGGAGTTTGCGGGTGGTGGCCATCGCGAACAGTTTGGCCAGATCCGTCCGGCCGAGCCGGCGTCCATCGCGTCGCCGCACACGCGACGCGAACACCAAGAGAGTGCATGGGTTGGACGCGTCGAACACGCCGTCGACCTCCGTTGCGCTCATGACGTAACGAATGGATGCGTGCAAGTGACGACGAAAACGGCTGTCTGGCCAGTGGTTGGCCACAAAGGACGCGAGCGGGTACCGTTTCGGAATGTCGTCGGAGCCCCAGGCTGTCCAGCCCTTCAGGACCGTCGCCTCGGTGCCAGTGGCGACATCGGCGGCAGCATAGCCACCCGCCGACGCGCCCATGACGACCGACGGGTAGCCACCATGCCGACGCGCCCACGGCATCAACTCGTAGAGGACGCCACCCTGCCACGCGCCGCGACCGGCGCCACCCGAATCGAGAACCCACGCGCAGCGACTCACCTGCGTTCTACGGCTTGGGATGCGCGAGCAACCACTCCACCGCGAGCCTCGTGAAATGATCCGACAGCTCTGGCACATGAGCACCGCCGTCGATCGTCCACAGCTCGGCTGACCCGCCCGGCTTGCAGCCACTCGTGTAGCGCGACACTGTCGAGTCAATTCCAGGCAATGTACTCACCAGGTCCAGAGTTCCGGTATCAGTTCCGGTCGGCGTGCATCCGTTCCGGGCGGCCCAGTTCTCGACGGATTGTTTCGCACCGGGATAGGTCTCGCCCTGAATCTCGCCGCCCTCATAGGCTATCGCCGTGTCGGCCGTGCCGTGAATTTGCAGAACATGCACCGGATGGGCCGGTGTCGGTCGTTCGACCGACTGATCGGCGCCGGCCAAGCTAGCAATCGCCGCGATAACGTCTGAATGGTCATGGGCCATACGGTGTGCCATGAATGCGCCGTTTGAGTGCCCAAGAATGAACACACGCTTCTCGTCGACCCGGTATTTCGTTTTGACGGCATCGATGAGAGCAGTGAGATAGGCGGAGTCGTCGAGGTCCTGGCCGTCCCAGTTACAGCATGCAGCGGACGCATTCCAGAATCTCGGGTTGTCTTGGGCGGCGGACGGAGTGCCGTCTGGCGCGACCATGATGAATCCGTAGTGGTCGGCGAGAGAGCTCAGGCTCATGTACTCGTCCTGCACCGCACCGGTTCTGCCATAGGTGTGCAGCAACACGATGAGCGGGGCAGGGTCATTGTCGTTATAACTGGCCGGCACCGTTACCGGCAGCTCGCCGCGACCGGCGTCGATCGATTGAGCGTGGGCGGGATTGCCGGCCTGAGACAGGCAGGCGATCAATACACCACAGAACATCGTGCGCATCTGGTTTTCTCTCTTCCTGCGGGGGCTCGACGTTGGTTAGGCCCGGACGCCCAGGGGATGTCGTCGCCAGCCATGATTGGCCCGCTTGGGACGTATTGTAGGAGCTCGTGGACTGTCGCGGAGAAAAGTTACGGTATGGTTTGAGCCGGCGACGCGGCGCCAACCAGGCGGGGTGTGGCGCCATGATCGCGATGATACTTTCGTTCGTCGCCACGACGCTTGGCATGTAGCCTGCACGCCCTGGGGGAGGGCCTGTAGTTGCTGAATGGAATGCGTAGGGCGAGCGCGGCGCGAGGCTGGCGAGGCGTCGCGAACGCGCATGCAGGCGGCATGCAAGCCGCTAGGGCCGATGAGAGTCGGTCCCCACGGCTCGCGGTGGCGCTGGCGACCGACTTGGAGGCACAACGCCGGAGGTCGGGATGCACCGCCGGCCAATGCGGTTCATTCAGCGGTTACCGGCCAGTGGGACAGGTAGTTCTTGCTCGCGGCGCTGGCGCGCGGTCAGATTGGAGAGGCTCACTATTGAAAGTTGTCGGCGCGGCCGTCAAACAGATGGATCTTACGGTTGGCGTGTTCCGCGTAACGCGGGTCATGCGTGACCATACAAATCGTCGACCCTTCGTTGTGGAGTCCTTCGAGTAGCCCCATCACTGATTCGCCATTTTTTGAATCGAGGTTGCCGGTTGGCTCGTCGGCCAACAGGATTGACGGTTGACCGGCGACGGCTCGGGCTACTGCCACACGCTGTTGTTGACCGCCAGAAAGCTGACTGGGTAGATGCTTGGCGCGATGAGCCATCTCGACCTTCTCGAGAGCCGCGGTCACTCGCTCCTTGCGTTCGGCTGGTCGCATGCCCCGATACGTCAAGGGCAGCTCTACGTTCTCATACACGCTGAGATCGCCGATAAGGTTGAAGCTTTGGAAGATGAAACCGATTTCTCGGTTCCGCGTCCGCGCCCGCTCTGCCTGTTTGAGCTGGGCCACGGGTCGTCCGTTCAACGTGTAGCTGCCATCGGTCGGTGTGTCGAGCAGCCCCAGGATCGAGAGGAGCGTGGACTTTCCGCAGCCGGAAGGCCCTTCGATGGCAATGTACTCACCGTTGAAAATCTCCAACGTCACCTTGTCCAACGCATGTGTTTCCACATCGTCCGTATAGAAGACCTTGGAGACGTTATCGAGATGAATGAGCGGCGCTTGGTCATTCACGGTGGACTCCCTCGTTAATTCATCAATCGTTCAACTGGACGCGGTCGACCGCGTCCCAGGCAGACATATCTGACAGAACCACTTGTTCTCCGGGAGTGAGGCCCTCTCGGATCTCGATCGCGTTTACCGACGCGCGCCCCAGACTCACCGGCCGTCTTGTCGCGTGTCCCGTCTCTGGGTTTACCACAAAAAGGCTGATCACGCTCTCCTCTTGTCCGAAGACTGGACGAGTCACGAACACGATGTCCTCGAGTCGCTCGAGCTCGATTGTGCCATCCACTGTCAGATCCGGACGCGCGCCGAGTGGCAGCGGCGCGTCGAGTGCGACGTCTACTGTCACGGTGCCGTTCTCGACCGCGGGGTCGATCCGTATTACGTGTCCCGGGATGACTCCGTTCCGTGTATCGACCGCCGCGCTCTGGTTGAGCTCGATATCTTTGGCCTGCGTTTTCGCGATCCGTATCTCGGCCTTTAGGACGGACGGATTCCCGACCCGCGCGAGGTTGTCACCCGCAGCGACGCGTTGACCCTCTTCGAGGGGTACCTGTTGCAATACTCTGTCGAGTCCGGCTCTGACGTCCAGGTCGTTGACCTGGCTGAGTCTAAGCGTCCGGAGGGTCTGGAGGCGGTCGACCTCGGTCTACTCCACGGCAAGTTGGACGTCACGGGCCTCTTCCGCCATGTGCAGTCGCTGCGCCTCGAGATCTCGTCTCATGCGGAGCTCTCCGGCACGCGACTGCGACTGTCTGAGCAGAATCTCAGAGATTAACCCTTTCTCCGCCAACTGCTCATCGGCTTCCGCTTGGAGAGCCGCCTGGGCCAGCTCTGCCTCCAGCGTGGCGAGTTGAGCGCGTTGGGCAAGGATCCGGCTGTCGAGCTCGACAGCGCAACTCCGGTATCTTGCCTCGGCAGCTCGTAGGTTGAGCGTGGTTTCGAAGGCCGTCTGTTCGAGCTCGGGGTTACTCAGCTTGACGATGATGGTGTCTGGAGTGACGGTCGCGCCCGGACGGATGACGACGACGGAGATCGCCAGACCATACAGACTGCGTCGCGTCCGTTTCTTCCGCGCGAGATCCGGTCGAGCATATCCATCAGGTGGCCTCCAAGATTCGGGCGACCGCTCCGGAGAGACGCGTCCACTGCGCCGTCTCTCGCTGGAGTTGTCGGCGGCCTGCCTTGGTCAAGGCGTAGAACTTCGCCTGTCGATTGTTCTCCGATGTGCCCCAGGATGCGCTGAGCCACCCCTGCTGTTCCAACCGATGCAATGCAGGATAGAGCGACCCCTGCTGCACTTGGAGCACATCGACCGATACTTGCTGAATCCGTCGGGAGATACCCCAGCCATGCTGAGGCCCGAGGGCAAGGGTCTTCAGAATCGGCATGTCCAGTGTTCCCTGGAGGAGGTCCGCGCTTGGTTTTGCCATGGATGCCGGCTGGATTCTCCTAGACCGTCGACAGTACCAGCATCGTTCGCGCTCTTGTCGATTGTCAAAGGGGAGGAGACAGGGCGTTGCCTCGATGACGGAAGCAGCTCGTGAGGTGGTCGTCGACAAGGCCGGTCGCCTGCATGAATGCGTAGCAAATGGTCGACCCGACAAAGCTGAAACCACGTTGCTTCAGATCTTTGCTCAGGGCATCGGACAACGGCGTGGAAGCGGGCACCTGACTGAGCGTCGTCCATACGTTCTCGAGGGGCCGGCCGTCGACGATACGCCAGAGATATCGATCGAATGACCCGAATTCCGCTTGAACCCGAAGAAACGCTTTGGCGTTTGAAATCGCCGATCGGATCTTCAAGCGGTTCCTCACGATGCCCTCGTTCGTCAGCAGCTGACTCACCTTTCTCGAGTCGTAGCGAGCGACTCGACCCGGGTCGAACTGCGAGAACGCACGGCGATAATTGTCGCGTTTCTTGAGGATCGTGATCCAGCTGAGGCCCGCCTGGGCGCCCTCGAGAATCAGCATTTCGAACAGGAGCTGGTCATCGTGGGTGGGGACGCCCCATTGTTCGTCGTGATACGTCACGTAGAGTGGGTCGGACCCTGCCCAGGGGCACCGGACGACGTTTGGTGACATGCCTTGGGGGGGACGCTTGGGAAACGACCCGTCTAGGATCTAGGAACCCGCCGCCAGACGCAGCCGCGCGTCTTTTACCTGTCGGTGAAAGACAAAGAGTGCGTCGGCGGTGGCCTCGGTGTCAGTGAAGTTATAGCGCCGGCCGTCCCGAATCTTGAGGCGGAGGTTGTGTTCGGCGTAATCCATGTCGAACTCTTCCAGCATGTCCAGCGCCACCGAGAAGGCGTCGTCGTCCTCTGTTTCGTAGCGGATACCATCGACGCTGGCGACGAGCTGTCCGACGCATTCGCCAAAGCGGTGGTCGTGAATCACGGCGACTCGTTGGTCGAGCCGGACGACCGTAAACGCAACGTCGAGTTCGGTCAGCGTGTCACCAATCTCAATGTCGTCGCTGAATCCGTCAAAGCCCGGCGCGGAGACGTTGATCCGATGCCGACCGTCCGTCACATCCGTCGATTCGTAGGGCGTTTTACCCGCGAACCGCCGGTCGATAAAGACATCAGCGCCCTCGATGTCGCTCGTCACCCGGAGCCGCACCGCGGCAGACGGGGGAGCGATTCGGGCAGCCGGTCGCGCGACCGGTGCCGGGGACACCGTCGGTTCGCGGATTGGTTCAGCCGCTGGGTTGGGCGCCGCCGGGGCCTCCGCCGCACGGGGCGGAGCGGCTGGTCTTGCTGGCTCGACCAGAGCCGTCGTCGCGGGGGCATCGACGTTCCTCGAAACGTAGAAATAGCCTGCGCCCGCCGCCAGTGCGACGATCAGCATCACGAGCGCTATCCACCGTCCGGGGGATGGCGGTGGTGGCGATGTGTCGTCCGTCCCATTCTCCTCTACATCTAACAGACTCATCAGACCCATCGTACCAGACCCCGTAGGGTCAACGGTCAGGTGATACGCTCATCGCATGGCCTCTCGTGCTGTCCGATTGTTGACACTCGCCACGATACTGGTCGGTGGATCACGAGCGGGGTTTACGGCCTCGCATTCACTGGAGGCGCAAGCCCTTGAGACGCCGTTTGTCACGACGCGCTCGGCCGACGAGCTCCACGATAAACAAGGTGTGATCGAGACGGATCTGGGCACGATCGTGGTCGACCTGCTCTCCGATTCCGCGCCCAACCATGTCGGTCTTTTCATGCGGTTGGTAGAAGAAGGGGCATATGTCGGCACTACGTTCCACCGAATGGTGGCGCATGGCATCGTTCAGGGCGGCGACCCGTTGACACGGGATATCGACCGCGGCGATGTCTATGGACGGGGTGGGCTCAATTTGATTGACGCCGAGCCCAACGACGAACGGCATACACGTGGCGCGGTATCGGCGTTGGTCGTGCCCGGACAACCCAATAGCGGCGGCTCGCAGTTCGTGATCTGTGTCGTAGACCAGCCGGGCCTCGATGGACACCACACGGTGTGGGCCAGAGTGGTGGACGGGTTCGATGTGGTCACCCGGATCTCTGAGACACCCGTCGACGCGGAGGGTCGGGCCCGTGAGCGAGTCACCGTCCACGCTGTAACGGTGCGTGACCGGATTCCCCCAGAGCCTATTCCGTTCACGACCGAGACCGACGCGGAGCTGGCCGCGTTTGGAGTCGTCCTCGAAACTGACCGGGGGGCTATCACGGTTGATTTCTATCCAGACCGCGCGCCGAATCACGTCCGGAATTTCTTGCGTTTGGCGGCGGAGGGAGTATTCGATGGGATGGCGTTTCATCGGGTCGTGCCCGGCTTCGTGATTCAGACTGGACACCTGCCGACGCGTAGCTCGCCGCTGACCGATCGCCAGCACGGGGTGATCGAAACGCTCGAGCCAGAGTTCAGCGCCACGCCGCATGTGCGCGGCATCCTCTCGATGGCGCGCGGAGACGACCCGGCCAGCGCGTCGACGTCTTTCTTCATTTGCACCGACGTCGCAACCGAACTCGACGGTCAATACACGGTATTTGGTGTTGTCGTGGCGGGGCTCGATGTTGTGACCGCGATCGAATCGGCGCCCACCGGCGCTGACGAAGCTCCACTGGAAAGGATCACGCTGCGTGAGGTGCGGGTCATTCGCCGGTAGTCGCGACCGTCGCGGGCACGAAACGCTCAGCGTGACGTCGGAAACGGACGGCGGTCCGCATGGCGTTGGCTATTCGGTCAAGAGTGCACGGCAGATCTCCACGTAGCGCCCGACCGCCTCGTGTAGTTCTGGGATCAGGACGTGCTCGTCCGCCGTATGTGCGAGCAGGATGTCGCCCGGGCCAACCAGGAGGGGTTCGCCCCACGCCGATAAAAAGGGGATATCGGTCGTAAACCGGAACGTATCGGTCTCGAAGCCCGGGAGGGTCTTGAGTTCCACCGGGGGGACTTCTCCGACGTCTTCGAGTTCTACCGTTTGGGTCAGCGGTTCGAGCGCGGTCCGCACGTCGGTCGCCGGCCCGACGGTGCGGAAATTGATTTCGGCGTCGGCCACCGGCGGGACGACGTTGGGTGCAATACCTCCGGACATCAGCACGACGGTGTAGCTGGTGCGGCCCATGGTCGGGTGGGCGGGCAGCTCCAGCGTCCGTAGCATCTGCAGGGCGTCGATGAGCTTCTCAATTGCCGACTCTCCTCGCTCCGGATGCGAGGAATGCGCCGTTCGACCCGATGCCTTGATCCGCACGCGAGAGACGCCACGCGTGGCGCGCCCCAGTCGGTTGTTGGTTGGCTCGCCATTGACCAGATACCGTGAGCCGACCGGATGGTGATTGGCATGGCGGGCGCCCGCGCTGCCGTCCTCTTCGCCCACGACCACCAGCAAACCGACGCGGCCCTCGCCCTCGTCTCGGAGCCGCTCGAGGGCGGTCATTTGAGCTGCCAGGATACCTTTGGCGTCGCAGGAACCCCGTCCAAACAGCACATCTCCTTCGACTCGGCTGGGAAAGTGGGGTGGGACCGTATCTATGTGAGTGGAGAGGACGACCGTTGGTGGACCGAGTGTGGCCAGGATATTGAGGCGGCCCTCAAATCGATCGTCGTGGACCGGTTGCTCGACAACCGTGTAGCCACGTTCGGTCAGCCACGACGAGACGAGCTGGCACGCCGCAGCCTCGCGCCCCGAGGTTGAGTCGATGTCGACAAGCGTTCGGGCCAGCGAGACGAGCTCTACCGAATCCATGCTTCGAGCTCGGTCCGGGTGTCGGTCCGGTCGTCACGATACTTGACGATGACCGGTGTCGCCAGGGAGAGTGCCCACTCTGGGCCCGGTTCAGCCGTGACGGCACGGGCCCCCGGCACCACCACGGCACCTTCGGGGACGATGGTCGGGATACCTGGCGCCGGCCTGATGATCTGCTGCCGAGGAAGGTCGTAGATTGGCGTGGATCCCGTCAGAATGGTCCCCGCGCCGATCACGGCGCGTTTTCTGACGATCGTTCCCTCGTAGAGACCAGTATTTCCGCCGACCAGCACGTCGTCCTCCACTATGACTGGCAGAGCGCCCACCGGTTCGAGGACACCCCCAATCTGAGCGGCCGCACTGATATGCACTCGTTCTCCGACTTGCGCGCACGAACCCACGAGCGCGTGAGAATCGATCAGGCTACCGGAGCCGACGTAGGCTCCAATGTTAATGTACATCGGGGGCATGCAGATCACCCCGTCGCCGATAAAGGCGCCGTCGCGAATCGACGAACCCCCCGGCACGATACGCACCCCAGACGACGCGCCGAGCGTTTTCAACGGGAGCGTATCTTTGTCGAAATACGGGGCGTCGTTGTTCGCCGAGGCATAGGCGACGACCGCGCCCGCCCGAAACCCGACCAGGATGCCTTCTTTGACCCAGGTGTTCACCGCCCACCGGGTCGGTGACGACGGGTCGGGTGCGGCCGCGCGGACGCGGCCCGCTGAGAGCTCAGCGCGCAACCGAGCAAATGCCGCGCGCGCCTGGTCACGGTCAGCGTCCGGTCCTGCGCTGAACAACCTTCGGACCTCGTCCGCCAGCTCCGGTATCGAGACGGTTGTCACACTGCTCTCCACTTCTCTTTTTTGTGTCGTCGGTCAGAACGATTCGCGACCGTGTGCCGCTCACGAGACTTCCGCGCGCCGAAGTGCCAGCCCGTCGAGCACGACGATGATCTTTTCGCGGGCGCTAGGTTCCGGCGGCACGAGCGGGAGACGGAACTGCGCGCTCTCGAGCAGGCCCATTTCCGCCAGTGCGGTCTTGACCGGGATCGGATTGGACTCGACAAAGTTGACCTTCATGAGCGGCAAGAGACGCGCCTGGGCCGCGCGTGCTCTGTCCAGGTCGCCCGCCAGCGCCGCGTCAACCAGCTCGGACATCTCTCGTGGCATTTCATTGGCGATGACCGAGATCACTCCCACGCCTCCGAGCGCGATCACATCCAACGTCAGCGCATCGTCGCCTGACAGCACACAGAACGACTCGGGTGTCTCGTGACAGATGGTCTCGATCTGAGCGAGGTCACCAGAGGCCTCTTTGACGCCGACGATGTTCTCAATCTCGGCGAGACGTATCAGGGTTACCGGGTCGATGTTGCAACTGGTGCGACCCGGCACGTTGTAGACGATGACCGGGAGGTCGACGGCGTCCGCGATCGCACGGTAGTGACGATAGAGCCCCTCGGGAGTCGGCTTGTTGTAGTACGGCGTTACGGACAAGATGCCGTCGGCTCCGTGTGCTTCCATTGCCCGGGCCAGACTCACTGCGGCTCGGGTGTCGTTACCCCCGGCCCCGGCCAGGACGGGTACTCGCCCCGTGGCCTCGGCCACGACACGCTCGACGACGTTCAGCTTTTCAGCCGTCGACAGTGTTGGGCTCTCGCCCGTCGTGCCGCACGGTACGAGGAAGTGGACGCCGTTTTCGATTTGGCGTCGGGCCAGGCGAGTGACCGCTGGTCCGTCGAGGTCGCCACTTCTGGAAAACGGCGTGACCAATGCGGTGCCGCAGCCAGACCAGACGGTCGTCATGAGTGGTCCTTCTCGTTCGACGTGGCCTGTGGGCCCAGGCCCAACACATCCCGCATCGTGAACCAACCGCTCTTGCCTTCGATCCAGCGGGCGGCCTCGAGCGCGCCCCGTGCGAACGTGGTTCTGTCACGCGCGGTATGGGTCAAGGTGATCGTCTCCGAAGGGCCGTCGAAACCGACGGTGTGCGTACCTGGGACGTGTCCGACACGGGTTGACGACATGTGCACATTCGCGCGGAATCCTGTGCTGGTCATCGCGTTCTCAAGCGTGCGCGCCGTCCCGGATGGCGCGTCGATCTTTGCGGCGTGATGCGTTTCGTGAATCCATGCGCCGAAATCGGAGTGCGGCGTCATCAGGGCTGCCGCACGCTCGACCATACCGAGAAAGATATTGACTCCAAGCGAGAAGTTTGACGCCGCGACCACTCCGATCCCGGCGTTGGCCGCGATCTGCTTGAGTGCGGACTCGTGGTCAGCCCAGTCGGTGGTGCCGATCACGACGTTGACGCCCGCACCGGCCAGACGTGGGAGATTGGCGACGGTCGCAGACGCGGTGCTGAAGTCGATCGCCACGTCGACATCTTTGAGTCGGTCGACGTCTATCCCCTCGCCTGCCGCATTGTTGTGGATGTCAAGCCGTTCCACGATCTCGCAGCCCGCGTCCTTCGAGGCGAGTGCGTCAATCTCTCTGCCCATCCGTCCGTAGCCGACAATAACGATACGAAGGCTCATCTGTTCACCGGACGCCGTCCCTGTGCTGCCGGCTGAGAAACGTGGCCCACGGCTGGAATCTCGCTCCGAGAATCCCCCCTGTGTTTGAGATCTCGATACATATCTGAACCCGGGTGATTGTCACAGACATTGTTGCGAGAGACCACTCTGTTGGTCAAACGGCTGATTATACCGGTGCCCCCCTGATGTATAGTGCGCTCGCTACGAGATGAGCGACCCAGAATGACAGCGATACCCGAGACAATGCGAGTGGTTGAAGTGCCTGTGGCCGGGCCGGCCGAGAACCTGACAATCGGTCAGCGCGTGGTTCCCCGCCCCGGAGAGGACGAGGTCCTCGTGAGGGTCACCGCCGCCGGTATCAATAGAGCCGACATCATGCAGCGCAATGGGCACTACCCCCCACCCGCCGGCGCCTCGGATGTGCTGGGTCTTGAAGTGTCCGGAACGGTGGCGGCGATTGGGGATGGTGTGATCGGATGGGAGCCGGGGACGCCCGTGTGCGGTTTGGTCACCGGTGGGGGATATGCCGAATATTGTCTCGTGCCGGCCCCGCAATGTCTGCCGGTGCCGCCCAATGTCGACCTCGTCGATGCTGCAGCGTTGCCCGAGGCGTGTCTCACGGTGTGGACCAACGTGTTCGAGCGGGGGCGCCTCCAGGCGGGAGAGTGTGTCCTCATCCACGGCGGTTCGAGTGGCATCGGCACGACGGCCATCCAGCTTGCTCGTTTGGTGGGCGCGCGGGTTCTCGTGACGGCCGGTAGTGGCGACAAATGTGCTGCGTGTGTCGACCTAGGCGCCGAGCGCGCCATCAACTATCGGGAGTCGGACTTCGCTGCCGAGGTCAAGGACGCGACCGACGGGCGAGGTGTGGATGTTATTCTCGATATGGTCGGCGGGCCCTATCTGGCTGCCAACCTGGACAGCTTGGCCAAGGATGGGCGGGTGGTCGTCATCGGACTCATGGGTGGAACGCGTGCCCAAGTGAATCTCGCGACATTGATGTCTCGGCGCTTGTTTCTGACCGGGTCGACCTTGCGGGCGCGTTCGGTGGCGGAGAAGAGCGCGGTTCGGGAGGCGGTGCAGAAGCACGTATGGCCGTGGGTCACCGATGGGAGTTTCCGTCCGGTCGTATCGGCACGCTTTCCCTTGGACAAGGTGACCCAGGCCCATCAATTGATGGAGTCAAGCCAGCACATCGGTAAGATCCTCCTGACGCTGTAACCCGTCCGGCAGCGCGGTGCCCTACTACAGGCCCACAAGCACGAGACCCGCGTTTTCGAAGTTCTAGTCGCTTGGTTCGGCTCCTTGTGTCCGCCGTCGTCGTTGCGCCTCGTCGACATAGGACCGATATGCCTGCCTCGCCAAGCCAGCGAGCACAAACACCTACGCGGGACGCTAACGACTCCCGGTCAGCATCGTGATGTCGGATTCACGATGGTCCATCGCCAGCATCAACAGTAGGTAGTCTCGGAGGTGACGTGTCGTGAGAAAGTTCTCACGAACGTGTTGGTGGCCGTTGTCGCCGATCGTGTGGCGGAGAGACTCGTCACTAAGCAGCTCGATGGCGCGATTCGCGGCACCCTCCGGAGAATGCACGAGAAACCCCGTGACGCCATTGATGACTTGCTGCTTGATTCCCCCGACCGCGCTGCCGATCACAGGTCGGCGTTTCCAGAGCGCCTCGGTCACGGTTAATCCGAACCCTTCCTTCAATGACTTTTGCATGACGATCGTCGAGCCGCGGACGAGCGCGTTGATTTCCAGGTCGCTGAATGGCGGGAGTGAGAGGATGTGGATATCGGGGTTGTTTCCGGCGGCCTCGCGAACCTCGGCGAGCACCTGGGCACCTTCCGGATCATCCGCGGCCCCGCCTCCGGCCAAGACCAGCTGACAGTCGTAGCGACGTCTCACGAGTCGATACGCCTCCATCACACCGAGCGGATCCTTGAGTCGGTCGAATCGTGACACTTGCGTGAGGATCGGTCGTTTGGGGTCGATGCCGTGTTTTTCCAGCACAGTCCGTGTGTCGTCTACGGTCAACTCGCGGTTCTTGTCGCTAAGCGGGTCGATGGACGGAGGTATGAGGAACTGCGGGACGCCCAACGCTTGCGAAAATTCGGCCGTCGAAAAGATCGACCCATCGTATTGCTCGATATAGGGCTTGAGAAACGCCCACGCTCGAGGGTTCGGGGTCGACACGTCGAGGTGGCACCGCCACAGCCAATGACCGCCGGACTGTGCCTTACGCGCGACAAGACCCGCCGGCTGAGGGTCGTGGATCACGACAAAGTCGTCCATGGGACCCAGGTCCCGCAGGTTCACGTCGATCGTCTCGCGGTAGACGTCGAACATCTTCTGAGTGATCTCTTCCGTCGCGCCGTGGAGCGCGTTGTGGAGCGCCTTGGTGACCGCAAAAAAGGCTCGATCTCCTTTGATGATCTCCCACGACGTGTCGATTCCCAATTCCTGAAGGAGCGGAACGAGACGGGTCAGTAGCTCGGCGACACCCCCCCCCACCGCAGTCGAGTTGACGTGCACAAGCCGGCGGTGTCCCACCCGTTCGGCGAGCTGGGTCAACTCGTCAACGACCTCGGGTCCCACCACGTTCCGATAGTCCTCGAGTGACGCGTTCACGACTGGTTGCCGGCCCCCTGGCCGATGAGAATGATGTCGCGTTTGAGGTCGCCGAGGGTGCGTACATACGGATTCAGGGCATCGATCGCGTCAGCCAGGTCCGTTCGCTCACGTCCCCGCAGCCACCGTGAGAAATCGCTCGTCCGTCGCCCCAATCGAAGTCGGGCCTCAAAGAAATGAAAGTAGAGCGACGCGTGGCTGATCTGGGGCAGCTTTGCAAAAAACTCGGGGACGTCATGTGCCACCAGACCCGTCGGTAGCACAAAACTTCGAGAGCGGCAAAAATGGAACGCGTCTTCCGGCCGGCATCTTTGGGTCACCGTCGTCCGCGTGTAGCCGTCGATCGATTCCAAGATCGCCAGCTGAAGCTCGCGGATCGTCGTGAACGCCAGAAGGTCGATGGCGGCCAGTTTTTCCGCCAGTGCCTCTTCTCGAAGGGCTTCTGACACCCACAGGGCGAAGTCGTTGTAGTAGACCCGTTTTCTGAAATCCCGGACGAGATACTCCTGATGGGTGTGAAAGAATATGGAGGATTTTGGCGCATGCTCGAGCATGCGGCGCAGCTCGGGCAGTGACCGAGCCTTGGCGCCGGTGAGGACCACCAGCCGGTGCTCCGTGTCGAAGACAAAGGGCTTGTCGTCGCGGCTGGGCATTGAATCGCTGGTTTCTCAGAAACTCGCGATTGGAAATCGCAAGAAATCACCGAGCGCCGGTCCGCGGACTGCCACCCGTGGCTAGCAAAAAGTATACGGCACGCGGCGAGCGCACGAGTCGCCCGCGACGACGGGGACCGCAGCCGGGTCAGCGACAGCTTCGATATTGAGGCACGTTTGAAAGGGGGGGCATCCATGGCAGGCTCAAAGACAGGAACCGGGCGTAATGACCAGTGCCCGTGCGGAAGTGGCCGAAAATTCAAACAATGTTGCGCCAACAAGCAGACGCAGATGTCTCGCGTCAGTCAGGTGGCGGTGGTTGGGGTCGTCGTCGCCATCGGCGCCGCGCTTGTGTTCGCATTCACCGGCGAACGCGGCAGTGGTGGTCGTCAGGTCTGGGATCCCGCCCATGGGCACTATCACACCGTGCCGTAGGCAAAGGCGGGCGCCGTCCGATGCGGTCCGCGGCGTCGCCTTCACAACGCCGCGCTCGTTCATCCGCTGGCTGCGCTCATTGAGTCGCGGACGGTGTTGCCGTAATCTTGAGGCCGTCGCGCACCGCCGGCAACAGCGGGGCGAGCCCGAACTCAGGAATTCAAGGAGAGGTATGAGATGGGTTATCGATTGTTCGTCCTGGCGTTCACCGCATCTGTCATGCTCGGGCTGATACCGCAGATGGTACTCGCTCAGAGCCAGACAGCGGCGTCTGAAGAGTGGTCACAGCCCACGACGGCGTGGGGACATCCCGATATCCAAGGAGTGTGGAACAACGTCACCGCGACGCGACTGGAACGCCCAGCGGAGCTGAGCGGTAAAGAGTTTCTGACTGTCGAGGAGTCGGCGGAGTATTCGCAAGGAATCGCCGACCGGCGCAGTGAAAACGAAGCCAAGTCGGCCGACGAGCACGCACGCGATCGAACCGGGACCGGCTACGCCGCAAGCGTCTGGTTCGAGACCACCGACGCGCTCGCGGGAAATCGCACGTCGCTCTTGGTGGACCAGCCCGACGGACGCCTGCCGCCACTGACCTCGGTGGCACAGATAGTGGCCGACCTTCGAGCCGAGGCTCGGACGGCCAGTCCCGCCGACACCTGGTGGGATCGTGGCCCTTATGAGCGGTGCGTGTCGCGAGGTCTACCCGGCGCGATGATGCCGGGTTTCTACAACCACAACTACCAGATTCTTCAGACACCCGACCATATCGTCATTGCGGTCGAGATGATTCACGACGCACGGATCATTCCGATGGATGGGCGTCCACACGTGGAGAACGGTATCAAGCAGTGGTTGGGGGACTCGCGTGGGCACTGGGAGGGCAATACGCTCGTCGTGGAGACCACAAATCTCCCGCACCTCAACGATCGAGGCGTGGCGGTGTTTGGTACCAGCGAGCAGGGCAAGGTTGTCGAACGCTTTACGCGAATCGATGCCGACACTATGGACTACGAGATCACGGTCGACGACCCGGCCACGTTCACCCGTTCGTGGACGGCGTCGATTCCGATGACGCAGGTAGAAGGCCCCCTCTATGAGTACGCGTGTCACGAAGGCAATTACGCGATGCCAAACATCCTCGCCGGGCAGCGTCGCGAAGAAATGGCGACCGCGGCGTCTCGATAGGCCACGGGCCAGCGACATAGTCGGCCGGCGCTACAAGACGTGAGGCATCCCATTGGCGTGACCTCGCAGGTCTCCGTGCTCGGGGTCCTGCTTGGATGTGGCGCGGGATGTCTCGCGACGGTGGTCGTCGTCGGCGCCCAGCCATTGCCAGCGCAAGCGGGGCTGGCCGAAGCGGTGCCGGGAGCAGAGGCACAGGTTCCGTTAACGGGCACCGGCTTTCCGCTTGCCCGCGCTTCACGTGTTCAGGCCGCACCGGTCATCGACGGCCATGTCCTGAACGACCCGGCGTACGACGACGCCGTAGTGGCCAGTGGGTTCCGCCAGAACACGCCTGATGCAGGAGAGCCGGCCTCGGAGCGCACCGAGGTCCGCATCGTTTTCACAGAGGATACGCTCTACTTCGGCGTCATCTGCTATGCCGCAGATCCCCGCAGCATCATCGTGGCCGATAGTCGTCGTGACTCCGAGCTGCGAGAGACCGATAGTTTTCAGATCATCCTCGACACCTATCTCGACAAACAAAGTGGTTTTGTCTTTGGAACCAATCCAGCGGGGGTCGAGTATGACGGCCAGGTGACAAACGAAGGACAGGGCAGCGGGCGATTCGGCGGGGGCGGTGTCGTGCGTCGGTCGGGCAGTCGTCAGCAGGGCGGTTCTGGCGGCGGTTTCAATTTGAATTGGGACGGGGCCTGGCAAGTGCGGGCCCGCGTGTCGGAGGTCGGCTGGACCGCAGAGATCGCGATTCCGTTCCGAACTCTTCGCTATCCGTCCGGTGAGACGCAGACCTGGGGTGTCAATTTTCAGCGAAATATCCGTAGTCGCAACGAGCAATCCTATTGGGCATCGTTGCCTCGTCAGTACAACCTGAACCGTCTGTCGCTGGCGGGTGAGCTGCGGGGGCTCCAGGTGCCACCGCAGCGCAATCTTAAGCTGACGCCGTATGTGCTGGGTCAAGCGGTGCGCCGGGACGTAGACACTCGCGGAACCGGAATCGGCGATATCGGTGGCGATCTGAAATACAGCGTGACGCCGAGCATGACATTGGATCTGACCTACAACACCGACTTCGCTCAAGTAGAGGTCGACGACCAGCAAGTCAACCTGGACCGCTTCAATCTGTTCTTTCCCGAGAAACGGCCGTTCTTTCTGGAGAACGCAGGGCTTTTCTCTGTTGGTCAGCCCGGCCAGGTCGAAGTGTTCTTCAGCCGGCGTATTGGAATCGGAGCGGGGGGCGAGCCAACCCCCATCCTAGGAGGGGGGCGGCTCTCAGGCAAGGTAGGGAACAACACGAATATCGGCATTCTGAATATGCAGACCAACAGCGCCGCCGCCGGGCCCGCGACGAATTTCACAGTGGCTCGTCTGCGCCAGGACTTCGCCAACCGTTCGAACGTGGGCGCGATCTTCGTGGGCCGGTCTGCCACCGGAACGCTCGCCGATGACCACGGCACAAACCGTAGCTATGCGGTCGACGGACGTCTGGGGGTCGGTCAGCAGGGGACGATTTCTGGCTTCGCAGCCGAGACCGAAACGCCCGGAAGTGTCACCTCGGATACCCATGCCTATGGCGCGCTCGGTAACTATTCATCAGAGCGGTATCGGTTCGGTGGGGGATACTCAGAGGTCGGTCCAAACTTCAACCCGGAAGTCGGGTTCTACGCTCGTCGGGGGTATCGGCGCATCGACGGAGAAGTGCGAACCACTTGGCGGCCCGAGAACTCGTGGGGGATTCATGAGGTCGGGCCCCACGCGAATCATTTTACGATCTTCAATTTTGTGACCGGACAGCAAGAGACGCAATATACACACCTGGACAACAGCTTGGAATGGCGCAACGGGAACCGTCTCAGCACTGCCGTCAATGTGACAAAAGAGGGCGTGCTCGAACCCTTCGAGATCTATCCGGATGTGCGCGTGCCGATTGGCAGGTATAGTCACGCCGAAGGTCAAATACGGTTCAACACCAACCGGGGCGCGCCGTTCGGATTCGAGCTCTTCACGGTGATGGGTGGTTTCTTTGGTGGCGACCGCTTGCAATTGCGACCCCAGGTCACGATGCGGCTGAGCGAGACGTTCAACGCCGAGGTCTCACTGGACCGGAACGACGTCAGCCTACCGGGTGGCGACTTTGTGACCCACCTGGGTCGGCTGCGGGTCAACTATTCGTTTTCGACCAGAATGTTCGTGCAGGCGCTTGTGCAATACAACGATCGGGCCGAGCTCTGGTCTTCGAACCTGCGTTTCGGGTTGCTGTCTGACGCAAACACCGGTCTCTTTATCGTCTACAACGACATCCGGTACTTCAACGACTTCATCGACCCTCGGCGCGCGAGCCCGACCGGGGCCGGTCGCACGCTCACGCTCAAGTACAGCCACATGTTTGATCTTCTGCAGTAGCTGCCCTGCGATGGGCGCAGGCGCGGTGGGGAGGTCGAGCGCGCCGACGGCGCGGGTGAGAAGGTCGAGTGAGGGCTCTTGGAGCAACGTCTTTAGGAGACATCGCATGGACAGGTTACGTGTCGCGGTCGCGGGAACACTCGGTGCGGTGGGGATTCTCGTCTCTGTCGTGATGGGTCAACAAACCTCGAACGATCCTTTTGCGGGCGTCGAGCTGACAACCGTGCCGGTAGCCGGTCGAGTGCATATGCTGCAGCGCCCAGGAGGTGGCGGCAATGTCGGCGTCTTTGCCGGACCCGACGGGGTTCTGCTCGTCGATTCTCTCTTCGCGCCGCTGGCTGACCGGCTCGTCGCGGCGGTGCGGGAGGTCTCGGACGGCGAGATTCGTTTCTTGATCAACACTCATGTCCACCCTGACCACATTGGCGGCAACGAACCTCTCGCGGGCCAAGGCGTGCTGATCTTTGCTCATGACAACGTGCGTGTACGTGCGCTCGAGCGTCTTCGCTTCCCGCGAGGGGGGGGACGCTTCGCACCGCAGCCCGCCGAAGGCGCCCAGCCAGTTGTTACCTACAACGACACCGTGAGTTTCCATTTCAACAATGAAGAAGTGCGCGCGTTCTTGGCGCCGCCCGCGCACACCGACGGCGATACGTTTGTGTATTTCCCGGATTCGGATGTGCTGCACCTGGGTGACGTGTTCCGCACGACGAGCTACCCGATCATTGACGTGTATAACGGCGGCACGGTCGCCGGTACGATCGAGGCGCTGGAAATGGCGATCGCAATGGCAGGCCCCGATACGAAGGTCATTCCCGGCCACGGCCTGCGTGTCGTTGGACGCGACGCCATGGTCGAGTTTCTCGACATGATCATCGATGTGCGGGACCAGGTGCGGACCTTGATCTCACAAGGCAGGAATCTGGACGAGGTCATGGCCGCCCGACCGACGGCCGCCTACGATGCTCAGTGGGGACAGGAAGCCTCGTGGACTGCCAACGACTTCGTTCCTATCGTGTTCCATGACCAGGGTGGGGGTAGCCTTTTTCAACGCTGATCCGGCGTGGTGCTGGTTCGTTCGAGAGTCGTCATGCCTTCGAGACTGGTACTACTCATGCGAGACACGTCGCCGGGCAGGGTTGCTGTCCTCATCGCGGCGGTGGTTCTCAGTGGCGTGTCCCTGGCGCGGGCTGCGCAAGCGCAGACATCCGTGAACCATGTCATCGACCGACTAGGGCAAAACCAACCAGCGATTGGCACCTTCGCGCGCACCGCCCAGATCGGTCTCGACTTCGTCGTCATCGACCAGCAATATGGGGAGTTTGAGATCGACAATGTCCGTCAGGCATTGGCGGCAATCCGTGGCGATCCCGGCGGGCCGAGCGCGACGCCTATCGTGCGTATTCCCTATGATGCGAAAGACGCCCCCGCCGCCGTGGTTGGTCAGCTCCTCGACGCCGGTGTCTTTGGCGTGATGTTCCCCGACATCGAGACCAAGGCGCAGGCCAGAACGGCGATCGCCTCGATGCGATTCGGCTCTTTAGACGGCCGGAGTGAGACGGAACCCGCCGGACGTCGCCTCCCGGTCGCCGGCTCGGCGCCGCCGAACTTGGGACTGAGCGTAGCTGACTATCGCGCTCAGGCTGATGTCTGGCCTCTCGACGCATCGGGGAAGCTCGTCGCAATGCTCCAGATCGAATCGCTGGCCGGTATCGAGCACCTCGCCGAGATCCTCGAGGTTCCCGGGATTGGCGCGATCTTTCTGGGGCCTACCGACCTGGCGGTATCCGCCGGCGAGGACGGTCCGAACGCTCCAGGTGTCGAAGCGCTTGTGCAAGAAGTGCTGGCTGTCTGTCTGGCACGCAACGTTCCCTGCGGTTATCCGATCGTCGCGTCGACTCGGGCCGAGGCCGACCGTGAAACGGCGCGACGGCTCGAAGAGGGCTTCAAAGTCCTGGCGGTCATGATCACCGGACGTTAGCCTGGTCAGCCAAGTCGCGGAGGCAGTCTCCCTGTCCGTTACCAGCTGAGCCGAGTGTCGCAACTACTCTTCGAGCTAGCGATGCCAAGCCCGGAAAGCACTCTATAAGACACTAGCTAGATGATGTCGCCGGCAGTGTGATTGGATTGCTACCGATCCGGCAGTGCGAACACGAAGATGTTGTTACCCGCACTAGGGCGAAGCTCTGGCGTCAGGCTACCAAAGTTCGACGACGTGCCGGTACTGGCGACGACGTACTGACGACCATCAACCGCGAACGTGATCGGATACCCCGTCACCGGTGAACCGAGGTTGATTTCCCAAAGCGTCTGGCCGGTTTCCTGATCGAGCGCTCGAAACCGCCCGTTGCTATCGCCGCCAAACACCAGTCCTTCCCCCGATCCAGGACGGGCACGACAAGACTTCCTGACCGACCGCGCTAAACACGACCTCGGAGTTCTCGGTGACGGCGCCGGTCGCGCCATAAAGTTTGCTGATGGCGTTTTGCGCGACCGTCGACGTAGCCCACAGGAACTCGCCCGTCTCTCGGTCGAGAGTATAGACGAGGGCGGTCTTGCCGGGAATCCCCGTGACGACCTGTCGCATCTCTCCGGAGCGCAACCGCGGGTTGATCCAGTCGACGGCCGTGGGGTCGGGCGCGACTGCCGTGTCCACCAGCAATCTCTCGAACAGATGGTCGAGATCCCAGTGATCGTTCAGGTGCGACGCTGGTGTCGATGATGAGACGGTCGTAGATGGCCAGGTTTCGGTTGTTCTCGGAGAGAGCGCCGCCTGTTTGCCGATAGACGTCATCGGGATTGTCTCGGCGATGTTCCCAAAGAAGGTCACCCGTCACCGCGTCGATCGCTTGGATGACGTCGCGGGGATTTGGCATATACAAGACACCGCCATACGCCAACGGTGTTCCCTGCTGCCGCCCCGGACCCAACGCGCGCGTCCAGACCAGCCGTAGTTCCTCGACATTGCCGCGTGTCATCTCGTCGAGCGGACTAAAGCCCCAGCTATTGAGCGTGCGGCGCCATATGAGCCAGTCACCGGGCGCCGGTGTATGGATCATCGCATCGGTGACGGGCACAAAGTCGTCATTTTCACCGGGCGAGATCGACTGGGCAGACAGTCGGACCAAGCCGATTGTCAACAGCCCCAGAGCGAGCGGCAGAATGAACAAACTCACGTAACGCAGTCGCATGTCGCAACCTATGTTGGTCGACGGTGTGCCCAGGTCCTGACCCCGACGATGAAAGAAGAGCAACCCGGCGTATCTTCCTGCTCAGACGTTCCCGCCCACAGACGCTACCGCGCCTCCTCGCTCACGACCACGCCGTTTACGAGCACTCCGATACAGTGGCTCGCGTATTCGAAGGGGTCACCGTCAAAGAGCGCTAGGTCTGCGTCCTTGCCGGGTTCGAGCGAGCCGACCCGGGCATCAACGCCGAGAATCTCGGCGGCACTGATAGTGACTGTCGCCAGCGCGTCCTCGAACGAGAGGCCATGAGCGGCGGCGACCGCGGCTTCGAACAGCACGATGCGCGTGCGGGGGACATAGGCCTCATAGCCGCTTTGGAGGGCCACCGGGATACCCGCCGCGTGGAGAGTCGCCGCCGTTTCAAAGCTCAGGTTCTCGGTTTCTCCGGTCGCTCGATACATCGTCGGATGAATGATCACAGGGATTCCTGCCGCCTTGATTTCGTCCACTAGAAGATACGCCTCGGCGGCGCCGTCCAAGACGAGGTCGAACTCGAACTCCGCCGCGAGGCGAATCGCCGTCATGATGTCACGGGCGCGATGAGCGGTCACGAGCAACGGAATCTCTCTGGCGAGCACGCGGCCGAGGGTGTCGAGACGGAGGTCTCGCGCTGGTCCGGCGCCGGTGCCGCCGTCGCGTGATTGGCGCTCGACGTAGTCCTGCGTCTTGACGAGCTCTGCCCGCAGCAATGCGACCATGGCGCCACGGCTCCCGGGCGAATCGCCGTTCTGCCCGAGGGCCGAGGGCCCGAGTGTGGCCGCGACCATCGCGGTCGGGACGACGACCGCGTCGTCGACGGTGCGGCCCACGGTCTTGACGACCATAGTCTGCCCCGAGACCAGCGCGCCGGGTCCGTGTCCCGTATGCAATGTCGTTACCCCAAAGCCGCGCACCCACTCGACCAATCGTTCAGAGGCGTCGTATGCATCGAGCGCCCGCAGTTCGGGTTGGATAGGCGCGGCGCGGTCCAGCATGTCTTGGTCGTCCTCTTGGTTGAGGTAGCCAGCCAAGCCAACCACGCTGTGTGCATCGACGAGGCCGGGGGTCACGACGGCCGCCGACACCACGCGGTAGCCATCAGGAATCTCGACCTCGGCAGCGGGGCCGACCTGCTCAATCTGACCGTCTCGCACCAGGACCACGCCGTTCTGGATGGCGGGACCTGCCATTGTGTATATCGTCTCGCCTTGCACGGCGACCTGTGCGTGCGTCACCGAGGCCGTGGCACTCACACAGAACGAAATCGCGAAAGCGACTGAGGTCAACCAGCGTAGGGTCATCACCATCAGCGGGCCTCCCATTCGAGCTCTTGAAAAACGCCTTGATCGTGACTGGCACCGTAACCGCCCACCGCATACAACCGGTCCGCTGGCGTCGAACGGTCAAACACGTTGCTTCCGTCCACCCAGGTCTCGAGCACCTTGGTGTAGACGCTCAAGGGATCACCCGAGAGCACGATGAAGTCGGCATCCTTCCCGACGTCGAGAGAGCCAATCCGATCCTCGAGTTCGAGCATCCCGGCTCCCGCCATTGTCAATCCGTAGAGCGCGCCAGCTCTCGTCATCCCTGCTCGAACCGCGAGGCCGGCTTGTCGTAAGAAGAATCGAGAGTCGGTGATCCCATCATCGGTATGAAATCCCACCGTGGCCCCGGCTCGCTCTAGGGCCGCGCCGCTCAGGAACGTACTATCCTTCGCTTCGAGCTTCCCTCCCGGACTATCGACAAAGACCAACGACGACGCGACACCGGCTTCGGCGATCTCCTCCGCCACGGCCCAGGCGTCGCTCACGTGATGCAGGACCGTGCGAAACCCAAACTCGTCGGCGAGACGGAGGACGGTAAGGATATCGTCGTGACGGTGGGTGTGATGATGGACCACTCGGGTTCCGTCGAGCACTTCGAGCAGTCCTTCCATCTGGAGGTCCCGCGCCGGTTGCTCGCTAGCATCGTCCGCCTGGAGGGTGCGGCGTCGATAGTCCAGCGCGGCGAGAAACTGCTCACGTACCAGTGCGGCCGCTTTTGCTCTCGTGCCTGGAAATGGCGGTTGTCGTCGCGGGTTCGTTCCGTTGGCCATCTTCATTCCGCCGGCGACCTGTCCGTCCTCGCGGTAGAGCATGAGCTCTTCGAGCGTCTTACCATCTCGAAGCTTGGCGTAGACGGTTTGCCCGCTCAGCAGGTGACCGGAACCGGGCATGATGTTCACGGTTGTGATCCCACCTGCCTGGGCTTTTTGAAATCGGGCGTCGCGTACGTTGACGGAGTCGAGGACGCGGACCGAGGCATGGAAGGCGGCGCTCCGGTCGCCGCCTTCCGGGTTTCCGATGTGACTATGGGTGTCGACGAGACCGGGCATGATGGTCAGCCCGGTCGCGTCGTGCCGTTCGGCGTCGTCGGGAATCGGGGTGCTCGACGTCGGGCCGACCGCAGAGATTCGACCGTCTCGGACGATGAGCACGCCGTCCGCAACGTCCGGCCCGGTGATCGGGATGAGATGAGCGCCGACGAATGCCTGTGGCACGGTTTGCGCCAAGACGCGAGGCGGACTGGTGATGGCGATACCGATGACCAGGGCCAGAAGCGAGCGAACGATTCGCATACAGGACCTCCTTAAGAATTCGGAAGAGATCGCAAGAACTCGCAAGGATTCGCAGAATGCGGTTGACGTCGCTCTCTCCCGTCGGTGGCGTTGCTTGCCATGGGCACCGCGTGACCTCGGTTCGGTCAGATGATGATGAAGAAGGCGTAGACATCTCGTTTCACGTGCCCTCGTCTCGCACCGCTCACTCACACCAGTCAAGTCCGGGGTGAGGAGCTGAGCCGCAGCGCGTTGTTGATGACACCCAAGTGGGAATATGCCTGGGGAATGTTGCCGAGTGCGCGGCCTGTTTCCGGTTGGAATTGTTCGGCCATGATTCCGGTGGCGCCGACCAGGCCACACAGCGCGCGAAAGAGCCTGGCGGCGTCGTCGTGTCGTCCGGTCAAGGCGAGGGCATCGATGAGCCAAGACGTCATCAAATTGAACCCGCCTTCACGGCCGGGAAGGCCGTCGTCTTGGAGATACCGATAGACCGTTGGGCCTCGACGCAGCTCGCGCTCCAGCGTTGTGACCGTCGAGACAAAGCGCTCGTCGTCGGCGGGGAGCAAACCCCACAGACCGACGGCCAGGACCGAGGCGTCGAGGTCGTCACCGTCATAGGCTGCGCTGAACGACTCGATGTCCGGTTTCCAGCCTTTCTCGAGTACGTCGTTCGCGATCTGGTCTCGCAGTCCCACCCAGGCCTCTGGCTCTCGGTCAAGAAACTTGTCGGCGATGGAAATGGCTCGGTCCACCGTGACCCAGCACATGACTTTCGAATACACATGGTGCCGGGGGGGCTTTCGGATCTCCCAGATGCCGTGGTCCGGCTCATTCCATCGTCGCGACACGGCTAGCACCATCGCCTCGACGAGACGCCAATGCTCAGCCGAGAGCTCCTCACCTTGTTCCAAGAGCACGTGGACAAGGTCGACCACCGGCCCAAACACATCAAGCTGGACCTGTCCCTCGGCGGCGTTGCCCACCCGCACCGGCCGGCTCCCGCCGTAACCCGGGAGGTCGCTGATCTCCGCTTCCGGCGGCAAGTGACGACCCGTGACGTTGTAGAGAGGGGCGAGGCGCTCAGGGTCGGCCCGCGTCTCGAGAATGTTCAAGACCCAATCGAGATAGGCCATCCCTTCGGCCGGAGAATTCAGGCGCGCCAATGTCGTAGCAGACAGCGCAGCGTCGCGGAGCCAGCAGTATCGATAGTCCCAGTTACGAACACCGCCCAGGTGTTCGGGCAAGCTGGTGGTAGTGGCGGCCAGAATCGCGCCCGTGGGGCCATGGCAGAGAGATTTCAGCACAATGGCGCTGCGTGTGACGAGGTCTCGTTCGAATTCCGGGACGATGAGCTTGGCGACCCAGTTTGACCAGAACCGCTCACTGGCTTGACGACGGTCACCTTCGGGCCGCGGGTCTGGTCGCACCGTCCCCGTCCCCGCTCTGAGCTCCAGGACAACAGGCTCATCCTGGAGGTCGACCGTTGCCACTGCGGTTTGGTGAGGGCCATCCTGAACTACACGCCATTCCACGCGTGGTCCGCGCAAGACCAAGAGATCGGATGTGCCGTGCACGACGATGCCATCTTCGCGCTGTTCAAGCCTGGTTGGCATCCTCCCAAAGTCGAGTCGAGGTGCGAATTCAATCACCGCCTGGCCGTGGCCTTCGATCACTCTGATTAGGTCGGACCGGCCCGCCGTTCGGCGGGTTCGTCCGCTGGAGGTGTCAAAGTAGTCAGTGACGATGAAGTCTGGAAATATGGTCTCCAGGATGAGCGAATCCGGACGATACCGTTGACCCAACGGCCCCCGCTGGTGAACGTCGGACACTGTGAAATGGCCGGCCGCCGGCCCGCCGAGAAGCTCTGCGAAAATTGCGGCCGAGTCTACCCGGGGCGCGCAGAGCCACGTGATGCGAGCCGCGGGCGACACAATCGCCGCGGTCCGGAGGTCAGATAATACTGAGTGATTTTCGATCGGAATCAGACCAGCGCCACGCAACCACTGGGATCGTGATTCCGCGAGGTGCGCCAATCGGTGGGCTACTGAATCTGGATTCGCAACGCGATATTCTGCAGCCGTGAGGCCGTCCCCGACCCGGACCCCCACATCTGGGCCCGTCAGTGTTCGGAAACCATCTTCGTCGGTAACGTCATCACCAAAAAACACTACCGCCGAGGCACCGACCTGATGGCGGATCTGCTCCAGGGCAGCCCCCTTGTTGGTGTTGATCACCGAAAGCTCGATGATGTCGTGTCCCTTTCGGGTGAAGACGCCCTCTGCCTGGACCGGACCCTGAATCAGTTCCTCGTGCGCCGCCTGCCGCCGGTCCTCTGGCATCCCACGGAAGTGAAAGGTGACGCCGGTGGGCTTCTTCTCGACACGGGCCGAGTACTTTGTTCCCAGTGCTTGAACCTCGCTGGTCAGCGACGTTCGTAGCGCGACAAGGTCCGGACTCAGCTGCGCTGCGAATCCGAGGTCGAATTCACCGCCGTGACTGCCTACCAGACGGATTTCTTCCGGTAGACGGGACAAGAGCGCGAGGTCCCGTAGGCTGCGGCCGGATATGACGACGACCTGTGTGTTGGCTTGTTCGGCGAGGGACCGCATCGCGGCCACGGCCGCTCGATTTGGTCGCGCCTCATTCGGGTCATCAACCAACGCCGACAACGTTCCATCGTAGTCGCATGCGACCAGGAGCGTTGGCACCTGGGCGACGTGTCGGAGGCGGTCGTCAAGCGCTCCAACATCAGTGCTTGTCTCCTGTCTCACGTCCCCCTTTTCAACTCCCGGCGCGCGGCTCATCGTCGATTCACCCGCCACCGTTGCCTTCGGTGGGAATCGCAACGTGTAACCCTGGTGCTCGGTCACGACAACAGCGACGCAACCCTATGATGCCTTCCCGTGTGCGATTGCGGGCCTCCCCCCGTCCCTTTCGCTCATCCCGACCGAGGATGTTACTACCTTTCAGACGACCGTCTGATCGACGCTTCGCTAGCCGCCACGGTAAAAGTCGGGCCATTGGTCATTTGATTCCGAGTAGGTCAGCCGCACCGCGGTTGACCACGGTTGGTCAAGCTTCCAGGCAAACAGCTCGTAGTCGGCCCGGTCGTGTTCATGGCCCTCGGCCGCAGCGCCCCAAATCATCCATTCGCCATCAGCCGTGATTCGGGGAAAGTACTCGTGACTGTATTCGTGCGGAAGGTCCATGAGTACTTCCCCCTGAGGGCCGTCCATCGACCCATGCATCACGCGCGTGCCACCACGTCCCCCATGGTCCATCCACACCAGATGGCGACGTCCGGGTATCCACGTGATTTGACAGGGTCGTGACGTCGACACCGGCGTGTAGCTTCCGGTCGTCAGATCCAGAACGCCGACGCTTTCCTCCGGAACGTGGCGGAGGGTCAGCGCTACCAGCGAGTCTGTCAACAGCTCTGGCTCCTGCACCGTGCCGCGGGTCGGTGGGTCTTCGCCGCGATGGAGCACCGTCTCGTCGCCAGCCACCAGGTCGTAGCGGATGATCCGGTTCTGCCGGACAAAAACTAGCCCCGAGCCGTCCGGCACCCACGTGGGGTGATATGCCTCGTGGGCGAGAAGTCGCTCATTGGAACCGTCGCTATCGATGAGATAGAGATCCCACGATTCTTCCTCTCGAAACGAGACCCATTCGCGTTGACTGCGGAGAAATGAGATGTGACTTCCGTTCGGCGAGAACCGGGAGAAAAAGTCTACGTGGGGGTGGTCCGTCAGCCGCTTTTCGGCGCCGGTCTCAAGGTCGACGAGATAGAGCTCGTGGTTTCCCTCCCGGTTCGACGACCACACCACTCGGCCGGGGGACTGCTGACCGAGGGACTGAAAGCCACGGCGCTCCTGGTCAGAGAGTCTGTCGACTTGTGGCGTCGGTTCGGGAGGGACCCAACGCGTATATAGGCGGGCGGTGCCGGGCACCAGCCGCGCGAGAGTCGTTGGCCCGATGACGACGCCCACCGCCAGGATAACGAGGGCGGACACCCCAAGCCAGATACGGCGAATGCTGCTCCGCTTGCCCATTGATGGTTTCGGTAGTGGAGGGTCAGCTGTGTCGCGATGCTTCT
>CAUZIB010000017.1:0-67998 GCA_963579735.1 Vicinamibacteria bacterium | reverse complement strand
GTTGTCACTCAACGAGCGCGCACGAGTCCGAGTCCGGCGCATAGTCGTCCTCGCGGCGCTCCTACGAGGTCGGGCGCTCCGGCAACGCGAAGACGAACATCGCGTTTGGCGCGCCCGGCATCCGTCCACCGCCTACTGGCACCGCGAGATATTGCTTGCCGTTGACGGCGTAGGTGATCGGAAAGCCCTGAGGCGGCGCCGGCAGCCGCGTCTGAAATAACACAGCTCCCGTCTCGACATCATTGATATAGAGATACCGGTCTCCATCGGCGGTCACCACGAGGCCGCCGCCGGTCGTGAGCGCAGCGGCCAGCGACCGCGTGCGGGTCGAGTGGCGCCAGAGAACATCGCCGCTCTCGATGTCGATCGCGACGAGATGACCGTCATGGTCTGGGCTCTTCGGGTGTGGTAACTGACCGGCGGACTGCCACCCGGTCCAGCGGGGGTTTGTGTAATAGCTGAGATCGCCGACAGGGTGCGGCTCGCGCGCCACCTCGCTGAAAACCCCTTTGACGCAGGTCGGATGGATCGGAATATAGAGTGCCTGCGTATCCGGGTGATACGCCGACGCTCGCCAGTTCCGGATGCCCTGAAAGTCTGGGCAGAACTCTAACTCCTCCCCGGGTTTCGGAATCATGCCCGGCCGGTACGTCGTTTTCCCGGTCTCCGGATCGACGTCAACCAACGTTTGATAGCCGAGGTCGTGAGCGGCGACGAAGTGACCGGTCGCACGGTCCAGCTCCCACAGGATCCCGAGCTTGCCCATCTTGAACAGCGATTGTCGCCCACGATGGTCGATCAGCACGCTCTCGAACACTTCATCAAGATCATGGGTCTCGCCGGGGATGAACTGGTAGTACCACTCGAGGGTGCCAGTCTCGGGATCGAGCGCGAGCGTGCTGTTGGTGTAGAGAGCGTCGCCGTCGGTGGCGCGCGAGAGCCGCGCCCAGGGCTTGGCCTGTGACGTGGACCAATACATGAGGTTTGTCTTGGGGTCGTAGCTGCCCGGTATCCAGGCATCGCCGCCGGCTCGAAACGTCGTCGGGAGGTCGCCCCAGGTATCGCCGCCGGGGTCTCCTGGTTGGGCGATTGTCGACGTGCGCCACACTTCGGCACCGGTCTGGGCGTCGTGCGCAGAGATGAAGCAGGTGCCATCTTTGTAGCGCTCGCACCCGGTCATGCCGGCCACGATCTTCCCCTGTACGATGATCGGGCCGCTCGTGTAGCGGTAGCCGAGCCTGTTGTCGGCGACCGTGTGGTCCCAGACGACGTCGCCGCTCTGGGCATCGAGGGCGACGATATGCGCATCGTTGGTGTTGAGGTAGATCTTGTCGTCGTAGATCGCGATCGACCGCGTTCGTGAGCGAAACGAGTCATCCGGCGCCCGCTCGAACTCTTTGCGGTATTCCCAGAGGAGGTCACCCGTCACGGCGTCTAGCGCTTGAACGACGTTGAGCGGATTGGGCAAATACATCACGCCGTCGTGCACAATCGGTGTGGTCTGACTCAGGCCGGGTGTCATCGTCCAGCTCCATACGAGCTGGAGCTGATGGACGTTCTCCCGGTTGATCTCGTCGAGCGGGCTGTAGCCCCACCCGTCGAGTGTGCGGCGCCAGTTCAGCCAGTCCGCCGGGTCGGGGTTCTCAAGTATCGCGTCGGTGATCGGTTTGAAGCGCCGTTCTTGCCCCGCCGCTGAGCCACCTCCGAGGACGCCGACAAGAGCGACCAAGGCCACCGTCACCGCGCGTTGCCGAGTTTGCATCAACGTCATCGTAGAAGATCCTTTTGGGTGCGCACGCGATGTCCCACTGCCGGCCCCTGAGGTGACCGCGCCTATTGACCGCGTCGCGCCGATTATCGGTGTTGCCGATCTGTCATTCAAGCGACAGGTTGTCGCACCGCTTCTCCGAATGCGAAGATGGCGACGGACGATAGACAGCATTAGAGGGGTCGGCGTGTCGGGGACGTGGTTAGGCGCCGGCGAGCCAGCCTGAAACGGTCCTAGAGGCGCTCGAGCAACGGCGTCAGCTGCTCGGACCAAGACGTGGGCTCAATTATGACCCTTTCCGGTCTATAGGACAGACTAGGCAGTTTCGCAGGTCAACAGAATACCTGTTATTGGACTCAATCCTCAACGAGCCACACGTTGGGGACGTTCAGGCCGCGACCAAGGCGCGACCAAGCGGCTAGTGAACGCGCCAGCCGACATAGAGCCCGAGCGCCTGGATATCCGGGTTGCGCCAACGACCGTCTAGACTATTGTTCGACAGGTGGAGCCACCGCGCGCCGCCCAGCATGTCGACCCGATCGACGAGCCGACGCGACAGGCCGACGCCGGTCTGCGCGACGATGTTAAATTGGGTCCCATGGCCCGGCACCCGACCCGAGGCGTAGGCCGGCCCCCCCCCCCCCTCGAAGAACACGGACGTCTGGCCAACCTCCAGAGCGGTCCAGCGAAGCATCACGCTCAAGGCGGCCATAAAGACGTTGTTGGCCGGAGCCTGGTTCACATGCAGCATTTGGGTCTCGAAGCCGATGGCCCAGCGTGGACTCAACTGACGGTACAGGCTGACCGCCCCGCTGGCGAGTTGTTCGCGAAACTGATTCATGTCCCACGACTCGACAAAGAACCCACCGGTTAACTCGACAGCCCAGGTCCGGGTGGCGAGCGTGACGGCGGCCGACCCGTCACCGGTGCCGGATGGTGGCTCTCCAGGCGATTCATCGCCGGTGGCCGCGCGACGAGGCTCAGTAGCACCCAGGTGCGACCCCGACGCGATTAGGCATATGGCGCCACCGACCACCACGGACACGATCCGCGTGCGCATCAAACTCCTTGTTGGGTCTATAAGACGGACTAGGCGGGTTCGCAGGTCAACAGAATACCTTCTATTGGACTCAATTCTCAACGAGCCACACGTTGGGGACGTTCAGGCCGCGACCAAGCCCGCGACCAACGAGCCGGTTAGCCCCGCCGGACCGGCCGCGCCGGTCATTCACGTACGGACAGACGACCACGGACATAGAAGGGGCGTATCGGCGAGGCTGGGGAATCGGGGCTTACGCGCCGAGGTCGAACGGGAGGTCGGCAGAAGCGTCTCCAGGAGGGACGTCGACATGGCGCGGGAGATCGCGCGCGGGCCGAGGCGCTGGGATCTCGGTCGGCAATCCGAGGTGACTCAAGATCCGCCGAATCACGACGGCTTGATCGATGACCGCGAAGCCCAGGCCGAACCCGCTGCCACCACGGCCACCCAGACCGGGCTGCTCGCCGGAACCCGCCGCTGAGAGGAGCGCCAGAAGATGATTCATGGTCATCAATTCGATGGTCTTGGGGTCCAAAACCCGCGTGCTACCGAGGACACCCCCGTTCCGTAGGATTTTCAGGAAGAGCGCGTAGTCGCTCGCGGTCGAGACCAAGCCGCCGCCAATCCGACTACACCGCGACGCACATATCGATTGATATTCATGAGATGCTCCCTGAATCGACGGACGACACAGTGTATTGCGAGACCGCCGAAAGAGCTGAAGACGTCTGGGCGGCCCGTTGAAAGACCACATTCTCGAGCGGAGGAAGCGCAGATGAACCGTCGAAGCTTTATCAAGACAGCGGGCGCGAGTGCCGGGACCTTCGCTATCGGAAAAGGCGTGGGCCTGAGCGCTGCGACCGGGAATACCGAATCACCGGCGGCCCAGTCGACTCGGGGCACGGGCAATGTCACGGTCGACGTGGCGGTCGTGGGCGGCGGCGTGATGGGCCACTGGACCGCGCTCAACCTTCGGGAGATGGGCCTGTCGGTAGTGCTGATCGACCAGTACAGTCCGGGAAACTCGAAGTCGAGCTCCAAGGGTGAGATTCGCGGGATGCGTCTCACCTACGGCGCAGACGAGCACGAGATGCTCTGGGCGCGGGATGCGTGCGAACAATGGAAGATTCGCCAGTCCGAGTTTGGCACCGACATGTTCTACCAGTGTGGTGCGCTCTCGTTCAGACGCGACTGGACGGCGCGCAACATTGCGGAACGAGCGCTGTTCGACAAGCACGAGGTCCCATACGAGGTCATCCCGTACGACGATCTTATGCGGCGCTGGCCGCAGGCGCCGCCCCCGAGTGAAGAGTATTTCGGTTTCTATCACCCCTGGGGCGGTGTGCTTTCGCCGCGTGACGCGAACCTGGCCGTGGTCACGTCATTCAAGAAGAAGGGTGGCAAGGTGATGTTGGGGAAGGCGACGCTGGGCGCGCGCGCCGGAGGACAGCTCCAGACCGTGACGCTCTCGTCGGGGGAGACCGTCAGCGCTGGGTCGTTCGTGTTCGCGGTAGGCGCGTGGCTACCCAAAGTGTTTCCCGTATTGATGAAGGACAAGCTCTCGGTGCGAAAAGCTGGGTACTACATGGTTGGCACGCCGCCTGGCGACACCCGCTTCTCTGTTCCAAACCTCCCGAACACCGGTCTCGGCCTACCGAGTATCAACGGCGCCGGCTTTGGATTGTTGATAAACCCGACACACCCGGTCGACCCGGACTCGTTCGAGCACTTGCCGGACGCGGAGGAACAGGCCAATGCCCGACAGACAGTGGCCGCACGTTTTCCTGCGCTCAAGGAGCAGCCGATAATCGCTGCGTGGACATGTCAAACGGAGAACTCCGTCGACGGGCAGTGCATCTTCGACCTCCATCCGGAGATGAAAAACGTCTGGTTGGTCGGCGGAGGGTCCTGGCACGCGTTCAAGATCGGCCCGGTGATCGGGGACTACGTTGCGCACCGGGTCATCGGCGAGGAAAAGGGGCTACCCGAGGCCAACTTGAGCGGGGCGGAGCTGGTCGCGCTCTTCAAGCTCAAGGCAGGGACATTCGCCTAGGGCCGCGGGTACAGATGACGGGCACGCGGGTGAGGGCTACGAGGCGCGGCAGAAATCCGATCGGGGGGGCGCAGGAACCGTGCTGCTCACCTTCGGCGTCGAGTGATCGGGCGGACAACACCACTCGCAGCGATGTGCAGGGTCTGGCGACGCCGGGAGCGACGTCCGAGAACGCCTGCAACCACTGTGGGCCTCGGCGATCCGCCCGCACGACCCTGGCGTCCAGTGCCTCACCAACCTGTCGGCGGTTTGAGGCAGAGTTTCACTGGTGATGCCGAGAGGAATCATAGTACCGTGAGCGATGGCCCTCAAGGAGATGGTCAGGGCCGTCGCGCTCACTCGGAGGAATGGTGTGTCACATGCGCCGGACGGTGGCCGGCGGCGGAATGGGCAGTTGCGAGGACGGCGGGACCGCAATACCGTCGTGGTCGAGAGCGCGAATTCCTTTGAGCGCCCCGCTGGGCGCATGTCGGCACGATGACCGAGGTGTCGGACGGCGGAGAGGTTGACCGGACGGTTCGCGAGGCCGAGCGGGCAGAGTCCAATGGGGACCTCGCCGCTGCGGAACTAGCGTTTCGCCGCGCGCTGCGATTGCAGGAAGCGCGCATGGGTCTTGAGCATCCGAAAGTCACGGTTTTGCTCAACCGCCTCGGGGTGATTTGCCATCACCTCGGGCGGTCGAACGAGGCTGAGTTCCTCCACCGCCGCGCCCTGGGCATCGCGAGACAAACGCGTGCGGCTGACGATCCACAAATTGCCGCGAGTCTCCAGAATCTGGCCGCCCTTTACCGTGATCAGGGCAAGTCAGAGAAGCTCGCGAAGGTGGCCAGTGCGGGGCCTCAGAGGTCCGGTCTCCCGGGCACCGACGTCGGCGATGAGGCCGAGCGGGAGTCCGATGCGCGCCAGCAGGAAGATGACACCGACACCGTGGCTCCGGAGAAGCCGATACCAGTCGGTCCGGAGCCTCGCCGTGCCACACCATCTGACCTATGGCAGCTGGTGAACGAAAGATTCGGCCAGCGCGCGGCGCTGGTCTCGGTGGCGAGCGCGCTATCATTGGCGATTGCGTGGCTCGTGTTCGGCGTAGGCGCCTCACCCCGAGAGACCGGGGGTACGGGTCAAGCACCGGCGCCCCCCTCCGCGGGGATCACGCTGGGGCCGAGCCCGGGCCCGACCGTGAGCGTGTCTGACCCAGGAGCGACCGATCCGCCTCCGGCAGACGTCGAGCCGTCTGGCGTCTCACCCGTTCAGCGCTCGGAGGCCTCCGGCATCCGCGCCGCAGCAGCTCGGACCGAATCGACCGAGCCTGTGACCCAGTCCGTGGACACTCCGCCCGCACCCCTGTCGGGCACCACGTCGCTGGTCGTCGTCGAAGGGGCGGTCTGTGCCCGGCTGGTGCCGGAAGCGACCGGTGGGGTCGCCCCGCCAAGCTGGGGATGCGTCTCGGTCGCTGACGTCATACCGCCAGGGCCGGTATTTTTTTATACCCGCATCCGGTCGCCGACAGACGTGGTCGTCACGCATCGCTGGTTTCACGATGGCGCGCTCGAACACGAGATCGACCTGGAGATCGTGGCCAATCGTGGCCCGGGATATCGTACCTTTAGTATGCGCCCTGGGGGGGCTCAACAACGCGGTGCATGGCGAGTCGAACTCCGGTCGAAGAACCAGGAATTACTCCTGGCCGAGGAGTTCGTCGTCCGCTGAGCTGGCAGGCTTTCTTCTCTTTGGCCCCGCCACGCGGGGCCACCGACGTCTCCTCGACCAAAAGATGATCCAAACGTGAGACCCCAGCCCTAGGAGATGTCTAGCCGCCGGTGGGACACTCAACGCTCATCGCTCAGGTCAGCCCGGGGCACGGTGAGGCATCGCGCGCTGATGGACCTGGCTCTGCGCGGTCGGTTTGCTGTTGTTCGTCAAGATACTTGATGAGGGACAACCAGTACGCGGTGTGCAGGAGTGCCCACCAAGATAGTGTCAACTTGTCGAAGACGGGGCGGCTGATGATCTCGCGGGGAAATTGGTATCCTCGATTGCTCGGCATCTAACTACTGTGCCAGGTCGGCGGTTAGCCTGACTAAGCCTCCCGATGCCCCGAGTGTAGCGTCCGGCCAGACCCGCGTGCTGGCGCTACAATGTCCACTGTCACGCCAATGTGAGGAGGGTTACATGCGCAGTCGAATAGCGACTTGTATCGGGGGGCTGACGGTAGTGTGCTCGGCGCCGATAGCGGCGGCACAGACCGGCGAGATTTCGCGAACGCCGAGCGGTCGCCCAGATCTGTCCGGCACCTACGACGTCGGGACGCTCACGCCGATGCAGCGTCCGACAGAGCTGGGTGAGAAGATGTCCCTGACCGACGAGGAGGCGGCGACGTTTGAGGTAAGGGCGACGGCCGCGCTCGATCGCCGCAACAACATTGTCCCCTCGGTGAATACCGAGCTCAGCGACCCGAATCGCGTCGCGCCCCCGGTAGGGGGAGACGGGTCAACCGGCGCCTCGGGAAACGTCGGTGGCTACAACACCTTTTGGATCGACCCTGGCTCCGGTGGGTTCAAGATCGACGGGCAGTGGCGCACCTCCATCCTCATCGACCCGCCGAACGGCAGATACCCGACACGGACCCAGGAGCGGATCGCCACCGCCACGGCCGCTCGGAGTGGTGGCGGGGGCCGTCCACGTCAGAACGACGGTACCGCGTACTGGCTCGAGGCCGGTTTGGATGCGCCGGGCCCGCTCGACAATATGGAGCAGCGGCCGTTCGCTGAGCGCTGTCTGCTCGGGTTCGGCTCTACCGCCGGCCCGCCGATGTTGCCGGTGCTCTATAACAATCACAAGCGGATTGTGCAGGGCGAAGACACCATCATGATCCTGACTGAGATGAATCACGATGCGAGGATCATCAGGATGAACGCCGAACACGATCCGCCGGAGATCCGGAAGTGGCTGGGGGATTCGATCGGGCACTGGGAGGGCGACACCCTGGTCGTAGAGACCACCAACTTTCGGGATCGCCCGTCCTTCGCGCAGGGCTCACGAAACATGACGGTGATCGAGCGCTTCAGAAGGGAGAGCGCCGACAAGCTCATCTACAGTTTCACCGTCGAGGACCCGACGGTCTGGACGGAGCCGTTCACCGGCGAGTATGCATGGCCGCGGAGCGATAATAAGGTGTTCGAGTACGCCTGTCACGAGGCGAACTACTCGTTAGAGGGCATCATGCGGGGTGCGCGGTTGCTCGAGGCGGAGTTCCGTGGCGAGGAGCCCGCAGGGGTCCCGAACCCGACACGGTAGCATGGCGATCTACCCCGGCGCACGGAGGCAGCTTGACGTCACAACCGTGATCGTCTCGCATGTGCAGCCGGTCGAGCCCCGATGGATGCGGCGACGGTTGCGATGGATAACAGGGACCAGCTTGCCTATCTCGACTCATAGGTTCGCGTGTGGCCGGTCCGGCCGTTCGTCATGGTCCAGCTTCGCCCGTCAGCCCGAACGGTCGCCTTGATCCAGTGGCCCTGACAGTCGTCCTCTTCCGTCAGGTTTGCGATGAGAGCCTCGTCGGTGTTGTCCGCTGCGTCATCCGCCAGAGCTCGATGCGATTGCCAGACGTCCTCGATGCCCTCGATGCTCTGGACGACCGCGAGTGAGTCGGGGGTCCCCCCCTTACGCGGACCGTTGTTGATGACAGCCACGGTCGGCTTGAGCGCGCCGGTCAGCTCGGGTCGGATCGCGCCGTAGCCCCCGTGGTGGGGCACCTGGTAAAGGTCCACCTCTCCGAGCCGGTTCTCCGGGCACGCCAGGGCGTACTCCCGGTCGGGAGTCAAGTCACCAAGATTCAAGAACCGAAACGGCCCGAGCTCGAGCAGATACCCCAGGCTGTGCCCGTTCTCTCCCTCGTCCGCGGACGGTGCCTCGACCGCCGCGCACCGCGGGTTCGGCGACGCAGGCTCGAGTGTGTCCACGAGCTGGCGGTGCGCTGCCACGAACGTCAGTTCGACGCCGTCCAGCGCGAGCGTGTCGCCCGGCGCGACGGAGCGCCGCCGATCACGAGACAGCTCGATGTACTCCTTCCACAGGGCGCGACCGGCAGGAATCTCCTGCTCGACGCTGTCGCCATGATCGATCATCTGACGGATCGGCACGCGCTCGGCCAAGGCGCCGAGTCCGCCCACATGGTCGCGGTGGAAGTGGGAGAAGAGCAGGTGGTCGATCGTGGTGACCCCGGCGTCGCGCATCGCGGTCAAGATGCGCTCGGCGTCGCGGGCGTCGGGACGCGGCCACCCGGTGTCCATGAGTAACGACTCCCTCTGAGGGGTCACGACGAGGGTCGCCGCTCCTCCCTCGACATCGATCCAGTAGATATCGAGCGTGCCGGGGGTCTGGGCGTGAGCCGCCGTGTCCGGACCGAACCCGACTGCAGACGGGAGTAGGACCGTAAGCACGGCCAGGAGTGTTGTCCGCTGTTGTCTCACCGCACACATACGGCCACATGGCAGTTTCGTCATCGTCAGTCTCCTGTTCCCGGGCCGAATATGGCGCGTAGTCAACCCGCCGGCCACCTTGTCGTCGGGCCTCCGACGTCGTCCTGTCAACTCCCCCCTCCGTACCTCAGTCGCCCAACGGTGGCACGGCTTCCATCAGCAACTCATAGGCGCGGCGAAGAGGCGGGCCCGCCGCTCGACTGCCCGTGTACTTCCCGATCCGCACGACCACGAGCTCATGGGTGGGAATGATGAGCGTGCTCTGACCACCCGCGCCGCTCATCCGGAACGCGCTCTCCGGCACCGGCAGCGTACCGGCGGCATTGACCCAGAAGAAGCCGCCGCCGTAGATCGGACGCCCGTCCGCCACCCACGCCGGCGCGGGCGTCGAGGCATAGTCGACCCAGCCTTCCGGCAAAACCCGTTCTCCATCGAACACCCCGTTGGTTAGATAGAGATTGCCAAGCCGCGCCCAGTCGCGAGCGGGCATCAGTGCCCGTCCCTGGCCAAGGAAGTTCCCATACGGGTCGGTCTCGATGATGGCGTCGCGGATGCCGATCTTGTCGAACAGCTGGCGTTGGGGGAAGGCATGATAGTTCTCGCCACGCGCTTCCACCGCCAGGCGGATCAGATAGCTCGCCAGCACCGGGTCCGTGTTCCGATACCGACCGACCATATTGGGAGGCCATTGGGGCGGGCGCGTCGCCGCATACTCGTAGGAGTTGACCGTACCCGTGTAGAGATAGAGATGATCGGGATAGGTGCCGGACGGATCGAAGTTCGGGTCGGCGGGTGCGCGGATTCTGAGCCCACTCGACATTCTCAGGATGTCCCCGATCCGGATAGCCTGCCGGGGATCGCCATCGGTCTGCCATTCGGGAATCGGTGCCGGCTGCCAAAGCTCGTAAGCCCCTTGCTGGACGAGCACACCCATGAGGGTGCCGGTCAGGCTCTTGGTCATCGACCAGGATTCGAGCGGCGTGTGGAGATCGACTTCATCGCTGTAGCGCTCGCCCAGGATGCGGCCGCGGTAGGTCACGACCAGGGCCAGGGTGCGAGCCTCCGGCGGGCCAAAGCCCGTCTCGAGCGCCTCCTCGACTGTCGCCATATCCACCCCGGACGGCCAGGGATCGTCCGGTAGGACGTCGCCCATTGGCCAAAGAGTTGTCTCGGCCGGCGGCAGGTGACGGGCCACGTCACTGGGTGTGAAATACGGCGCATCCTCTCCGATAGGCAGGGTCACGCACCCCTGATTCTTCGAGAGCTGCGCCACGCGCGTAACGCCGTCGGGAAGCGTGAGGCTGACCGACTGTCGATCCGTGTCCACGACCCGGCGCACGACGTGCTCCCGCTCGAGGAACGGACTCGTAAAGCCACCGATGTTCCGGGCAGCATCATCCGGGTCGAGTCCGGTGAGAAACACGGCCGAACAGAGCGTGCGTGCGAAGCCAGCGGTGTGGTGGTGCAGCTCCTCACCCGGCGGGGGCGTGTAGTCGGTGTCGAGCTCGAGCTCCGCGGCTCGCGCCTCCAGCTCGTCGTCGCTGGCTTGCGGGGACGCTGCCTCGACTACTGCAGTGTCGAGTGCGCCGCCCACGCTCATTCCCGCCATAGCGGTGACGACCAGGAACCCAACGGGGGAATGGCTGCGCATGTAACTCCTCCTTTATCGGACCATACCGATCAGGAGCATTCTATTGCCGAAATAGCGCGCGACGGCGATCCGCTCGTGACACGAGCTTCCCTGACGGGTGCCGGGGTACACGCCGGCAGCGGCGACTGGACGTTCCTACCATCCAAAAAGCGACCACCTCAAAAGCGACCACCTCGGAATTCGTCGATACTTCCGCTGGAGTCGCCAACGCATTCCACGGATGGTAACGCCGCTCTACGTGGGGACACGCATCTGACGGAAACCGGGTTTGTCGGGCCGCGGTCCTTCTGCATCCCGGGCGGCTGGCAATAGCATCAGAAGGGCTATCCGGAGGCGTTGCTGTCGACACCGATGACGTGGGACGACGACGTGCAAATCGTCCGGGCGTTAATCAATGAGTTCGGTCATTCCGCCATGTTGATCACGACGTCCGGCGGTTCGGGGTCTGAGGATCGACCTCTCTACCAGACAGCCAGGTGATAACACGCTAGAGTGGCGGTGGCAGGCCGGAGGGCACACATGACGACACCTGTTCGCACGTCGCAATACGTGGATGACCAGAGCGGACACGCTGTGTGGGTGCGGGTCATCCACTGGGTCGCGACGGTGAGCGTGCTAACGCTCGCGCTCACCGGGGTCGTGATCCTGATGGCGCACCCCCGGCTGTACTGGGGTGAGGTCGGTAACGATCTCACGCCGGCACTCTTCGAGCTGCCGATCAGTCGGAACCACCAGCATGGCGGCTGGGAAGAGCCGCAACCGTTCTTTGCGGACGTCTCGGGGCCGGTCAGCGCCAGTCGAACCTTCGCGATCTTCAATCAGAACGGCTGGGGGCGAAGTCTTCACTTCCTAGGAGCCTGGGGTCTGGTCATCCCAGGTGCGGCGTACCTCATGCTTGGAATCTTTGGAGGCCACTTCCGGGCCCACGTGTGGCCTGGCGCGCCTGAGCTGGCACCCGGTGTTGTGTGGCGGGACGTCGTCGACCACCTCCGCTGGCACATTCCATCAGCGAGCCGCGGTCCGCGCTACGGTGTCCTCCAGAAGAGTGCATACACGGCCGTTCTGTTCATCGTCGTGCCCCTCATCTTGGTGACCGGGTTGGCGATGTCGCCGGCCGTGACCGCCGCGCTCCCAGTGCTGCTCGACATATTCGGCGGGTATCAGTCGGCCCGCACGACTCACTTCTTCATGTTTGTGGCGCTGCTGCTCTTCGTATTCGTCCATATCGTAATGGTCATCGCATCCGGCTTCCGGCGTCAGATCAGGGCTATGACCTGGGGAGAGTGAATATGAAAACAAATGGTCTCATCACGCGCCGGCGGGTCATCGTGGCGGGGTTGGCGTCTGTCGGGGGTTTACTGGCAACCCGTGTCCCGTCCGAACTGCCGCCGACATACGGCAAGCTGCTTCGTATGGGTGACAATCTCACGTATGCCGCCCATCGTGCACTGTTGCCGGGTCAGGCACTGGTCCGAGAGTATGGCGCCGAAGCCATCACATCGTTTCCCGCCACCGGCACGACCGACCCGGGTCGCCAGACGTCGGCGCGTGGCGAAACGTATCGAGAGCTCCGGCACGGCCAGTTCGCCGACTGGCGGCTGTCGGTCGGGGGCCGGGTGGCCACGCCGCGCACCTTTTCGCTCGAGGAGTTGCGCGCGCTTACGTCACGGACACAGATAACCCGGCATACTTGCGAAGAAGGCTGGACCGCCATTGGCCAGTGGACCGGGGCAACCCTCGGCGCGGTCCTGGACGCGGTCGGGATCCTCCCAACGGCCAGGTTCGTCGCGTTCTACTCCCTCGACGGGTGGGCTGACACGATCGATATGCTCGATGCATTCCACCCCCAGACGATCCTCGCGTACGGGATGAACGGCCGAGATCTTCCGATTCAGCATGGTGCGCCACTGCGACTACGCGTGGAGAGGCAGATGGGCTACAAGAGCATGAAGTATCTGAATCGCATTGCCGCTGTCGACGAGTTCGACGACGCGAATGCAGACGGGCTCCTCCGGGGCGGCTGGGCGTGGTACACCGGCATCTGAGCGAATTCGTGCTCGGCCCCCGCGGGTCATCGATTTGCTGTTCTCACGGCACAGCGTGACGGGGGCTTTGTCAAGTTGAGCCTCGTCAGGCATGAGTGCCCAAAAGAGAGTGGTCGTCAAATTGACAGTGCCCACAGGTTCAACTTGACAGCGCGGTAGACCGCGTAATTTGGCTCGCCCTGATGGGCACGCCTCAGGCGCCGCGCGTACCGTAGACCGACAGCAGCCAGTTCTCTTCGTCTACGACCTCGACGTCGGCTTGAGCTCGGAGATAGAGCCTGTCGAGTGAGAGCGCACGGTTGTGAGTGAGGAGACAGAGGTTGGTTGCCGGGCCCGCCCACTTCTCGACAAACTCTGCTAGCCGCGCCTCATTTCCATCCGGATAGTTGAACACCAACCCGACCTGATGAAAGGCGAAACCGCAGTCGGTATACGTCTGTCGGTCCAGATAGTCGGCATCGAGGAGGCGCAAACGGGTCGTGTCGAGGAGCTTGTCGGCTCGAAGCTGGTCGAAGTTCGTTTGAGCCTAAACATAGAGGGCCGCGTCGCGTTCGATGGCGTATATCGTTCGCGTCTGGTCAAAGCGTGTGAGCAGCGCCGCCACGCGTCCGTCTCCTGCGCCCGCGTCGACGACGAGCCGTTCGGTCGTCGACGCGGGCGCCGGTGGCGAGGAGCGCCGACGCTCCTTGCGCGTGGTGTGCGCGTCCAGCAAGCCAAGGTTGGCGAGAATGCCTAACGCGCGGGCGATGACCGGGAGCGGGGTCGGAACCCACATGCCGCACGCCGTCTTCCGAATCGGGAACGAGTGGACGAGCGCCGCTTGGGAGCGCTGAAAGATCGCGTCGAGACGTTTGGGGACGAGCGTCTCTTGGTCTCGGCCGAAGTTGAGGCCCATCGCGTTTGCCCAGTCTCTCGTCTACGCGTTGACGGTGTCCGACCGCGTTCCGAGCGGCGATCCTGTCGAGAACGCGATCACGTCGCCCGGACCGGACCGCTTTCGAGAATTGCTTTGAGCTTCGCGAGACCCTTGCGATTGGCTCGCCGCATCATGGTTGACATGAGTGGAGACATGACCGCCGAGAAACCGGAGGGCCGGCCTCGGTTCCGAAGCGTCATTGGTGTCGACGAGCCGTCAACCGTCTCCCAGGTGTAGCTCGTTTCCATGGGGAACGGACCTTCTGCCGTGCGCATCACGAGGCGCGTGCCGGCTTCGAGCTCGGCGACTTCATAGGTATACGCGAGCCGTCGACCAAGGAAATGCGCCAGAAAGGCGATCTGCGAACCGACGGTGAGCGGAGTCACCCGGGGCGTCTGCCACTCGACCGACGTGATGTTGACATACCACTCCGGCACGTGATCACGACCTCTGTAATGACGTCGACTTCCGGCATTCGCTGTGGAGGGCTGTCCGCTACTTTGAGGCGTCTACCGTCGCCAGGTCGTCCGCTCGCGCCCCGCGGAGAATGTTGAGGAGACCGTAGTTTCCCTCGTGACATGCGTACTCGAACATCGGCTCCGCGTTCTTGCGCATCGGAACGGCGACGCTGAATGGCCGAGTAAAGATGGTGGGGTCATCAACGGTGTACTCGTAGAGCAGTGTGTTCTCGTCTGAGCGCGAGAAGCGCTCGGTGAGGGTCACCGTGAGCCCGGTGCCAATCGCCTGCGTTGCTGAGGGCTCAAAGCTTCCCCTCTTGTGCGAGAAGTTTGTCGTCTCGACCACGAGTGTGTCGTCGTCCCAGTAGCCTCGGGAGTCACCGGCCCACTGGCGAATGTCGTCTGAGACATGCGGGCGACCGTCGAGCGGAATGACCCGGACGTCGTGCACCATCTCATTGAGGATGACGACATGGCTGGTCGTCTGGAACAGCTGCATGTTGTTGTTGTAACCGCTGGGCATCATTGGGGGGCCGCTGTTGAACCCCACAAGGCAGCGCTCGGCCAGTCCTCGGTCTTCGGGCTGGTCCGAACCTGTGCCAGCACTCCGCACCCGGACCGGGTATTCGATAGGAAGGTCTTCCATCAGCGATCCAACCTGACGCAGTGCCTCGCCTTCCTCTGTCAACGCAGGCAGCCGTCCGTCAGCGGGGTCGACGATCAGCGATGTGCGTCGGTCTCCGATCACGTTCGTTCCATAGTCCAGCCAGAAATCGTTGTATCCACCAACCGCCCGTCCGCCCCCCCCGGCTGGCAGCGGCTCGGTGCGGACCTCGCTCGGTTCCAGGAGGCGCGCGCGGCGCTCGGTGGCGCGCGCTTCAAGCTCAGCGGCCTCTTCCTCGGTCAAGAACGCTTGATCTGCTCGCTCGGTTGGTCGCTCTAGCGGAGTCTGCGTTCGAAAGTCCCACACGCCCTGCAGATCTGGTCGTCCATCGGCGGTGCGCGGGGTTTGACCGGACGCGGGGGCGATGGACACACCAACCAATACGGTCGCCATCGAAATACCAGTAAGAAGCTGTGTCTTCATATGCCATTTCTCCTTCGATACGCTGCGCCCTCCGCGCATGGGGCACGGCTTACCCATGTACCGGTGGGTTGGAGCCCGAACAAAACCGTGGTCCGACGTGGCCGATCTGTCTACTTCGCCTGGTCCGTCGCCATCGCGTTCGCTTTGTCCTGCGCGCGCGACCCGGCGAGGATACCGGTCAAACCATAGTTCCCCTCGTGACACGCGTACTCATACATTTGGCCTTCCGTGCGGGCCATGGGGAGTGAGCCTTCCCAGGGTCGGGTCCACGTCTTCGGATCTGCGACCTTGAACTCGTAGTCAAGCGTGTCGGGGCCGCGTCGGCTAAAACGCTCGACGACGTGCAGGTCTTCGCTGAGCGTCCCGTTGAATCCCCGGATAAACGCGTGGTGGTTGAAATTTGTGGTTTCCACAACCAGGGTGTCGCCCTCCCAGTGGCCTCGTGAGTCTCCGGCAAACTGTCGTATCGATGGCGTCAGATGAGGACGTCGGTCGAGCGGGATGAAACGGACATCGTGGATGTGCTCCTGGAGAATCGCCACGAACTGAGGGGTCTGCACGATGTGGTAGTTGTTGTTGTACCCCGTCGGAAACGAAGGGATCCCGCGATACCAGAGGCAACGATCACCTAGGTCTAGCTGTTCCCAAGAATCAGCCGGCAGGTCGCCGCGTCGCACGTCCTGCAGTCGTCGCCCCGCTGGCGAATTGAGCGCATGCTCCGCGGCGGCCGTCAGTTCCGGGAGTCGGCCGTTGGGTGGGTCCACAATGAGCGATGTGCGTCGCGTCCCCACCACGGTCGTGCCGCGGTCCATCCAAAAGTTGTTATACGCGCCAACGTTGCCACCCGCGGGTAGCGCTTCGGTTCTTACCTGGCTGGGAGCGTTGAGTTGCTCGTTCCGGTCGGCCACTTGGCGCTCTATGGCGGCGATTTCTTCCGCGCTCAGAAATGCTTGGTCCGCAAGAGCTTCCGGTCGTTGGAGAGGGGTAATAGTGGCGTTGTTCCAGAGCCCCTGGAGATCTGGATCGCCCCACGGCGTGCGGAGGGCTGTCGGGTTCTCGGTCGGCTGCGCTTGAGCGTAGACCGCTGAGGGTGAGCTAATCAGAGAAAGAACAGTAACAATAGTCCCGGCGACCGGCGAGAGAAGCGTTGGTGTCATCCGTCGAGTCATGGACATCCTCCTAGCGTGTCGAAAGGGCGCGGTATGGTCCCGAGTGTTGACCGCGAGGCCCGTGAAGGTCAAGATCAAGGCCTGAGGCGTTCGGATGAGCTGCTGCCTTCTCCAACTGCGCGAAAATCTCCTCACGCCACGAAGTCCGGGTCCCGGCGCCGCCGCCGCTCGATCAGCGTGAGCCAGCCGATGGCGCCTCCGGCGACGGCCAGTGCGGGTGCGGCGGCAAGTTGCACCGTCTCCCAGCCATAGAGGTCCAGTAGCGCGCCGGAGCTGAACGAGGCAACGGTCACCAGCCCCAGCACGAGGAAATCGTTTAGCCCTTGCACATGCGCCTGCTCCGCGAGTGTATGGGTCGTAGCCAGCAAACTTGTCCCGCCGATGAAGCCGAGGTTCCAGCCGAGACCCAGCGCGACGAGCGAGAGGTAGAACTGCTCGATCTCCGTTCCAGAAATGGCCAGAGCGTTGCACAGCCCCAGTAGGACCAAGCCGGCGGCGATGACCGGGACATGCCCAAAGCGCGCGATCAGAGTGCCTGTGAGGAAACTCGGTGCGAACATCGCCAGCACATGCCAGCGGACGACGTCGGCGGCGGCGTTCGCGGTATAGCCGTACTCGAGCATGGCCAGCGGTGTCGAGGTCATCACGAGGGACATCACCGCGTACGCGACCATGGCGCAGACGATGGCCACGGCGGTCTTCGGCTGTTGCAGGATCTCGAGAACGGGCCGGACCGACGTTGGGCGGGCAGACCAGCGCGGAGGAGCAGGAATGTCTAGAAGCAGGATCACACCGGCGCCGATGATATTGACGAGTACGACCGTCGCGTACGCGCCGGCATACGGGGTCAGAGCAATCGCGTTCCCCATGGTTCGCACGATCTCCGGACCGATCAGCGCGCTCACCAGGCCTCCGGCTAGCACCCAGGAAATCGCCTTGGGCTTGAATGCGGGGGAGGCACTATCGGCGGCCGCAAAACGGAAGAAGCCCTGGATCGATTGATAGACACCGGTGAGCCCGGCGCCCAGCAGCAACAATCCGAAGTGACCGATGAGAAGGGCCACGGCGCTGACGGCGCCACCGAGGGCGCCGGCAAGGGCGCCGACCAAAAAGCCGGCCTTGCGCCCGAACCGACCCATGAAATGGGAGGCCGGGAGGGCGGTGCAGGTTGAGATCAGCACCATGATCGAGATCGGGAGCGTCGCGAGCGCGCGGTTGTCGGCAAGTTCCCCTCCGGCGAGCCCCCCGAGGATGATATTTACCGGGAGTTGAGCGCCGAGTATTGCCTGCGCGAAGAACAGAACCGCCACGTTGCGAGTGGCGCGGGAGGCGTTTACCGGTTCAGCCACAACGGTCCATTGCGTCCGTCGCGCAGCGGCTCGACCATCGCCGTGACGAAAGCCTTGGCCGAATCCGCGAGGAGCGTGGTGTAGTCCTTCTTGTGCACCGCCATCCACTGCTTGTCGCGGGAGGGCAGGTTGGCGAGCATGTCGAGCCCAGAAGGCGGAAAGCCAGAGAAGCTAGCCACGGAGAGGCTCTCTAGAGGGGGGCAGGCATCGTCACGCTCTACATTCTAGCTGGGCAGAGTCGAGTTCCTTCGTACGTTTGGATGAACGGCACTCCGGTCCTATGATGGTGTGCTCGCCAGGCTGCGGAGAGGCTACCCGCTCAATACAAAGACGCACGAGGAGACAGAGATGAGGAACCCGACGAAATGGCTCGCGCTTGCAGGAACCGTGCTCGCGGCGGTCACCGCGCTTCATGCCGGTGCGCCGGCCGACCTGCCGGAGATCGATGGGGTCCCTACGGCGCAACCGGAAACCGTTGGGATGTCCTCTGAGCGTCTCGCGCGGCTCGACCAGGTCATGCAGCGCTATATCGATCGAGACGAAACTGCCGGGGTGGTCACGCTGGTGGCTCGCCGCGGAAAGGTGGTGCACTTTTCGGCGTTGGGCCACCGTGATGTCGAAAGCGGCGCCCCGATGACGCACGACAGCATCTTTCGGATCGCGTCGATGACAAAGCCGATCGCGTCGACCGCTCTGATGATGCTCTACGAAGAAGGGTATTTTCAGCTCCGTGACCCGGTCTCGAAGTGGCTGCCGGAGTTCGGGAGCATGAAGGTCGCGATACCGGCGCCCCGCCAGGAGCGGTTGACCGGCCGCTACAAGACGATTCCCGCGGCACGTCCGATTACCGTGCAGCACATCCTCACGCATACGGCCGGGTTGGCCAACAGCTATCGGGGTATCACGCAACCGGAGTTTCAGGCGATGTCGGCCCAGACGCAGCCTGGTGACACCGTCGGCGATATGCTCACCCGTTTGGCCGAGCTGCCGCTCAATTTTCACCCCGGCGATGAGTGGGAGTATGGTCGGGCCACCGATATCGTCGGTCGGTTGGTCGAGGTCATGTCTGGGCAAACACTCGACGAGTTCTTGAAGGAACGGATCTTTGATCCGCTGCACATGACCGATACGCATTTTTATCTACCCGAATCAAAGCTCGACCGGTATACGGCGCTCTATCGTCCGAATGCGGATGGCACCATCGAACTGGCGGAAGCGCCGACAGCGGAAAGCCGCTATGTGGCCGAGCCACACGTCTATTTCAGTGGCGCCGGCGGGCTGGTCTCGACGGCGAGAGACTACTTCCGATTTCAGCAGATGATGCTCAATGGTGGAAAGCTGGAGGGTGTCAGGATTCTCAGCCGCAAGACCGTAGAACTGATGACGTCGAACCATACCGGCGACTACGGGATCTGGCTGGCGGGACCCGGTTATGGCTTTGGGCTTGGCTACGCCATCGTGACCGATCTGGGGCCGTCGGCGACGCCTCGTTCGGAGGGCTCCTTCTACTGGAGTGGCGCCTTCGGGACCATTTTCTGGGTGGACCCAGAGGAAGAGGTCATTGGTATCCTGATGCAGCAGTTACGTCCCTATACTCACATCAATGCCCGGCCGGACCTGGCCACGATGACATATCAGGCAATAGTAGATTAGGCCCTCCGGACCGGGCGCGATAGGATCGGCGTGGTATAGGAGCAAGATGATCCCATGAAGAGTCGAGTATTTGCCGCGAAGGCGGTTGTAGTGGTGGTAGGAATGGCTCTGGCATGGGGTGCTGGTGGCGCCACGCGCGTGAGCGCGCAGAGCGCAGCGGCCGAGGATGCCGAGACGTGGTCGCCCACCCGACTGTCCGATGGTCAACCAGATATCCAGGGAATGTGGAACAACGCAGACGCGATGTTTACCCCACTGGAGTTACCCGAGGAGCTGCTGGGAAGAAGTGATCTCACCCCGGAGGAGCTGCTGGAGCGAGCGAAGGCCCGGGCTCGGACCCGCATTGCGGGGTCGGAGTGGCAGGGGCACGAGAACAATTCCAGCGGTGTTGGCGGGTATGGCACCTATTGGTTCGATTGGTATTGGGCAACACCAGTGGCCACGGGCGCTCCCGCGCTGATCGTCGAGCCGCCCAATGGCCGCGTGCCGGAACGAATCGGGACCGCGCAAGAGCGAATCGCGATGAACCTGGCTGAGCTGCACGACGCGGCCGAGAATATGGAGTCCGGTGACCGGTGCATCTCACGAGGAGTGCTGGGCATGATGATGCCCACGGAATACAACAATGGCACGCTCATCCTTCAGCCGCCGGGGTATGTCGTGATTCACAGCGAGATGATCCACAACGTGCGCATAATTCCCGTCGGCGAGAAGCCGCATGCCGACCGTCGGATCCGACAGTGGGAAGGCGACCCACGGGGACACTGGGAGGGGAATACGCTCGTCGTGGAGTCGACAAACTTCAAAGCGGTCAAGAACATGCGAGGGCCGACGGCCGGCACCCGCTCGCGGCAAACAGAGGCGCAACGTATTGAGGAGCGCTTTGCCGTCGGTGGGCCAGACTCGCTCCACTATTCGATTACGGTCGACGATCCTGAAACCTACGCCGCGCCGTGGACAGCCGCATTTCCGTTCAACCGGGATCGCGGGTATTTGCAGTTTGAATACGCGTGCCACGAGGGCAACTACTCGGTGCCCAACGCGCTCGGCGGCGCCCGCAAGGCGGAGCAGTAGCGATGGCCAGAATGAGAGTGCTGCTGGGGGTCGCGTGCGTGTCGACTGTGTTCGTGTCCTCCATCATATTGTACGGCCAGCAAGTGCCAACAGGGGTGGTCCCCGTAGACGACGCTCCGGTCTACGAGGACGACAACAGCCTTGTACGCCCGACCGACTACCGGGAGTGGACTTTTCTGAGTTCTGGTCTGAGCATGACGTATGCGGACGAAGGCGACGCATCGGAGAACGGACCTCAAAGATTTCAAAATGTGTTTGTCAATCCCTCGTCCTACCGCCACTTCAAGGAAACGGGGGAGTGGAAGGACGGCACGACCTTTGTGCTAGAGATCCGCGCCGCGGCTACTGAAGGGTCTATCAACATTGCAGGGCGGTTTCAGACCGAGCTCGTCGCGCTGGAGGCGGAGGTCAAGGACTCACGATTTGACGATGGGTGGGGTTTCTTTGCCTTTGGCCAGGCCGCCTCGTTGGCCGAGGTCACCGCACCGTTGTCGGGGGCACGGGCGGCGCCGTGTGTCGAATGCCATACAGAGCACACCGCCGTCGAACGTACGTTTGTGCAGTTCTATCCTGAGGCCCTGAAGATCGCCCGTGAAAAGGGCACCGTGAAAGCTGGTTACTAGTCGTGTTAGAAGATGCTTGATATGGATACGTCACGAGGCTCGGGAGTTGTCAGATGAAAGGGATACAGCGCATCCTGCGGGTAACGGTCGTCGCGGGCGGGGGACTGGTCTGCGTGGGGCTGATGCCCACCGCGGTGATCGGTCAGTCGGAGTCCTCACCGGAGGGCTGGGAGACGCCGCGGACGGCGGACGGGCGACCAGATCTCCAAGGCGTGTGGGCAAACAACACGGCCACTCCGTTGGAACGTCCGGTCGAGCTTGGTGACCAAGCCGAGTTCTCGGAAGAGGAGCTCGCTATACTGCAGGCGCGATACGCAGAACTCTTTGCCGCGGGCGAGACTGACGCGGCGTTTGCCGACAGCGTCTTTACAGCCGTGGTCAGTGGACAAGAAGATTTCTCGTCGCGTGATACTGAGACCGGCAACTATAACCAGTTCTGGCTGGTCGACCGCGAGTTCGACAACCGCACGTCGCTGGTCGTCGACCCGCCGAATGGGCGTCTGCCTGCGTTGACAGCCGAGGCGAGCCGTCGCATCGATGCTCGCGCCGCTCATCTCGCGGCAAACCCCGCGTCAACTTTTACCGATCGCCGATTACAGGAACGGTGCGTGACGTTTGGTGTGCCAAACACCTTCGCGGGCTACAACACCTATTACCAGATTGTGCAAACACCGGATTACGTCGTCTTCTATCACGAGATGATTCACGATGCGCGGATTGTGCCTCTTGATGGTGGCCCGCATGTGAGCGATGGAATTCGTCAGTGGCACGGCGACGCGAGAGGGTCCTGGGACGGTGACACGCTCGTCGTTGAGACGCAGAACTTTTCACCGAAGAGCGAGTCACCCGCTGCGTTATATCAGCGGGTGCGGGGGGCGGCCGAACGTCTCCGTCTCGTTGAGCGGTTTACGCGCGTCGGACCCGACATCCTCGAGCATGTGTTCACGGTGGACGACTCTGGCACGTATTCGGCGTCCTGGACGGCGATGGTTCCGCTGAAGCGCACCGAAGAAGCGGTGTATGAGTATGCGTGTCACGAGGGCAATCTCGGCATGGCCGGCATCCTGTCGGGCCATCGGGCCGAAGAACGTGAAAGCGGAGCCCTGGGTGACACCACGAGTTCCAGATAGGTCCCGGATAGTCCCAGTGAGGTGGAGGATGGACATGATGAAACGCTTTCTAGTCTGCGTAGGTGTGGTGAGTGCGGCGGTAGCCTCGACGTATCTCCCGGGCGTATCTGGGTCGGCCGGCCGCGCGGCTGAACCTCAATCGGCGGCGTCGGTGGCACCGGCTGATGTCGGAGAGGCGTGCGCGCGCGCTCTCTCCGTGACGCTTGCGCACGGAACCGTGACGAGCGCGGAGGTGGTGGAAGCCGGGTCGTTTGTTCCTCCGTCCGGCGGTCGCCCGCTGTCAGCCGAGGCCCTCGCGCGCACCTATGGGTCATTGCCCTCGTTCTGTCGAGTGGCCTTGACGCTGACACCTTCTGATGACTCTGATATCAATGTCGAACTATGGATGCCCGCGACCACCTGGAACGCGAGGTTTCAGGCGGTGGGTAACGGCGCGTTTACGGGGTCGATTCGACACAACTCGATGGCAGCGGCGGTTTCTCTGGGCTACGCCAGCGCGTCGACCGACACCGGCCACCTTGGAAACACCGCAAGCTTTGGTCTCGGACATCCAGAAAAGGTCATTGACTTTGGATGGCGCGCCGTTCATGAAATGACTGTTGCCGCCAAAGAAGTGATTGCGGTGCATTATGACGAGGACCTTCGATACTCGTACTGGAACGGGTGTTCCGCCGGGGGGCGCCAAGCCATGAAGGCAGCGCAACGTTTCCCCGAGGACTTCGACGGGATCATCGCTGGCGCCCCGGGCCAGGACTGGACCGGTCGGGCGGCGGCATCGCTCCGCGTGGCCACGCACCTCGAGGCGAATGAGGAAGCTCGTCTCCTCGAGAGTGACCGCACGTTGGTATACGACGCGGCCATCGCCGCCTGTGACGCTGGGGATGGCGTTGTGGACGGGGTGATTAGTGCACCCGAGAGTTGCACGTTCGACCCGGCGGTACTGCGGTGTGAAGCAGAGAAGCGAGCATCGTGTCTGACGACGGAGCAGGTCGATGTTGCCAAGATGTTGTACTCCTCCCCAGCGAACCCGGCTACCGGCCGTGCCATTACAGGTCTCTACCCCGGGAGTGAGCGTGGCTGGACCGACCTGGGTTGGACGAACTCGGCTCGGTCGACCGGTCTCGAACAGTATCGCTATCTGGTGTATGCCGACCCCGAGTGGACGATCGATGCGTTTGACTTTGACACCGACATCGCCAAAGCCGAGGCCATGGATGACGACACGCTCAACGCGCTCGATCCAAACTTGAAGCCATTTTTTGACAGGGGCGGAAAGCTCATTGCGTATCACGGCTGGGCCGACCCGCAGATCTCACCGGCCAACGCCACGCAGTATCACGGCCGGGTGGTGGATGCCATCGGAAGCGCCGCGACCGTTGACGCCTCGTATCGTCTCTTCATGGCTCCGGGGATGGGGCACTGCGGGGGCGGTGTCGGACCCAACAGTTTCGACATGGTGACCGCCATCGAGCAATGGGTTGAAGAAGACCAGGCCCCGGCAGCGATCCTCGCGGCGCACCGGACCGATGGCGAGGTCGACCAAACGCGGCCCCTGTGCCCGTATCCGCAGGTCGCCGTGTACAGCGGCAGCGGGAGCACCGACGAAGCCGAGAACTTCGTTTGCCGGGTGCCCTGAGCGCTAGGCTCACGGGCAAAGTTTGTCGAGCGTGAGCCTAGCGGTGTTGGTATGTCAGTGGGTTGTCGTGTGTCCGACCAGGGTCCAGGCGAGTTCCTCGCTGAGCTCGCGGACGCCCTGGGTAGCGATATCGGCGTCGCGACGCTCATGGGCTTTACCTCCGCTCAGTCATCGGCCGAGACTGGGCTATGTCGCGTCCTCGAAGAGGTGACCAGGGCGCATCATCCAGACGCCCGCGCGGTCGTGCTCCGTAACAGCCGGCTTTACCGATAGCCATTTTTTCGGGAGTTCGGTATCGCCGCGTATTGGTATGGCGTTGCACTAGGCGCTTTCGACCATGCAACGAATCTGCGTTTTCGCCGGTTCGAGCCCGGGCGCGAGTCGAGACTACACGCGGGCCGCGTCCGGGCTCGCCAAAGAGCTTGTCATACGAGGCGTGCACCTGGTCTACGGTGGCGCCAGAGTCGGCCTTATGGGGACGGTCGCCGACGAGGTCCTACGACGAGGGGGACAGGTCACCGGTGTCATTCCTGAATCTCTGGTCTCCAAAGAAGTCGCGCACGAAGGGCTGACCGAGCTCCGCGTCGTCAAATCGATGCATGAGCGAAAGGCCCAGATGGCCGAGCTCGCGTCAGGGTTTGTTGCGTTGCCTGGTGGTCTGGGTACGCTGGAAGAGACATTCGAGGTGCTGACCTGGGCGCAACTCGGGTTTCACGGAAAACCGTGCGGTCTACTCAATACGGGCGGCTTCTACGACCCGTTGCTGGCCTTTCTGACTCGTTGCGTCGACGAGCGCTTTGTAAAGGATGCCCACCTGGCCATGCTGATGGTGGAAGCCGAGCCGGGTGTCTTACTGGATAGGTTCGACCGATACGATGCGCCGGTGTCGGGAAAATGGATAGACCGCGAGAGCCATGCGTAACGCGGCTGGGCCGAGACCGAATGGTATCCTCTGAGGACTGAATATGACTCGCATCATGATTGCCATTGCCGGTCTGGTCTGGGTGTGGCTAGCGGTGGCGCCGGCTCAGGCACAGCCATCGGTGACCCCAGGCGACAGGGCTCCGTGGACGATGCCGCGAACCCCCGATGGTCAGCCAAATCTACAGGGCCTCTGGACGACGCAGACCTTTACGCCTTTGCAACGGGCGGAACGGTTTGGAGACCGAGCGTTCTTGACCGACGAAGAGATGGCCGAGGTGATACAACTGCTGACCACCGACGGCGTCGACCCTCTTTCTCGTTCGCCGTTGTTGGCCGACAACACCGATGAGGCCCGAGCGCGTCTCCAGCAGGCCGACCCCACGCACTATGACAATGCGATGTGGTTGACGACTGAGGTCCCCAAGACCCTCTCGAGCTCACGCACGTCGCTCATCGTTGAACCGAGGAACGGCCGTATTCCCCCGATGCTTCCCGCTGCCCAGGAACGCGCTGGGGCGCGTCGGGCCGCGCGGAGTACGGACGGCCATCTGCATCGTCCGTATCAGGAACGATGTCTCACCTGGAGTCATGAAGGGCCCCCGATGATCCCGCCTCCGTACAACGACATCTATCAGATTTTTCAGAGTCCGGGATATGTGGTCGTTTTTCCGGAGCTGAACGCCAACCAAGTGAGAATCATCCCCACCGATGGGCGACCGCAAGTATCGTCCCGGATACGGCAATGGCCTGGCAATTCGGTCGGGCGGTGGGATGGGGATACGCTGGTGGTTGACACGTCAAACTTTACCGCGAAGACTGCTTTTCAAGGTTCGAGTGATGCTCTGCACGTGGTCGAGCGGTTCACGCGGGTCGATGCGGAAACAGTGCTCTACGAGTTCACGGTAGAAGACCCCCAGACATGGTCTGAGTCGTGGACCGCCGAAATTCCCATGAAACGCACAGGTGGCCGCCTCTACGAATACGCCTGCCACGAGGGGAACTACGGCATCCGGAACACGCTCCGGGGCGCGCGGGTCGCGGACCGCCGAGCGGCTGCCGCCGAAGAGCGGTAAGGATCCCGGTAAGGACCAGGAGTCGCAAGGCCTCTCACGGACGAGGGTTGGGCGAAACGGGTTCGGGAGAAGGCTGAGGAGGACGTGTGAGTCGACGGGACGATAGCGCCAACGCATCAACGCTGAGACGGATTTCTGTATACATGACCGCAGGGTGCGCCTTCCTGCTCTTGGTCACCGGTCTGGGCGCATACGAGGCCTCAGCCCAAACGGACACCGTTGCCGCGGGGATGCGGATCTATCGACAAAAAGCAGATTGTCAGGCCTGCCACGGATGGGCCGGCGATGGCGAGAAGATGGATAGCCAAATGCCGGACGGCGCGAACCTGCGGGAGAGCACGCTCGACCGTGACCGACTGATCTTTGTCATCAAGTGCGGATTGCCCGGCCGGGGCATGCCGGCGTTTGATCGTCGTGCCTATGCCGACGATCGGTGCTTGGGTCGGACCAAGGCTGACCTCGACAGCATGGGGCTCGAGCTATTTGACCCTGCGGCGACGCTTCAGAATCGTGAGGTCGAGCGAGTCGCTGACTTCTTGTTGGAGAAGGTCGTCGGTCAGGGCGAGATGGATCGGGCCAAATGTATCGATTATTGGGGCGAGGACGTATCCGTCTGTAGTGAGTTTCCCCAATAGCGCGAGGCGTCTTCGCCGAGTGATGCACCGCCGATTACGGCGTCACGAGGCGTCGAACGTAGCCCGCTCTTGGATCGACCCGCACCAAGCAGTCATGAAGAAACGGTGCTCGGCACTCGGCGCCGATCGGGCGGCGGGCAGCACGTAGCGGCCGTCAATCGTCATTCCGCCATTCGTTATTCGTCCAGGGCGAACACAAACAGATAGCTCGACGTCTGGAGATTGTCGTAGTTCACCGGATGGAGATGGCGTCCGCTGGCCTGCACGGCCACATATTGTCTTGGGCCGATGGCATACGTGACGGGAGCGCCCTTGAGCGGCGTGCCGACATTGAAGCGCCACAATTCTTGGAGCGTTTCATCGTCATACGCGACCACAAACCCATCCTGCAGGGCCGAGAACACCAGGCCACCGGCGGTAGCGGTGATGCCCGAACGCACTTCGATTTGGGTGACGGCTTTGGCGACGACCTCTTGGGTGACGGCGTCGACGGCCGTGACTGCGCCGTAATACAGATCACTGTTGTATTCGCGCCGCTCACTAGCTTGTCGGTCGACACCGCCGTCGGGGCCCAGTGACGCGACTTCCGCGCCCGATTGAGAGAAGCAGCCCTCTGTCCCGACGCCGTACGCGATGCGTTTCACAGGGTTATAGGCCAAGGGCTGGTGCGCGACACCGCCGTGCCAGGTGGGGCAGGCGCGTTTCATCAGGTCTCGGTCGGCCCGCAACGCTCGGGCCTCTGGGTTGTAGATCTGGACATCGAGGCTGGGGTCGTAGTCGACGGGGAGTCCCGTTTCCGGGTCGAGACCCGCGGTCCAATTGAGGTCGTTCACATACTGGCTCCCGCCGATGAATGAGCCGTCCGTACGGTCGATACTGTAGAAGAACCCGTTTCGTCCGTAGTGCGACACCACTTTGCGCAGTTGACCGTCAATCTCCACGTCGTACAGCATGTGGACCCCGACCTCGTCGTAGTCCCACGAATCGTTCGGCGTGTATTGGAAATGCCAGGCGCGCTCGCCGGTCTGCACGTTGACGGCCACCGCAGAGTTTGTATAGAGGTTGTCACCCGGACGGAACTCTGCGTCATAGATCGGATATGGGTTGCCCGTGCCAAAGATATAGAGATTGGTTTCGGGGTCATACGAACCGGTTTGCCACACGCCGCCACCGCCGGTCTTCCAGGCGTTGTGGTCATCTTTCCAGGTCTCGCTCCCGGGTTGCCCCGGCTCCGGCACCGTATACCAGCGCCATTGCTCCTCTCCATTCTCCACGTCGAGCCCCGCGACCCATCCTCGCGTGCCGCCGTCCCCGGCCCCGTTTTGCACGAGCACGATGCCGTTGGCCACGAGCGGCGCGGTCAGAAAACGTTCGCGCGCGCCAAACTCGTTGACACTCGCAATCTCGACATCCCAGATGATTTCACCGTCGTCGCGGTCGATGGCAATGACCCGGCCATCAGGGAGGTTTGCGATCACGCGGTCTTCCCACAACGCAATGCCACGGGTCCGCGACGTGTTGCCTTCGTGGTCCACGCCTGGATCGGTGATCCACACGAACTCCGCTCGGTCCGGCTGGCGTGCATCAATCTTGTAAATAGTGCCCCAGCCGTCGCTCGTATACATGAATCCGTTGTCGATAAGCGGGTTCATCTCGGCTTCTGGGCCGTTTTGTCCGGTGTCCTGCATGCCCCCGATGGCCAGCGCCCAGACCATCCGCAGGTTCTCAACGTTGTTGCGGTCAATCTGCGTCAGCTTGGAGTAGCGCTGGGAGCCATAGTCCCCATTCATCAGGAGCCAGTTCTGCGGTTCGTTTTGGGCGTTGTTCAATCGGTCTTCGTTGACGGTCAAGCTGTATTGACCCTCGAGCGTGGTGACCGATGCGCCGATGACAAGCGCACATAAGACGGCGGTAGCGATGGCTGACGGTTGATGCTGACGCATGAAGTTCCTCCCTTTCGGACGGGTCACTATAGCGCACAAATAGTCAGCCGGCAGCTTCGCCCGACCCGGATACTCTCGGTCGGCCGCTGGCCCGTTCTCCCGCTCGCTCGCACGTGTTCGATATGAGGGAGACACGAACTGCTCGACGCCTTTCGTTTGGACACCGTTGGTGCTGAAGGGGCCAGGCCCACCGTCGTGGCGCCGCTCCAACGGGTGGTCGACACCGTTTCGTCCGGTGCGTCGAAATGCGGCGGTGTGGCCAGGCTCGTTCCTCTTCGGCCGGCTGTCTCAGGACCGAAGGATATCTTGTTGAATCGCCAAGACTGCCACGCAACAGGGCGGTGGACCTAACTTGCCATGGCTTTGGTCCGCGTGAGCTTTGTCACTGTCGGCATGACCGCGGTGCCGTCGCCGGTGTGGATGGGAGTCGACGACTCGCGGGACTCGAGCCAGCTCGGAGCGGGTGCCTGCGACTAGATCAGGCCGACCGTCCACAGCGCATAGACCATCACCATCGCGGTGACGCCGTTGACAAGCGTGACGCCGCCATAGGATAAGAGCGCGGACTTGAGTGGCATCCGGGATAGCGACGTGCAGACCCAGAAATAGCTGGAGTTGACATACTTGATGATCATTGACCCGGCGGCGCCGGCAAGCATTGTCGCTTCCGGGCTCAGCCCCAGGGTGTCCATCATTGGGGCGGCCACCGACGCCGCGGTGATGACACCGACGGTGGTCGACCCGGTCACCATGTTGCCAGCAATTCCCAGGACGAACGGAAGAAATATGGCCGGCAGACCGGTCGCCGCGACCGTTTGAGCGATGGCATCGACGGCTGGCGTTTCTCTCAAAATTTGACTCAAGGAGCCGCCCAGACCGGTGACCATGATGATCATGGCCGAGGCGCGCAGGGCGTCCTCGATCCATGTACTGGTGCGGACACCGGCTTGGTCCGCCGAGGTGTTCCGATAGGCCAGGAGGATGCCGATCCCGAGCGCAACGACCGGCCAGCCGAGATAGCGCATGGCGGAGTTGACGATGTGGTCAGCCGGCAGCGCGAGCGCCGCGAAGCTCTGCGAGGCGATCAGCACGAGTGGAATGAGAATCGGTGCGTACGCTCGGGCGGTGGACGGGAGGTCGGCTTCTCGTCCTCGCTCGACAAAAGACTGGCCTACAAACTCGTCGGACGGAGGCGATTCGATGCGGGGGCCGACTGTCTGTGCGTAGACCCATCCCGCGAGCGAGGCGACAAGCGTGACAATCCCGCCATACAAGATCACCTTTCCGATGTCGGCGCCCACCAACGCGACGGCGGCCAATGGCCCGGGCGTAGGGGGGACCATGGCGTGCGTGAGCTGCATCGCACCGACGAGCCCGGTGGCCATGACGCTCATATTCAAGCCGCTCTTTATGGCCGCGGAGTGCACAAGCGGATTGAGAATCACGTAGCCGACATCGGAGAAAATGGCGAGCCCGATGACAAAGCCGCTCAGGGTGAGGGCGAGTGGCATGCGGCGCTCACCCACCCATCGGATCATCGATATGGTGATGCGCTCGATGCCCCCTGTGTGCTTGAGCGCCTCGGCGAGGACCGAGCCGAGCACAATGACGACGGCGATGCCTTGGATCGTTCGGCCAAAGCCCTGCTCGAACGCGTCGATAAACCTCTCGAGATCGATGCCGGGGATGAGCCCGAAAAGAAGGATCGGCACGAGTAACGCAAGGAACACGTGCCACGTGAAACGCGTGATGAGGAGGAAGAGCAGCGCCACCACGGCTACGAGGCCGCTGACGGCGATAAGGGCACTCTCTGTGATCATCTGGTTCGTCACTCCTCGGAAGGCGCGGGAGACTACGGGATCGCGAGCGCGATCAGGGTCGGCACGGTTCCACCGACGGTGAGCGCGATGTATTGCGTGCCGTCGTGCATGTAGGTCATGGGGGTGCCGATCGCGCCCCCGGGCAAGTCGAGCGACCCGACGATCGCGCCGGTCGTCTTGTCGCGAGCGACGAGACGCGGTCCACCGTCAGACCCGCCGGCCGTGAGGGCGCTTACGAGCAGCGTTTTCGTGAGCACCGGGCCTCCGCGGCCGTCGCCGCCGAGTGGCGGCAAATCCAAGTCGCGGAGCATTGGCAGATTTCGGTAGCGGTCGCCGTCACCGTTGGGCTGCATCCACACGTGGTCGCCGGTGTTGAGGTCGATGGCCGTAACACGCGAGTAGGGCGGCTTGAAGAGCGGCATTCCTTGTGGCATCAACGACGGCGTATCGAATCCACCTTGGGTATAGGTGAGATTGGCGTCGTCACCTTCGGGCGTGATGTAACGCATGACCGAGTACGCATTGAGCGAGGGCACATAGAGGAGGCCGGTCTCGGGGTCGACCGCGGAGCCCATCCAGTTCGCACCACCGCCGATGGCCGGACGCTGGATGGTGCCCCGGATACCACCCTCGACCGCGCGCATCGGCGGTGTGTACACACCGCCCAGCCGATGGGCTTTCACGGCGTCAACGGCGATCGCGCGGAGTTCCGGCGTGAAATCTATGAGCTGGTCTATGGACGACCCTTGGTCTTCGAAAGGTAACGGTCTTGTCGGAAACGGTTGGGTCGTCGCGAGACGTTCTCCTTCGAGATTGGTGTCGGTGTCGACCGGTCGCTCCTCGATCGGCCACACCGGTTCGCCGGTGACACGGTCCAGGACGTAGGCGAAGCCCTGTTTGCTGATCTGGGCGATGGCTTTGACCTCGCGGCCGTCGACGCTAACGTCAACGAGATTGGGATGACTCGGAAAGTCATAGTCCCAGACTCCGTGATGCACGGCCTGAAAGTGCCAGATCCGCTCGCCAGTCTCTATGTTCAGCGCCACAAGACTTTCCGCGAACAGGTTGTCACCGGGACGGTGTCCTCCGTAGTAGTCATTGGTCGGTGTACCGGTGGGCAAATAGATGTAGCCGAGTTCCTCATCGACGCTAAACGCCGACCAGACATTGGTGGCCCCGGTGTATTGCCACGAGTCGCTCAGCCACGAGTCGTTGCCGAAGTCGTCTGCCTGGGGCACCGTACGGAAGATCCAGCGGGTGGCCCCGGTGCGGGCGTCGATACCCTTTACCCAACCCGGAGGCTGCTCTTTGGCGATGGGCTGGTCGGAAATGGAAGTGGGTGTCACGACGACCCCTCGGGCCACGATCGGTGGCGCATTGATGCTGATCACCGGATGCCCCTGGTTGTCGGTTGAGCCTCGGCCACTGCGAGGAATCTCCGCCGCGAGGTCGACTCTTCCGTTCTCGCCAAAGCTCCGCACGGGTTCACCCGTGTCGGCGTCAACCGCGAGCAAAAAGCCGTCAGGCGTGCCATAGAAGATCCGGGCGTCGGTCCCGTCGGCGTCGCTGGCCCAATACGCTAACCCCCGGGAGCTATAGTTCGGGGTATTGATCGACGGCTTTGTGCCCCGAATGACATCAGGGTCATAGCTCCACCGCGCCTCGCCGGTCCCGGCGTCCAGCGCGGCCGCCTGTCGCATCGGTGTCACGACATAGATGACGCCGTCGACCATCAGCGGAGTCGCCCGAAAATTCGAAATGCTGAGGTCTGGATGTATCGCGCGGAGCGCATCGAGATCAAGGTCGGCATCGGCAGACTGCCATTGCCAGGCAATCTCGAGATCCGAAAAATTCGACGCGTCTATCTGGTCCAGCCCCGAGTATTTCGTTCCGCCCAGGTCGCCGGCGTAGGTGGGCCAGGCACCGTCAGGCGCCCCGTGCTGGGCCAGCGCTGGGTCGGAAAGCGCCGTCAACAGGCCGCAGAGCAGGATCGGAAAAGCCAAACGGGTGCGAGCGCTCACTGTACCTCCGGGTGCACGGTCTGACGCCGATGTCGACGTCGTGACCAGACGGAGACGCAGTGTGGCCCAAAAACCTGCCATCAGTCCAGGGAGCGGGGGTGTAGAATCTGTTCGATCCGCGGTGGGTCAAAAAGGAGGAGTTGCCGTGTTTGTGCTTGTTATCATGACTGCGCTGCTGGCCCAGCAGCCTGCTTCTTCGTCGGAATCCCTCGACTTCGAGGTCTTCAAGTCCGACGTGCAATCCGTCTTTCTCGAAAAACGCGCAGGGTTTACGCGATGCGTGGTATGCCACACCGGCGACGGGCGCTCCGCATTCTTGGAGCCGTTGTCCGCCGGAGCGACTAGCTGGGATGAGGAGCAGTCTCGTAGTAACTTTGAGCGTGTCTCCCGTCTCGTGACTCCCGGCGATCCGCTGGTAAGCCGTCTCCTGATGCATCCCCTCGAGCCGGCCGCGGGTGGGGACGAATTTCACAATGGTGGTCGGCAATTTTCGTCGCAAGACGACCCACAGTTCCAAACGCTCGCGGCGTGGGTGCGCGGCGAGTAACCGTTTCAGCGTGTCTCCCAAGGAGAATCAGGTATGGCGATCACACAAAAGGCAAGAGCCGAGAACACGGTACGGGCGGTCGTAGCACTCGTCGCTTTAGCACTGTCCCTGGTCACGCCGGCTGCCGCGCAGACGGTGCGTATCGTGCAGACGAACAGCGCCGGTGACAATGTCCACATCATCGACCCGGTCACTAATGAAGTCGTGGGCGAGGTGTCCGGTATCGAGCGAGCGCATGGCGCGGCCGCGGCACCAGACGGCTCCCACATCTATGTCGCGAACGAAGCCGACAACACGGTCGATGTCGTCAACGTCGAGTCACTGTCGGTGACAAAAAAGATCCCGCTCAGCGGTCACCCGAACAACATCGCCATCACCCCCAACGGTGAAAAGGTCTATGTGGCGATCGCGCAAGCACCCGGGGCCGTCGAGGTGATCGATACCGCGTCGGGCGAGACGACGGCAGTCGTGTCCGTTCACGGCGGAGTGCACAACGTGTACGTCACACCGGATGGTAAACACGCGGTGGCCGGGATGATCGGCGCGCGGAACCTCACAGTCATCGACACCGCGACGGACCTGCCGGTCTGGACCACCTATTTCGACCTCGGGATTCGACCGATGACCTTTGAGGCCAATGCGGACGGGTCGACAAAGCGGGTGTATGCCCAGCTTTCGAACTTTAACGGTTTTGGCGTCCTGGATTTCGAGACTCGGAAGGAAGTGGACCGCGTCGAGTATCCCGAAGTGGCACCGGACAAGCGGACGCCAGGGCACGGGGGGAACACGGCCCACGGTATCGGTGTCACACCCGATAACCGGTATCTGGTCGCGAATAGCAGTCTCAACAGCAGCGTCTATGTCTACTCGCTCCCCGATCTCGAGCTAGTGGGCGGCGTAGAGGTCGGTCACTCGCCGAACTGGGTCACGATGACCCCGGACAGCAAGTTTGCCTATATCTCGCTCTCCGGCTCGAACAGCGTTGCGGTGATCGATATCGCTGCGGTCGAGGTCGTGGCCGAGATTATGACCGGCGGGCAGGTGCCCAAGCGCAATACAACGCTGATCCTGGGTCAGTAAGACCGATGTGGTCGTCGTACCCCATGCTGTCGTCATCGTCCGGCGGATGTGGTCAGTAGCTTCACGCATTCATATGTCCGTATCCCCGCCGGTTGACATAGCGACTCGCCGTCTCGTTGTCGTGGCCACGGTGGCGACTGTTGTTGTCGCCACCGTGTTCTCGGCGCGCGCGACATTGCAGTCTGTCGACGACGGCTTCTTCACGCCCGAGCAGTCGGAGCGAGGGCAGGCTCTCTACGACGGGCGGTGCGCGTCGTGTCACGGGGGCCTGGGCGACTTCACTCCTGGTATGGCGGCGCTGCTGGGTGACCACACGTTTCGCTCCGGCTGGACGGGTCGCCCTCTGGGCGACTTGTTTGGCCTGATCATGGAGACCATGCCGCAGGATGCACCGGGGACGCTGTCTGCCAACGAGACGGCGGATCTCGTGGCGGCAATTTTGAATCGTCACCGATTTCCGGTCGGGACGATCCCGCTGACAACCGACATCGAGACTCTGATGGAGATCCCGTTCGCGCGCTAGTGCACTCGATTCGCCGCGGGGTCCACAGTAGGAGGTGGTGAGGGTGCGAACACGTCTATTTTCAGGTATCGCTATCGTGGGCATCGTCATCGTTGCGACGGCGCCGACCTACAGCCAGCAATCCGGGGAACCCGCCCCGCCGAGACAGAACCCAAATATCGATCGTCCGATTACAAACGAGGGCTTTGATAGCGCGGTCATTATGCTGCTCCAGAAGTTGGTAGCAGCGTATGGCCCTATCGCCGACAGCAACGATCGACCCAATCCTTACACCCGGGTCGAACCGTTTGGGGATCCGCCGCCTGGTAACAACGGGGAGTGGGCGGCGGTCATCGGGGCCGAGGGCGGCCCTGATGGCAACGTGTATGTGCTGCATCGCTGTCAATCCAACTCGTGTGTGGGTCGACCAGAGCCGCCGCTGGTCAAGCTTGACCCCCAGACCGGCGCTCAGCTGGCGACCTGGGGCACGGGATTGACCGCGTTCCCTCACGGACTGCATCTCGATTTCGAAGGAAACGTCTGGGTCGCCGATGTGGGTCGGGGTGACGCGCAGGGTGGCCATCTGGTGCGCAAGTTCAGCGCGGATGGAGAGCTGCTGATGACGATTGGCCATTCCGGAGTGGCGGGGGATGGGCCAGGCGAGCTCCGCGAGCCAACCGATATGGTTGTGGCGCGGGACGGGACGATTTTTGTGACCGAGGGGCACATCAAAAACGGTCCCCATTCTCGTGTCTCGAAATTCGCGGCTGACGGGACGTTTCTCGAGCGTTTCGGGGCCACTGGACAGGGGCATCTCGAGCTGAGCGCCCCCCACGCAATCGCGATCGATACTGCTGGGCGTCTCTTTATCGCCGACCGCGACAACAACCGGCTCATGATCTGGGACCAGGACGGGAACTATATCGACCAGTGGCAGCAATTCGGACGTCCGAGTGGCGTATATATCGACCACACTGACACGATATACGTCGCTGACTCGGAGTCATGGGGACCAGACAACCCCGGCTGGAAAAAGGGTATCCGCGTGGGAAGTGCAAAGACCGGACAAGTCCACTACTTTCTCGAAGATATCGAGTCGATGGATATGGCGCATAGCGGAGCCGAGGGGATTGGCGTCGACACGTCCGGCAACATCTATGGAGGCGTTGTCCGTCGTCAGATGCTCGAACGGCATGAGCCGTCGACCGCGCGGCCGACCCGTGGCGCGACGTGGGCCGCGCCAGAGTGAGGATGAGGCAGGGGTGACAGCTGGCTTCGGTGTCAGCGGATGGACGGACCGTTGAACGACTTCGGGACCGCGCATGTCCCGCTCGAGCTATTGAGTGTGTGAAGGACTCTTCGGATGGTCACATCGTCGCACCCGCGGCGAGCCCCTGGCGAGTCGGCGCCCGCGAGCCGGCTGTCGGAGCGGGCGCCGACTCTAGCGGTGAGCCGATCTTGCCGCGGAATGCACGTAAGATGAGGCAAGGCCCTACGGCGGCCCAACCGGCGTTGCCCCGTACCTCCGGGCGGTGCGCTGTTTACATAGCACGAGGCTCAGGGTGCGGCTGGGATATCTCTCAGCCGCTCCTGAACTGTGCCCGGGATACCCAGCGCCGTATTCGCGCCCAGCTCGGCCAGGAAGTCGGCGGTTTCCGGCCAGCTCTGAAACTGGAACGACTGTTTGGACCCCTGCGCCAGCCGATACGACGTCCGACCGCGAAAATCCCTGGCGTCGATATCGGCCCCTTCGTTGACCAGATAGCCGATGACTTCGTTGAGCCCGCGCATTGCCGCGCCATGAAGGGCAGTGAAATCAGCCTCGTTGACAGCGTTGATGTCAGCGCCGGCCGTAACCAAGGTCATCACGGCCGCCTCGGCGCTCGGCGCCGGGATGCCCCGCGGCTCACGTGGGGTATACGTCGCGCGACCCAGACCCGCGGCGGCCATGAGCGGGGTACTGCCATCGGCGGTGACGAGGTGAGGGTCGGCGCCCGCGGCGAGCAGCGTTTCCAGAATCTCGGTACTGCTCGCGGAGCGCATACCCACCGCTGTGAATCGGTGAGCGAACGCCCCGTTCATGTCGAAGGCCGCAACCCACAGAGGCGTTGCGCCACGGAGGTCCCCGGTGCCGCAGCCGAATGGCTCGAACGCCCCTTTCTTGGGATAGCCGATGTAACTCATGACCATCATCGACTCGCTGATCCGTCCGTTGGGGTCGGCCCCCGCCGCGAGGAGCGCCTTTACGACTGGTAGCCGCCCGTCGCCATCGAGGCGACGTCGGTCCAGTCGGCCATGGCGGCGGATCCAGTCATCTAGCCATAGACGCACATCGCCCACCGCCGTGTGCAGCGCCGGCACGCCACCCATCGTGCCATTGGGGTCGGCGCCGTGCTTCAGAAGAAATAGGGCAAATGCCTGTTGGCCGCTCACGATGGAGAAGGGGAGCGCGTGGGTGCCGTCGTGTCCGGTGTCATTGACGTCGGCTCCAGCGTCGAGGAGGGCCTGGGCGGTCTCAATGTCGCCGTTGCGGGCGGCGAACATCAGGGCAGTGAAACCACGCGGAGTGGACGCCGATGCGTCAGCGCCCTCCTCGAGCAATATATGGACGATCGCCGGATGCGGTTCCGCTATTGCCCACATCAGCGCGGTGCTTCCGGTTTCGCGGGTCGCGGCATTGACCTGGGCGCCCGCCTGTATGAGCGCGCGCACGACATCGGGATTGCCGGTTCTAGATGCCGTCATAAGTGGCGTGAGGCCGCTGGTCTGCGCGGCGGTTGCCGCGGCCCCCGCGGCAAGCAGCCGTTGGACAGCAGCGAGGCTGGCGTTTTCCGCGGCTCGGGCGAGGGCCGTGACCCCATGGTCGTCCGCCGCATCGACATCGGCACCAGCCTCGATCAAGAGGTCCATGACTTCGAGGTTGTCCCAATGCGTGGCCCACAGGAGCGTGGTCGCTTCATCTGCCCGCCGCGTGTTGACATTGACGGCGTCCGACTGTGTCAGAAGCTCACGCACCACGGACCACTGCTGCGCGGCAGTGGCCTCGACGAGACGGTCACCACTGTGGCGAGTCGGGACGGCGCTATCCTGTGCGGCCACGGCGGAAGGAGTCGTTGCGACGAGAACGACAGAAAGAAGCGACGCCAGACACGTCAATGAACGACTGTAGCGGTTTATCACACACACACTATAGGAATCACGTGACCGAGGTGCAACCGTCGTACGAACACCGACGAACGAGCACACCGGACGGCCTACCGTTTTATAGGCGTTGGCGGTCACAGAAGGTGACCGCAAGGCCCGGCCTCAACGCCGGCCCCGGCCTCGTTACGCGATGACAGGGCCGTCTCGACCATGCCTTGTCGGGCGAGGGCCGTTCTTGTCAGGCTTTCGGGGCGCAGATGGAGGCTATACTACGACAGCATAGAAAGACCGCCCGTCGTCCAAGCAGGACGGAGAAAATGCATGATTTTTCGTTGCCTACAGGTTGTCGCGGTTTGTGTCCCCACCACCCTCGCGATGGCGCAGACGCCCAGTCCGCCGTCTCGCGCGCTCCTCGACCAATACTGTGTGACATGCCACAACGAGCGTCTGTTGACCGCCGACCTGGCGCTCGACGCAGTAGATATGAACGACCTCGAGGACGTCGCGGCGCACGCCGAGACTCTGGAGAAGGTCGTTCGAAAATTACGGAGTGGCCAGATGCCCCCGGAGGGCAGACCTCGACCATCGGAGACGGCGTTGGCGACATTTGCAGGTGGCCTCGAGGCCGTGCTCGATCACGCGGCCGCGCGTGACCCGAACCCCGGCCGGGTGGCCTCGCGGCGGCTCAATCGACTCGAGTACATCTATGCGATCGAGGACCTTCTCGGACTCGAGGTCGACGGTGAGAATCTACTGCCAAGCGATATGGCGGGGTTCGGCTTTGACAACAACGCGGATGTCTTGTCGTTTACCCCTTCGCTCATGGAGCGCTATATCTCGGCGGCGACAAAGATCAGTCGAGCGGCGGTCGGGAGCCCGGATAGCCGGCCGGTGACTAAAGTGTACAAGGTTGGGTTTGAACGGCGCGATGTCCGCATCGGCGAGGACATGCCATTTGCCACCCACGGCGGGCTGGCCGTGCGTCATACGTTCCCCCTCGACGGCGAGTACCGGATCGCGATTCGTTTGAAGCGAAACGACACCATCTCGACGATCGACGGGATCGCGGAGTTTGCGCACCAGCTCGAGGTTCGGGTGGACCACGCGCTCGTGCGCCAGTTTGATATTGGCGGTCGGTTTCCTGGGCCCGACCCGGGTCAGCTCATCGCCGTCCCTGAGGATGACGTCGAGGGACAGCGTCTCCACGAGTATCGGATGACGGCCGACCATGAGCTCGAGATACGGCTTCCGGTCAACGCAGGGACGCGATTGCTGGCGGTCGGTTTTACGGATTCGGCTCCGTCGCCAAATCCACCCAGCTTGCTACCTGGTGTCGATATGGTCTTTGTGTCGGGGCCATTCGACGGGCGCGTGCCGGCTGACACGCCGACTCGTCGTCGAATCTTTGTGTGCCGTCCGGATGGTGTCACGCCTGGCGACGACGAGTCGTGCGCACGTAGAATTTTTGAAAACCTCGCCCGCCGGGCCTATCGTCGCCCCGTCACCAATGTGGACATCGATCCACTACTCCGGATGTATCGAGAAGGGCGCGCGGACCGGGGTTTTGAAGGCGGTATCGAACGCGGCCTCGAAGCGATGCTGTCAGTGCCGAATTTCTTGCTACGCCTCGAGCGCCCCCCGGTCGACACGCGTCCCGGTTCGGTCTATTCGCTGAGCGACCTGGAACTGGCGTCGCGGTTGTCATTCTTTCTGTGGAAGAGCGTCCCCGACGACGAGCTCCTCGGCCTCGCTGAGCGGAGCGAGCTGAATCAACTGGATACGCTGGCGGCACAAGTGCGGCGGATGCTCGCGGACCCACGCGCCACGCGATTCATGGATGACTTCGTCGGCCAATGGCTACAAGTGCGAAATATCCATGCCCAGGACCCGGACGGTGCGCTGTTCGCTGGCTTCAACGATACGTTGCGGACCTCGATGGTCAGAGAAACGGAGCTGTTTTTTGAGAGTCAGCTTCGCGAAGATCGCCCGATCACCGAGCTGCTGCGAGCCGACTACAGCTATTTGAACGAGCAGTTGGCTCGGCACTATGGTGTGGACAACATCTACGGGAGCCGTTTTCGACGGGTCACCTGGGAAGATGACCGGCGTCACGGGCTACTGGGGCACGGGAGTCTCCTGACCGTGACCTCGTATGCGAATCGTACCTCGGTCGTGCTGCGTGGAAAATGGGTCTTGGAGACGCTGCTTGGCGCTCCACCGCCTCCGCCGCCGCCGAATGTGCCGCCGCTCGAGGAAAACGATCAGGGCAACCCCACGTCCTTGCGAGAACGGATGGAAAACCATCGAAACAGTCCGGTCTGTGCGAGTTGTCATGTGCGGATGGATCCCCTGGGTTTTGCGATGGAACACTTCGACGCCATCGGGCGCTGGCGGGATACCGATGGTGGAGCCACTATCGATTCGACTATCGAGTTTGCGGGTCGCGTCGTCGACAGTCCCCGGGCGTTTCGCGAAGCGCTCCTCGCGTCCGGTGACGAGTTCGTGCGAACCGTGGCGGAAAAGCTCTTTATCTACGCGCTCGGTCGCGGTGTGAACTACTATGACCAGCCAACGTTGAGGCGTCTGGCGCGTGAGCTCGAGCAAGATGACGACCGCTGGTCGTCCTTGATCCTCGGCGTGGTTGAAAGCGACGCCTTTCAGATGAGGCGAGCGGTCGCTCCCGTATCGGCGGAGTAGCGGAGCGTTGTAAACGGCGGAGGAAAAGAAAGAGGCCAACGTGATGATGATCACCAAGAGACACATCCCCCGTCGAACAATGCTGCGCGGAATCGGCGCGACGCTGGCGCTGCCGCTCCTCGATTGTATGGTCCCGGCGCTGACGGCCCAGCGCCTCACGGCGGCGGCCCCAGTCAAGCGCCTTGGTGTCTTCTACGTGCCAAATGGGATGTCGATGCCGTATTGGTATCCCAAAGCCGAGGGTCCCCTCACTGCATTGCCGGGCGGCGCCGGTGCCCAGGGTCTACCTCCGACCTTGCAATCCCTCTCCAAGTTCAAGGATCAGGTGTTGATTTTGGGCGGGCTCGACGACGAGTCGGCCAATCTCGTGAAGGGCGGGGGTGACCACGCGCGCTCGGCTGGGACGTTTCTCACCTGCGAGCCCTACAAGATCACGGCTGGTGCTGACGTCCACGCGGCGGTGTCGATGGACCAGATCGCCGCCCGAGAATTGTCAAAGGAAACCCAGATCGCGTCACTAGAGCTCGGAATCGAATCGAACGCGATGGTCGGGAACTGCGATGGCGGTGCAAGTTGTGCGTATACCAATACGATCGCCTGGCGCACTCCAACCACGCCGCTCCCGATCGAGAACGACCCGCGCGCGGTATTCGAGCGACTCTTTGGCACGAGCGGCAGCACCGACCCGGCCGCAAGGCTGGCGCGGCTACATCGGGACCAGAGCATTCTGGACCTCGTCAGCGAGCAGTTGAGCGGGATCGAGCGGGTGATCGGTCCCGGTGACCGCCTGCGCCTCGACGAATACGCGGATGCGGTGCGAGATATCGAGCGACGAATCGAAATGGCCGAGCAGCAAAATACGCAAGAGCTCCCGGTTGTCGACCAGCCGATTGGGATGCCCAGCGATTACGCCGAGCACGCTCGTCTCATGATGGACCTCTTGGCGTTGGCGTATCAGACGGACTTGACGCGGGTCAGCACCTTTATGCTTGCGCGCGAAGTCAGCGGGCGCGCCTACCCAGAGATTGGGGTATCTGATTCACACCATCCGCTCTCGCATCATCAAGATGAGGCCGCGAAGCTCGAGCGGTTGCATCTCATCAACGAGTATCACGTGCAGCAGTTCGCGTATCTGGTCGACAAGTTGTCGGCGTTGCCGGAAGGTGACGGCACGATGCTCGACTCGACCGTGTTTCTGTATGGCACGGGTATCAGCGACAGCAATACTCACTTCCACGACGACTTGCCCGTGGCGCTGGTTGGCGGCAAGGCCGCCGGCATTCATGGTGGGCGATACATTCGTTACCCGGAAGACACGCCACTCGCCAATTTGCATTTGACGATCCTGGAAAAGCTTGGGGTCCCGCGGGACGCGCTTGGCGATAGTACGGGCCCGCTCGGTCGGCTCACCGACGTCTAATGGTGACCGACATCGTCCGAGTGGCGACGACGGTCCTGGGCGGGCTGGTGCTTGTCGGGGCTGTGTCCGATGCGGCCCAGGAGCGCTATCCGGTGTTCACGGACGTTCACCTCACCCGCACCATGAAGACCCTGGGGCCAAACGTGGCCGCCGCTCGAGCCTCGATGCGTTCGCGAGACTATGAGGCGGCGAAGGCGCAGCTGGTGCGGGCTCGCGAGCAGCTGGCGACCACGGTGACGTTTTGGAGGGACCGCGACGACGACGACGCCGTCGCGCTGTTGCGGGATGCGCTTAACTCGCTGGACGGGCTGGACGACGCGTTGTCGGCCGTAGAGGTCGAGGCCTCGGATGTCGCCAGGCGTGCGGCAGCGCTGGGCGGAGCCTGCCAAGCGTGTCACACGGCATATCGAGAGCAGGACCCCGTAACTGGCGCGTATAGGGTGAAATCTCAATGACGAAGCGGAGCATGTTTTCTGTCGGGCTGCTCGTGACCGCCTCGGCGAGTTGGGCCGGCGTCGAGGGTCAGGGCGAGATCGTCCTCGACGGAGACGACATCGGCGGGGTCGTCACAAGCGCGAACGGCCCTGAGGCGGGGGTCTGGGTCATCGCCGAGACGTCCGACCTGCCGACAAAGCTGGCGCGTATTGTCGTGACCGACGACGACGGCCGGTATGTGATTCCTGACTTGCCACCTGCCGACTATGACGTGTTCGTTCGGGGATACGGTCTGGTCGACTCGTCGCGGCAATCCGCGCGACCGGGCGCCCCGCTGAACATCGACGCCGTGGTTGCGCCAGACGATCGGGCGGCCGCGCAAGTGTATCCGGCGGCATGGTGGCTGACCATGATCGAGCCCCCGGAGGCGCCGGAAGCGCAGCTGGACTTCGCGCTCACCATGAAGCAGTGCTACGACTGTCATCAGGTGGGAAACAGAGCAACCCGAGAGATCCTGCCCGCGATGCAAGGCCGCTCAAGTTCGAGTTTGGATGTATGGACCCGTCGAACAGCCGTGGGGCCATCGGGTCCCGGGATGGCGGCTCAGTTTGAAAATCTTGGTGACATGCGCCAGGCGCTGGCCGATTGGTCCGACCGGGTGGCTGCGGGGGAGGCGCCTACCGACCCCCCGCCCCGACCGCAGGGAGCGGAACGAAACCTGGTCATCACATTGTGGGATTGGGGTTCCGAGATCGACGGCCGCACCGACATGGCGGCTTCCGACATTCGCAACGCCACGGTCAACGCCAACGGCTTGGTCTACGGAGTGGCGGAGATGACCGACTCCTTGACCATGCTCGACCCCGTGACCAATACGGCGTCGGTCGTGACGGTGCCATCGACAGCATCGCCGGTCGTCGGGGGCTTTAATGCGTCGTCTACCCGGTCTCCGCATTATGGCCCCAGTATGTGGGCGCGTCGGGCGGATGTCCGCAGCGCGGCCGTCGATGCCAGTGGACGCGCCTGGATGGCGTCACGGGTGCGAGAGCCCGAGAGCCAACCTGATTTCTGTGGCGCGGACGGCAATGCGTTTGGCCGCTACTACCCACTGGAGCGGTCGAGCCGGCAGGTTTCGCTGTATGACCCTGAGACCGGAGGGTTCGAGCAGATCGACACGTGCTTCAGCGCCGACCACAACCAGATGAGCGACGACAACTTTCTCTACTTTGGTCAGAACGACGCGGTGGGTTGGATCGACATGGATGTGTGGGATGAGACTCACGACGCCGAGGCCGCACAGGGGTGGTGTCCCGCCGTGGTGGATACCAATGGCGATGGACAGATCACCGAGTGGACCGAGCCGGACGAGGCGGTCGTGGCCACCCTCGACCACCGTGTGAGCTTCGGATGCTACTCCGTGGCGGTCAGCCATGCTGACGGGAGTCTCTGGTGTTCTGGAATCGGGCGTGGCGCAAAGCGTCTCGTGCGGATTGAGAAGGGGTCGAATCCGCCTCAGACGTGTAGCGCCGAGTTCTACGAGCCGCCTCCGGACCGAATGCCTGATGTTGTGGGGTCGGGAGGGGTCGAGGTCGACGGCAACGGGCGGGCGTGGCAAAACTGGCGCGTCAGCGGGCACTACTCGAGTTTTGACCGCACGTTGTGCGACACCACGGCTGACCCGCAGGCCACCGGACAAGGCTGTCCCGAAGGATGGTCGTATCGGAGAAAAAACGATCCGACCTACGGCACGAGTTTCTTTCACGCCAATGAAAGCTATCTGGCGCACATGGACTTTCACAACACCCTCAATCTTGGCGACGACGCGCCTATCTATGGCTCGGTGAACACCGACGCCATGGAGGTGTTGTCACCAGAGCTTGGTGAGTATGTGACCCTGCGGGTGCCGTATCCGCTGGGGTTTTTCCCACGCTCGGGGAATGGTCGGGTCGACGACCCCGATACCGGCTGGAAGGGAAAAGGATACTGGGCGAGCTTCTCGACCTATGCCACCTGGCACATTGAAGGGGGCAGGGGAGAAGGAGGCGCGGGTGTCCTGCCCAAGGCCGTCAAGTTTCAGATGCGCCCGGATCCGCTGGCGCACTAGCACCACCGTCCAGGAGTGACTTCATCTCGACGGCGGTGCACTAGTCCACTCGTGGTCTGAAACGGATCGAGTGTGTGCCAGGCGTCGTCTCTATCGAGGAGAACACCACGTCATGATTGAACAACCGTCCGTCTCTTCGCCCGCAGTGCCCCACAATCCGTCGTCTGTCAGCCGACGCCTGTTTCTGACGACGACGCTGGCCGGCGCTGTCGTGGTCCCTGCGCTCGCGCAGCAAGGGCAGATTCCCCCGTATGAGTCTCGTGATTGGGGCCAACCGGGCGCATATCCAGACCGAGACATGGTGGCCCTCGACGATCGGTTTCGGCGCTACGTACTCTTCAATACGCCGATCACCCGTTTGCATGTCGGGACGTTGTGGGCCGAGGGGCCCGCGTGGAATGGGGTGGGGCACTTTGTCGTGTGGAGCGACATCCCAAACAATCGCCAACTCCGTTGGATCGAAGATGACAATCGTGTGACCGAGTTTCGCAGCCCCTCCGGACACAGCAATGGCAACACGTTCGACCATCAGGGTCGGCAGCTCTCGTGCGAGCATGGTGGACGACGAGTCGCGCGCTATGAGCACAATGGCGACGTGACCGTCGTCGCCGACAGGTTCGAGGGAAAGCGTTTGAACTCTCCGAACGACGTGGTCGTCCACCCCGACGGTGGGGTCTGGTTCACCGACCCACCATATGGCATCCGCGGGAACTACGAAGGGTTCCCGGCGGAGTCAGAGTTGCCAAACGCGGTCTATCGTGTGGATCCCACGACGGGTATGGTCGCCAAAGTGACCGACGAGATCAGCGCCCCAAATGGTCTGTGCTTTTCCCCGGGATATGACCGACTCTATGTGGCCGACACCGGCGCCGGTCGAGACATCAAGGTGTGGGATGTGGATGGCACGACGCTCCGCAATCCACGACGTCACATCCAGCTGACGGTCCCCGGGACTGACGCAATTGCTGGCGCGGACGGTATTCGGTGCGATGTGGACGGAAACATCTGGGCGGGTGCGGGCCGCGGCGTGCAGGTCGTCGCACCAGATGGGGAGCCCATCGGTCTCATCCGATTGCCGGAGATCTGTGCGAACGTGTGTTTTGGTGGGGCGCGTCGAAATCGTCTTTTTATGACGGCAAGTCAATCGCTGTACTCCGTGTATGTCGGGGTTCAAGGCGCCGGTGTTGCGTAGCCGGCGGTCGCTGCCGTCGAACGCACAACAGCTGTGAACTGTCGCAGAGAAACAAGCAGCGTGCTCCGGGCACCGCCTGCCGGCGTTGTTCTTTGCTCGCAGATACCCAATATGCTCCCCAATTACGTCCGGCTGGCGTCGCGGCTCGAGCATGCGTCACGTTGTTCCTCATACGTTCACCAGCGGCTTCTGCTCGAAGATCCGATTGGGCCGATGCGCGCAACGCAAGATCTAGATGGTCGATTGTCGTCACTGCCAGACCTGATGATCTGACTGTCGAGCCTGGGGAGCTATCTCCGTAGAGATTTCTGAGCCACAATGTGTCAGAAGAGCACGTATTGACGACAGGCGGCCCAGGGGCGGGTCCAGAGCCCGTTGTTTCTGGCGCAGGGGAGCGAAGACAATGAGACAACGCTACGGATACGAGTCGACGTATCGTCCGCCGTCCGTCGCGGTGTTGGGCGACGACGCCCGCTCGCGATTTATCACAAAGACTTATAACCACTTGTGTGGAGCAGTTTTTGGCTTTGTCCTGATTGAGTGGATGCTGTTCACCTCAGGACTCGCGGAGGTATTGGCGGCAGCGATGATGGGCACCAGCTGGCTCTTGGTGCTCGGGGGATTCATGCTCGTCAGCTGGCTCGCTTCGCGTGTCGCGGGGCAGTCGGCGTCTCTGGGCGCGCAGTATCTCGCGCTGGCGGGGTTTGTCGTCGCGGAAGCGGTCATTTTTGTCCCGCTGCTCTATATGGCGCAGTTTTATGCTGGGGGTGGGGTCATCGAAAGCGCGGCAACTGTCACCGTCCTCGGTTTCATCGGGTTGACCGCAATTGCCTTCTGGACGCGCCGAGACTTCAGTTTTCTGGGAGCCCTGCTGCGTTGGGTGGGGATGCTGGCACTGGTCGCGATTACGTCAGCCGTGCTGTTTGGGTTCGAGCTCGGAACCTGGTTCTCTATCGCCATGATCGGTGTCGCCGGCGGGGCGATCCTGTTTGACACCTCGAATGTGATTCACCACTACCCAGAAGACCGCTATGTGGGCGCCGCCTTGCAGCTGTTTGCCTCGGTCGCGTTGCTGTTCTGGTATGTGCTTCGGTTATTCATGGCTCGGGATTAACTCGAGTCTTCACGACCATCCCACCACGGGCTGTTAGGGCAGGGTCATCGCGATGAGCTCGGGTGGGTTCCCCCCGATGGTCATCGCGATGTACTGCTTGCCGTCCACAAGATAGGTCATCGGGGTGCCGATGGCCCCGCTGGGCAGATCGGCGGAGGCGAGTTCGGCGCCGGTGCGCTTGTCGTAGGCGACCAGACGAGGTCCGTCGGTGCTGCCGCCGGCCGACAGGGCGCTTATCAGGAGCGTCTTTGTGAGTAACGGACCGCTGCGCCCACTGTCGCCACCGACGGGGGGGAGGTCAAGGGCCCGAAGCATGGGGTGGTTCCGAATCCGGTCGCCATTGCCCAGCGGCGCCATCCACGCATGCTCACCGGTGTTCATGTCGATAGCGGTCATCCGCGTGTAGGGCGGCTTGAACAGCGGGAGGCCCCGCGGCATCGTCGGCATGTCTCGCGCGCCGCCGCCCGAGAGAATGACATCTTCGGGCGCGCCATGCGTGAAGCGGAGGTTTCCCCCTTGGCCCTCTGGACTGTAGAAGCTCACAACGGTCGCCCGGTTTGTCGAGGGGACGTAGAGCAGACCCGTCTCGGGATCAACGGCCGCGCCGGACCAGCTGGCCCCGCCGGCCCCGGGAGGACGGAAGAGCGTGCCCCGGGTGCCGCCCCGAACGGCGCGGTCGAGCGGCGTGAAGATCGGGCCCAGTCGGAAACCCTCGACGGCCTCCACGGCCATCTGGCGGATCTCAGGGGTGAAATCGACGAGGTCGTCGATGGTGACCCCTTGATACTCGAACGGCAGGGGTTTGGTCGGGAACGGTTGGGTCGACGACGGAACCTCTCCGGGAATGTTGGTGTCGGTCGGGACGGGGCGTTCCTCGATCGGCCAGATCGGTTCACCCGTAACCCGGTCGAAGGCATAGAGGAACCCTTGTTTGCTCACCTGCGCGATCGCTTTGACGGGACGACCGTCAACCACCACGTCGAGCAGGTTGGGGGCGGCCGGGAAGTCATAGTCCCACAGCCCGTGGTGCACCGCTTGGAAGTGCCAGACTTTTCGTCCGGTCTCGACATCGACGCACACGATGCTTTCCGCAAAAAGGTTGTCCCCAAGGCGGTGACCGCCATAATAGTCGTTGGTCGGCGTGCCGGTGGGGAGGTAGACATAGCCGAGCTCGTCGTCGCCGCTGAGCATCGTCCATACATTCGCGTTTCCTGAGTATCTCCACGAGTCGCCTGACCAGGTCTCGACCCCTTCCTCGCCCTCCTGGGGCACCGTGTGGAAATCCCACTTGTGCTCGCCGGTCCTCGCATCCCACGCCCGAACCCACCCGGGGACGGCCTCCTGCATGATCCGCCGGTCGGCAATCGACGACCCATGGATGATCACGTCACGGACCACGATCGGGGGCGACTGCACCGAGTAGTTCATGGCGTTGAGATAGTCGCGATCAGTACGGTCGGCGCGAGGGAGGCCCACGGTCAGATCCACTCGGCCGTGCTCGCCGAAGTCAGCGCACGGCTGACCCGTCTTGGCCTGCACACAGATCAAGTAGCCGTTTCCGGTTCCCCAATAAACGCGTTCGTCCGACCCGTCCGACCAGTACGCCACGCCACGTTGTCGCCAGGTGACGGTCATCGACGTGGTCCCTTCTTCGTAGCTCTTGGGGTTGTAGACCCAGAGTGTCTCGCCAGTCTGAGCGTCGACGGCCACGCCTTGTGACAGCGCGGTATTGAAGTAGAGCACCCCGTCGACCATCAGGGGCGTCGCCTGCATGGAGGAGATCCGCGGGGTGTTCTGCGAGCGGTACAGATTTGGCGTCTCCGCTTCGAGTTCGGCCACGATGTTGTTCAAGCTCGAGCGCCACTCACCCCCGCCGCCGGTGGTCTTGCTGGGAAAAGCGTCGACGGACTGCCACTGCCAGGCGACCTCCAGCTGCTCGAAGTTGTTCTCGTCGATTTGGTCAAGCGGGGAGTACTTGGTGCTTCCCGAGTCGCCTCCGTAGCTACGCCACTCGCCGCGAGTGGCGCCTTGTTGCGCCCCGACGGGATCCGCCCATTCGCCAAGGGCACTGACCTGCGCCAGAATCATGATGCCGAACAAAGCCTTTTTCATCCGGACACTGTACCCCGCCGCAGCGAGTCCGGAGCTCCATTCCGTCGCCGGCCGCGGAATGGCCGTGAGGTACTGTCGGGGCGACCGTCCACGAGTCAACCACGCGTATGGTTCGGTTGGTAGTGCTCTGCTTGGGACCCTGCTCGCGGGCGGCTGCATCTGGTATCCCCGCGAATTCCCAATATGAAGCCTGACTGGGCCGCTCTATCGTCTAACGGAGGGGCCGTCCTGCTCTGACGACCTTCCAGAAGAGACGATGAAAGAGCCGGGAGCGATGCGCTCGACCTCGCCGCTATCTGGGGTACCAGTTGTTTCGTCGGTGCCGCCCATTGAGTTCGAAGTAGCCGCGGACGTTGCGCTCGTGGCGGCGGTCCTCCGAAAGGACCGCAAAGCCACTGCCGAGCTCGTGTCTCGCCACTCCGGCGTGGTGTACGGCTATGTGCGGCGCCGGCTTGCGCCGCGAGCCGATCGCGTCGATGACCTGGTTCAGGAGATCTTCCTGGCCGTTCTGAAGGGGTTGGGTGCATACGCCGGTCAGGCGTCACTTCGGTCGTGGATTCTCGGTATCTCGCGCCGCAGGGTGGCCGACCACTACCGTATGACGCTACGACTGCAGCACCCCACGTTGACGACGTGATCGACCGCGCGCGGTTGCAAGAGAAAACCAGACGCATGCTGACTCGGCTCCCCCCGCCTATGCGTATGCGTTGGTACGGCGGTATTGGGATGGCCGCAGCGCTCGAGAGATTGCACATGACACCGGAAAAACCGAGAAAGCGGTCGAACGGCTACTCGCCCGGGCGCGGGCTCGGTTCAAACGGGGCTGGGAGACGGCCTGAGAGGCGACATCCTCATGGACGAAGAGCTCTTCTTTACGCAACTTGCGCTCGAGACGGCGGACGCCGCTGGTGACGGTGACGGTGACGGTGAGATCGTCGCACCGGCCCGTTTTCGAGCACGTCTCTACTCGGCGCTGGTTTCAGAGCAGGCGGCGAGTGGTCCGCTCGAGAGTCTCGCGGTGACACGGCAGACCGGCGGGGCGCTGTGTGTTTTTGAAGAGATCGTGGCGGTGGCGCCGGTCAGCGACATGCTCAAATCGAAGAACCCGTGTCGGGTGTGTCACGCGCGAGTCCCCGGGGAGCAGATGGACCGCGCCCCAATCTACTGGCCTCACTGTCCATACGCGGAGTTTTACTCGAAATGACTGCAATTGTGTCAGAACGTCGCCATCACGCCGACAAGGTTTTGGAAGTTCATCAGGACGCGCTCTCCCGCGGGTGTGAGGCGTTCGCCGATCGGATTGGGACTGATGCCCTCGCTAAAGGAGTATCGAACGCTCCAGGTGGGTCCCACCGCGATATCGATACCAACCGCAACTCGTAGCACCGGTGTCACGGTGGTAAATGTCCCACTCGGGAGCAGCGAGACTGAGGGTGCGTCGTCACGGATCGTGTCGCTCGCGAACCGAAACACACCCACCCCCGCCGACAGGTAAGGACGGACGGGACTCCGCCAACCCCGAAAGAACAGCAGAAAGTCACCAACCACGCCCTGCTGGGAGCTGGTCGTGGTCACACTGTCAAAGCTACTGGCACCACCGGCCCCGACCCCGGTCTGGAACCGGAGTTGGTTTCGGTTCCAGAGATAGTTGGCTTGTAGTGTTGACGTAGTCCGCAAGGTGGGCGCCCACAAAGAGATTGAAGGCGCCGCCGTTCGTTGGAGCATACGTGGACAGCTGAAACTCGTCCGGGGACGAGGCGGAGGTTGACGTGTCAGCCGACAGCGCCGAAACTCCCGCGAGCACCCCCGCGAAGGTTTCGACGCCGTCTTGTCCGCTCCCTGGGACCGGCGTACTCAGCAGCAGACTGGCACAGATCCATAGATCCCGGACACCGCCACCCCTCATGCAATGCTAATGATAGCCGGCGGTCAAGAAATCTTACGGATCGTGACTCGCGCCACTGGATTGCGCCAATCTCTCACCGATGCGTCAAAGTCTCCGACGCCTTGGATACCCCGATGGACCGTGACGGCACCCTCACCGCCCCCGACTTCGGCGCCGCCGCCAGGCCCCCGCACTCTGTGAACGACGGGCCGGGGATCGACGCGCACAACTTGTCGTTTTTCTCGGTGCCGGCATCATACGCGTTGGCGCCGACGACCTTGACCTCACCGTACGCCGGGAGTGAGGTATTGACGCCAAAGAACGCGTCGTTGGTGGGAATCAGCATGGCCGTGAGACTCAGTCGCTCGCCCGGGCTCCCAGTGATTTCGAATTCTGTCGTCACGCCTCGGGTCAGCAGGCCTTCCGTCATCACGATGTCACCAACGCCAGCTGTGCTGGGCATCAACGCCGCCAGCGGACCGGTCGCTCCACCCTCGGCCCTCATCTTGAGGCCGGACGGGGTCGTTCCCAAGAGACAGGGCCATCGTGAACACAAAAAAGCCGGCGACGAAGGCCACGGTGAGTGCTACGTTGTGCAACTGTTTGTGCATCTATTTCTCCTTGAGCGTAAGGTTGTTTCTCGTCGCACACTTCAGCGACGAGAGAGGGTCCGCGCGGTGGTTCTCATCCCGCAACGAACTACCGTCTCCTAGTGAGTCGGTCGAGGTAGCGAGATCCCCATCGGTCGAGCTATAAAAGGCGGTTGAGCCGTTGCTGTGACAGCGTGCACGTCCCCACTGTGCTCCTACGCATCGATGTGGGGCGGGCGTATAGTAGAGGTGCGATGCCTTCGACGACATCCATAGATCGACGGCGGTTTCTCCAGGTCGGTGGGCTTGGGGTGGGGCTCGGTGTCACGCGGCCGAGTCCCGGCCTCGCCCAGGCGGCATCCCGGGAGGGAGAGTCCACCCGGGTGCGGATGGTCGGCGATGGCCTAAGTATGACCGTCGCGGAGTCGGCGTCGGTGTGGACCGAGCTTGGTCACGACATTGTTCGCGATTCCTACTCGAATGGAGGCGTCGTAGAACGCCTCGAGCAGGCATTCGCCAAAGAACTTGGCAAAGAACGGGCGGTGTTTCTTCCCACCGGAACCTTGGCCAATCATCTTGCGGTTCGGAACCTGGCCAGTCCGGCCGGACGGCCAACCCGCGCCATCGTTCAAGCCGAGAGTCACCTGTTTAATGATTCCGGGGACTGTGTGCAAACTCTCAGCGGGGTCACGTTGGTCCCCCTTGGTGCCGGACGGGCCGGGTTCACCCTAGAGGAAGTGCAAGAAGCGATTCGGCGCACGGCGAGCGGTCGCGTTGCGGCTCCCATATCAGTCATTTCGCTCGAAACACCGGTGCGGCGCAAATTCGGGGAAACGTTTGACGCGGCCGAGATGGCGCGGATTGTGACTTTTGCACAGCGCGAGGGGATTCGGCTCCATCTCGACGGCGCTCGCATCTATCTTCAGAGCGCGTATACGGGACGCTCAGTGGCTGAGTATGCCAAACCGTTCGATACGGTCTATGTGTCGCTGTACAAGTACTTCAATGCGCCTTCAGGAGCGATCCTGGCCGGTCCCAGGGATTGGCTCGACGGGTTGTATCACGAGCGGCGGATGTTTGGTGCCGGGCTACCCAGTGCATGGCCCTTCGCATCGATCGCGGCGTATTACCAGCCCGGGTTTCTGGAGCGTTTTCGTCGGGCGGTCGAGACGTCCGAGTCATTGATTGCGCGTCTCACGAAAGAGCCGCCGTTTCGTGTCAGCCGTATCCCAGCGGGCACAAATATTTTTGATGTACAGGTGGCCGCGTCGTCAGTCTCTCGGTTCCAGCAGTATGTGCGCGACCACGGCGTCGACCTTGGCATGCCGCGACCGGGCGGTCGCTTCCGTCTCTCGGTCAACGAGACCTGGAACCGCCGTTCCGCTCAGGAGTTGGAAGACATCTTCGTTGGTGCGCTCTCCGCATGAGAGGGCCGAGAGCTGCGAGGTGGGCGCTTGTCGCGTGGTTGGCCGTGTGCGTAACGACGACGACGGCAACGGTGAGCGGTTCGGCGACGGCTCGGCGGGAGCATCGGTTGGTCCTGGTCGCCCCATCGTTGACGGACGGTCGGGTCGGCCATCTCCGCGATGCAATGGCCTTCTGGAACCGAACGCTGCAAGAGCTGGCACTCGATATACAGATAGTCGAGATTCGGACGCTCGTGGCGCCCGATGAGACCGATGCCCTCGAGAACTACACCCGGCAGATTTGGCAGCAGGCGGGTCGTATACGCGGGGGTGTGGGTGGCCCGGCGGAACCCGACGAAGTGTCTGATTTGGGGGGCGACGTGGTGGTGTTTCTGTCGGTGCAGCCAACGATGTCATTCGCGTGGCCACTGGACGCCGATCGTCACTTTGTGGCGGTACCCGCCGAGCCGGGCTCGAGGTTCCAGCGAGCCGGTTCCACCCCCAACGTGCTTGCCCACGAGCTCGGCCACACCCTTGGCCTCATCCACCACCGAGACCCATTAGTGTTGATGTGTAGTCCATGTCGCCCGTCTCTGGGTGCCAAAGATGCCGATGGGTATTTACCGCTTACCGAAACGGACCGCGACCTACTACGCGCCCGATACATTCACTAGCGCGGTGCACTGGAGACGACCAGCCCATACATCGGCTCTCTCCGTCAGCTCAAGCTCGGCGACGGTTTCCGACGGTTGCCCGAGGGCGGTGTGTCCTCACGGTGCGCGAAGAGCGCCGACCGCGAGCGTGACCCAACCAGCGATAAAAAAGAGCCCGCCAATGGGCGTGATCGCTCCCAGCCAGCGAATACCGGTAACCGACAACAGGTAGAGACTTCCCGAGAAGAGAACGATGCCGGCGATGAAGCACCAACCGGCGACACTGACCGACGTGTGCGGCCAACGTGAGACTGCCGTTCCGACCGCAAGTATGCCCAAGGCGTGGATCAAGTGATAGCGGATGCCCGTCTCGAAGACGCCGAGCATCTCGGGGGTCAGCCGGTCTTTCAACCCGTGCGCGCCAAAAGCTCCGAGCAACACACCGAGTCCACACAGTGCTGCGCCAGTTGCAAACCATCCCGCCATATGGTGCCGATCATACACGGCAGACTCGGTGCGTCGGCCGGTGTAGACTTCTGCAAATCATGCGGATGACTGTGGCCATTGTCGTGTGCGGACTCGGGTCGGTCGGTATCGGTGCAGCGCAGCCGGTCGAACCCGTGTTGAGCCAAGTGAAAGACGAACAGGGGCCTTTCGTGTCCACTCTCCGGGAACTCGTATCGGTTGAGTCCGGAAGTCACGACATCGAGGGGCTCACTCGACTTGCGGGTATTATCGGCGACCGTCTGCGTGGTCTCGGCGCAGAGGTCGACCTTGTCCCGGCCGCCGACATCTATCAGATGCAGGATACGCCCGAGCAGATCGGTCCGTCGGTGTTGGCGCGTTTCCGAGGCACGGGGACGCGGCGGATCCTACTCCTCGCGCATCTGGACACGGTCTACCCCAGGGGGATGCTGTCAGAGCAGCCATTTCGCATAGACGGTGACCGCGCGTATGGGCTCGGGATCGCCGACGACAAGCACGGCGTCGCCATCATTTTGCATGCGATGGCTGTGCTCGAAGCGCTCGAGTTCCGAGAATATGGGCTCGTGACGGTGCTCATTAACGCCGATGAGGAGGTGAGCTCGCCGGGGTCGCGCGGCCTGATCACTCGCCTGGGTCGAGAGCACGACGTGGTGTTGTCGTGCGAAGGCGGCGGTGACGATGAGGTGCGCCTGACGACGGCTGGGATTGGCGCGTTCAAGATGACCGTCCGCGGCCGGGCGTCTCATGCCGGTGCCGCGCCGGACCAAGGGCGCAACGCGCTCTACGAATTGATGCACCAAATCATGCAGACCCGGGATCTATCAGACCCGGACATCGGTCTCAAGATGAATTGGACGGTCGCCTCGGCCGGGACCAAACGAAATGTGATCCCAGCCGAAGCGGAGGCAACGGCCGATGTGCGGGTACTCATGGTAGAGGACTACGATCGGATCGAGCAGGAGGTCCGCCGCCGCGCCCAGAATCGGCTCATTCCCGATGCGGAGCTTGATCTCGTGTTTGAACGGCGTCGTCCCCCACTCCAGGTGAACAATGCGTCGCGGCGCCTGGCCGCCCACGCGCGCGAGGTCTTTCGCGAGCTTGGTATGAATCTCACGGTGGAAGAGGAAGCGTCGGGTGGCGGCACGGATGCGGCCTTTGCCGCGCTCGAGACGTCCGCGCCGGTCATCGAAGGGATGGGTTTGCGAGGGTTTGGTGCGCACTCGAACCGCGCCGAGTATATCGACCTCTCGTCGGTCGAACCTCGTTTGTATCTGTTGACCCGGATGATCATGGATGTCGCGCGGGGGCTGGCCGGCAACTAGTGCACCGCCGCCGAGTTCGTCAGCCGGCAGCTCGCGGCGTTCTTGATCAGATGCCGCTGACAGGGCGCTGCGGGAGTGAGGTGGGGCCGCGCGACTCTTCGAGCACCTGCCGCAGATACAGACCGTAGGGGCTCGAGGGCATCGAGTCCGCGAGGCGCTCGAGCTGGGTGGCTGTGATATACCGACGCTGAAACGCGATCTCCTCCAGACAGCCGATCATCGTGCCTTGCCGGTCTTCAATCGCTTGGACATATTGCGAGGCTTGGATGAGCGATTGCTGCGTGCCGGTATCCAGCCAGGCGTTGCCGCGAGCGAGTTTCTGCACGGTCAGACGGTTGCGCGTGAGATACGTCTGGATGACATCTATGATCTCGAGCTCGCCTCGCGCGGACGGTTGCAGCTTTGCGGCGATGTCGACCACATCGTTGTCAAAGAAATACAACCCGGTGACGGCGTATTGAGAGCGCGGCTGCTGTGGTTTTTCCTCGAGGCTCACCGCCCGGCCGTCCGTATCGAGTTCGACGACCCCGTATCGCTCTGGGTCCTGCACCCGATACGCAAACACGGTCGCGCCGCTGGTCCGGTTGGCGGCCTTCCTTAGCGCCTCTCCGAAATGGGCGCCAAAAAAAATGTTGTCGCCCAGCACAAGGCAGCTCCGATGTGAACCGATGAACTCGCGACCAATGGTAAATGCTTGGGCGAGCCCCCCGGGAGTGGGCTGCTCAGCGTAGAGGATCGAGATACCAAGCTGAGACCCGTCACCCAAGAGACGCTCGAAGCTCTCCCGATCGGTCGGCGTCGTGATTAATAGGATCTCGCGGATACCGGCTAGCATCAGCGTGGCCAACGGGTAGTACACCATCGGCTTGTTGTAGACCGGCAGGAGCTGTTTACTGACCGCCGAGGTCAGCGGATGGAGACGCGTCCCCGCTCCGCCGGCGAGGATGATACCCTTCAAAGTCGACTGCACGCGGTAAGGTTACCCGACGTCATGGCGCGACGAAATCCACTCATCAAGGTTTGCGCGGCGCTGGGGGCGATGATCGTCCTTGGCTATCTATTCGCTCACACGCTCACGACCGTGAGCTCCGAGCCGTATATCGTACCGGCTGCCCACCTCGGTCCCTGGACGATAGAAATCGGGTCTGTCGTTCACCCCGCGGCGCCGGTTGTGTTTCTCCGGCCACCTCGTGAGCTTTCCATGGGGGTGTTTGACCAGGTGTTTCAGCGAACGATGGAGTCGTTTACGTCGTCCGCCGAACCTGGAATTCCGTTGGTCTTGTATCGCGAGGTGCAACCGGTACGGGGGGGCACGCCGCTCGTCACGCCGTCCGACGTACGTCAGCTGGCCGTTGATGTCGGCCTCGGTGCTTCAACCCCAACGCCCTTCTGTATCTCCGTCTATCGAACGGCGGGTGGTCGGGAGCAGCGTCTCTTTTTTCTCCTTTTCGACCACCCTCCGTTCGAGCGGTTTCGAGCGGAGCTTGGGGAGCGGCTCCATGCAATCGCGGGGAGCACCGGTTACCGCGCGGAAGCCCTTTCTCCGGCCATGCTGATCGCGTCCTCCGCGGCCAGCCGACTCGGCGAGGTGCATTCGAGGGTCGAGCTCGAGTCGGCGTGCGAGGCTCCCATCGAGTCACGAAATTGACCGCGACGCCAACGAGACCAGCGTATTCTCGGTTGGAGGTTTCCAAACCGAGGAACATGGAGGCAATACTCTCTCGAATGAAGATGACCATGCCCACGACGACACCATCATCAATTCTCGGGAGGCTCGCGCTTGCCGCGCTCCTGGTCTGCAGCGCTGGCACAAGGACCGAGGCTCAGCGACCGGTACACGAGATACGTGTGGAGCGGCTATTGGACGCGCCCATCGTTGGTCCAGATTTGCACCCGAGCATCGGTGGGAACATCCAGGGTCCGTCGATCATCAAGGTCCCCGACTGGGTGAGCGAACCGCTCGGCGCCTACTATCTGTATTTCGCGGATCACAAAGGGCTGTATATTCGGTTGGCCTATGCGGAGGACGTATTGGGGCCCTGGAGTGTCCATGCTCCGGGGAGTCTGCAGATCGCGGATTCACACTTTCTCACGGAACCACCGGCGGTGTCGTCAGACGAGCTTGAGCGGCTCCGTGTGGCACGGCAGGGGCGTGGCGTCCCGATATCTCACGATTTGTTGACCGAGGTCACGACCCCGCACATCGCATCTCCCGACGTGCACGTCGATGACGAGAACCAACGGATCGTGATGTATTTTCACGGCCTCGATGGTGTCAGTCGGCAGGTGTCACGGGGTGCCATCTCCGAAGACGGTATTCACTTCGAAGCCCGCCCGGAAGTGCTGGGTCGCACCTATATGCGTGCCTTTGACTACGCCGATTTCACGTACATCATGTCGATGCCGGGGCAGTTCTATCGGTCCGACGACCCGCTGGGTGGTTTTGAAGAAGGCCCGTTGCTCTTTAATCCCAATATGCGTCACGCCGCGATGATCGTCCGAGAGGACATGCTCTATGTGTTCTGGACGCAGGCGGGAGAGGCTCCAGAGCGGATCTTGCTGAGCACAATCGACATCTCTGGCGACTGGAACAGCTGGGTCGAAAGCGCGGCGGTCGAGGTGTTGCGTCCTGAGCACGATTGGGAGGGCGCCGACGAACCTGTCGTACCGTCCGTCCGGAGTACGGCGTATGGTCATGTCAATCAGTTGCGCGACCCCGCGCTTCTCGAAGATGGCGGCCGGGTGTTCTTGCTGTATGCAGTAGCCGGAGAAAGCGGGATTGCGATCGCTGAGGTGCACGGCCTCGATTGAGTGGTGGTCTCGGCGGACGGGGCGCTGCCGCGGGCGGGCGGGATACGGGTGTCCAGATCGCGTGGGTTCACCTCGATGAGCTGTCGTAGGAACCGTGCCGCCGCTGAGTCATCGCCCGTTGAGGTGTTCGGGCGAGACAACGGCATCGCCAGCGTGGAGACCAATGCAATCGAGTGAGCTCCTCTCCTCCCTGGGTCAAATCGATATCTATCTGATTGACCAAGTCATGCGCGGGCGTGTCGCTCGCGGGGACGTCATCTTTGATGCAGGCTGTGGCCACGGGCGAAACCTTGCCTACTTCTTGTCTGAGGGATTCGAGGTGCTCGCGGTGGACGCTGACCGTGACGCGGTGGCTGCGGCGCGCCGCCTGGCGGCCGGAATCGGGCACGGCGCACGGGCGGACATACGAGCCGAGTCTTTAGAGACGGCGTCCTTCACCGATGGTCGCGCGGACGTCGTCGTCAGTAGCGCGGTGCTCCACTTCGCGCGTAACGACGAACAGTTCGACGGAATGCTACGGGGGTCCTGGCGTGTTCTGCGTGCCGGGGGGGTGTTCTTCGCTCGCCTCGCTTCTTCAATTGGTATCGAGGACCGGGTCGTCCAGGTCGAGGGGCGCGTGCATCGACTACCTGACGGGACCACTCGGTATCTCGTGGACGAGCCGTTCCTCGTCGATCGCACCCGGCAGCTCGGCGGGCGGTTACTCGATCCCATCAAGACGACCGTTGTCCAGGATCAACGGGCCATGACGACCTGGGTTGTCCGAAAAGACTAGCCCGAGAGCTCACAGTTCCAAGCCGGTGTTCGATCCGAGATCCGGAACGGCACCGTGAATACACAACGACGTGGGCACCAGCCTCGGAGCGTACTCGGGAGCCATTCTTTCGCCAAACGGTGCTGACCGGAGGAAGACACGTCGTATGGCGCGACGTCGCTCGCGCTCGTGTCGGCGGGTGCCTATAGCGTCATCCGGCCGGCCGAGGCTGGTGCACTCGCCACAAAGTCCGGGTATTCTTGACGAGAGTTTTGCGAGCCCCGGGGTAGTCTCGGGATGCAAGGAGGATCTGATGAGGAATCGGTTAATGATCGTGTGTGGTGCGGTCGCCTGCGTGGCGGCCCTGTGGTCTCCCGTCGCGACCTTCGCCCAGACCGGAGCCGAGTCGGAGTGGTCTCCACCCCGGACGGCTGACGGACACCCCGATCTTCAGGGGGTGTGGGCAAACAACAATGCCACGCCTTTACAGCGGCCAGAGATTCTGGGTGACCGACAGTATCTGACTGACGAAGAGCTGTCTCTCATTCAATCCCGTGCGGCTGAGCTTTTTGCGAACGACTCCGGAGATGCGGCGTTTGGAGACACGGTGTTTGCCACAGCGCTGGCCGAAGCCGAGACCTTTTCCTCGACCGATACTGGGACTGGAAACTACAACCAGTTTTGGATGGTGGAGCGCGATTGGGACAACCGCACTTCGTTGATCGTTGACCCTCCAAACGGCCGCCTGCCGTCCACGACCGATGCCGCCATGGCGCGGGCACAAGACCGGGCGATGCGTCGCGGTCGGCACGCGGAGTGGACAGACGACCGCAGTTTGGGTGAACGCTGTGTAAGTTTTGGCGCGCCTCGTCTGGGCGCGGGCTACAACAGTTACTACCAGGTGTTTCAGACCGAGGATCACGTTGTCATGCTGATGGAGATGGCCCACGATGCGCGGATCATACCTATCGGCGAGCGCCCGCACATTGATGCCAATATCCCGCAGCTCTTGGGCGACGCGCGTGGCCATTGGGAAGGCGACACATTCGTGGTCGAGACGCGAAACTATGATTCTCAATCAAACTTTCGAGGCGCTGGCGAAAATCTCGAGATCACCGAACGTTTCACGCTCGTGGCGCCTGACGTCTTGGAGTATGAAGTGACGGCGAACGACCCGACGACCTGGGACGCGCCATGGACCGCGATGATCCCGTTGCGCCGGTCTCCTGACGCGTTGTTCGAGTATGCCTGTCACGAAGGGAATATCGGGATGCACGGTATCCTGTCCGGCGCGCGCGCGTTGGAAAAGGCCGAGGCCGCGACAGCAACGAGCGGTTCCCGGTAGGCCGGCGCGCGCGAGCGTCGGGACGCGTCGTATCGGACAGAGAAAGGGAGCGGTCGTCATGCAAAATCTCAGAACCGGAGTACTGATGATGACGGTCGCTCTCGCGGCCGGTGTGGCCGGGACGGCGGGTGCCCAGAACAGTGAGTCCTCGGCCATCGACGTGACGAAGGCCGAGATCGACGCCGTGAGGAGCGCCCCTGAGGGCGGAGTCGACCGCCAAATCAAAGTGGTCGATATTGGTCAGGACACGAACGTGGCCGTCGGCGTTTTGCACCGCGATGCTCTGCCTCGGGTGGATGGTCCGGTGGCCGGGATTGCCCACACGCTCGTGACGGAGGTCTATTACATTGTGTCTGGCGCCGGTGTCCTGTTGACCGGCGGGATCATTGAAGACGCACGCGCTCTTCCACCGGACGCCGATGTGGTGCAAGTGGCGGTCGGCCCGAGCGTGCGAGGACAAAGCCGCGGTGATCACAGTCGTCGGGTGTCTGAAGGCGACGTGGTCGTGATACCCGCCGGGGTGTTTCACGGCTGGAGCGAGATCGAAGACCACGTGACCTACCTCAGTATTCGGCCGGACCCAGACCAAGTCTTGCCCGCGGGGTATGTCAACCCGGTCCTCCAGCCATAGCGTGTTTCGAACGCACCGCAGCCCGCGAGCCGGAAATCCGCGCGCAACATTAGGAGAGAAGGTCAGCTGGTTAGGAGAAATGATGTCACTCAGAATCAACGACGAAGCTCCAGACTTCACAGCAGATAGCACGCAAGGACAGATCAGTTTTCACCAGTGGGTCGGCGATGGTTGGGCCGTCCTGTTTTCTCATCCGAAGGATTTCACGCCGGTCTGCACGACAGAGCTGGGTGCGATGGCCGGGCTCAAGCCAGAATTCGAAAAGCGCAACTGCAAGGTGCTTGGGATTAGCGTGGACGGGGTCAATGAACACCAACGCTGGTCGCAAGACATCGAGAGTTCCCAGGGGCACGCGGTGAACTACCCGCTGGTCGGAGACCCCTCGCTCGAGGTCGTCAAGGCGTTTGACATGTTGCCGGCCGAGAGCGGCGACACGTCTGAGGGCCGAACGCCGGCTGACAATGCCACCTGCCGGTCGGTGTTTGTGATCGGACCGGACAAGAAAATCAAGGCGATGCTCACCTACCCGATGAGCACCGGGCGGAATTTCGACGAGATCTTGCGGTTGCTCGATTCCTGTCAATTAACGGCGACAAAGAAAGTGGCCACGCCGGTCAACTGGCAACAGGGCGACGACGTGTTTATCTTGCCTTCCGTGTCGGAGGAAGACGCGCGCAAGACGTATCCCGACGGGTGGAAATCGCCGCTGCCGTATATTCGCCAAGTACCGCAACCGAAGTAGTCAAGGCCTGAGGCAGGTCGCCAGCAGCTTAAACTGCATCGTCTGGCGAGGGTTGAGCGCGTTCGATGAGCCGGAATTCCTGAGAGGGGGGCTTCGGCTCTTTTCTTTGGTGGCCAGCCTTCTATCGAACGGCGTAGACTGGCACAGGTTTGCGTGGCGTTGCAACGTCGGAGTGGCCTGAGGTCCGTCGTATTCGAAGGGAGGGACAAATGTTCCGTGTCATTCTGTTTGTAGTTATCAGTCTCGTTGTTCTGGCGCTATCGCCGTCGACCTCCACCGCTCAGGCCCCGCATGACGCCGCCGATGCCACGCTCGGCGACGAGGTGACGTTTAGCAAAGACATCGCACCGATTCTGCAGCGGAGCTGTCAGAAGTGCCATCGGCCAAATTCGCTTGCCCCGATGTCGCTCATCTCCTACGAGGAGGTTCGACCGTGGGCGCGGGCCATCAAATTTCGCACGGGTCTGCGCGACCAAATGGGCGTCATGCCCCCGTGGTATATCGAGAAAGACATTGGCATCCAACGTTTTGAAAACGACACGTCATTGACCGAGGAGGAGGTCGGACTGATCGCCGTCTGGGCCGACGCCGGTGCCCCTCAAGGCAACTCCGCCGACATGCCAACCCCGCCGCCATTTATTGATGTTGATGAGTGGTCCATCGGAGATCCGGACCTCATCGTCTCGTCTCCCAGTTTTGAGATGGACGCGCTGGCCGCCGACTGGTGGGGTAGCCTCGGCACGAGCCCCACCGGGCTTACTGAGGACCGCTACGTCGCAGCGATTGAATACAAAGAGGTGACCCAGGCACGGGGCGGGCAGACGCGCAGCACGACCGTAGGTGGTCTTTTTACCGTCCATCACGGTGCGATGCGCTCGAGCGATCCGGACGACCCTCAGTCGGTGACGACCTGGCCAGTGCACGAGGTGGGTCGAAATGCGGATGTCTTCGACGCCGAAGCAGGTCGGCTCCTCAAGGCGGGTGCGGATCTGTCCTTCTATAGCACCCATCTCCATGCGAACGGCGTCGACACAAAGGGGCGGGTCGACGTTGGGTTCAAGTTGCATCCCAAAGGCTATGAACCGACAAAGGACTGGCAGTTCGTCTTCTTTGGAAATGGTGCGGATCTCGACATACCGGCAATGGCGTCAGATCATCGACAGGACGCGTATTTCACCCTGCCGCAGAACGCGAAGATAAGTGTGTTCGAACCGCATATGCACGCCCCCGGGGTCAGGATGTGCCTTGACGCTGTCTGGGGAAACGCGGTCCAGACCCTTAACTGCGCGGGATACGACCATAACTGGGTCAGGGTCTACAAATATGCGGACGATGCGGCGCCGTTGTTGCCAAAGGGGACGATCCTGCACCTGACTGGCTATTTCAACAACTCTCCGTCAAACCCGAACGTGGTTGATCCGAGGAATTGGTCGGGCGCCGGGCATCGATCCGTCGACAACATGTTTATCAATCTGATGCAGGCGATCTACCTCTCCGACGAGGAGTTTGATGCCGAGGTCGCGCGCCGGCGACAGATGCTCCTTACCGATGGTGGGAGCGATCTGGGGTGCCTTTTGTGCGGTCCATACGGTGCGGCCAGAGCCGCGGACGCAGACGACGGGGACGACGACGGTGACCAATAGAGTTTTTGGCCCCACGGCCGCCGGCGTGACGCTGGTTGCGTTGTTGGCTTGTGGGGCATCGGAGGGGGCACAACAGTCGTTTGCGACCGGACAGAATATTGCGCCCGCCTACGAAGGGTGGGAGCAGAACGAAGACGGCTCGTTCAATTTGCTATTCGGCTATATGAACCGCAATTGGGAGGAGGTTTTTGACATCCCAATTGGCCCCGAGAACAATCTTGAGCCCGGAGGGCCGGACCACGGTCAACCGACCCATTTTCAGCCGAGACGGAATCGCTTTGTCTTTCGAGTCCGCGTCCCGGCCGATTTCGGGGACGATGAGGTTATCTGGACGTTGACGAGCAACGGCAAGACCGAGCGCGCCTATGGCACCCTCAAGCCTGACTATTTTGTCGACAAGCTGGTTGTTCAGGCCAACTATGGCGCCGCCGGTCCGACCGCGACCACACCCGAGCTGCCGAGCAATCAACCGCCCGCGTTACTCGTTGCCGGAGGGGCAACGCGCACCGTCTCTGTGGGCGAGCCGATGACGCTCACGGCGGTTGTCACCGACGATGGGAAACCGCAGGCGAGGCCGCTTCTCCCCGCGCTCGCCTCGCGACCCGGATCGATCACGACCGACAGCGCGACCGGTCTGAGATTCTCATGGTCGGTCTATCGGGGGACTGGCGAAGCGGTTGTGTTTCACCCGCCACAAATCAAGGTGTGGGAAGACACCCGCCCGGGTGGCGATTCTCCCTGGTCACCCGGTTTCGAAACCCCCGACCCGCCACCGAACGGTCGATGGCGAGTGACCGCGACCTTTGGCGAGCCCGGCGCGTTTGTGTTGCGAGGAATCGCGCACGACGGGGGATTGGCTACCGTGCAGGATGTCACTGTCGTGGTCGAGGATTCTCAATGAGCGCTCTATTCGGTATGACAAGAGGCGCCATCCGCGCACGAGACCGCCATACGGTGCGGGGTGCAGGACGGTTGCCGAGAGTCGGATTGTCGTTTGTCCTGGCCGCCATCTTGACGATCGCTGGGGGCGACCGTGGCACCGCGGTCGAGAGGACGGAGACGGGTGAGTTCGCAGTGGGCGACATGTCCTGCGCTCAGCTGCTAGACGTGGCACTTTCCGACACCCTGATTCGGTTGTCCGAACCCATATCGGCAGGAGCGTTTACTCCGCCGGGTGGTTCTCGCGCGTTTGACCTGCCCGCCTTTTGCCGGGTAGCGGCGACCACGGCCCCCGCTGTCAACTTCGAGGTCTGGTTGCCCGACGATTGGAACGGGAAGTTTCAAGGCGTGGGCAACGGTGGTATGGCCGGCACGATTAGCTACGCGGCAATGGCTACAGGGCTAAACCGAGGGTACGCGACGGTGAGCACCGACACGGGGCACGAAGCAGGAGACATTCCGTTCGATGCATCGTGGGCCCGGGGCAATCCGCAGGCCGTTGAGGACTTTGGCCATCGGGCTCTGCATGTGGCGACCGTCCACGGAAAGACGTTAACCGACGCGTTCTATGGGACCCCACCGAGCTACTCGTACTACGTCGGCTGTTCCAAAGGTGGGCAGCAGGGGCTGATGGAGGCCCAGCGCTATCCGGAAGACTACGACGGTCTCATCGCTGGCGACCCGGCCAATGACTGGACGCGCTTTTACGCCGGTGCGCACCTGTGGTATTCGCAGGCGCTCCTGAGTAACCCTGACAGTTTCATACCGGTATCAAAACTGCCCTTGTTGGGGACTGCGGTCAATGAGGCCTGTGACCGGCTGGATGGGATAGAAGACGGGATCCTGAACGATCCCCGTCAGTGTAACTTTGACCCGGCGGTGCTGACTTGCGTAACGAATGACGACGACGATTCGTGTCTGACCCCCGCGCAGGTGGATGCGGTCGCCGCGATCTGGTCGGGTGTGCAGGATTCCGATGGCGAGGTGATTTATCCGGGGCTGGTGCCGGGCGGTGAGGCGAGCCCGGGTGGTTGGTCCCGTTGGGTGCTCGGAGACGAGCGATTTGCCTCGCTGCATTGGCGTGCCGGCGAAGGATTTTTCCGCCACATGGTGTTTGAGGATCTCGAATGGGATTTCCGCACGTTCGATTTTGATGCAGACCTCGACTTTGCTTTGGCAAAGGTTGGTCCGGCGCTTGACGCCGCGGACCCTGACCTTCGGCCTCTGCGGGACCGGGGCGGAAAGCTCTTGGTCTATCACGGCTGGAGCGACCCGGACATCTCGGCGCTGGCTTCGATCGACTACTACGAAGACGTCGTGACTGCCGTGGCTGATGACCCGAATCGCGAGAAGGCGCTCGCCGAGACTCGCGAGTTCTTCCGACTGTTTCTCGTCCCCGGTATGGGGCATTGTAGAGGCGGACCAGGTCCCGACCAGTTCGACGCCTTGTCCGCGTTAGAAGCCTGGGTCGAGCGGGGCGTGGCGCCGGAGCGTATTGAGGCGTCAAAAGTCGATAACGGCGAGGTTGTGATGACTCGACCGCTGTGTCCATATCCGGAAGTTGCGCAGTGGACGGGCACCGGGAGCCCTGACGACGCCCGCAATTTCGTCTGCCGTCTGGACGGGCAGTAGGCTGGGCACTGGGCACTGGACAGCGAGTACTGGGGTTCGTCGAACCCGTCCGTGACCGAACGCAGTGCGATGGTTCGGTGTCCAGGCTGGAGCATGCGAAACGTTTCTCCACGACAGTCACGAGTGATACGAAACCGACCTTCTGGCTTGCCCCGCGGGTGTTGCTCGTAGCGTTATTGGTATGACTGCCCCTGTTCAACGCACGGCTCTTCGCACGCAAGGCTTTACCGAGTCAGTGATCCGCGAGATGACGCGTTTGTGTCATCGTTACGACGGGGTCAATCTCTCCCAAGGATTTCCAGACTTTCCGGCGCCGGATGTCGTCAAGCATGCCGCGGTGCAAGCCGTCCAGGACGACATCAATCAATACGCGATCACTTGGGGTGCCCCGGCCTTGAGAGAGGCCGTCGCCCACGCATTCACGCGGCGTTATCGGGTTCCCGTCGACCCGGAGCACCACGTGACGATCTGTTGCGGCTCGACGGAAGCGATGATTTCCACGTTGCTGGCGACCGTGGACCCTGGCGACGAAGTGATCGTCTTCGAACCGTTTTACGAGAACTACGGGCCGGATGCGGCGTTGTCTGGCGCCACTACGCGTTTTGTGACTTTACGAGAACCCGATTGGACGTTCGACGAGTCTGAATTGGTGGCTGCGTTCGGAAACCACACGAAGGCCATCATCATCAACACGCCCCACAATCCGACCGGTAAGGTGTTTTCGCGACAGGAACTGACGACGATCGCGCGGCTGTGTCAGCAGTGGGGGGTTGTCGCCATCACGGATGAGATATACGAGCACATCCTGTACGGCGACGCCACGCATGTGCCGATGGCGACAGTGGAGGGGATGGCTGAGCAGACCGTCACGATTAACAGTTTGTCCAAGACGTATAGCGTCACCGGTTGGCGGGTTGGCTGGACGATCGCGCCGACGTGGTTGACCGGTGCCATTCGGAAGGTGCACGATTTTCTTACGGTGGGGGCGGCAGCGCCCTTGCAAGCCGCGGGCGCCGTGGCGCTTGCTTTGCCAGATTCGTACTACCGAGACCTACAACACGGGTATCAGCGGCGGCGTGATCTTCTCCTCGAGGTCCTCTCTCGACACGGTTTTCATTGCGACCCGCCCGCCGGTGCGTACTATGTCATGACCGACATTGCGCACTTTGGCTGGGGTGATGATGTCACCTTCGCCCGCCGGTTGGTGCAGGACGCGGGCGTCGCGGTTGTGCCGGGCAGTAGTTTTTATCGGGATCCGATCCTCGGTCGGTCAAAGGTGAGGTGGTGCTTTTGTAAGCGGCACGAGACGCTTCGTGCCGCGGACCGACGACTCGAGGCGTTGACGTCGCCGTCGGCCTCTCCGACATCGACCCTCAACACAACGCCGCCCGGACCGACGACATCGGCGGAGCAGACAACGCCGCCCCAACATTCATCATCGACGCGGTCGGCACCCAAGGCCTCCTGACCCGTGGCCGCGTGACGTTGACGTCCTCGTCATCCTCGCTCCACACTCTCCTTCCCTATATCGCGCGGTATCGGTGGCAGTTTGGGGGGGGACTCGTCTTCTTGGTCGGCACGGCCGCCATCCAGCTGGTCGGCCCGTGGGTGATCAAGCATGCCATCGACGAGCTGAGCCTTGGGGTCACGCGGAGCACGCTCGGCGTCTACGCGGGACTTCTGGTGGGGGTCGCAGTCGCAGGCGGTGGCTGTCGCTTCTTTATGCGGCGCATCATCATTGGCGCGTCCCGCCAGATCGAATACGACCTCCGAAACGACTTTTTCGCACATCTACAAAGACTCCCGCTCGCGTACTACCAGGGTCAGCGGACCGGTGACCTGATGTCTCGGGCCACCAATGATCTCGGCGCGGTTCGAATGATGGTGGGACCCGCCGTCATGTATACGGGCACGACGTCGATTGTCTTTGTCGTGGCCGCGACCATGATGGTGTCGATCTCACCCCGGTTGGCTCTGTTCGCACTGTTGCCATTGCCGGTGGTGACGGCACTCGTCAAAGGATTCGGGAGCGCGATCTATCACCGCTCCGAGCAAATTCAGGAGCAGCTTGCCCGCGTCAGTGCGATAGTCCAGGAAGCGCTCGCCGGGGTCCGAGTCGTACGTGCGTATCGACGCGAGACCGCCGAGATGTCGCGTTTTGGGCGGGCGAACGAAGTCTATCTGGAACGGAGCCGCGCCGTGATCGGGCTCCAGGCGTTGTTCTACCCCAGTATGGCCCTTTGCCTGGGGCTGTCGTCGTTGGT
>CAUZIB010000016.1:0-68290 GCA_963579735.1 Vicinamibacteria bacterium | reverse complement strand
GACCGCTGACGAGTTCCAGGGCAGCCCCCAGGCTGCGTGTGGGACCGATGCCACGCAGGCGCGCCCTCGTGTCTGGTCGACCGCTCTCGGCTAGGATGTCTCGCGCAGCGTCTGCCGTTCCTGTTCGAGGGCGTGCAACTACGAGTCAGTTCGAACCAAGCTTCAGTTGGGTGGCGGCCGCTGCAAGCGCTTTGTCGAGGCTCCAAATCTTGCAGTTTGCGAGGAGGGCGGACGCGAGCAGATGCATGTCGACCCACCCAAGGCCCCGACCGGAGAGTTGTCGTTTGACTACGAAAGTCAGGACTTCGTCGTGCTTAGCCATCCTGACCTCCGGCAGTGCCTTCAGCAGCGCTAGCAGCTCGTCCCGATTGCGGAGTGTGCCGCAGGCCAGCTCCCCAACGACGAACTCATGGCAGCAGACCCTACCCTCGTCGAGCAACTTGACCAATTGCTCGTTACTCCGTCTCAGGTGGTCGATCCACACCGACGTGTCGACGAGGGTGATCATACAGTCGGTGGCCGTCGCCTGGGAATCGGGCGGAGTTTCGTTTCGGTGCCACCCAAGGCCGCCAAACGCCGGGCGCTCTCGAGTGCGATCAGCGCCTCCAAGCCGCGTCTCACCAATGCCGTCTTTCCCGTCGCGCCGGTCAACCTGGCGGCTTCTGCCAGCAAGGCGTCATCAACGTTGAGCGTCGTTCGCATATGCATAATGATGCATTTTCTATGCATACGCGTCAATGTGCAGCGTAGCGAGCTAACGCGGCCACGGGGATGGGGGCCTTTCGGCATCGGCCTGACCGTCCTGCGCAAGCTCGCCCAGAGGGTAGGGACAGTGCGACGAGCACCGCGCGGCCTGCCCAAGACGGAATACGCGCCCCGCGACATTTTTGACGCCCGCCAAGCACTGTTTCGAACGGGAACAGACGCTGGCTGCCGACCCGCAGGTTCCCGTAGTTGCCGATGAACTCGAACCCCTGTGGGCTCCGAGGCGAGGACCGGCGCATGACGGTGGGCTCGTCACCACGGGCGTAGGGGAAAAGACGCCAGCTTGCCCCGTCGGTAGCCGTCAGGCGACGATAGTGGGTTCAATTCTACCCAAGGACTCAGATTGCCGACTGAATTGCAATGAGCAAGAACTCTTTTGGAACACGCCTCACCCTACCGGCTGGCCCCGGGCAGGCCGTCCAGCTCTTTTCTCTCAGCGAGCTTGCCAAGTCCGGATATCCCAACGTCACACGGCTCCCGTATTCGCTCAAAGTGCTACTGGAGAATATGTTGCGGCGCGAAGACGGGGGGGCGGTGACTGCCGACGACATCGAGGCGTTGGCCCAGTGGACACCGGGGACAGCGCGCGAGATCGCGTTTATGCCGGCCCGGGTGCTTCTGCAAGACTTTACGGGAGTACCGGCGGTGGTCGACCTGGCGGCGATGCGGGATGGAATCGCAGCGCTGGGCGGGGACCCGGATGTCGTGAACCCCCTCCAGGCCGCTGAGCTCGTCATCGACCACTCGGTCCAGGTCGACCATTTTGGGCAGCCGGACGCGTTCGACCTCAATGTCGGGCTCGAGTTTTCGCGGAACCGGGAACGCTACTCGTTTCTCAAGTGGGGTCAGGAGGCCTTTCGAAACTTCAAGGTCGTTCCGCCGGGCACTGGCATCGTGCACCAAATCAACATTGAACACCTCGCCCGGGTGGTGTGCCGGGAAACTGTGGATGGAAACGTCGTCGCGTACCCGGACACGTTGGTCGGTACGGATTCCCATACGACGATGGTGAACGGCCTTGGGGTGGTGGGCTGGGGTGTGGGCGGAATTGAAGCCGAGGCAGCCATGCTCGGCCAGCCGATTTCGATGCTTATTCCAGAAGTGGTTGGGTGTCGACTGACTGGTCAGCTGCGGGAAGGGATGACCGCGACGGACCTGGTGTTGACAATAACTGAGCAGCTCCGTCAACACGGTGTGGTTGGCAAGTTTGTGGAGTTCTTTGGGGCCGGGTTGGCGAGTTTGACACTCGCCGACCGAGCCACGTTGGGCAATATGTCGCCCGAGTATGGGTCGACCGTGGCCATCTGTCCGATTGATGAGATGACGCTCGACTATCTGAGGCTCACCGGTCGTGATCCGTCCCAGATCGACCTCGTTGAAGCTTACGCAAAGACCCAGGGCATGTTTGGTCTTGGCGGCGACGAGCCGGTCTACTCAGAGTTGGTCGAATTCGACCTCGGCAGTGTCGAGCCAAGCATCGCCGGTCCAAAACGGCCTCAAGACCGAGTGCCGCTCCGCGCGGCCAAACAGTCCTTCTCGACGGTGCTCAGCGAGATGCGACCGGCGGCGGGGGTCCCGTCGACCAATGGTTCACTGGATCACGGCGCCGTGGTGATCGCCGCCATCACGAGCTGCACCAATACCTCCAACCCGAGTGTCATGGTCGCGGCCGGTCTAGTGGCCAAGAGGGCGGCCGACCGTGGTTTGCGGCCGAAGCCCTGGGTCAAGACAAGCCTGGCGCCGGGGTCGACGGTGGTGACGGAATATCTGGCCGCTGCCGGTCTTCTCCAACCGCTCGAGCAACTCGGGTTTGGGCTGGTCGGCTATGGCTGCACGACATGTATCGGGAACAGCGGTCCGTTGCCGGAGCCGGTCGCAACCGCGATCCAAGAGCGGGACCTCGTTGTCACGTCCGTCTTGAGCGGAAACCGGAACTTCGAAGGACGTGTCCAAGCACTGGTCCGGGCGAATTACCTCGCCTCGCCACCGCTGGTGGTCGCGTATGCCTTGGCCGGTCGGATGACGACGGATCTGACCACGGAGCCGCTAGGGCAGGACACCGCCGGCGAGGATGTGTTTCTCCGCGACCTATGGCCCAGCGGGCAGGAAATTCAGACGGCGATGTCCGCCGCGGTGACCCGCGACCAGTTCACATCGAAGTACGCCAATGTCTTTGATGGGGACACGCGATGGCAAGACCTCTCCGCTCCGAGTGGTCAGCGGTTCGCCTGGGACACCGACTCGACGTATGTCCAGCAGCCACCTTTTTTTCAGGAGCTTCCGGTCGACCCGTCGCCACCCGGCGACATTCACGATGGTCGCGTCCTGGCCGTGCTTGGCGACAGTGTGACCACGGATCACATCTCGCCTGCCGGTGCGATCCCGGCCGACGGTCCAGCCGGACGGTATCTGGTCAGTCGGGGAGTTGACCCCGCGGATTTCAACTCGTTTGGCAGCCGACGGGGCAACCATGAAGTGATGATGCGCGGCACGTTTGCCAATATTCGGCTTCGTAACCAGCTGGCGCCGGGCACGGAGGGGGGCTGGACCCGCTATCAGCCCGCCGGCGAACAGATGTCCATCTATGACGCTGGCATGCGATATAAGGCGGAGGGCACGCCGCTCCTCGTGCTAGCGGGCAAGGAATACGGCTCTGGGTCATCACGCGACTGGGCAGCCAAGGGCACGATGCTGCTGGGAGTTCAAGCGGTTATTGCGCAAAGCTACGAGCGTATCCACCGAAGCAATTTGGTGTTCATGGGAGTTCTGCCGCTTCAATTCAAGGATGGGCAGGGCGCCGCAGAGCTCGGGCTTGCCGGTCACGAAGCGTATGGGGTCACCGGGATCGGCGTTGGACTGACGCCGCGGGGTGACGTCCTCGTGCGAGCGACAACGGCGGACGGGACGACAACTGAGTTCGACGCCACGGTTCGCATTGACACACCGGAGGAGCTCGAATATTTCCATCATGGCGGAATCTTGCCGTATGTCCTTCGGCAGCTTGCGAAAGGGTGATGGCTATGAGCGACGCGACATATCGGCGAACCCGCATATCGCCGATCGGATTCCGGATGGCTATAGCGGTCATGGGAATGATGATGATGACGACAGCGACATCGACTACGCAGAATCAAGACCGTACGACGCCGGACCAGATTGCGTGGGACCTCAGTGAGATCTATCCGACCGAGGCGGCCTGGGACGCGGAGAAGGACAGGCTCGACGAAGCTGTCGCCGGTCTCGCCCGATATCGAGGCACCCTCGGCGGCGGGCCGGACGCATTGCGAGAAGCACTGGACGCGGTAAGCGCCATCGACAAGGAGCTGTCCAGGCTGTATGTCTATGCGTTTCTCGAATCTGATGAGGATCGACGAGTATCGGCCACGCAAGAGCGGCGGAGCGTCGCGGCGGCGTTACTGTCGGAGTTTGGCGAGGCGACCAGTTTTATGGCACCCGAGCTACTCCGGATCGGCTCGGTTGTGATCGAGCGCTTTCTTGCAGAGCATGGCGAAGACGGGCTCAACAAACACGCCGTGTTCCTCCGCAACATCCTGCGCCAGGAACCGCATACATTGTCCGATGAGGCTGAGCTCGTGCTCGCGGCGACCGGCCCGGTCGTCCAAGGACCAGAGCGAATTTACGCGATGTTGGCGAGCTCGGACATGCCGTTTCCGACCGTGACGTTATCGACCGGGGAAGAGGTCACATTGGACCAGGCGGCGTATTCGCTGCATCGCGGAGCGCGAAACCGTGCCGACCGTAAACTCGTGTTTGATAGCTTCTGGCAGACCTGGAAGCTATTCGAAGCGTCACTGGGGCAGACGTTAGACACCCACGTGAAATCGCACGTGTTTCAGGCGCGTACGCGCAAATACGAGAGTGCGCTACACGCGGCACTGGCGGGACCGAATATTCCAGTCGACGTGTATCAGACGCTCATTGAGGCAACGCATCGTCACTTGCCATCGCTTCATCGATATTTCCGATTGCGAGCACGGATCCTCGACGTGGACGACTTGGCGTACTACGACATCTATCCGCCGCTGGTTGCGTCGGACCGGACGTTCGACCTTGCCGAATCCAAAGCTCTGGCGCTGGCCTCGGCGGCCCCGCTCGGGGCTGCGTATACCTCGATGTTGGAGGAGGGGTTCGCCGGAGACTGGATGCATGTCTACCCTCAAGTCGGGAAGGCCCCGGGCGCGTATATGCATGGCGCCGTGTATGACGTCCACCCATATCTCTTGCTCAACTTCAACGGGACATTCAACGACGTCTCGACGTTTGCGCACGAATGGGGACATGCCGTCCATACGATGTTGTCGACACGTCACAACCCCTACGAGACGTTTGCGTATGCCACGTTTACCGCCGAGATCGCGTCGACAACCAATGAAGTGCTATTGCAAGAGCACATGTTTGCGAATATTTCGGATGACGAGCGCCTCTACTATCTCGGCACTGCGCTCGAGACCATTCGAGGCACGTTCTTTCGTCAAGTGATGTTTGCCGAGTTCGAGCTCAAGATTCACGAGCTGGTCGAGGCGGGCGAAGCGCTCTCCGGCGAACGGATGACAGAGCTCTACGAGGATTTGGTTCGCCTCTATCACGGGTCCGATGACGGGGTGCTGGCTTTTGACCCGGCGTATGCGACGGAGTGGGCGTTCATCCCGCACTTCTACCGGAACTTTTACGTGTTCCAATACGCCACGTCGATCGCGGGGGGCACGATGTTCGCCGAGCGTATCCTGAACAACGACGAGCATGCCCGTGAAGATTATCTGGCGGTGCTCTCTGCGGGCGGGTCGCGTTACGCGTACAACCTCCTGCAGGAGTACGGCATCGACCTCGCGACCGACGCGCCATATGATGCGCTGATTGCGCGTATGGATCGCGTCATGGATGAGATAGAAGCTATCTTGGATCGATAGTCCAACACGTATGTCCGACTCGTCGGGTCTTTTGACCCACAACTGACCGACAACTGACCCACAGCGCAGTGCCGGTATCCTGGTTCATGTCGTGTCGCGCGAGTAGCTAGTGGTAGACACCGCCAGACCTTCGCCCCGCGGCGTCGAGGGCGGTCAGCGTTTTCTCCATCTTGCGGCCTTCTGGAGTCTGGCCGTCGTGCAGCCGATTTTTTCCGTGCTCGCAGAGAATCCAGAGTTCTTTGTGGCGCATGCCGCCAGACCCGTTGACCTCATTGCGTTTGTGCTGCTCATGTGCACATTCGGCCCCGTTCTCGGAGGTCTCGTGGTCTGGTGTGCCGACCGAGTGCGCGTGGGAACGATTACCAACTGGGCGATCGTCTCGTTCCTGCTGGCGCTTGTCGCGCTTCCAATCTTCAACCGGAGCTGGACGCTGGAGCTGGTGACGACTCTTGTCATAGCCGCCGCGGTGGGTGCTGGTCTGGCCGCCGCCTACATGTGGCTCAGACCGTTGCGTTTGTTCGCCACCTTTCTGAGCCCGGCGATTATCGTCGTGCCGATGGTATTTCTGGCCGCCACGAGTATCCAGGGGCTCGTCTGGTCCCCCCAGGATGACCACGTCATGCCAGAGGTCTCGCTGGCCCACACGCCGCCAATTGTGATGGTGGTGTTTGACCAGCTCCCGCTTCCGTCGCTCCTCGGTCGGGATGGCTCGATTGATGGGTCGTTGTATCCAAGTTTTGAAGCGCTCGCTCAGGACGCGGTGTGGTTTTCCGGCGCCACCGCAGTAGCGGACCTGACCGAGATGGCCCTCCCGGCGGTCGTGACGGGGCAGCGACCCGTGGTCGGACGATTGCCAACGGCCGCCGAGCATCCCGGTAACCTGTTTACGCTTTTGGGTTCTCGGTATCGCGTGCTGGCGGCCGAGCCGATCACCAGACTTTGCCCGGACATTGTGTGCAGGCGCTCGCAGTCGTCAGTGTTCCGATGGTTCGGGTCCGTGCTCTCGGACGTGGCGGTTGTGTATCTGCACCTCGTGTCCCCCCCCGAACTGGCTGACAGACTGCCCGCCATCACCCAGAACTGGAAGAACTTTGTCGCGAATGACAACTGGAGAGGTCGGTGGGCCCGTCACCGCGACGGTGACCGTCGGGTGCAAGTGAAGGAGTTCTTGGACGCGGTGGAACCGCCGTCCGAGGATCGCCCGTCTTTCTATTTCTTGCATGTCCTCCTCCCCCACGAGCCGTGGGTTCACCTCCCCTCCGGTCAGCGCTATTCGGTGGGAGGGCGAATGGCGGGGCTCAATCGGGAGGGGCGATGGACCGAAGATGAGTCGGCGGTGCTTCGGGCCTATCAACGTCACCTCCTCCAAGTACGGTTTGCGGATGCATTGCTCGGTGACGTGGTCGCTCGGCTGCGTGACGTCGGACTCTATGACGACGCATTGGTCGTCGTGACATCCGACCACGGTGCGAGCTTTCAGTCAGATTTCCTGTTCCGCCGGCCGCGTCCCGAGTCGTTTGCGGAGATCGCCTCGGTTCCGCTCTTTGTAAAACTCCCGAAGCAAGAGGCAGGTCGCGTCGTCACGGCCAATGTCGAGACGATTGATATCGCGCCGGTCATCGCGGGGGTGTTGGGCGCCACGCTTCCCTGGGAGATAGATGGGGTTGATGCGCTGGCGCCGGATATCTCGTATCGAGCCAAGAAAGTCCTCGTGTTTTCCGACGGACAAGGGGAGGCGGTCGCCTCCTCGGACATCCATGCGGACATCGACCTAACAGTAATGAGGAAGTTCGCGAGATTCGAGACGCCAAACGGGTTTGACCAGCCACGGCTCGGTTTGCATGACGAACTGGTCGGACGTAGCGTTGACGAGTTCGTGATTCGCGGGATTGGCGACATCCGGGTCGAGGTCGACCTCCCGGACTTCTTTCGTGATGTTGACCCTGCCGCGGACTTTGTTCTCGCGCATATCACCGGGGCTGTGGTGGACCTCGCGGAAAACGCCGAGATGCCCGCGCTGGCCGTTGCGGTCAACGGGATTGTCGCCGCGATGACCCGGCCATACGCGTTTAGAGTAGCGGGACGTCGGCACACATGGGAGGTCGTGGTTGATCCAGCGCATATCGTTGCCGGCAGCAATGAGATCTCGGTGTTTGCGGTTCGGGTGGACGAGACCGGCGGGGTCGCGCTCCACACAGCCTATCGTTCGGCGGGGCGCGATACGAGATCAGCGCCGAACTTGATTCTTCAGCCCGCAGGGCATCTGTTTGGGGTCACCACCACCGGCTTTTTTGACATCGAATGGTCACGTCAGCGGCCGTTTCGCTGGACGAGCGACACCGCCGTCGTTCGAATGGACAGGGACACCGTGGGTGCGTCGGTAACTGAGCTGCTTGTGGAGGTGCTGATGACCGGTCCGATGCCAAAGACCCTCGAGTTGGGCATCGACGGTTGCGCGCTGTTTGAAGGCGAAATTTTCGGCGCCTGGAGTCAGTCGTTCCCGCTCGGCGGATGCCAGCTCGACGGCGACTTAGAAATCGAGATTCGCTCGACCGTAAGCGGTCCAACCCCGACCGACTCGCGTGCGCTAGGGGTCGCAGTCTCACGTCTCGAGCTCCACTAGGGATCGGTCGCAGAGAAAAGTTCAGGGTGGTTCGAGCCGGGACGCTCGCGTCGGCGGCGTTGCTCTTCGGTATGCCCAATATGCGCCTTCGTCGCGCATGGCCGACGCGGCGTCGCGGCTCGAACCACCCTGAACTCTTCTCTGCGACAGTCCACTCGTCCTGTCTCAGGTCGTTATTCGACGACCTCGAGTCGTACCGTGGTTCGGCCGGCGTCGATAAAATCGAGTTCTTCGGCCGCGCGACGCGTGACATCGATCAGTAACGTGTCGTCGGGTCCGATTCGGTCATTTATCTTCACGACGACGCTTTTTCCGTTTGACAGGTTTGTCACGCGGACGCGGGTTCCCAGCGCGTATCCGTTGTGGGCAGCGGTGAGGCCGCGTTGGTCAAAGATCTCTCCGTTGGCTACCGGCCGGCCCTGGAAGGAATCGCTGTAGTAGACCGCAATACCGGTTTGGGTGGCCGCCTCGGAAGGCTGTTCGCGGGCCTCGCCTGGGCTGGGTGCCACTCCCAGGCTGAGCGCGAGAAAAAAACACCAGCGTGCGATACGGCCCAGTTTCGCATTCTTGTTCGGCACAGGCCCTCCTTAGGTGCAACCCGCTCAAAAGCCCCACTCACGACTGGGCACTAAAGACTGGATGGGATGATGAGCATCGCCACGACCGTGACCAAGAACAACACCGATGCGATGATACCGGTATATCCAAGCACGTCCCCAAACTTCATCCGGGTGACGGTCAAGATCGGGATGGCCCAGAACGGTTGTATCAAGTTGCTGGTCGAGTCGCCATAGGAGTACGCCAGCACGGTCGTCGTGGCCGAGACACCGAGCTCTCGCGCCGCCGGAAGCAGGTAGGGCGCTTCGATAAGCCACTTTGACCCCCCGGACGGCACAAAGACATTGACCAATCCAGAGTAGAAATACACGATGAGGGGATACGTATCCGTGGTGGCTACGGCTACGAATACCTCGCCCAGCCACGCCCCGAGTCCAGTGCCGTTGATGACGCCAAAGATGCCGGCGTAAAACGGGAACTGCAGGATGACCCCGGACGCCGTGCGGGCGCCGTTGGCAAAGGCTCTGACCACGTTTGACGGACGGCCCTGGAGCAGCAGCGCGCCCACGAGAAACACCGCGTTGTACGAGTTGATCGTCCAGCTGGCTCCGAATCCTTGGGTGACGATCGAATGGCCCAGTGGATAGGCGATGAGGATCGCGGCCAGGAATACCCATCCGCGAAACGCCTCCAAGCGAGCGGCGGGTGTACGCGGCTCGTCCTCGGTCGGCATCGTCGGAAGGATCGCCGTGAGCTCGGCGTTGGTCAGGGTTCGCGCGTCCTTACGGGGATGGAGAACCCAGATCATCGCGATCGCGACGATCGCGATGACAAGCAGATAGATTAGATTAAACGGCTGAAAGAGTGTTTCGGTGACAGGGAGCACTCGGTCGATGTTGCCGGCCTGCAGAATCGGGTTGCCTGGGGTCGCGAGGATCAATGGGGCCGAGCCAGAAAGACCGCCATGCCACACGGTGCCAATCCCGAGATACGCGGCGGCGATGAGCACACGGATGTCGGCTTTTGGATTGCGGCGCGCGATAAAGGGGACAAACAGTGCGGACGCGACCACACTGGCCGCCCAATTGAAGTACGCGATGACCATCGAGTAGATGCCCAGGAGCACGGCCGCCTGGACCGGATGCTCCGCGTTGGGTCGGGTGGCCAGCCAATCGAGAAAACGATGGGCGGGACGTGACGAGACACACGCGTGCGCCGCGATCATGGCGATCGTGAACTGCATCGCGAGCTCGAGAAGCGCCCACATCCCACCGCCCCAAGCCAGGACCGTTTCGTTCAGCGAGGCTCCGGCGCCGACGACGGCCAACGCAATGGCCGCGACCGTAAGCATCATGCAGACGACCCACGAGTCGGGGATCCATCGTTGGGTGGCACGTGAGAGACGGTCGCCAATAGCGCCGACGGTCCCGATCAGTGACGACAGTGGTGACGATGACGACATGCCTAACCTAATTCGTGGTGACTCGCGGCGCTGACGCGGGCGGGGGACCGTCCCCTAGGAAACCGTTGGCATGGCCAGGTCCGTGGTTTCGGACCCGACTGGCCAACGCGTCGTGACGGCTTTCGTGCGTGTGTAGAACCTGACACCGTCTGAACCGTGGATATGAAGGTCTCCAAATAGGGAGCCCTTCCATCCACCAAATGAGTAGAACGCCATCGGCACGGGGATCGGGACGTTGACGCCAACCATGCCGACCTGAATGTCGTGGACAAACCGACGGGCGGCACCACCCGACCGTGTGAAGATCGCCGTGCCATTGCCATACGGACTGCGGTTGACGAGCGCGATCGCGTCTTCGAGACTCTCTACCCGCAGCACGACAAGCACCGGGCCAAAAATCTCGTCGCGATAGATGGTCATGTCCGACGTGACACGGTCAAACAGCGTTGGTCCGAGAAAGAATCCCTCGCCATATTGGGCGCCGTCAACCGGGACATCGCGACCATCCACCACGAGTGTCGCGCGCTCGGCCACCCCAGCATCAACGTAGCTCAGCACCCGCTCCAAATGCTCGCGAGTGATCAGAGGACCCACATCGACACCGGCCCGGTCTCCTGGGCCGACGACGAGCGCCTCCGCGCGTACGCGTAGCCGTTCTACGAGTGGATCCGCCGCCGCGCCGACAGCCACGACGGCCGAAATCGCCATACAACGCTCACCCGCGGAGCCATACGCGGCTCCGATGAGTGCATCCGCCGCGCCGTCGAGATCGGCGTCAGGAAGGATGACCGCATGGTTTTTTGCTCCACCGAGCGCTTGCACTCGCTTTTCGGCGGCGCTCGCGGTCTCGTAGACGAACTTTGCGACCGGCGTCGAACCCACGAAGGACACGGCCGCGACGTCCGGATGTGTCAAGAGTGCGCTGACGGCTTCCTTGTCGCCGTGGATCACGTTGAGCACGCCGTCCGGCAGTCCTGCCTCGGTGAGCAATCGAGCCAGCATCACCGCGGCCGACGGGTCTTTCTCGGATGGCTTCAACACGAATGTGTTGCCGCAGGCCAGTGCGACCGGGATCATCCACAGCGGGCACATCACCGGAAAATTGAACGGAGTGATCCCGACGCACACACCCAGGGGTTGTCGTATTGAGTGTGCGTCGATATCCGTTCCCACATTCTCCGAGTGTTCCCCTTTGAGCAGGTGCGGGATTCCCGTCGCGAACTCGACGACCTCCAATCCTCGCTGGATAGACCCCGCCGCGTCCGGCAATGTCTTTCCGTGCTCTTCTGTCACAAGGGCTGCGATGTCTGGGGAGGCGCGCTCCAACAGGTCGCGGAATTTCATCAATATCCGCGCTCGGCGCAAGGGAGGTGTGTCCCGCCACGCCGGGAAAGCGACTCGCGCGCGACGCACCGCGTGGTCGACATCGGCGGCGTTCGCAAGCGGTATTGTGCGCACGACGGCGCCGGTCGCTGAATTGGTGACCGGCGCCAGCCGGTGGGTTTCAGCGGTCGTCTCGTGGCCGTCTACCCACATGGGGACAGTTTGTTCGGTGATGTCCGTGGTCATGGTCTGTCAGTGGTGAGATGCAGCGCTCACGTGACTCAAGTCTAGCAGTCCGCGCTCACGTGTCGGTGCCGTCGCAGGGTTCTCGACACCGGTTCGGCGCGACCCTACAATAGATTGGTTGTGACAAAAAATAGCATGCGGATAGTGTGGTTGGTGCTTTCGCTGGTCGCTGTGACAGCGAGCGTTGGTGGTGTGGCGACCCAAACTGATGTCGCGGGTGAGTGGGAGATTACTCTGGCCACACAGGTCGGCGAGACGACGTGGACAGCGACCTTCGAGCAGGACGGCGACACCCTCTCGGGCGAAATCGATCTTGGTGATCGCGAGATCTTTCCGCTGGACGGAACGGTCAACGGGACCGCGATCGAGTTTGTCTTTGTGATGCCCGACCTCGACGGCGACCAGCCGATCAATCTGTCGGGCACCGTCACCGGTGACACCATGGCCGGTGATGATGGGAACTTCAGCTGGTATGGGGCCGGCAATTGGACGGGGTTCCGCCGGGACGCCCAGTAGCGACTCTGGGCGGTCGGACGAATCCGCTCCCGACTTGCCAGGCGGTTCATTTCTGTTATAGTGCTGCTGAAGCAGGCTTGCTGAAACGTGGTGCTTGGCTTTTGCCGATGCACTCTTATCCCGGGAGGTTCAACATGAGCTGGACAACTCCGAAGTTCGAGGTGGTATCCGTCACAATGGAAATCACCGCCTACGTTCGCACCAAGTAGGTTCGACACCGGGCGGGGTCCCGAAGACCCCGCCCAACCCTTCCGCTATTTCTTCTAAATCCGTGCGCGTAATTCTGCTGGGCACTGCCGCTGGTGGCGGGTTCCCACAGTGGAACTGTTCGTGCCCCTGCTGCTCAGCGGCCCGCGACGATCCCGAGTCGGCTCAGCCCCGCACTCAATCTTCCGCCGCGATTAGCGCCGACGGCGTTTATTGGTTCTTATTGAATGCGTCCCCGGACGTGCGTGAGCAGTTGACCCGGTTGCCGGTCCCTCGCCCAGCCGAGGGCGAGACCGGGTCCGCCGGTCCCCGCGCAGTGCCGGTAGAGGGTGTCGTCGTCACCGACCCGGAGATCGACCACAGCCTCGGTATCGTGTTGCTTCGAGAAGGACGACATCTCGCGCTGTATGCGACGCCCGCGACCCAATCGGTCCTCGAGAACGATTCGCACTTTTTGCCGGTGACCCGGGCGTTTGCCGACGTCCCGGTCACGAATCTTTCGCTCACGGGTGCGGTGGCCTTGCAGAATCGCGACGGTCGCGCGAGCGGCTTGTCTGTGGAGGCGTTCGCCGTGCCCGCCGGCGCGCCACGTTTTGCGAGCGCCCCGGGCGAAGGACACACTGTTGGTCTCATGATCGAGGAGCAAGCGACGGGCCGTCGGTGCGCGTTTGTCCCTGGATGCGGCGGACTTGACCCCTCGTTGCTCGAACGGTTGTCCGCGGCAGATATCCTGCTCTTCGACGGCACGTTCTGGACGAATCGCGAGATGATCGATCTTGGGATCGGTGACCGCACCGCACTTGACATGGACCACCTTCCGCTAGGCGAGCCGGGCGGCAGCCTAGAGCAGCTCTCGACGCTGCCGTGTCAGCACAAGGTGTTCACGCACATCAACAACACAAATCCCATGCTGCTGGAGCGCTCCCCAGAGCGCGCCGCCGTGAACCAGGCCGGGATCACGGTCGGATACGACGGTCTGCAGATCGCGGTGTAGCGCGTCTCGGATGTACGGCTTATGACCACTGACCTTCAGGCGTCGGCCTTGTCGGCTCCACCGCCACCCCCGATTCCAACATTCGACACGCCGTTTGAACCCGAGGTATTGGTTGAGGCCCTCCGGGCATTCAGCACGTCCTACTATGCGAATCATCCTTTCCATCAGCTGATGCACGAAGGCGGGCTGACAAAAAGGCAACTTCAAGGGTGGGTTGCCAACCGGCTGGCGTATCAACGAGCCATTCCTCGCAAGGACGGCGCGATTCTGTCCAATTGCCCCGACCCAGACGTGCGTCGCGTCTGGCTGCAACGGATGGTCGATCACGACGGGACCGAGCCGGGCACGGGTGGGATCGAAAAGTGGATTTCGTTGGGCATGGCGCTTGGCGTGCCACGCGAGGAAATGGATGACGAGCGTCATGTCTTGCCGGGCGTTCGCCTGGCCACTGAATCGTATGTGACCTTCTGCAAGACAAAATCGTGGATCGATGCGGTGGCGTCGTCTCTGACCGAGCTCTTTGCGCCGGACTTGATGCGGCGTCGTATCGCCGCGTTTCCAGAGCACTATCCATGGGTGAGTCGCGACGCGCTGGAATATTTCGAAAGCCGTTTGACCCAGGCCCCACGTGACAGTAAACATGGTCTGTCGATTGTCTGCGCGTATTGCACGACGGTGGAAACGCAGCGACGTGCCTTTGCGGCGTTGGCGTTCAAGATCGAGCTCTTGTGGATGATGATCGATACCATCCATCACGCCTATTCGGATACGTAGGATCGGTATGGCCCTGACTTCCGAGTCCATCCCGGTGCTGTGGCGGTTGGCGCGCCTGGACTTTGACGCGGTCCGCCAGCAGCATGTGCTGCTGTACCCTGAAGGTGCTGTGCTGCTCAACGATACCGGTCATGCCATCTTAGAGCTCTGCGACGGGGCCCGCACCGTGACCGCGATCGCGGAGGCGCTCAAAGAAAAGTATCAACGTGACGTAAGCGCCGATGTCTTGGCGTATCTGACTCAACTGACCGAGGGAGACTTCGTCCGTGAAGCCAGCACGAGCCGTTGAATCGAATGGCAACGCCCCGGCACCCGCACCAATCGCCGGGGGACGACCGACGACACTGTTGGCGGAGCTGACCCATCGGTGTCCGCTCCGTTGCCCATATTGCTCGAACCCGCTCGAGTTGGTGGGCGCCGAGGGCGAGCTTTCGACGGATGACTGGAAGCGCGTCCTCACCCAGGCCCGCGAGCTGGGTGTCTTGCAGCTCGGATTGTCAGGGGGCGAGCCGCTCGTCCGGAAAGACCTAGAGCAGCTTGCCTCGCACGCACGCGGTTTGGGCTTCTATAGCACGCTTGTCACGTCGGGTCTCGGTCTCACTCGCAAACGGGCCGAACGTCTGCGGGAGACCGGGCTCGAGCACATCCAGATTTCGATTCAAGACACCGACACGCAAACCGCTGACCGGATCGCGGGCGTGCCGGCGGTCACCCAGAAAGCGGCGGCGGCCGCCGCGGTGCGAGAGCTTGGTTTCGTCTTGTCGGTCAATGTGGTGTTGCATCGCGCAAACCTGCATCGGGTCGGTGAGATCATCGAGCTGGCTGCCGACTGGGGCGCCGACCGCCTCGAACTCGCAAACACCCAATACTACGGATGGGCGCTCGAGAACCGGACCGCGTTGATGCCGTCCCGCGCTCAGGTCGAGGCTGCGAGCGCGGTCGTTGATGACGCCATCGCGGTCCACCGAGACCGGATGCAGATCATCTACGTGCTGCCGGACTACTTTGAGGAGTCTCCGAAAGCCTGTTACGGCGGCTGGGGCAGCGTCTATTTGGTTGTTGCGCCCGACGGACGCACCCTTCCCTGCCATGGCGCCACCCACATCACGACGCTGAAGTTTGACACGGTCCGCGAGCACTCCCTCTCGTGGATCTGGGAGCAGTCATCGGCCTTTCAGGCGTACCGCGGCGACGACTGGATGCGTGAGCCGTGTCGGACGTGCCCGCAGAAGGCGGTTGATTTTGGTGGATGCCGGTGCCAGGCGTTTGCGTTGACGGGTGACGCGACAAACCCCGATCCGGTGTGTGGTTTGACACCGCATCGCGCCCTCATCGACGCAGCTCTGCAGGATGCCGACGAACCTATCCACTATCAGTACCGCGATTTTGCTACGGGCCGATGACCGCGGACGGCGTATCACCGTGATACGCCTCATCAGACCTCGGCGCGTCACCTCCTCTGGCGATGTTGTTCTGTCGTCGCACGAACTCACATCGTTCTCTCGGTGCGATAGTTGGCCGGTCGGCGAACCCGTGGTGCCGGATTGGCAGTGGCGGGGTAGGCCATGACGAACATCGAGGACCGTGACATCGAGAACAAGGAACCAGCCATCCAGGCCGACGGGCTGGGGCGCGACTACGGAGAGGTGCGGGCCCTGGAAGGTCTCGACCTTCACGTGCCGCGTGGCTCGCTCGTCGGGTTGTTGGGGCCAAACGGGGCAGGGAAGACAACTGCCATGCTGCTCTTGGCCACGTTGCTTCGCCCGAGTCGTGGCGTGGCCCGGGTGTTTGGTCACGACTGCGCGAGCGAGCCAACGGCCGTGCGACGACGCCTGGGTCTGGCGTTCCACGAAGCCAGTATCGACGGGTTACTAACCGTAGAAGAGAACCTGTATTTTGCCGCGCGACTGGCCGGCTTGGGAGGAGCCACCGCAAATCAAGCCGTCCGCGATGCGCTCGCTCGCACTGGTCTCGAGGGACGGGCGAAGCAACCTGCCCGACAATTGTCAGCGGGTTGGCGGCGGCTCGCCGATATTGCCCGCGCCACGCTGCACTCGCCCGATCTCCTGATATTGGACGAGCCGACCGTCGGTCTCGACCCCGAGCATCGGGAGCAAACCTGGCAGCTTCTCGAGACCGAACGCCGCACTCGTCACACCTCGATCCTTTTTTCGACGCACTATCTGGCCGAGGCGGAGTCATGCGACCACGTGGTGCTGTTGGCCAATGGTCGCGTTGTGTCGACCGGAACGCCGGCGGCTCTCAAGGCCAGCGTGGGTGCGGAGATGGTCGAGGTCGAGGGGGCAGGTGCGTCGCGGTTTGTGTCAGCCCTGAGCGACCGGGTGACGGTTCGGACACAGATTCAAACCACCCGAGGCTTCCGGGTTGGGGTCGAGGGGTCTCGGGACGAGCTCGCGGGGCTCGCGAGCGTGGGGTCGGGTGTCGATCGCTTTAGCATACGCCCGGTGACACTCGACGACGTCTACTTCGCGCGGGCACTAACCCCCGTCTCGCCCGTCCCTGGCACCTCCACGTGAGCTCATCACACGAGGGCATGGACGCACTGCATACGATTCACGGTATCGTCGCTCGCGATTTGCGTCGCGCCGGCCGACAAAAGAGTCGTCTCGTCGGCGGGCTGGCGCGGCCTTTCATGTGGTTGATACTCGTAGGCACCGGATACAACTCCATCACGACCGTCGAAGGCTCCGTCTCGTATTACGCCTTTGTCTATCCGGGTCTCGTCGTGATGGCGGCACTGTTTGGGGCGATGCTTACCGCGATTTCGACGGTGTATGACCGAGAGTTCGGGATGCTTCGGCTGATGCTGTCGAGTCCATCCGGCGTCTACGCCGTCCTCACGGGACGAGCGGTCTCGGCCACGCTCGTGGGCGCCCTCCAGGGGGCGGTCGTGCTGCTCACACTTCCGATCTTCTTGCCCGTGACGTTGGCGCAGATGCTCGCGGCTCTCGGCGTCCTGATGGTCGGCGCCGCCGTAAGCGGCACGATGGGTCTCCTGGTGGCGGCGCCGCTGCGCTCGGTGGAGAACTTCGCCGGTGTGATCAATGTGGTGCTCTTTCCGCTTTTCTTTCTCAGCGGAGCCCTGTATCCCACCGCCGGAATGCCGCTGTGGGCGCGGGTCGCTTCGCAGCTGAATCCGGTCACGTATGCAGTCGACATGATGCGTGGTGCGCTCGGTCAACCGGTTGAGTTTTGCGTCTGGCGCTCACTCGGGGCCCTGGGAATGGCGCTGGTCGTGACATTTGTCGGGAGCGCCCTTCTGTTTGACCCCGAGCGCCGGTTCGTCTTGAAGGGGCGCGGCGGAAAACCATGACGGAATGTTCATATGGGAGCTGGCGCTCGCCGGTCACGGCTGCTGTCGTCGCGCGAGGGGCCGTAAAAATTCGCAATATTGTCGCGGACCGCGACCACGTCTATTGGGTCGAAGCGCGTCCGGAGGAGGGGGGACGCGTCGTCCTTGTGCGGTGGATACCTGGCGAGACGCCGGTCGACGTCACACCCGCCGAGAGCAATGTGCGGACGCGTGTCCACGAATACGGAGGCGCAGCCTATACCGTTGCCGACGGCACCGTCTACTATGTCGAGTTTGCCGACCAACGGCTCTACCGTCTCCAGACCGGGTCGGGGCCAGAGCCATTGACGCCAGCCTCACCTGCCGTACGCTACGCCGACTTTACCGTCCATCCGTCGCGAGATTGGCTGGTCTCCGTCCGAGAGACCGACGGCGAGGACCCACACGACAGCGAACCGACCAACGTGCTGGTCGCGATCGACGCGACCGAGCCGCTGGATACCCAGCGGGTGATCGCGTCGGGCCATGATTTCTACTCCACTCCGCGGTTTAGCCCGGACGGCAAGCAGATGGCGTGGCTAGCGTGGCGTCATCCCCACATGCCCTGGGATGCAACAGAGCTCTGGCTCGCCGACGTCCACCCCGACGGGCGTCTCACCGACAGTCGATGTGTCGCCGGAGCGGATGCCGACGATGCCATCTTCCAACCGGGGTGGTCGCCAGACGGCTCACTCTATTTTGTGTCGGAGCGCACCGGGTGGTGGAACCTCTACCGCATGCGTGACGGCGTCCCCGAAGCCGTGTGTCCCATGACAGCCGAGTGCGGGCGACCGCAATGGGAGCTAGGCACGACCACTTGGGCGTTTGTGGATGACTATCGGGTTGCGGTCGCTTTTGCAGAAGAGGGTCGCTGGAAGCTGGGAGTGATCGACACCACCGAGAATCGGGTAGGGGATACCTCCCACCCGGAAATCGGGACGTCTGGCCTGACCGAGATGTCGACCGATCTCGAGCCGGCCGAAAGCATTGCGACCATGGGTGGGCAAGTTGTATGTGTCGGGCGCTCCCCGCGTCGGGCGGATACCCTCGTCCGCTGCGATCCGGATAGCGGTGTCACCGAAGTGATCCGAGTGGCGTCGTCCATCAATATTGATGACGGGTTTCTCTCCGCGCCCATCCCGCTGCGGTTTCCAACCGATGGCGGACGGGGTGCTCACGCCTTCTTCTATCCGCCACACAACACCACGGAGTATGCGCCGGACAACGAGCAACCTCCGCTGATTGTCATTGCGCACGGCGGGCCGACCGCGGCGGCGTGCGTGCAGCTCAACCTCGAAGTCCAATACTGGACAAGTCGCGGATTTGCGGTCGTCGACGTGAATTATGGTGGAAGCACTGCCTACGGTCGGGACTATCGGCAGCGATTGAACGGCCAGTGGGGTGTTGTCGACGTCAATGATTGCGTCAACGCGGCAAAGCACTTGGCCGGCGAAGGGCTCGTGGACGGTCAGCGGCTCATCATTCGTGGGCGAAGTGCGGGTGGGTACGTCACGCTCGCGGCGCTCGCTTTTCACCCCACCGTCTTCAGCGCGGGCGCCAGTTATTACGGCATCGGGGACATCGAAGCGATGGCGAGCGACACCCACAAGTTCGAATCACGTTACTTTGACACGCTAATTGGGCCCTATCCTGCGGAACGAGACGTCTTTCGAGCCCGTTCGCCGATCCACGCGGTAGACCAATTGTCGTGTCCGCTCATCCTATTTCAAGGTCTCGAAGATCGCGTCGTTCCGCCTCAACAGTCGCAGGCGATGGCCACCGCGGTCGGTGACAAAGGGCTTCCGGTGGCGCTGTTGACCTTCGAGGGTGAGCAGCACGGGTTTCGCAGGGCGGAGTCGGTGATACGCTGCCTTGAAGCCGAGCTCTTCTTTTACGGCGCGGTTTTCGGATTCACGCCAGCGGGCGAGATCGCGCCGGTGCCAATCGAGAATCTCCCCGGCTGAACGCCTGACTCCCGACGTCCTTCAACGAGTCGCGCCAACTAGTCGCGCTCGGAGCGCGCCTACGCGCGCTTTCTTGGCGGAGTCGCGCGGCCCGTTCATCGGCGTGCCTCATCGGGTGCAAACATGCGCCACCGTGCCCAGTTTGCGCGCGTCATAGTGTTCGGCGGATCGCAACATATGATGATAGTCTGGTATCAGATATCCAAAGGCGACTGACTGGAGGCCAACGTGGGTCGGACATACGCGGCGCGGGTACCGTCTCAAAGCATTACCCCACCCGAATTTTTTTACAACCGTCGCACGTTTATGTCGGCGTTTGGCTTGGGTTTGCTCGCGGCGCCGTTGAGCGTCTGCGCGGCCGGGGCGGCTCAGCGCCCGCAAGACTCCATTCTCGACATTCCGTTTCAGCGGCCCGACGTCTTCCCGGCCGAGCGCAACGAGGCTTATGCGGTGCCGACGGCCATCGCCGGTGACCCTCGCCAGGGTTTTAGACGACGCGGGCAGCGCGCGGATCTGACCCCCCGCGAAGTCGCGGGTTCCCACAACAACTTTTACGAATTCCTTGCCGGGCGCGGCGGGCCAGTCTGGCGGTTCTGCGGGGACTTTGAGGTCGAACCGTGGCAGGTCGAGATCACGGGCGAATGCAACAACCCGATGACACTCGACCTCGATGATCTCTTTGCCTTCGACCACGAGGAACGCGTCTATCACTTCCGCTGCGTCGAGCGGTGGGCCATGAACGTGCCGTGGTCTGGATTTCCGTTGCGGCGGCTTATCGAGAAGGCGGATCCCAACAACCGGGCGCGATATGTCGTGTTTCAGACCGCCCAGAACAATCGCCAAATGCCCGGTGTGACGTCGTCCCCGTGGTATCCGTGGCCGTATACCGAGGCGCTTCGGATTGATGAGGCGATGAACGAGCTGGCGATGGCGGTGACCGGGGTCTACGGCGAGCCACTTCCCCGCCAGCATGGCTCACCGATCCGAATCATTGTGCCGTGGAAATACGGGTACAAGAATCCCAAGTCTGTCGTGAAGATCGAGTTTGTTCGTGATGAGCCGAGCACGTTCTGGCAGATTCTGCCTCACGAATACGGATTTATCTCGAACGTCAATCCGAACATACCCCATCCGCGGTGGCCGCAGAGCGGCTCGTATTGGCTGGACACTGAAGAAACGTTCCGGACGCCGATCTTCAACGGGTATGACGAATACGTCGCTGGTCTGTATCCCGACGAACCACGCGAAATGCAGGACCCGCTGCGCGAGGGGCAAACCGCTCGCTAGCGGACTGGCACTTTTCCCCGGGACGGTCTAAGAGTCACCAACCGTCTCAGAGCAGGGCCCACGGGCTAGCTGCGCACTCGTGCCACCACAACGGCGCGGCGCGTGGCTCCCTCGGCCGTGACCGACCAGTCCCGGTGACTCTCGGCGGAAAGGCTCAAGCCAACTCCACCAAACGGCGATGGATGCTGTGTCGTGTCGGACTGCACCTGTGGTCGACCCTTCATGCAGAGAGGGGGGGTGTCGTAAACGGTTGACGACTAATCGGCAGGCTCAGGGGCAGATAGGGTAGTGATGCGTGCAGAGAAAGGCCTCGTGTATTCCGTGAACAATGCCACCACGGCGTTCAACTGAGCATACACGGTAGTCGATCTGCGTTTTTCACTGGACCGCCGGTGGGGCAACGCTGATTTTCGCCAGTTTTTGGGCATCGACAACCTCTTTGACGAGCGATACAACTCGTCGACGATCACCGACGCCTTCGGCGGCCATTACTATGAGCCGTCACCGGATCGGGAGATTTACGGCGGCTTCACGCTTGGGTTCGGCGTGCGGTAGACACAAACAATCTGTTACAGTTGCGCGCGGTGCGCTGCGGGAGCGCAGCAGGAAGGTCGTTCTAGAGCCGACGTGCCGCGCCACAAAGGGCCGAGACATCCGTACCGCAAGGCGCGCGGGGATCAAGCATACGAACGTATGTGATCGAGGAGTAATGCCGCGGTGCGGGATGCATCGGTGGCCGAGTGGGAGACCCGGATGACCGTCGATGTAAAACCAGCAATTGATCTTGATCGGGCCCGCGAAGTGGTCGACCGGTTTCAGAACGAGTCGACCAAGTGGCTTTACGGATTGGACGATGCCGCGCGGACGCTCTCTTGGGCGTTTTTTACACTCCTGCCATATACAGACAAACTCAGCCAGGCAAAGAAGTTACGACAGCCCCACATCATGTTCAGGGGGCCGACTGGGACCGGAAAGACTGACCTCGTCAGCGCCTGCGCGATGGCGATTGACGCCAAGTTTGAGCGCATCCAGGGGATGCCTACCTATATGCCCGAGGACATCTTGGGCTACGAGACCATCATTGAAGAGGTCGATGGGACTCGGAAAATTCATTTCAAACCTGGCAAACTCATGGCGCACATCGTCCTCATTGACGAGGACAACCGTCTGTCAGGAAAAACAAAGGCGGCGGTTCTCGAGGGAATGGAAGAGAGCTCTGCGACGCTGGCGTCTGACTATGGCAACCTCGCCGAGGGAAAGATGTTACCGCTCTTTCCGTTGTCGTGTGACTTTGCGGACGTCACTGGTCCTCGGTTCTTTATGGTGATCTGTACCGAGAACATCTTTGGCGAGGAGGAAGGCACCTTTGCCAACCCGGTGGCGCAGCTCGACCGGACGACGCTCTCGATCAATATGTTGGACCCGGAAAGCGAAGAAGACGAATACAAGATCACCGCTCGTAATGTCGTGGGCCGGAAGGTCGAGAAGCTCACCAATCTGTATGAAGTGCTCGACATTGCCCAATACATCTTCGACAACGTATCCATTTCCGAATACGGCCAGCAATACAAGGTGCGGTTGATTCGAAACACGCGTCCACATCGAGTACAGGGAAAAGCGGCGCGCACCGTCAAGGAATACATTAGGGTCGGTATCTCACCACGCGTGCACTTTCATCTCGAGGCAGTGGCCCGAACGTTTGCGTTTTTCAACGGTGACATGGTTGTCACGCCGGATCACATCAAAGCCGTGGCTGAACCGGTACTGGCCCATCGCCTGGTGCTACGAGAGGGAATGGAGTTTTCGGTCGTCAAAGAGGAGCTCCTGCAGAAGGTGATTGACGACATGGAGATTCCTCCGTGGAAGTAGAGCAGGTTTTTGCGCGATTCCGAGACATCAAGCACGGGATCAAGTCAAAGAAGAAATCAACGAGTATTCACTACGGCGAGCACAAGAGCGGATTCAGAGGCGCTGGGTATGACATCGTTGGAGTCGAACGGTGGAGATCCGGTCAGCCGCTGAAAGACATTGCGTGGAACATCAGCCTGCGTACGTTTCCCGAGAAGTTGTACAAGATCGAGCGAATGGAGCCAAAGGAGCTCCGCACGCTGCTGGTCGTCGACCTCTCGTATTCTACGCTGTTCCAATTGACCCAGGAGTCGAGCAAGGCGCTGTTACTCCTCGATCTGATTGGGAATATCGGTCTGACTCGTGCCAAGGTCCGGGACCCGGTGGGCATGCTGGCCTTCTCAGATCAGATCGAGATGTTTATCAAGCCCAAACTTGGGACCTCGCAGGTTTTTCACCTGGCGCATCTGATCTTCGAGAAACTCAACCTACAGCGCCAGTTTCCAACCCGTCGAAGGGCGGACTTCTCCGTGCCCTTCCGGTTCATGGCCAGCCGGCTCAAGATGCGGCACTCCATTATCGTGTTGTCAGACTTCGTCGACATGATAAATGACCCGGATTCGATCGACGTTCCACTGCTGCGGATGCTGTCATCTAAGCACGATATGATGTTTTTTGGGTTAGACGACCCCGATGAGTTCAAGTTCCGAAGTCGTCTCGGCTATGTCCGGACCTCGGACATGGAAACTGGAAAGCAAACGGTGGTTTCGGCGCGAAAGGCGAGCGCCATCCGGAAGAACATCGAAGACTCTCGGGCGTCGTTGCAGCACAAATTGAAAAATAAGTGCGGGATCGATTCGGTCGTGCTCACGCCAGAGAATCATACCGAGGCGCTGCCGAAATTCTTGATCGCCCGGACGTCCAGGTAGCGTAGGCAACACCAGGAGACGAAGAGACCGACATGACCGGAGACGGAAAGTTCAAACGGGTAGCGGTACTGGTGAGCGTCACGGCCCTCTGGCTGGCCCCGATGGCCGGAGCACAGGCCCCGGCGCCGGGGCAAACTGGCGAGCCAAACGACCCTGGCGTAGATTCGTCGGACGTGGGCGTCTCGCCCGTCCGTATCGAGACGCTCGAGTTGGAACCGACGGTCGCTAAGACCGGCGACACCATCTATCAAACCTATCGCGTACGTTTCCCAGATCTCATCAGCGAGGGTCGAGAAATCATCATCCTCGAAGACCGGATGACCCCGGAGAATCTGCCGGTTTATCCGTTTGAAGGGGTCTCGCTCGACATTCAGAAGCGTCAGGTCGAAGACCAGCACGTATGGGACTTTGAATACGGATTGCGACTGATCGCTCCCGAAAAAGCCCTGTATGTGGTGCCGGGCTTTAGCTTTTACTACTTGGTCCGGGATCTCGGTGAGGACATTGAGGACGCAGAGGTACAGCAGGTCGACGGCGGGGGCAACCTGGTGCGCTATGTCACCACGATCACCGACGTGCCGGTCCTCGACATCCGCGACACTATCGAGCTGGGCTCTTTTCAGGGCCGCGCGACATTGTTTAGTACGCTGGCGTGGGGGGTGGCTCCGTTGCCGTTGCTGGTGTGGTTCGGCTCGCTGATTCGTCATGCCAGACGACCCCGGATGGTGACCGAAGAGCAAAAAGAGGACGCTGATGAGTTGGCGCGGATCGAGGCCGAAATCCCGGTGCCTCCCTCTATTTGGGAATCTCGTCGCACACTCTCGGCTCGGTTGGCGGCGTTGAGCGGTTTGCCGAGGGCTACTCCAGACAAGCCTCAGGACACACTCACGCTGAGTAAGCTCGGAACACTTCAGCGGGATATGATCATCGGGACACGCGAGTATTTGCGGGCCGAGTTGCCGGAACTGGTCTCTGGTGACACTCCGAAGGATATGCTGGCGCACGTGGAAAGTATGAAAGATGGCTCTCGCAGGCGGTCGCTCCAGCAGTTGGCGACCCGGCTTGTCACGTATCATCGCGCGCTCGAACGTGGTCAGGTGGCACCGGTACCGGACCCGGCGAAGGAATCCAAGGAGCTGAGCAACGCGTTGAGCCAACTCCGGCCACACAATCGCTTGTTGAACGGAATCAAGGGAGCCTTCGGCGTCGAATAGGGGGATTGTCTGTGCTGATGACCTGGACAGAGATCGTCAACTTCGTCAGTGGGGCGCTCAGCGACCTGCTTGAGACGGAGTATGCGCAGGTTCGCTACGGCGATGTGCCAATGGCGGTGTGGCTCGCCCTGGTCGTAGGCCTGGCGCTCTTCGCAACCTTGGCTCGTCTGTTGTTGAGTCAACGGCGGAATAGCCGGTTTCATTCCGGTCACAACATCGAGGCGGCGCATCAGAAGCGTGTCTGGGTCAAGGCGCTTCATACCGCGCCAAAGCTACTGATTGCGGCGGCCGTCGCCTTGGTGGTCGTGGCCGCGGCCGACCCGTTCTTGACCGCCACTGAAGAAGTCAGCGGTTATGTCGAGTCACGCGTGCGGGTCGATCTCGTGGATACCTCAGGGTCCATGGCCTGGGAGTTCCCGGATACCGGGAAGTCAAAGGCCGAGGTCGCGCGCGACGCTCATCTACGCTTTCTTGAAATGCGGGCGGGCAAGAACGACCGTGTGTCGTTGTGGCTGTTCTCCACCTATCCCTATATGGTGGATGACTTTGTGCTCGACGACGAGCTCTACTACTTTCAGGTCTGGGATGCGCCGTATGTGACGACCCAGCGGCTCGACAAAGCCATGGTCGTGCCGCGTGACAAAGTGCGGATTATTCCGGCGGAAGGCGACACGAATATTGTTCGTCCGCTGCAGTCGATCGTGAAGGCGTTTGACCAGGACGAGGCGGCGATGGGTGGCAACGAGAATGTCAATCGTGCCGTGCTCATCATCACCGATGCGGCTGTTGACGAATTTCCAGACGCGGAGTTCGCCGAGCTCAACCGGCGCAACGTCGTTCCGTACATCATTTACATAAATACGAGCGACGTTCGCACGGCCATGCTTGGGCAACCATCGACTCCTCGTCTCATCGAGATGATTCGGGAGTATGGTGGCGACTACTTCGACGTGACCGACGAAGACAGCCTGACACAGGCCTATGAGGCGATCGATGAGCGGGAAGCGGTGCGGGTCGAACTAAAACACCGTGCGCTCAAGGTCCCGATCTATTCACGATTTTTGTTTCTGGCGATGGCAGTGCTAGTGGTGGCGATCCCGGTAGGGTTCGCATCCGAGTTGCTCTGGGGAACTACTCCGTAGGAAATACTAAATGAGAGTTACAGACCTTATCGACCGCGAGAGTTCGTTCAAGTATCTGATCGGCTTTGTCCTGGCCGTGCTCTTCTTACTCGTGGTGGCGACGCCATCGCGGAGTTTGGCCGGTTTCTACGGTCAGCTCGACCGTCTTAGCGACAGCGTGCGACGGGGCGACTTCAGTCAGGCCGAGACTGACCTGTCGGAAGTCACTGGCTTTTACGAATCGAGTCGGGCCTGGGGATTCCAATGGGTCGCCGATGGCTATTTGTTCCGTGACGCGTTTCTCCAGCAGGGTTCGTACAACTATCTGACTGGGAACTACGAGGCGGTGGTAAGAGACCTCGCCGACGAGGTGGACGACGCGCGGGCGTCGTTTCTTCTCGGTACCGCCAAGTTCCAGCTCGCTCGTCAGCGCTATCGAGCGATCCCGGATGATGCCCGTGACGGTGAGGCGCGCCGGCAGGCAATCATCCAGGAAGTATTGGAACAAGTGAATGCCGATTTCGAGCGCGCCCTCCGAAGCGACCAGGAAGCGCGCTTCAGTTACAAATGGAACTACGACCTTACCAGTGATCCGGTGGCCACCCGTCGAGCCCTAGAGGCACCACGTGAGGCAGAGCCCCCCGAACTGGAGCAGATGAAGGGTGAGGGTACCCCCGTCCGCCGCCGTCGCGGCTAGTGTCGCTGGCGAGGCGGCCATCTGACTGCGTTGCTCTTCGGTCACAGATGACTTATCTGCTCCCTCGTCGCGCCCTGTCAGCTGGTCGCCTCGCCAGCGACACCGGGCGTGTGACGCATTCGGCAGAAACGACCGGTCTGCGCGCCCATCGCGCCCTGTTAGATCTGGACACACGCGTTTAAGTTATGAACTTGTTGCTTTCCGCGTTCGGCGATTCGGTTGAGTTTGCCAATCCGGAGTACCTGATGGTGCTGCCGATCGCGGCGCTCATATTGCTCTTTGGCTGTGTCGTCTTTGGTCTGAGACTGGCTCTGCGCCCGGCGTGGACCCATGGTTCCAGGTATCCCTTCTTTGGGCACATCAAGTTCTGGTTTTTGCTGGTCCTGACGCTTTCTCTTGTCTCGATGGCTGCCGCCCGACCGTTCTGGGTGTATGGCGCCTCGAGTTTTAAACGGGGAGACGTCGACGTCGCCGTGGCGATCGACGGTTCGGCGTCGATGTGGGTCAAAGACCTTGGCACGATGTCTCGGCTCGACGTCGCGATACGCGAGGTGATGAACCTCTACACGCAGGAGATCTTGACACCCGGCGACCGGGTTGCACTGTTTGTCTTTGGGACGACGGCCGTGCGGAAGGCGCACTTGTCGTCAGACGCGGAGCGATTTATCGATCAAGTGGGTCGCGTCTCGCCGCCCTCCACTTTGACCGGCGACGCGTTTCCCTGGGACAGCGATATCGCGTCGGCATTCGAGCACATTTTTTCGTCGATCGACAACCAGGACCGGTTCGAGTCGGGTGAAGAGAATTGGACCCCCGATCGTCGGACCGATCGGCTGGTCATCTTGTTTACCGATGGTGACTTTGCCGAGGACCCGGAGCAGGTGTCTCGGCTCGACCAAGCCCTCAGCGAATTTCAACGTCGCGGTCTGACGGTCTATCCGGTGGGAGTGGGCTCGCCGATAGCCACCGATCTCGACCGGGTGCTCGAAGATTATGTCCAGGGCATCGACTACGATGCGACGTTGGTGACCGACCTCGAGGGCATCCGCACCCAGTTGACCACGGCCGGTTTTTCCATGCTCGAGCAGCGAACGAGCGGTCGTTCGTTTGTGGTCGACAGTCCTGGTATTTCCGCCTCGCCGTTCCTGCGAGCCGCCATCGACAGCCACCGCAGTATCTCGTTTCAGCTGGTGCCGTCCGATGACCGCCAAGAGGTATGGCAGTGGGTGCTCGCCGCCGCGGTGCTGGTGTTCATCGTCGCGGTGATCTTCTACTAGACTAGCGGCCGCGCGTCGTGCAGGGAGGGAGCTCTCCGGCCGTGGCGAGTCCTTCGATGGTGGTGGCCTCGCCGTCCGCCTCCTCTGAACGCGCGGAGCGTGCTGTTAGCCTCCACGATCACGATACGTGTGCCTCGCCGCGCCTAGACAGCACACCATGCCTCGAGCCTTACGACTCGAACTTTGGCAACGTTGGGCTAGTCCCCTGTAATCGTAATAACTTGCATAAGTCCCGGAGCGCGGCGCGCGGCTGACAAGGCACGACGAGGGAGCAAATTGGGTTCTGTTGCAAGCTTCGGGATCACGCGCGAGAATCCGTTGCGTGGACCTCGTTACGTGGCCACTCCGAACACCTTGTGGATCGGCTGCGTCTGCCCGACCACGTCGCCCTTCGCCATCCACCGCGCCTGTCCCGTGCGGAGCGCATGCATCATCTCGATACCGCGGACGGTCCGGCCACGCCGTGGTGAATCGCTTAAACCCCAGCATCGGCCGGATGCGGCGTTTGATGAATCGATGGTCCTGCTCGATGATGTTGTTCAGATACGTGCATTGGCGAAGATTCGAACGCGGTCGGACGAGTCCCTCGTGTCGGACGGCCTCGACGCGACCGAGTAGGCGGGGTTCTTGTCCACGGTCACCACGCGAGGGGGCGTCGTGGTGCGTTCCTTGCGCCCCCAGAGCGGAGTCAAGGTCCAGGGTACGCCAGCAGACCCCGATTGACGTTGCTGAGCGTCGTGAGCAGCTCGGGGTCTAGAGCTGGACTTCTGGCACGTTGCCGTCCATGTGGAGCTCGGCGTCGGTGGCTCCGCGGATCTCATCCACCGATACTCCGGGCGCCCGTTCTACCAGATGCAGACCATCGTCTCTGACCCGCATGACCGCCAGTGAGCTGACGATGGTGTCGACGACCGCTTTGCCCGTCAACGGCAACGTGCATGTCTGGAGAATTTTCGCGTCGCCCTTTTTTGAGAGGTGGTCCATCACGATGCACACCCGCTTGGCGCCGCTGACCAGATCCATCGCCCCACCAGGGCCTTTGACCATAGAGCCCGGGATCATCCAGTTGGCGAGGTCACCGTTTTGGGATACTTGCATGGCGCCCAGGATCGCCAGGTCGATATGTCCACCGCGGATCATGGCAAAGCCTTGGGCGCTACTAAAGAAACTCGCGCCCGCTACCGCGGTGACAGTCTCCTTCCCCGCATTGATGAGGTCGGCGTCAACCTCGGCCTCGGTAGGATACGGACCTATGCCGAGAAGACCGTTCTCGCTCTGAAGCATGACCTGAATTCCGGTCGGAATGTAGTTGGCGCAGAGCGTCGGTATCCCGATTCCAAGATTGACATAGAACCCGTCTTGCATCTCCGCCGCGGCCCGCTGGGCCATTTGCTCACGCGTTAGGGACACTAGGCTCTCCCTTCGTTCCGGGTCTTGAGTCGCTCGATGACCTTGTGGGGGTTCTCGCCCACGACGACTCGGTCGACATAGATACCTGGGGTGTGGACCCCGTGCGGGTCGAGCGAACCGGTCGGGACGATCTCTTCGACCTCGGCCACGGTGACGGTGCCAGCTTCGGCCATCGGTGGATTGAAGTTTCGGGCCGTCATGCGATACACCAGATTTCCTTCGGCGTCTGACTTCCAGGCCTTGACGAGCGAGACGTCCGCGGTGAGCCCCGTTTCGAGCACGTGCCAGCGGCCGTTGAATTCGCGGGCTTCCTTTCCCTCGGCCAGCGGCGTGCCATATCCGGTCGGGGTATAGAAGCCGCCGATGCCAGCCCCTCCCGCTCGGATGCGCTCGGCCATGGTGCCCTGAGGATTGAGCTCGACCTCCAGGAGCCCATCGAGATACTGCCGCTCGAACAGTTTGTTCTCGCCCACGTAACTGGCAATCATCTTTGTGATCTGACGGGTCTCGAGCAACAGCCCCAGCCCGTCGCCGTCGACACCGGCGTTGTTACTGATACAGGTGATGTCTTTGACACCTGACTCGCGCAAAGACTTGACGAGATTTTGCGGGACGCCGCAGAGGCCAAAACCCCCGACCATCAGCGTCATCCCGTCGTGGAGCAACCCATCGAGGGCATCGACCGAACTCTGGAAGACCTTGTTCATATGCTCGTGATCCTATTTTTTCATCGGTCCGTCTGGGATTCCCGCGCCCTGGCGGATGAAGCGCGCGAGGTTCGACATGTCCTCATCACCATAGCCCTGGGCGATAAGACCATCTTCGATTGTGGCCACGAGCGATGCGACCGGCACGGGGACCTGGAATTCACGCGCGGTTTCGAGGGCGATCCCCAGGTCCTTCCGATGCAGTCGCAGACGGAACCCCAAGGGGTAGTCGTCGTTGAGCATCTTGTCGGAGCGATTGTTGAGTATCCACGAACCGGCAACGCCACCGCCGATGGCATCGACGACCTTTTCGGGGTCAGCGCCTGCCCGGTAGGCCAGCGTGAGTGCTTCACCGAGTGCCATGAATGTGCCGCTGATGACCACCTGGTTTGCGACCTTGGCGATCTGGCCGCATCCCACTGGTCCGATCCGCGTGACCTTGCTCCCGATGACCTGTAGGACCGGGCTGGCGCGTTCGAAGTCCACCTCTGAACCTCCGCACATGATCGTGAGTGTCCCGTGAATCGCTCCTTCGGAACCGCCCGACACGGGCGCATCGACGTATCCGATGCCCTTTGCTCGGAATTGCTCAGCGATGAGACGCGTGGCCTTGGGCGCGATCGACGAGCAATCGATGATCAGTCCGCCCTCGGCGAGGCCTTGTATCGCGCCGATCTCTGAGTCGAGCAGGACCCGCTCGACGTCGGGCGTATCCGATACGCACGAGAGCACGATCTCGGTGCCTTTTGCCGCATCCGCGGGGGTGTCGGCACGAGTAGCACCCAGCGACTCGAGCGGCTCCTCCCGGCTCCGGGTTCGGTTGTGCACCGTCACTTCAAAGCCGGCTTTAATCAAGTTTTCGGCCATGGGTGCACCCATGGTTCCCATTCCCAGAACCGCAATTCTCATGACGTCCTCCTTCAATCTATCGAGGCTCTCGCCCCACACTGTCGCCGCGCACCGGGGACTCCGATTGCCTCGTTCCGTGGCGGCGGGGCACGGCGGGCGTGTTGTCTTCCACAAAGGCGTGCACAATTCCTCGTCCAGACTGGGGGCGATTGGTGACCAACGCCATGAGCTTTTTCCAATACCGGAACGAGGGGCTATACACGGTTTCGACGCGCGAGAAGCCCGCCGCGCGGGTGATCTGCCGGAGTGCCTCGAGGGTCGGCATGGCGCACATTTCTCTTGGCGCTTCGACGGCGTGCTCATCCCCCGGAAAAAACGGCACCAACGGATACTTCTCATGCATAAACGGCAGCAGCACGTGCGTTTCGCAAATGAGGAGCTGCCGTGTCACCGCGCGTATGCGTTCTAGCGCGGCCAGCGGATTGCGGAGATGGTAGAACACACCAAGCATCAGAACGACATCGAATTGCCCGATCTCTTGCGGGTCGAGGTCGTGGATGTCCTGGCGTCGATGCTCGACGTGAGAACCCAACCGTCTGTGGGCGGAAAGGAACTCCTCCATGCCAAACCTGTTCCATGCGTAGTTGTCGACGGCCAGGACCCGGCGCGCACCTCGTCGCTCGCATTCGAACGAAAAGTAGCCGTGCCACGCGCCCAGGTCCAGAATGCTCAAGCCGGTCAGGTCCTCCGGGATCTGGAGCAACTGAAGCCGGCGAGAAAAGCGCCGTCTGATGAGCCCTTCTTTCGACAGCGCGGCAGCGCCTGTCTCTGGGGCCGTGATGACCTCGTGAGGGCGGACCGTCATGCGGGCTGTTTCAAGACGCGTCTGCGGCTGGATTGGAGTCCGACGCCGTGTATCGCGACTTCATGAAGGCGACCCCGGGTTCAAGCACCCTCCGCCACGCCTCACCGGGGAGCTCGTCGTATTTCGGATCGAATGCCTTGACCGTGCTTAACAGAGCCTCCATCCAGTCGTCATACAGCTCCGGCCGCACGTCGAGGTCGCGCTGGCTGTGACGCGTCGCCAACACGCGCAGCAATACATCGGGCTGACCGGTTGGGTAGAACTTGGCCACATGCACGATCGACAAGGCCAGCATTCGCTTGAGCGAGTCGAAGTTTGCGCGATTGAAGCGACCCGCGATCGCGGACGACGACGCCAAGAAATTGTCATAGAAGGCGTCGACAAAGGTGACCCCCTCCATGGTGTGCTGGGTGGCGCGCCAGTAGCTCAGATGAAAGACCTTCTCGTAGTCGGGTGTCTCTGTCATGCCAGGGTCTCGTCGTGCGAGCCTGGCTCGGGCAGCCAGTGCTCGGTAATTGTCGTGAGTCGCGGGTCAGACAGTGGGAGGACGGGAAACGTTACGAGGAAGGTGGTGTAGCACAGACCGAACAGTCCGAGAGTACCGGCGGCAACCATGATCTCAAATATACCAAGCGGCAGCCCCTCGCCGTGCCAAAGAGACGGCGACACCAGGAGAAATCTTTCGAGCCACATCCCTGTCAATACGACTACGGCGATTCGCGTTAATCCTCCCGGTTGCGTCTTGACGGAGCGGCTCAGAAGGACCGTGAACGGTAACGCGAATGCGAGGACTACGACCGTCCATGTCACGGGCGCCCACATACCGTGCATTCGGTGGTAGACAAAGGTCGTCTCCTCCGGGAGGTCGCCATACCAAATCACCAGGTATTGAGACCAGACCATATACGCCCACAGAATCGAGAACCCAAACAGAAGTTTGCCGATGTCGTGCATCTGCTGCGGGCCGATATAGTCCTGGAGTCCGAGTCGGTCTTTTGCCCAGACACCCACGACGGTGACAAAAGCGACTCCGATGAACACGTTGCCGACGAAGTAGTAGGCCCCCATCAACGTCGAGAACCAGTGCGGTTCCAAGGCCATGACCAGGTCGAATGCCACCAACGTGAACACCCACCCGTAGGCGATGAGCAGGACCGGCGCCAGGCGGGTCTGCGCCTCCTGACTCCTCGACCGTTCCTTGACGCTGCCCTTCCAGCCGGCGATCAGCCATCGAGTCACTCTGGAAGCTGGTTGCTCACCGGCCTCGACGAGCATCCCGATATCGGGTCGGAGGGAGCGATAGACAAACAGCACACTGAGGAGGGAGAGTAATCCGAACGATACGAGCTGTCTGGTGACAAAGAACGTCACGTTCAACCAAGGGGTTTTTTCCGGAATCGGCTCGTGGACCCACGGTGCCCAGGTGGCTGTACCTGAAAGAAGGACAATGAGCAGAAGGGCCGCCACGGGGAGAAACGCGACGGTGGCTTCCGAGAGGCGCTTTAACGGACGGCCCCATCTCGCCGACGTGACCTGGAGGAGCGCAGACAATACGACGCCGGCTTGGGCCAGACCGGCGAAGAACAAGAAGTTGACGAGAAGCGACTGCCATGCTCGCATGCTGTCGCCGTAAAGAACCTGGTCGGCGAATGCGGTCGTGCCGACCACCGCCAGGGTCAAGAACAGCCAGCGTGCGAAGAGTAATCGTCTCCGGCCGAATATGGGTGGCCCTGAGACTGGTGGAGTCGTCATTCTTCGGGTTCAGGATTCGGGTTGAGCGTGCGAAGATGGTGCACGACGGCCCAACGCTCGTTCACACTCAACGAGGCGGCGAATGGCGGCATATTGAACCCCCCTTCGCGCACGATGCTATACAACCAACCGTCTGCATAGCCCTGTACGTTGGCGGCGGTGAGGTCCGGCATCCGTCGGAAGTGTTCCGCCACGGCCCCGTCGCCCAGCGCGTCGACGCCGTGGCATGGAGCACAGTAGATACCATAGAGTTCGGCCCCCTGGGCCAGAATGGTGCGCGACGCTGGCAGGGGATTGTGTAGCTTGTCTCGGGAGTCGATCCGGTTCATGGCTTGCTGCCCGTCAATGGCGAGCACATTCTCCGGTGGGGTCATGGGGCGTAGCTGAGGGAGTATCACCGGCCCCACCCACATATCGCGAATCCAGGGGAAAGCCGAGACACTTCCGCCGGCAAGGAGGAGGGCGAGCAGGGTGCCTCCGACCCTACGCATGGTCGCTGACCTCTTCACATCCTGCCGCGAGGAGATGGGCCCGCACTGCGTCGACACGGGCTGCGTCGCATGTCACGAGCACCCCAAATTTGTCATTGGTAAAACGTGGGTCAGAGACTCGCTTTCTGAACGGGTTGGGAAGACGTGCCAGACCGAGAAACCCCAGTAAGCCAAAAGTCGCCCCAAACAGAATCGTCAGCTCGAACGCGATCACCACGAACGGCGGAATCGACAAAAGTGGTTTGCCGCCGGTGATCAGGGGCCAGTCGAGCACCGTATAGATGGGTAAGGCGAAACCGACGATACAGCCAAAGAGCCCGCCGATCAGCGTAAACGTCCTGACCGGGCTCACCTGGATATCGAGTGCCTGGTCGATGGCATGGCTGGGAGTGGGACTATAGACATCAACTCTGCCCAGCGCGTCGTGCTGAATCGCGATGATTGCCGCTGCGGCTTTCGAGCCGTCGTCGAATACTCCGAGTAGCGCCATGCCTTAGACCGGCTCCGGCCACGCCGTGGCCGGAGCCTCCTCCGCGGGTTGCTCGGTCGATTCCTTCATCTCCGTGATCGAGACGGCGGGGAAATTGCGGACAAACAAGAGGAACAACAGAAAAAACAATGCGAAGCTGGCGGCCGTGATGCCGCCTTCCACCCAGGTCGGTGAGTAGACCCCGTCCGTCCAGTTCGCCGGGTCGTAGTCGTGACTCAGCGAGCTCACGATGATGACAAAGCGCTCGAGCCACATGCCAATGTTCACGAAAATCGAGATCACGAATAAAGCCACCAGATTGGTCCGCAGGTGTTTGAAGAAGAGCAGCATCGGGATGACGGCATTGCAGATGAGCATTGTCCACGCAAAGACTGCGTATTGTCCGAACATGCGGTCGAGGAACGTGCCCTGCTCGAACTGGCTGTTGCTATACCACGCGATGAAGTATTCCGTCAGATAGGCGTACCCGACAATCAGAGAGGTCACAATCAACAATTTTGCCAGGTTCTCAAAGTGCCAGATGCGGATGTACTCCTCCAGCCCGAGCCATCTCCGTAGTGGGATGAGGATGGTGATCACCATCGCCAGCCCCGAGAGGATCGCGCCGGCCACAAAGTAGGGGGCGAAGATCGTGCTGTGCCAGCCGGGGAGGATCGCCATGGCGAAATCCCACGACACGACGCTGTGGACGGAGACGACCAGCGGTGTCGCGAGCGCCGCAAAGAAGCCATACAGACTGTTGTAGTGACGCCACTGACGGTTGCTGCCCTGCCAGCCCAATGCCAGGATCCGATAGATCGGTCGCCGCCAGTCTTTGACGTGGTCGCGGGCGGCTGCAATGTCTGGGATGAGACCGATGAAGAGGAACATCAGGCTCACGGTGAGATACGTCGAAATCGCAACCAGGTCCCAGATGAGCGGTGACCGGAAGTTCACCCAGAGCTGTCGCTCGTTCGGATATGGAATCAGCCAGTAGAAGAACCACGGGCGTCCGATGTGGATGATCGGAAAGAGCCCTGCGGTCATCACGGCAAAGACGGTCATGGTCTCCGCGGCGCGTGCCACGGCCGTTCGCCAGGTCGCTCGAAACAGAAACAGTACGGCAGAGATCAACGTCCCTGAATGCGCGATACCAACCCAGAACACAAAGTTTGTGATGTAGATGCCCCACGCGACCGGGTGCTCGTAGCCAGCGACGCCCATGCCACGTTGCACTTGAGTCCAGAAGCAGAAGACACCAAAAAGCACGACGGCCGTGAGTGCTGTGAGCAGACCCCAGTACGCCCTACCGGGCATACGCAGTGTGCGCAGGATGTCAGCGTTGATCTGGCTGTAGCTCATCGGCGGTTCGGTCTGGGACGAGCCACTAAGTCCGTGTCACCTTTTTCAAATACGTGACGGCCGGTCGAGTGTTGAGCGAATGAAACACGCGGTATGAACGCGCGTCTTTGGATAGCTTCGAGACGCGACTCTCTGGGTCGTTGAGATCGCCAAAGACGATGGCGTGCGTTGGGCAGGTCTGCGCGCAGGCCGGCGTCACGTCGCCGTCCTGGACCGGTCGACCCTCGTCTTGAGCGGTGTCTTTGGCTCCCTGAATCCGTTGCACACAAAATGTGCACTTCTCCATGACGCCGGCCATCCGGCCGGTGACATCCGGATTGAGCTGCAGGTTGAGAGGCTCGGGGAACTGCTGGTCGGACCAGTTGAATCGACGCACCTTATATGGACAGTTGTTGGCGCAATAGCGGGTGCCCACGCACCGGTTGTAGACCTGGGCGTTGAGACCTTCGTCCGTGTGGTAAGTGGCAAATACCGGGCACACCGTCTCACACGGAGCGTGGTCACAGTGCTGACACATCATCGGGAGGAACCGGTTGTCGACGCCAGCGTCCCCTTGGCTGGTCGGCTCGACAAAGCGCTCGATCCGCATCCATGACATCGTGCGTCCGCGTCGCATCGCGTCGGCGCCCATGACGGGCACGTTATTTTCGGCGTAGCACGCCGCGACGCACGCGTTGCAGCCATTGCACGAGTCAAGGTCCACCGTCATGCCCCAGCGGTGAACCGGGTGCTCGTGGTCTTCGTGGAGGCTGAGATGAAGGGGCTCGGGATGCACGTTGCCCGCCGCCAAATCGGCGAGCGACACCGACTGCGCTACACCGCGGTCATCCTGGTCAAACGTATGCTGGAGCTGGGCGACGGGGCGCAAGACGTCAAGCGGTGTCGCGTCAACCCGCGTGCCCAACCATCGCCGCCCGCCGGACGCCGTTTCGGGGGTCGGATCCAGAAGCACGTTGGCATTGACACCGTGGTTTGCGAATCGCCCGTAGTCCGTGTGGCCCTGTCCGAGAGGAATCGCGAGGACCCCGTCCCGAATGTGAGGGTTGGTGAGCAGTGTGACATCGAGGGTCCCGTGGTCAGACTCCAGCTGAATCAGCTGACCGTCCTTTGCACCCAGCGAACGCACGGTCGCCGGGGAGACCTCGACCCAGCTGCCCCACGTCGTTTTCAGCAGCGGGTCGGGAATCTCCTGCAGCCAGGAGCGGTTCGCGCCGCGTCCGTCGTAGAAGTGCAGCGACGGATACACCATGAGCGCGAACGCCCGCTCCGATTCCGTCTCACGCAGACCGAGGCCACCGGCGAAGAGTTCTGGATTGAGCCGGACGACCCGCGGCTCAATCGTGTGAAACGTGCCGCCGTGTCGTTGTGCGGCTGCCCAAAAGTCGTCGAAGTCTGGTGACACCGCGGTTGCGGTGTCGCTTCCGTCGGCGCCGGGTTCGATGTCTGCTTCAGCGACCGGCAGTGAGGGCTGAAGGTCCTTCCACGTATCCTGCAGCGAGTCAAGAAAATCGCCGCGACGGGGAAACGCCCCCGCGACATCATCGCCAAGACTGCGACCGGATTCCAGTAAAAGGTCGCCAAAGTGCTTCGTATCGAACAGCGGACGCATGGCTGGCTGCATCAGCCCACGAATGCCGGCCACCGGCTCGGCATCACCCCAACTCTCGAGCGGCGTAGGTGTGGGCAGCACGAGGTCGCTTCGCACCGACGTCTCGTCGCGATGACAGGACATGGCCACGACGAAATCAACAGCGTCGAGGGCGCCGCCGAAATCGAGAGCGCCTGGCAACGTATGGACGAGATTGACGTCGTGCACGATGACCACGTCGATCTCTCCGTCACGCATGGCCTCCGTCAGCGCCGTGAGGTCTCGGTAGCTGCTGGCACGCGCCCAGGCGCTGTCAGGTCCAAAACGCACTGTCCGGCCGATGTTGCCGGCCACGCAGTTGAGCAGGTTGATCGCCACCTGGCTTGTTGTCGCGTTTTCGCCGCTGGCGGCCACACCGCCTCCGACGGCGAGAGTCCGACCGGGGCCGGCGGCCGGGTTGGAAAATGCACGGGCCAGCTCTCGGATCCGGTCGGCAGTGACACCAGTGCGGACGGCAATACCGTCGACCGAGTAGTCGCCCACCAGCTCGCTGAGCCGACCGATGTCGGCCGCACTCAGGTCAGCTGCCTGCACGCGTCCTTCCGCGATGATCACGTTGATCATTGCGGCCGCGACGAGACCCTCGGACCCTGGCTCGATCTGGACCCACTCGTCGGCGTTCGCGGCGGTCAGTGACATACGAGGTTCGAGCTGGACAAACCGTGCTTTTTCGCCATCGCGAGGACGACGTGCGTCGGCGTGATCGCGGGTATGACCGACGGTGGAGAGCCACGTCTCTTGAAAATCTGCTCCAAACGACACGACAAGACCTGGCGTCTTGAAGTCGTAGCTCGGAATGGTGTTCTCCCCAAACGCACGCTTGTTTGCCTCGCGGATCGCTTCATAGGCAAACGGCTCGTATCGAAACCTGCGCGCTCCGACAGCCTCGGCCCACGTGTCAACCAGGGCGTCCAGCGTACCCGTGAGAAGAGGAGTCACTATGGCCACCCGCCCTGGTTGCCCGGTGTCGATGGCGGCTCTCAGTTGTGTGACCAACTGAGCCTGGGACGACTCCCAGTCCGTCTCGTCGAGCACACTTTGACCCGTCGCCTCGTGTGTCACCCGTCGCATGAGGGGACCGGTGAATCGGTCGGGGCTATACAACCCCTGTAGTGCGGATTGCCCACGCACGCACAGGTTGCCGTGGTTGATGGGATGGGTGGGGTTTCCCTCAACCTTTACCGCACGTCCCTCGCGGGTCTTCACGAGTGTCCCGCAACCAGCCGGGCACTCGCCGCACACACTGGCATACCAGGTGGCGACACCGGGGATCGAATCCTCCGGCGGAATGACATACGGGATGATCCGCTCCGGTTCCACCGGTGAGCACGCCGCGACGGCGGCCGCGGGGGCGGCGCTGCCGAGCACCCTCAAGAAGGTGCGTCGCCCGACTGTTTCGGTCAAACCGTCGTCGTGACGGTTGTCGTGCATCACTGGGTGTGTGTCCTGTTCCCGGCGTACTTCGGGTTCGTCATGATTCGGCTATGTGAACACTCTTGTTGCGAATGACCATAATGTTGCAAATGACCATGGGCTGTCGGCTCAGTAGTGGCAGGTCAGACAGTCGATCGAGACTTCGCGCTCTTTGTGGCACGTCACGCACCATCCCATGCTGAGAGATTCAACCTGCAGAGCTATTTCCATCTGCGCCACGTCGCCGTGACACTCAGCGCAGGCCAGCCCGCCCCGGACGTGACGCTTGTGAGAGAAGCGAGCGTAGTCGGGAAGATCGTGCACCCGGACCCACGGTATGGGCTCTTTGTTTTCCCAGAAGGCGCGTAACTTCTGGATTTCCGGTCGCTCACTGAGCACCTGGGCATGGCAACCGACACACGTTTCGACCGACGGAATCCCTGCCACGGGGCTACGCCGCGCGTAGACATGACAGAACTGGCAATCCAGCCCGACTTCGGTCACATGGTGCCGGTGACTGAATGCGATGGGCTGAGCAGAGGGAGCGAGAGACGCGGTCGTGTCGTCTAGCTCCTCGATACCGGGTGATTGGGGGTCTTGGCCACTTCCCCAGAGCGCCGACGCGGTTGCGGCGACCAAGAGCGCGCCCGAGAGGCCACAAGTTGTCCAGAACGGAGCTCTGCCCGTGATAAGACAAACCATCCTTTTTTGAGAAAGCTGCGCGGATCACACGTCGTCCGCAGCCTGAGGGAAAAATTGAAGACGGCTAGTGGACTGTGCGATTGGCACGGCCAGTTTCGATCAAACAGTATATCACCCGTCCTCGCGGTGATTGACGGACGGTGACAGCAGTAAGGGGGGTTTTCCGGCGCGGCTACGGATCCACGCGATAACCCCGGCCACTTGTGGTTGTCGTATTAGTCGGAGTTCGAGCCGCCGCTTCCCCGGAAACTCCAACAGCGAGAGTGCAACGAGCAGCGTGATGACGCCCTGACCGGGGAGGACCATCATTGCCAGGCCGGCAACGAGGAGAACTACACCCACGAGATTCTTGAAAACTCGGGTGAGGACGCGCGCCGCCGGGTGGCGGCCAAACCATCCTTCGGACGTTGGGCGGGCGCGTATGAAGTAGTCAGCCGGAATTCTCGCCAGGAGTACCGGCATGACCAGCAGGCTGCCCACAAAAACCACCCCCGACAAGCCAGCTGACCAGGCGAGCGTGCTCTGGTTTACTCGTGCCCACGCCGACACCGCCTGGAGCCAGGCACTGACGCTCAACATTCGTCTCTATTGTACGTTGGTGCCACCCGGGATTAGGTAACGAATCCCTGACCCGGGAAACAGCGGCCCACCCACCAGCTCGCGCACGTCCCGTGAGATAATCCTCCATATGAAAACGACCCACAGATTGCGCGGTTTCCGACCGTTAGCCACGGTCGTTTCGCTGTGTGCGCTCGCGCTGGTCATCCTTGGCGTCACTCTGGACGGCGCAGTTCGGCCGACAAAGTTCAATTATCAGATCGCGACGCTCGACAACGGCCTCACCGTCGTTCTCTCCGAAGACCACTCCACGCCCATTGCACATATCGAGCTGTGGTATCAGGTCGGGTCAAAGAACGAGCGAGCCGGTCGCACCGGATTCGCGCATCTTTTTGAGCATCTCATGTTCAAGGGTTCAAAGAATGTGCAATCCGACCAGCACTTGTCGTTCATCTCTCGAGTCGGTGGAGATGGCAACGCGTATACCACCGAGGATGCGACGGTGTTTCTCCAGACCGTTCCCTCGCAGTATCTGCCGCTGGTGTTCTGGCTCGAAGCCGACCGGATGGCGACGCTCCGGATCGACCAGAGAACGCTGGATGCGGAGCGTGAGGTTGTCAAAGAAGAACGGCGCTGGCGATATGAGAGTGAGCCGTTTGGTCTCCTGTCCGAGCTCATCTACGACAATGCCTTCAGCGATCATCCGTATAAGCACACCCCGATCGGATCGATGAAAGACCTGGAAGCGGCGTCTATCGACGACGTGCGGGAGTTTTACAACACGTTTTACGTGCCCGAAAACGCCACCCTGGTCGTCGTGGGCGATTTCGAGAGTGGTCGCGCGCTGCAGATGATCGAGCACTACTTTGGGCGTGTGCCAAAATCCGAAAAACCGGTGCCCCGGGAAATCCCCCGGGAACCGGCGCAGGTCACGGAACGACGAATCAATCTCGAAGCGGACAACTGGCCGCTTCCCGCCGTCGTCGTGGCGCATCACATTACATACGACGGCCATCCCGACGCGTATCCGCTGCATATTGCGTCAAAGATCCTCTCCGACGGGCAGAGCTCACGCATCCACCGTCGTCTGGTCTACGACGAACGGGTGGCCATCTCGGCATTTGGCCAGGGCACACTGATCGAGGACCCCAATCTGTTCTATGCGGTTGCCATCGTGCCCCCGGGCCGTACCCCTGAGCAGGCCGAACGAGCGCTCATTCAGGAACTAGAGCGTCTCAAGACCGAGGCAGTGACCGACAAGGAGCTCGAGCGGTCAAAGAATCAGTTTGCTCGTGACTACGTCATCGGGCGGATCTCGGTGGCGAACAAGGCCGCGCACCTTGGTCACGCGGCGGTGATCCACGACGACATCACCACCGCCGACGCCGAGTTCGATATCTTCATGAATGTGTCCAAGGACGACGTCCGGCGGGTGGCGGAGACCTACTTCACGGATGAGAGCCGGTTGGTGATGACCATCATGCCGCGGGCGTCGCAGAGGGGGTTGCGGTCGAGATGACGTCTCAACGTATGTGCCGCGGTGTCGCGTTCGTCACACTGCTCTGTCTCTTCACGCTCTTCGCGGCCGAGAGGGCCTTTGCCCAGCGTTCGCAATGGCCATCCGAGACGCCACCACCACCGCTGTTGACACCGGAGCTCGTGTTTCCGGAGTATGAAATCCGTCAGCTCGACAACGGCTTGCAGGTCGTCTACGTCGGCTCGCACGAGCAGCCGGCGGTCAATGTTCGGCTGGTCGTGCGGGCTGGGGCCTCGACCGACCCCACCGCAAAACCGGGCTTGGCGGCCCTGGCCGCTCAGATGCTCGACCAGGGCACCACCACTCGCAGCGCCCAAGAGATCGCCGAAACGATCGACAACATCGGGGGGGCTCTCAGTGTGGGAGGGGGCACTGATCTCAGTTTCGTGAGCACCCTGGTGATGAAGGATAGCTATGACCTCTCGCTGGAGATGCTGTCGGACGTCACCCGAAACCCGATTTATTCCGACGGCGAGATCGACCGTCAGCGGCAGCAGCTCTTGTCGGGTATGCAGGTCAGCTACGACGACCCGTCATATGTGTCAGGAGTAGTGTTTGGCCGGCTGATTTACGGGGTCCACCCGTATGGTCTTCCCAGTAGCGGGACCCCCGCGTCGGTACAGGACATCAGTCGTGACGACCTTCTCGATTTTCACCAGCGATACTACTTGCCAAACAATGCCATCCTGGCCGTGGTTGGTGATATCACCGCGGATGAGGCCTTCGACGGGGTCGAGCGATTTCTTGGGGACTGGGAGCGTGGGCCACTGCCTACGCCGAATTCGATTGAGCCGCCCGCTCCGCAGGGCCGGTTGGTCATCGTGGACAAGCCCGGCGCGGTCCAAACGGCGGTCCGGGCGGGACACATCGCGTTGCCTCGGGCGCATCCGGACTTTCTGGCATTCGATGTCGCGGTAAAGATACTGGGTGGGGAAGGCGGCAACCGCCTCGGGAGCGTCCTGCGGACCGAGCGTTCATTGACCTATGCAGCGTCGGCCGCAATGGTCGGTCGTCGGCTCAGTGGCGACTTCTTGGCGGAGACGGATACCCGGTCATCAGCCACGGCCGAGGTCCTTCGGCTCACCGTTGACGAGATCTCGCGGATGCGTCGGGAACCGGTTGGCGACCGAGAGCTCCGGACCGCCAAGGACTATCTCGCGGGGAATTTTCCGCTGTCGATAGAAACCCCGAATGCCATCGCGTCCCGCGTACTCGAAGCGATTCTGTATGGGCTCGATCTGGACGAGCTCGAATCGTATCCGGCGCGGATCAATGCGTTGACGACCGCCGAGATTCAGCGGGTCGCGCGGGCGTATCTGAAGCCCGAGAACCTGTCCATCGTTTTGGTTGGGGATGCCGCGACCTTCGTCGACGACCTGTCCGGCGTGGGGTTCGACACGTATGAAGTCGTTCCTATCTCTGAGCTCGATATCTTGAGAACCGATCTTCGTCGCCCGACCGGCGCGGGTCACTAGCTCCTTCGTTCCGCCTGGCAAGCATTTCCGAGTCCGGCGCCCGAAGCTGTCAAACAGGTAAACTCTGGGGTTGAAGGTCCTGATTTCGTGTGGCGAGCCATCGGGTGACCTGTATGCCGGCGCGCTGACCAGAGAGCTCCGCGCCCTGTCGTCGTCGGCCAGAGTGTTTGGGTTGGGCGGAGACGGTCTCCGCGCCGCGGGCGGTGACGTCGTCGAGGACTACCACGGGTTGACGGTCACCGGGTTGTCAGAAGCTCTGGCCGTCCTGCCCCGCTCCTATTCGATCTATCGACGGCTCGTGGCGCTCGCTCGTCGCGAACGTCCCGACGTCTTTGTCCCGGTCGATTTTCCGGACTTCAACTTTCGCCTGGCGGCGTCCATCAGACGGATGGGTATTCCAGTCGTCTACTACATTTGTCCGCAGCTCTGGGCGTGGCGACGAGGGCGTCTCAAGACTATCAAGCGGTTCGCGACCCGGGCCCTCGTGATCTTCCCGTTTGAGGCGGCGATCTATCGGGAGGCCGGTATCCCTGTGGAATTCGTTGGCCATCCACTGCTCGACCTCGCCACGCCGACGTGCTCGTCGACCGACTTTGAGCGCGAGTACGGGTTGGACCCTCGTGCTCCGACCGTCGCTGTGCTCCCCGGGAGTCGACCAAACGAGGTCCGCGCGATCTTGCCCGTGCTGGTGGAGGCGATGCGTCGTATCTCTTATCGGGTTCCAACGACCCAGTTTGTCGTGGCCCGCGCGCCCCGCTTGGATGATGCGCTCTTCGCGCCGCTGTGCACGTTGGCTGCCGGCGCCACCGCTCGTCCCCCGATTGTGGTGGTCTCTCGCACTGATGACGTACTCGAGGCGGCCGACGTCGTGGTGACCGCGTCCGGGACAGCGACGGTCCAAGCCGCGCTCCACAAGCGACCGATGGTCATTGTCTATCGTCTGTCGCCCCTGACCTTTCGTATCGTGAAAGCCTTCGCGCATGTTGATTCGGTGGGGATGGTCAATTTGATCGCGGGCAAGACGGTCGCCCCGGAGCTTATTCAGGATGATTTCACGCCCCAGGCGGTCGCAGACGCCATCGTCACGTTGTTGCTCGACCCGGAACTCAGGCAGCGAACCCGGGGGGAATTGGAAGAGGTCTGCCGCAAGCTTGGGGGGGGCGGAGCCAGCCGGCGCGCGGCCGAAGCCGTCGTCGCGGTCGCGGAATCTGGACGTGGGCGTTGAGGCGCGACGCCGCTGGGTCGAAGCGCGTCCCTACAGCTGAGCCCGCATCCAGGCCGTCGCGAGGCTGTCCGCATACTCGTTCCAACGGTTCCCCGAATGGGCGGCGATCCAGGTCAACTTGCACGTCGGGTGCGCTCGGTAGAGGGCCAGCAGTTCCTGCACGAGCGCCAGGTTCTTGATCGGGCCGGTCTTCTTTTTCCAGCCTTTCCTCTCCCATCGGGGTGCCCACTCGGTGATGGTGTTTACGCATAGTCGGCTATCCGTGAGGATGTCCGTCGTGGCGTCTTCTGGCAGCATCGTATACGCCTCAATCAGTGCTCGAAGCTCCATACGATTGTTGGTCGTATCCGGATCGTGTCCGTGCTTCTCGGCCTGAATCTCACCGTTCTCCACCCACACGACGCCCCATCCTCCGGGACCAGGATTCGGCGTGGCGCTCCCATCAGTAAAGACCCCAGCGTTGGGACCGTCGCGATACTTCGCGAGCACTTGAGCGACTGTCAAGTTCTCTTCACGAAGAGACGCACCGCGTGCCGATGTCGCCCCGCGCGGGCTCGGTCGCTTTTTTTGCGAAGACTGGCGTGCCGTCTGAGGCGAGTGCTCCCGGCAGTATTTCGGTTGCCACCCGGGATATTTGTCGATCGCTGCCTGAGGGACATCGAAGGGTGCCCCGCACACTGTGCATTGGAATGGTGGCATCGCCGAAAGAGTATGTTAGCCGTCGGTCGGCAGCGTGTCCCGGGGGGCTGTCCGGGGAACCCACAACCATCCCGGTCCCCGCACGAGCGCGTCCGCCTCCCCACCGGTGCGACGCCGGGTTGGCCTCGTGTCGGGACCGCAGGGCAACGATGTTGCTACTGAGAGCCGAGGTCGCGGAGGAAGTTGACGATGTTCCAGATATCGTCGTCGCTGACCCGGCCGGCCCACTCCTCCATGAAGTAGTCGGGGGGCACGCCCTCGGCGATGGTCTTGAAGATGTCGCCGTCGGTTTCGCCACCATAGACCCACTCGTCGTCCACGAGATTCGCAGGGGGGACGTCTCCAAACGCCCCTGCACCGTCGCCTTCGCCACTCCTGCCATGACACGATGCGCAGAACCGCGTATACACGCGCCGGCCGGCTGCGATCGAGTCGGCTGTCGCTTCGTTCGGGTTGTCTTCACTGACCTGCGCGTGGAGCGTCGTGACGCCAATCGAGTCGGATGTCGGCGATGACCCAAACTGGCCAGTGACGACGAGCGCGGCCAGGGCGATGACAAACGGGACGAAGCGCATACGTATTCTCCTCGCGAGCTGTAGTATCGGCCTCAGTATACCGTAGGCCCTTCTTGCTAAAATCATCAGATCTCGCCAGATTGCGGATTGATCTGAATGTACAAACTTGAGACAGCGGGGCCGGCGCGCAAGCAGCTTGGCCGTCGTGTTGCCGCCCTCGCTGCCTGGTGGCTTGCGGTCGCGCTGACCGCTGTAGCGAGTGAGGCCCAGACCAACACCGGCCAGATTAGCGGCATCGTCCGCGACGAGTCGGGAGCCGTGCTCCCTGGCGCCACGGTGGTCGTGACTCATCCGGCCAGCGGTTTTACGACGGAGCGTGTATCCGACAGCAGCGGTTTGTTTTTTTTCCCCGCACTGCCCATCGGTGAGTGGGAGTGCGTAGTGGAGCTGACCGGCTTTAGTCGGGTGGTCCAGTCCGGTGTGACACTCGAAATCGGCCGTACGCTTGACCTCTCGTTCGAGCTGAATTTGGGTCAGCTCAGCGAGGAAATCACTGTGAGCGCCACTGTTCCCACGCTCCAGACGACCACCGCCGAGATCAGCGATGTCATCGGGAATCGACGCATCGAGCAAATGCCATTGAACGGGCGTCAGTTTCTTCAACTCGCGTTGCTGAGCGATGCGGTGGTGATTCCACCGAGTGGGACGCGTGGTGCAGCCCTTCAACAAGCGGGTCCGCTGCCCAACGTCGGCGGGCAACGGGCAGGGCACAACATTTATCTGCTGGATGGCTTCAAGGTCACCGACGAACTCTTCAACAACTTGGTCATCAATCCGTCGGTCGACTCTATTCAAGAGTTCAAGATTCAGAAATCGATGTATCCGCCCGAGTTCGGCGGCAAGGCGTCGGCCCTTATCAACGTGGCCACGAAGTCGGGAGCGAACGCCGTGAGTGGCACAGGCTTCGCCTTTGCGCGTGACGAGCGTTTTGACGCGCACAACTTTTTTGACCCGTCGGACGAACCGGTTCCGCCGTTGGACCAGCGGCAGTTTGGGGGGACCGTCGGTGGGCCACTGGTGCCGGACCGGACGTTTTTCTTTTTGAGCTTTGAAGGTCAGCGTACAGATCGGTCGCTGACAAAGACTTTTTCGGTCCCGTCTCTAGCGGTCCGCCAGGGCGATTTTTCGGGCGGCGCGCCCATCTGCGACCCCCGCTCAGTCGACGACGGCACGGGCGCCTGCGGACGTTTCTTTACCGGCAATCAGATACCGGTGGACCGCCTGGACCCGCTGGCGAGGGAGTTCCTCCACAACGTACCGGTGCCCATGGAGGGCGGTGAGGTCCAAAACTTGACGGCGGTTGAGCTCATGAACCGGGACGCCATCCAGTTCAGTCTACGTCTCGATCATCGTCTGGGTCCGAATGACCACGTCTTTGGTCGGTTCAGCACGTTTGACGCCGATGACCTCGAGCCTTTTGGGACCGGCGTGCTCGAAGAGTCGCTGGTGCCGGGTTTTGGTCGCGGTCTCGATACCACGACACGCAACCTCGGTCTAAGCCATACAAGGACCTTCGGGTCGAGCATGCTAAACGAGCTCCGGTTTGGATGGATGCGGGTGCGAGGCGGCCAACGCAGTCTCAACGCGGGAAACGAATTCGCGACACGCGTGGGGCTGGCGGGCGTGACCACCGACCCTCGGGATACCGGGTTCCCGCAAATCAACACGGGAGGTCTCTACAGTGTCATGGGAGACCCCACGAGCTTTGTCCGTCGAGACAACGAGCACTTCGAGATCTACAACAACTTCTTGATCGAACGCGGAACGCATCGTTACAAGTTTGGGGGGTATCTGTTTCATCTTCGGTTTCGACCGGAGAACCCCGACGCGGCGCGCGGGGCATTCACCTATACCGGACAGTTCAGCGGGAATGCCATGGCCGATTTTCTGCTTGGGTATCCAGTGGAGGCTCGGTCGGGTATCGGGGGGCGGGGGGCAGAGGACGCGCGTACGACGTGGCTCCACCTCTATGCCCAGGATGACTGGCGGCTGCGCGACAATCTCACCGTGAACTATGGGTTGCGCTATGAGATCAACCAGCACATGTCCGATGTTGAGAATCGATTGTCCACGATCGACTTTTCCGTGCCCGGTGGTCGCTACGTCATTGCCAGCGACGACGCTGGAAACATTTCGCCAGACGCGGCGGCGCTGCTTCCGCTCATCCCTATCCCGTGGGTGACCTCGGCGGACATTGGTTGGGACAACAGCCTGCTTCGACCCAGCAAGAAGCGTTTCGCACCGCGGCTGGGGCTGGCCTGGACGGTTGACGACCGAGCAACGACCGTGGTGCGCGGGGGCTACGGGATCTTTCTCAACCAATGGGCGTATAGCGTCCAGACGGCGTTGACTCGCAACCTGCCATTTTTCTTTCTCAAACAGGTTGATGTGCCGATCGAGCAGCGCCGCCCCGAGCTCACGACGGCCGACATCTTGACCGCGGATCCGACCGGGAGCATTGGTGGTGCCATCATGGACCATGACTATCAGGTCGAGTACACCCAGACCTGGAGCGGTGGAATCCAGACCGAGCTCGCCCCGTCGACGGTACTTGATGTCTTCTATATGGGCTCGTATACGATTGGCGCCGACAACTCGACTGTGCACAATGTGCCAATACCGGGTCCTGGTGCGATCGCCGCCCGCCGGGACGTGCCGGCGCTGGCTGGGATTCCCGCGATCCGATTTGACGGAAAGTCGATTTATCACGCGGTGACGTTTAAGCTCGACCGGCGGCTGAGCAACGACCTGGCCTTTAGCGCCTCGTATACGTTGTCGAGGTCAGAGGACGACGCGTCAAGCCCCGGGGCCACCGAATCCGAGGCCAACCGGCCGCAGGATGTGCGCAATATCTTTCCCGGTGAGAACGCGTTGTCCAGCTTTGACCACCGGCACCAATTTGCTGGTCACGCGACCTATGAAATTCCCGCGTTCCGAGGCGTGGGCGGTTGGCAAGAGAATCTCTTTGGCCATTGGCGGGTCAACGGAATTGTGAGCGTGCGGACTGGCGCACCTTTTTCGGTCAATCTGACCCAAGATGCCGCCAACATTGGTGCCGGACCGGCGCAACGCCCCAACCTGACCGGCGACCCAAACCTGGCTGGCGGCCTGCGAACGGTCGACCAGTGGTTCAACACCGGCGCGTTTTCGCGTCCAGCGCCGTTCACGTTTGGCTCGGCCCTGCGGAATCAGGTATTCGGCCCTGGATACGCCAACGTGGATTTGGCGCTTTCAAAGACATGGTTGCTCGACCCCGGCCGGTTCGAAGTACGGTGGGAAATCTTCAACGTGCTGAACCGCGCAAACTTTGACCTGCCTCATCGGTTCTTTGGGTCACCAAACTTTGGGCGAATCTTTAGCGCTGGCAACGCCAGAGAGATGCAGTTTGGGTTGAGATACTCGTTCTAATGTTGACCGCCACGACCCTCAAGGCCCAGGCGGTCGAACTTGGCTTTGACCTCTGTGGGGTCGCGCCGGCGGTCGAGCACGCAGAGCTGGGGTTTCTGCCCGATTGGCTGGCCGGCGGGTACGGCGGCACTATGGGCTACTTGCCGCGCACCGCGCGTCGACGGGCGGATGTCCGTCACGTTCTTCCGTCGGCACAAACCGTCATCTCTCTCGGCACCGTCTACAACACGGATCGGCCGTATTCCACCGAGCTCGGCGACCCGTCCATCGCGGACATCTCCCGATACGCTTGGGGGGCGGACTACCACGACGTTGTCGGATCACGGACGCGTGCACTTTTCGAGTGGATGCGCACGACAAGTGCGGAGCCGTTCGAGGGACGCACGTATGTCGACACTGGCCCGGTGCAAGAACGGGTCTATGCGCAGCATGCCGGTCTCGGCTGGATCGGAAAAAACACATGTGTCATAAATCCGGAGCTCGGCTCCTGGCTCTTCTTGTCAGAGATTCTCTGTAGCCTGCCCCTCGAGACCGACTCCCCGTCGTTGGACCAATGCGGCACATGCACGCTGTGCCTCGACGCCTGTCCGACCGGGGCGATTGTCGAACCATGGGTGCTCGATGCGACTCGTTGTTTGTCGTATCTCACGATCGAGGTGAAGCAGACCATACCGCTGACGTTTCGTGAGGCACTGGGGGCCCACGTCTACGGATGCGATATCTGTCAGGACGTCTGTCCGTGGAACGCGCAGGCCGCACGCACCGATGACGTGGTCTGGCAACCGCATGCGGCGTTCGACCGCCCCGCGCTGACCGACTTGTGGGGGCGTCCTGATAGTGACTTGGCGCCGATCGTCGCCAAGAGCGCGATGTCGCATACGGGGCTTCGCAACCTCAGGCGAAACACAGCGGTGGCGCTGGGGAACAGCGGGACCGCGGAGGCACAGCACGCCCTGGCAGCGCCCGCGGCGGTCGCCATGGACGCGGATTCCATAGTGACGGAGCACGTCGCGTGGGCCCGCGAGAAGCTGGAAGCGTCGCGGACCGACGTGATAGGGTGATCAGGTCGATGTCGTTTCCGTCACTCGCCCCGTCGTTGCTGGTCTCGATGCCGCAGCTGAACGACCCAAACTTTGCTCGAGCGGTCATTCTTTTGTGTGAGCACGGGGAGGATGGAGCGTTCGGGCTTGTCCTCAATCGTCGCACCGAAGCTCGCGCCTCCTCGGTTGTACATCTGAATCCCCCACCGGCCTCGGACAGCGGGCTTTCGCTGTGGATCGGTGGTCCGGTCGAGCCGGAGCGCGGGTGGATTCTTCTGGGCGAAAAGCCGTCTGATGCCGAGGCGGTGGGGGTTGGCGACGACATCTACTTGTCGACATCACAGGGCTTGCTCCGTCGTCTTCTCGAGCACCCGGCCCCACCCCAGACCCGGCTGCTCACGGGGTATGCGGGCTGGAGTCCTGGTCAGCTCGACGCGGAGCTCTCTGCCTCCGCGTGGCTCACCGCGGAGGCAGACCGGGACATCATCTTCGACACGCAGCCGGACGATATGTGGGAAGCGGCCATTCGACGACTGGGCGCCGACCCGACGTCGCTCCTGATGGGTGGCGCGGCCGTTCACTGAGATTCACTCAGGCTGACGGCCCCTACGCCGGGAGCGTCGTCCCGGCGTCACTGGCTCGACTTCGTTTCTATAGACTTCTCCACCCTTCATCACCCATCGGATGTTTCGTATCGCCTCGATGTTCTCGAGAGGGTTTCCCTCCACGGCCACGAGGTCAGCGACAAAGCCCGGCGCCGCCGTGCCGATCTGATCGTCGAGGCCGAGGGCTTCGGCGGCCCGAGAAGTTGCGGACACGATGGCGTCCATCGGCCGTTGCCCTGCATCGCTCACCCGAGCGACAAGCTCGTCGGCGTTGCGACCATGGGCTCCGGCCACCGCGTCGGTGCCAAAGATGATCTTCACGTCGCTGTTCATCCGCGTCCGCCGGAAGGTCTGCAGGCCGACACGCCGCGCCTCCACCATCCGCTCGAACCCCGTGGTGGTGTAGTTGCCGATGCCCAGAAACGCGTCGCGATGATCGATGTAGTTTTGATACAGCAGACCGAGATGAGGGTCGACAAAGGTCCCGTGCTCGGCCAGGACCTCGATCGCCTCGTCGCCGTAATTGGTACCGTGCTCGACAGATGTGCATCCAGCGCGAGCAATGGTGATGACCAGGGCGCCGTAGGCATGGACCGCGGTTCGCAGCCCTTGGTCCGCCGCCTCCTGGCAGACCGCTTCGATCTGCGCGTCAGACATCGTCCGCCGCCCTCCGTCGCGGATGCTCCCCGAGGCAAACACTTTGACGACGTCAGCGCCGTCGGTCTTGAGCTGTCGGACAAACGCCCGAATTGCTGCCGGGTCACCAGTCGCCACCGTCACTGGTTCGAGCGAGGTCAGCACCCGAGGCCCCCAGATGTCACCCTGCGCAATGTGGTCACGTAGATACGCATCAAGACGACTTCCCAAGCTTTGCACGGTCGTGAACCCGGCCAGCAACGTGCGCTGGGCGTTACCCGCTGCATAGAGCATGATCTCGGCGTCCGAGTCATCAGATGACGGCCGATGAATCTTGCCGTCGTGGTCAAAATGAGACGTGAGATGCACATGCGTGTCGATAAGACCCGGCATGACCGTCAAATCGGAGAGGTCATACGTGACGTTTCCGCGGAGCCGGTCCATCCGCGAGATCATCCCGTCCTCGACGATCAACCGGACGTTTGGTGTGGCTTCGCCGGTGCCATCGATGAGCAACCCGGCACGGATTGTGATGGGGCCGGTCTGACACAACACGAGGCTGCTCGAGAGCCACGCACAGACAACAAGTGAGGATGCGATTCGGGTCATGGTGGGTGGTTCTCGTTTCTGAAGGTGCCTATCGCTTGAATACGCGTCGAGAGGGTCGTGGTGTCCGTTTCACCTCTGCCTGACGCTCGACCAGCTCGGTCAGCTGGTCTCGTCTCTCTGTCAGCTGCTCCCGCTCTCGTTGGAGCTGGTCATATCGGGTAAGGCGGTCGGACTGGATCCTGCCCTCCTCGACCGCACGGCGGACCGCACACCCAGGCTCGGTCCGGTGACGGCAATCCCTAAAATGGCAATCGGTGGCGTATTGCTCGATATCGTCAAACGCCATCTCGACCGCGCGATTTCGGTCCCACAACCGTAACTCGCGCATACCCGGGGTGTCGATGATGACACCGCCGTCGGGATGCACAAGAAGCTCGCGATGGACGGTCGTGTGCCGACCCCGACCATCGCTAGCTCGCGTGCTGCGCGTCCGCTGTCGCTCGTGTCCGAGCAGCCGGTTGATGATGGTGGACTTTCCGACGCCTGATGAACCGAGGAGCGCCACGGTCTGGCCGATACGCAGGTAGGTCGCCAGGGCTTCGAGCCCCCGCTGGTCCACGCAACTCACCGCGTGAATCGGAACGTCTCCCGCCAGTCGTCGTACGATGTCGATGGCGTGCTCGAGCGCCGGAGACAGATCGACTTTGTTCAAGACGATGACTGGTCGCGCGCCGCTGTCCGCGGCGGCCACAAGATACCGTTGAATGCGGTTTTCGTTGAAGTCGTCGTCGAGCCCCGAGACGAGGAAAATTGTGTCGATGTTGGCGGCGACGACCTGCTCGGCCGTCGTGTTACCCGCCGCCTTGCGAGAAAAGTAGGTGCGTCGCGGAAGCACCGCGTGGATGGTCGCCGGTCCGGTGTCATTGGCCCGCAGCGCAACCCAGTCGCCTACACCGGGCAGTGACATCTGGGTCTGGGCCGCGTGTTTGATGCTCCCGGCTACGCTGGCGAGCACACCGGCTTCGTCGCATGACGCAGTTTGGACCCGGAAAAGATAGTTGTGCTCGATGCTGACCCTCGCCGGTGCGAGGTCTCCGTCGCCTTTACTGTCCGCCACGACGGCATCGAACGATTCGGCGAAGAACGGTCCCCAGCCCAATCGATCAAGTGTGGTCGGTGCAGGGTTCATTGATGATTGTCATTGGGAAAAGATACGTGACCGTTGCCGCGATCTTCTAGTGTTCGCGCTCCCAAAGCAATGGCTCGGGACGCTGGTGCGGGTCGGGCGCCGTGTCCGAGGCCACAAGTTTACTGACGCTGACACCGAGCAGCCGGACCGCTCTCCGGCCGCATTCCGTCTTGTCGAGCAGCGCGATCACGCGACACACGAGGGCCTCCGGGTCTCGCGTAGGCTTGACGTCCGTATGGCTCCGGGTCACGGTCGTGAAGTCGGAATACCGTATTTTGACCGTGACGGTCCTGGCGAACAGGGGCTGCCGAGCCAGCCAATCGGCTGCCTGCCGGGACATACGTTCGAGCTCTGCGCGAATCTCGTCGAGACCGTCGAGATCTTTCGGATAGGTTCGCTCCGACCCGCTCGACTTTGCGTTTCGGTGAGGCGTGACAGGTCGGTCGTCCTCTCCCCGAGCCAGGCGCTGGAGGCTATCGGCTTGCTGTCCGAGCAGACCGCGCAGCGTATCGGGGTCGAATGCTCGAATGTCTACCAGCTGCTCGATGCCCTGCCGGCGGAGTTTCGCCGCCGTCTTTGGACCTACCCCCCAGAGCGAGCTCACCGGCAGCTGCTGGAGAAACGATTCGACTCGCGCCGTCGACACGACCGTCAATCCGTCCGGCTTTTTCCATCCCGAGGCGATCTTGGCGATGAACTTGTTCGGTGCCACGCCGGCCGACGCGGTCAGGCCTGTCTGGTCTTTGATTTGACATCGGAGTCTCTTGGCGACGGGTGTCGCAAGTGCTTCGCCCCAACGGTTCTCGGTCACGTCCAGATACGCTTCGTCCAGAGAGAGCGGTTCGACCAACGGGGTGACGGCTCGAAAGAGCGCGAACACTTCCCGGGACACGTCGCGATACTTCGTGAAGCGTGGGCGGACGATCTCCAGCTCTGGACACAGTCGTACCGCTTTGGCCATGGACATGGCGGAACGAACACCAAAGACCCTGGCTTCGTAGCTCGCGGCGGCGACGACGCCTCGGCCCTCCGGATGCCCACCAACCGCGACGGGTTTCCCACGCAGTGCGGGATTGTCGCGCTGTTCGACCGAAGCGTAGAACGCATCCATGTCGATATGGATGATCCGCCGCAGGGGTGAAACCATGGCGAAAGTCTAACCTGGCGCGCGTCGCCCAGTTTGTCGCCGGAGGCCGTCAACCCAGGTGAGCTCTGACGTTGGTCGCAGCCTGCTAAACTGAGGAGATCGATGCTTTCTGAAGAGAAAAAGAAAAAGAAATTGACCGCTGGCGCCTGGGAGGAAGCTCGCGCCCTGGTCTGGCACCACCGTTCTCGATTGGCCCTGGGGTTGGCCATGCTGCTCGTGAGCCGGGCGGCCGGGCTCATCTTGCCCTCCATGACGGGCTATGTCATCGACGACGTTATCCCGAACGGCCGTGCGGACGAGCTGGCTTTGCTGGCCGGGATCAGTCTAGGCGCCGCGGTCGTCCAAGCGGGTACGTCGTTCGCACTCTCCCAAGTGCTGGGCGTCGCAGCGCAGCGGGCGATCACCGATATGCGCAAGAAGGTGATGTCACACGTGACGCGCCTTCCGATCGGATACTTTGACGCGACGCAAACCGGCGTTTTGATTTCGCGCATCATGACCGATGCGGAAGGGATCCGAAACTTGGTCGGCACCGGTCTCGCGCAGCTGGTTGGCGGTGTGCTCACGGCGCTGGTGGCGCTGGGTGTGTTGTTCTATCTGAACTGGCAGCTCACGAGCATCACGTTGGTCATCTTGGTCGTGTTCGGGGCGTCGATGTCGATCGCGTTTAGTCGGCTACGACCCATCTTTAGAGAGCGTGGAAAAATCAACGCCGACGTCACCGGTCGGCTCGGCGAAACCCTTAGTGGTATTCGTATCGTCAAGGCATATACCGTCGAAAAGCGAGAGCAGTTGGTGTTTACCAAAGGGGCGCACACGCTCTTGCGGAATGTCGCCAAGGCGGTGACGGGCGTGTCCGCGGTGTCGTCTGTCGCGGCCTTGGTGATGGGCGCGATCGGTTCGTTGATGATTCTCTTGGGCGGCCGCTCGCTCATGGCCGGGACCTGGCAGATCGGTGAGCTCGTGCAATACATCTTGTTTACCGGGCTGGTTATCGCGCCGGTCATTCAGATGTCGTCGATTGGGACCCAAATCACCGAGGCCTTTGCAGGCCTCGACCGGATTCGCGAGATCCGGAAGATGCCGACGGAGGACGAACAGGACCAGAGTCGCGAAGCCCTGACCAGCATCGACGGTGACATTCGCCTCGAGAACGTGTCGTTTGAATACGAGGAGGGCGTGCCCGTGCTGCGGGATGTGTCACTCGTCGCCCCGGCCGGGACGACGACGGCGCTGGTCGGTTCGAGCGGGTCGGGAAAGAGCACCTTGATCAGTTTGGTCATGGCGTTCAACCGGCCGAAATCGGGTCAAGTGAGCCTTGATGGCCGTAACCTCGATTTGATCCGGTTGCGGGACTTTCGCTCACTCCTGGGAGTCGTCCTCCAAGACAATTTCCTTTTTGACGGAACGGTGGCCGCCAATCTCAGCTTTTCCAAGCCCGATGCTGACCGGTCGGAGATCGAGCGGGTCAGCCGCCTCGCGCATTGTCACGAGTTCGTGATGTCGTTTCCTGACGGATACGACACGATCGTTGGTGAGCGTGGCGTCAAGCTGTCCGGCGGACAGCGACAGCGTGTCGCGATCGCCCGCGCCATTCTCGCGGATCCAAAGATCTTGATCCTCGACGAGGCGACCTCGAGTCTCGATAGTGAGAGCGAGTCGATGATTCAGGATGGTCTCCGAGAGCTGCGGACGGGTCGGACGACATTTGTCATTGCGCATCGTTTGTCGACAATTCAGAGCGCCGACCAGATTCTGGTTCTCGAGGGTGGGCGTATTGCCGAGCGCGGCACGCATGCAGAGCTGCTGGCGCTCGATGGTCGATACAAGCAGCTTTACGACAAACAGTACCGGTTCGAGCGTGACCAGTTCATCAACCCTGGGGAGGACTTCACGCCTGAGCTGCCGACGCCGGTTGTCACTTCGGCGTCGGGCGGCTCCCGTGCCCTATAGGCCGCGGCTTGCGCGCGGTCGCAAACAAGCAACCCAGGTGATCAGAAGGGAAGCGCATGAATAGGTCCGTGGGATACACCGTCGGGGTGCTGGTGGGGCTTGGAGTCCTGGTGCAGGGCTTGGCGCAGGGTGGTGGCGCTCGGAGTGGAGCGGAGACCGAGACCGGTACAATTCGGGGTCAAGTGACCATCGACGCGGGTGACGTTCCTGAGCCAGTCATGATCGACGTGACCGCGGATCAGGCGACGTGCGGTCTCCAAGTCGAGGACTTCTCGACGGTGGTGGATGTCTCGGGCGGGGTCGCCAACGCGGTCGTCACGCTCGTCGGCGTTCCCTGGACCGAAGAGCCGCCGACGCCGATCATCAACAATGCCCAGTGTTACTTTAGGCCACGGGTTCAGGTCGCCAAGACCCGGAGCGTTGTGTCGATCCAGAGCGAGGATGTCGCCTTGCATAGTACGCACGCGTATGACGACCGCGCCCGTACGATGTTCAACATCGCCATCCCGATCCCAGGGATGGTCATCGAGCGACCCCTGCGGCGGCCCGGTGTGGTCCGGGTCGAATGCGACTCACACGGCTGGATGCGGGGCTGGGTCTATGTCACGAACGACATCTCCACGGTGAGCGAATCCGGCGGCGGGTTCGAAATTCCAAATGTGCCGGCCGGCACATACGAGCTTGCGATTTGGCATGAACGATATATGGGCAGGTCGCAGACTGTCACCGTGGCGGCCCGAGGCGCGGTCCAGGCGGACTTTCGACTCGAATAGCGCAGGCGACGTCTGCTTGGTGCCGGCGCTCGTGGTCCGCATTCGCCGAAAGTTCGCCGAAAGCGGGTTGCTACTCTTCAGGCTTCCACCGCAGTCCTTCTCGCAGGATACGCTCCAGCAGTGCTTCATACGACAGTCCTGCATGTTCCGCTGACTCCGCGAAATCTTCGCCAAAGGCAAGCTGCGGATTGGCGTTCGCCTCCAGCACAAAATACTGGCCCGCGTCGTTGAGTCTGAAGTCCATCCGCGCATAGCCGCTCATCTTGAGCGCCCGATATACCCGCCTGGCAACCTGTTGAAGCTCTGTCGCCAGACCGGTCCGCAACGTCTTGGCAGCTCTCGTCCTGATTCCGTGTTTCTGCTGATACGGGGCACTCCACTTGACGCGGTCCGTGGCGATCTGATGCATCCGCTCGCCCATCTTGTCAAAGTGCATCTCCCAGACCGGAAACGCCCGCGTCCGGGTGTTCCCGACAACACCCACGTAGAGCTCTCGTCCTCGTATAAAGCGCTCGGCGATGGCATCGGTGCCGATCGACTCGTGGATAAAATCCACGCGTTCGCGCATTTTACTGTCGGTGTCCACCACCGACGCCTGAGAGATGCCGATTGACGCGTCCTCGTTCAATGACTTGATGATGAGCGGAAATCGAAGCTCCGGCGGTCGTCGAACAGCACGGTGTCGCTTGAATACTGCGAAGCCCGGTACTGGTATCTCGTGATACACCAGCAGTTGTTTTGAGAGGGCCTTGTCGCGGGAGAGCATGATGCCCCGCGGGTTGCATCCCGTGTAGGGCAGTCGGAGCAGTTCGAGATGAGCGACGATATTCGTCTCAAACGCGGTGACTTCGCGGAACGCCTCCATCATATTGAACGCGATGTGAGGCCTGAATTCGTCGACGGCCCGTTGGATGACGCTCACGTCATCGCTTACGCCGAGTGGATAGACCTCGTGTCCGAGTTCGGCCAGCGTGCTGGTGACGTCATATTCGGTCTTCCAATCCACCGTCACGAGGTCGACGTCGGACACATCGTCCGGCGGCACCAGGTAGTCATGCATCAAGGCGAGGACGCGCAGCTTCTTGCGCACCGTCACAGCGTCATCCGCCACACATTATGAACGAGACCAACGTTTCCGAAGGTCGAGTCGCATACCCGGCGTCGTATCCCACGTCACCGATTCCTTGCATAGGTCTGGGGCGAGGCACTAGTAGTACGATAGCCGTCATGGGACCGCAGTTCGTATACACGATGAAGGGCCTCAGCAAGGTGTATCCGCCAGCTCGGGCAGTCCTCAACGATATTTGGCTGTCATTCTTGCCAGGCGCCAAGATCGGTGTGCTGGGACTGAATGGGGCCGGAAAGAGCACGCTCCTCAGGGTCATGGCGGGTGAGGTGACCGAATTTGACGGCGAGGCGTTTGCCGCCGATAGGCTCACGGTTGGCTATTTGTCTCAGGAACCGCAACTGGACCCTACCAAGACCGTCGCTGGCAATGTCGATGTCGGAGTCGCGCCGCAACGCGAGCTTCTCAAGCAGTATGACGAGGTCACCCGACAGCTCTCCTCGGGTCATTCGGACCTGCAAGAGCTCATGGAAGAACAGGGGCGTATACAGGATCGAATCGACGCAGCCCGCGTGTGGGACCTCGATTCGCGGGTCAAAATGGCGATGGACGCCTTGCGTCTCCCGCCCGGACGGACCGACGTCTCGACCCTATCCGGCGGCGAGGCCCGACGGGTGGCGCTCTGCCGGCTTCTGCTCCAGTCACCTGATTTGCTTCTCTTGGACGAGCCGACCAATCATCTTGACGCCGAGACCGTGGGGTGGCTCGAGCGTTTCTTGGCGAGCTATAAGGGCACCGTCGTCGCGGTCACGCACGACCGGTACTTTCTTGACAACGTGGCCGGGTGGATTCTGGAACTCGACCGCGGGGCGGGGATTCCGTGGGAGGGTAACTACTCTTCCTGGCTTGAGCAAAAGCAAGAGCGGCTCCAGAAAGAAGCCAAGCACGAGGCCAAACGGCAGCGCACCCTGGAGCGGGAGCTCGAGTGGATTCGCATGTCGCCCCGCGCTCGGCAGGCCAAGGGGAAGGCCCGTCTCAATGCCTACGAGCGGATGCTCTCGGAAGACGCCGGCGCAAAGATCGAGTCGGTCGAAATCTATATTCCGCCCGGGCCGCGTCTCGGCGCCGTCGTGGTAGAGGCCGAGGCGATCACCAAGGGTTATGGTGACCAGGCCCTGCTCCACGATCTCTCGTTCACATTGCCGCCCGCAGGAATCGTCGGCGTCGTCGGACCAAACGGCGCCGGGAAGACCACATTGCTTCGTCTGATCACTGGCGAAGAAGAGCCCGATGCGGGAACGCTGCGTCTCGGGGACACCGTGAAGCTAGGCTATGTCGACCAGAGTCGCGATGATCTCGACCCCGAGAAGACGGTGTGGGAAGAGATTTCTGGAGGTCAGGACGAGGTCACGCTGGGCAATCGCACCGTGGCGTCTCGAGCCTATACGTCGTGGTTCAACTTCAAGAGCGGTGATCAACAGCGTCTCGTGGGGACCCTATCCGGGGGCGAGCGAAATCGCGTGCACCTGGCCAAGCTTCTCAAGGGTGGCGCCAATCTGCTGCTCTTGGACGAACCTACGAATGACCTCGACGTCGACACTTTGCGTGCGCTCGAGGACGCGCTCGTCGAGTTTGCGGGTTGTGCGGTTGTCGTGAGCCATGACCGGTGGTTCCTGGATCGGATCGCCACGCACATTCTGGCGTTCGAGGGTGGCTCGGAAGTCGTCTGGTTTGCCGGCAACTATGCGGAGTACGAAGCTGACCGCCGCCGGCGGCTGGGCAAGGCGGCTGATCAACCCCAGCGCATCAAGTATCGGAGGCTGGTCAGGACGTAGTCGGTACCGGAGGTTCGGTCACTCCATGGTGTTTCTGCAGCCTGGTGCCTTCCTGGGAGGCACTATCAGCCAGGGTCCGACCGTTGCTGCCTACCGAGGAAGGTACAAGGGCGTCGCTGAGGGTTCGAGGGTGAGGCTTCTCCCGAGGAGCGTATCGGGGTCGGCGTGAGGCCTCGGCGCGAATTTATTGAGCCACCCGCCGGACCAGCTGGCGATAGACACATTGCCTTCCTGGTCCACGTCGATTTGATGAGGGCGGAAAAGTGCGCCGGCGAGTCCGCCAGGCCCCCCATAGGCACCCCAGAAGTGCTGGAGTTCGCCGTCTAGACTGAACTTGAGCACCCTGTGCAGGCTGGCCGAAATGACCCACACCGCCTCTCGCTCATCGACAAACACGCCCACCGGGTCGGTGACGTCCGGCCATTCTGCTATGAATTGGCCACTCTCTGTGAATATCTGAATCCGATTGTTGCGTCGGTCGGCCACATAATCGCGGTGGGCACGATCGATGGCCAGGCCGTGGACCAGGTCGAACTGTCCGGGACCCGTGCCAGCCTCTCCCCACTCCATCAGATAGGTACCGTCGGCGTCGTATTTGACGATACGCGTGTTCCAGTACCCGTCGCCGAGAAGGAAGGAGCCGTCCGGGATGAATGCCAGCACCGCCGGATCGCCGTAGTCGAAGGGCCGGGCGTTGGATTTGCACGCGCCTCCTCGCGCGTGGCCGGATCCCTCTCATCGCCAAGCTGCATCACGAGCTTTCGGCCGTCGTTTGTAAACTTCAGCACCTGCATGTGGACTCCGCGGCCGCGACTACGTTCCACGACCCATACGTGGCGCTCGGGATCGTAGGGACTGATGTAGACCTGATGCGGCTGGTGCAGGGTACTGTCCCACTGAGACCAGTTCTCCACGACCTGCCCGTCGCGATTGACGACTACCAGATAGTTCGAACCGCCGGGGCGCTCTTCCCCCTCCGCATCGCGATCGCCCCAAATGGCGACGATGATCCGATCCGGATGGTCGACCGCGACGCCGGAGACCTCACCCCAGGTCCAGCGTTCGTCGTGGTCCGATGCGGGCTTCCACCAGCCCGATACAGGCTCGTATCCACCGAAGCGGCCATCTCCACCCTTCGTGACGGTTTGGGACCGGCTCGGCAACCGGAGTCGCCGTCTCGGGCGCGCTCGACCCACTGCAGGACCACAGTGCGGCCAGGCACGCGACAAACACCGCAGTTCTTGCCGTCGTCATCGCTCCCACTCTTCGCCTGGCGCGATTCAACGCGCCGCCCCTCTGGTCAAGCCTTTCGCTTCACCTGCACCCGCCAAGCGGCCGTGCCGCTTCAGGCCCACCATGTCCTTCGAGCCACGAGCGCGGAGGGTCACACGCCAAGGGGTCAGTCTACGAGTCAGAATGGATGTCGGCTGGCTCTCGTCCCCTGGACAACATCGACGTACCGCAGGATTGGCGAGCTCACTTTTGCGTGAGCGGCTCCGCGGGCAGCCACGCCGGCGTACCTTCTTCGTACTGATTGTCGGTCAGGGGCCGCTGGTTCGAGCCGTCAGCGTTCATGATGAACAACTCAGCGTAGGGTTGCGGCTGGTTGATCACCAGCGGCGACTCATCCTTGTAGCCGAAACGCGAGCTGCTCCACAAGATACGTTCGCCGTCGGGCGACCACAGCGAGTGGGCGTCATTCCCCTCCGCATGGGTCAGCCGCTTCAGGCCAGTACCGTCGGGTCGGATGGTATAGATGTCGAACTCGTCATAACGAAACCGGTCATCGGGCGCGTAGCGCGTGAACATGATCACGTCCCCTTTGGGCGACCAGAACGGCAGCGTGTCATACGTCGTCGTCAGGACGCGCGACGTGCCGGTCGCGACGTCGACGACACGGAGGCCCTCTCCACGCTCGTTCTCGGTCCAATAGCGATAGACGATCTCCGTGCCGTCCGGCGACCAACTCGGGAACCCGGCGTTGCCCGGACCCGTGGTGACAGCGCGCACGTCTGATCCGTCGGCCTTCATGATCATGATCGCGGCGGGTTGGCGGCTGCGATTGAGAAAGAAGCCACCCGCGCCGAACGTCAGCCAACGTCCGTCGGGCGACCACTCCAGCCCCATCACCGTCACGTCATCCTGATAGACGCGTCGGGGATTGGTGCCGTCGACATCCCACATGACCAGCGCCATCCGGTCGCTGCTCGGTGTGCGCTCGCTCACGACGAGCGTCTGGCCGTCCGGCGACACGGCCGGCCAGCCGCTGGCGTGTGCCAGCTCGAGACCGGGCTCTGTCACGACGCCGTGCAGCTGCCGACCCGGCGTGTTGGAGTAATGGTGCATCGTTTCCATCTGACCGGAGTGATAGACGACCCGCGTGCCGTCCGGTGACCACGACGGACTAGCGAGGTCTTTGGGGGCACTCGCTTCGCCGCTCGTGAATGTTAGGGTCCCGGTTCCTCTGGTCTTGATCGAGTAGGCGATGCGATCGGGTGCAAGAAACTGCGGCGATACTTTGAGTCCGGGCCCTGAGGCGTGCACGATACGCTCACCGGTCGCGACGTCGATCGAGACGATATCCGAGCGGCCTCCGCCGAAGTGCGCGCCCACAGTATCCCGCACGGGCATCTCATAGAACACGATGGTGCGTCCATCTGCGGACCACGTCGGAGATCCCGCCATCACCTCCGGGTCCTTCGTGAGCTTGCGCAGACCACTGCCGTCGACGTTGACGACGTAGACGCTCGCCGCCTGCACGTGCTCCCATTTACCGGCGGGGTCCGGAAAGTCTTGATGCGGAAACCCGGTGCCCCGGTCGGAGCTGAAGGCAATCGACTGGCCGTCGGGAGACCAGCTCGGACGGAAGTCGCCGCCCGTCGTATCGGTCAGATTGCGGACCTCGCCGCTCTCGAGGTCCAAAATATAGATGTCCGTAGAGCCGTCGCCACGGGACGAGACAAACGCGAGCGAGCGAGTATTCGGCGAGAGCGCCGCCTGGTCGTCAAAGGCTGGGGAATCGGTCAGTCGCTTCAGGTCGCGCCCATCCACTCGTACCCGGTAGATATCCGCCGACCCGCTTCTGTCCGAGGTGAAAACGATCCACTGGCCATCGTTCGAGAAAGAGGCGTTGTAGTCGATCTCGGCGCCGGGTAGCAGCTTGCGTGGGTTGCTCCCGTCGGCATCGGCGATCGTCAGCTCGGACCGCAGCGGCATGTACTGGTCGACGTAAATGCGGTCGAGCTCCTGTCCCGCCGAAGCCAATCCACACCCTACAATGCCGGTGATGGACAACATCACGGTCCGTCTGGCGACTCTCATCTTCGTTCTCCCTCGCGTGGCATAGGCATGGCGTTGTGAATGCAAGAAGGCAGTGTACACGTCGGTCCACGGGATACCACCCTCGATAGGTTGAGTTGGGACGTGTCATCACTCCCGATCAGCGAACTCGAGCGTGCCTCGATGCTGGTCGTGAACGGCCCGCAGTTCGTGGCGACCGCCAGAGGAGATTCTGCCCGACGCAATGGCCGGACGCAACGCTCGGGTACGGCTTCAATGTATAGAATGCGAGCGTCGCCGACGCCTCGGCGCCGCGAGGGGATTCGGCGCTCGGTGAGACGAAGGTGCAGGCCGTGTCATCTGTGTTCACACGAGCATGTCAGCTCGGCTGCGGATTCCGCGGCGTGACGTCTTGAGGAGGGTGGGGGCATGACGAAACCGTTGGCAGGTGGCGCATTTATTCTTGCGACGACAGCCTTGTCGCTGTCAGCGGTATCGCTGGGGAGCAGCGTGACGGCTGGTGGACCCCCCAGGCCGCTGGCTCCGCTCCGCCCTCGTCCGCCGCGAAGCAGGTGCTGTTCAACCGGTATCAGGCGCCAGTCATGACGGTGTTTATCGCCGAGGCCGACGGCACCGGCGAACGGGCGTTGCTCCCGACATCGGAGCTGACCTATTCGCCGTCGTTCTCCGCTGACGGCCAGTGGGTGGTCTTTACGGCTGAGCCCGACGGACAGGCCGACCTCTTCCGGGTGCGCCCAGACGGCACGGCGCTCGAGCGGCTCACCGACAATCCGGCCTTCGACGATCAAGGGGCATTGTCGCCCGATGGGCGGATGCTGGCGTTCGTCTCGACACGCGCGCGAGGCACCGCGGACTTGTGGGTGATGGATCTGGCCGCGAAGACGTCATCGAACCTGACCAATCATCAGACGGGGAACTTCCGGCCCAGCTGGTCACCCGATGGCGCCTGGATCGCGTTCACCTCCGACCGCGACGCAGAGCCCGGTGACAATCCAGGGATGTGGGAGCATCTACAGTCAACCGGGGTGTATATCATCCGGCCGGACGGCACCGGCCTGCGACGTGTTACGCGGGATGGCGGCGTGGCGGGAAGCCCGTCCTGGTCGTCTGACGGACGGCGCATTCTGTTTTACGAGACCGACCCGGTCGGTGCGTATCTCGCGAAGGGCGCTCGGTCCCGCACCGAGCTCGTGTCGGTCGAGGTCGCGACGGGCAAGCGCATGCAGTACACCGCCTCGCGCGAGACGAAGCTCTCGCCCTCCTGGTTGTCGGACGGCCGGATCGGATATGTCGCCCGGGCGGGCGGGGACACGGGCGGTGTTCGCGTGTGGCATCCCAACCGACAGGTGGACACGGTCGTTCAAGGAGCGGTACGAAGCCCGAGCTGGTCGGCCGACGGCCGCCAATTGGTATATGAGCGGATCGAGCGACTCGGCTCGACCCAACATCGGGTGCCAACGTTCAGTCCCGACCCGGAATTCGAACTGCTCCTCAACGATCCGTTCGTGTCGTTTTCCCCGGATGGGACGCAGATGTTGTTCAGTCAATATGGTGACCGGACCTCGGACGTGACGGGGCTGGAAACATCGAACCCCATGAATGCGAGTGTGGAGATCATGCCGACTGACGGCTCCGCGACGTCGACGCTGTTCCACCGCGACGGCTTTAGCGCGTTCTCTGCCGTCTGGTCGCCGACCGGTGAGGAGATTGCGTTGTCCGTTGGACGCTACTTCCGGCCGGCAGGGCTACCGCCGGCACAGATCGCGCTCATCAAGCCCGACGGTTCGGACCTCCGGCTCATCGTAGACGACGAGCTCAACAACGGGTTCCCAAGCTGGTCGCCCGCAGGAGACCGGCTCGTGTTCAAGCGGGGTAGGCAGCTCTTTGTGGTGACCGTCGCCGACGGCACCATGGAGCCACTCACCGAACCGGCGTATTACAGTAACTTCCCGAGTTGGTCACCGGACGGCGGCCGCATCCTGTTCACATCGAATCGCGACGGTGACTTCGACCTCTACACGATTCGGCCTGATGGGACCGAGCTGCAGCGCCTCACAGACGTGCCTGGCGTCGACGCCCACTCGAGCTGGTGTGCGGGTGGCGACTGGGTCGTTTTCAGCAGCGCGCGGATGGGGTTCAAGGACGAGATGGCGCTCTACGACTCGGTGCCGCAGCCGTATGGTGAGATCTTCGCGATGCGGGCGGACGGCTCCGACGTGCGCCCGCTGACCGACAACAAGTGGGAGGACTCAGGCGCGGTATGTCGACCTGAGTGAGGCGGGGCGCTCCAGCGATACATACGGCGGAGTCGGCAGGATGTCCCGTGTAGGCGCCCTGCTACGGACCGAGGAGAAGCGATGGTCTCAGCACGGTTAGATGTGGCGGCCATCCCTGGGAAGGACTAGACATGGCGACAAGAGGCGACCGTCCTGACAACGACCCGAAGGTCGAGAAAGAGAAGGGTCTGAATAGGCGAGAGTTTGTCAAGACGGGAGTTGCTGCCGGACTCGGGTCTGGCGCCGTGTTGGGGTCAGACGCTGTGCATGCGCAGGGTTCGCAGACTGGCGCCACACGGACTGTCTGGGACTACGAAGCCGATATCGTGATCGCGGGAGGCGGGTGTGCAGGCCTGACCGCGGCCATTCGCGCCAGGGATCTGGGGGCCAGCGTGCTGGTGCTCGATCAGAACTTCGACCTCGGTGGCCGGATGCTGCACAGCGCGGGGCGGCTGTCACTGGGTGGGGGCGATCCGGTACAGCAGAGAGACATAGACGGCGAAAGCGACCGGGAGGGGCTCGTCACCGTCGATCCCGTCGAGGACCCGGCGGAGCTCGAAGACAGTATCGAGCTTCTCTTCACGGATATTACGGACTGGTCGATCGTCGACCCCAAAGGGCAAAGCCCGTACCGGTACAACGAGCGAGAGCTCGCGCGTGCGTGGGCCGAGAACTGTCCAGCGACTCGGCAATTTCTCATCGACAACTACGTTCGGTTTTCGAGAGTCAGCGGCACGCATGGCGGGGGAGGGCTGTCACGAGCCCGGTTGGCGACCTGTTTTCTCATGCTCGGCGACAAGACGGACATCAAAGCGGGAACTATCACCGCGGAGGACGCGGGCGTCGCAGACCCCGAGCGTTCCAGCCCGTTTGCGCCGGTGCGCATGAACAACGCGAGTCGCTCCGTTGGACCCAACGCCGTGGCAAACGGTGCGGCCCTCTCCCGGTCGCTGGAGTTCTCGGCGCGCGAGAAGGGCGTCAAGTTCATGCTCCATCGCCGTTTCGACGAAATCGTCCGTGAGGAGCCGTTTGCCGGCAGGGCGCTCGGCATAACAGCCAGCTACTCGCCACGGCATCACCCCGAGACCGGTGAGCTCCTTCAAAGCCTATGGCACGACGGCAACGTCGACGAGCGCCGAGAGACGGTGAGTGTCAGGGCTCGCCTCGCCGTCATCCTCGCCAGCGGCGGTCATGCGGGAAATCCCCAGGTCCGCAGCATGTTCTACCCAGCCATGCGGGAGCCCGCGTTCCCGACGAGTGGTCGCGCCCTCCTCGGCCCGGGAGGTCAGGACGCGTCGGCACTCATCGCGGGCCTGCGGGTAGGCGCCAACCTTGCCGGGATGCAGCAGAACGTCTCGTATTTCACCACCTTCCACATCTCGACTCGTCTCGGTACCCGCGATGCCTACACCGGGATGATGCCCGGCCATCCGACGTTCCCTTTCCGCGGGTCCGCCGGCTTCAACGTCGGCAATGCCGGCTTCGAAGATTTCATCGCTGTGAACCAGGTCGGGAAGCGTTTCTTCAACGAGGTTCGTCTCCCGCGGAGGCCCGGTCCCAGTGCCTATCCCGGCGACGGTGGCGCTCCCGGGCGCGGGCTGGCTCACACGCCGCTCGACTGGCGCAACTGCCGGAAGGAGTGGGTCAGGGAGATGTACAACTACGACCATGGTCTCGATGCCGCGCTGGCGCTGAACGAGGGGTCGGAGGCTCCCGACTATTTCTCAGGGCCCCTCTGGGCCGTATTCGACCAGGATGCCGTCGACCGAAACGGGTGGGAGCTGCGCTACCCCTACGTGTCGGAGAACGGCTACTTCTTCCGGGCCGATACCATTGAAGATCTGGCCGAAAGAATCTACGCGGGCAATGAGTTTCAGCGGATGCCGCTGCGTTACTTGGCCGAGACCGTGGCCGGCTGGAACGGCTACGTGGAAGCCGGTACTGATCCCGACTTTGAGCGCGAGGCAGAGGCTCCGATGAGCCCCATCATGACGCCGCCGTTCTATGCGCTGTCGATCATGGTGATCTGGCACGACTCCTACGGCGGGTTACGGGTCAATGGCCGACAACAAGTCGTGGACATGCAGGGCCAGGTCATTCCCGGTCTCTACGCGGGAGGCGAGGCCGTGGGTGGGTTTAACAAGCATGGCCTGGGCAAAGGTCATGTCCACGGCTATATCGCCGGCACGCATGCCGTCGAAGAGCCGTCCAGCTAGCGGACTGCTGTTCCATGCTCTTGGGCACTATACCTCGACGTATATGCAGACGCCGGGATTGGTCCCCATCCTTTTGGGGGTCGTATGAGCGGCTCGTGATTGTGAACGGGTTTTCCAAAGCCTACGGACTTCCGGGACTCCGTATCGGTTGGATCATCGGTCCAAAGGAATTCAAAGCCGAGGCCGTCCGTCGGCAGGACCACACGCTCATTTGCCCTTCGGCGCCGAACGACTACCTCGCGACTGCGGCGTTTTCCGCGCGCGAGAGCAAGACATACTTCTGGTGCCAGGCGACCATTTCGAGCGCCCACACCATCTCCGATTGGGATATGGCAACGAGCCGTCGGTACTTAGGATTCGTCACGAAATAACTTACTGTTTCGGCCGATGGAGATCATGCTCTGTGGCATGAAGAGCGCGGCCCAGATTTGCCGACAGTATGCGCAATTGCGAAACTCGCTTGACGAACGCGCCC
>CAUZIB010000015.1:0-68699 GCA_963579735.1 Vicinamibacteria bacterium | reverse complement strand
TTGGACTCGTTCTCGGCACGAGGCATCGGTCAGGCGGCACCTCGAACAGATCGAAGTGGAAGCCTTTTTGCCCACGGTCCGCAAATGGAGTCGCTGGAAGGATCGAAAGAAAGAGGTCGATTGGCCGCTGTTTCCAGGCTACTGCTTTGCTCGGTTCGACCCATCCGCGACCTATCGTGTTGTCAAGAGCCCTGGGATCGTCGACGTGCTGTCCATCGACGGCGCCCCGGCTCCCATCCCAGAGGCCGAGATCAAAAGCCTCCGGCAGCTTGTCGGCGAGCTCAAGTATGATCCCTGCCCACTGCTCAAGGAAGGGGTGATGGTCGAGGTTATCTACGGTCCGCTTCAGGGTGTGACAGGACGACTGATACGAAAGGGTACGCGTGCTCGGTTGTTTCTCGCCGTGAATCTCATCAACCAGGCCGTCAGTGTCGAAGTCGACGCCGCCGACGTCAGGCCATTCTCCTAGCACCCGCCGCCGCCAGCGTTCTCTGCCACAGGTACTCAGCCCCCATTGCTCGGCCAGGATAAGGGGCCGTGTGGCATGGACGGGGGCGTGCGCTCGGCGGGCGGTGTTGGGTCGCTGACAGCACTGACTACCCTGGTGCTGTCGCCATCTCTCGACACCCTGCCGGATGTCGAACTGCATTCAATGTCTCAAATCGAACGGGATGAACATCCTAGGACAATTTGACCGGTCGGCGGTGCTCCCTACCGCGCGCGGGCGCGGCGGGTGGATTTCTAGGTCGGCGGGAGCTTGCTGAGGCCGTGCTTGAGCGCGTATAGCGCAAGCTCGAATCGGCTTGAGAGCTCCAGCTTTCTAAAGATTGATGTGAGGTGATTGCGGACGGTGACCTCACTGATGGACAGGCGGTTCCCGATGTCCATGTTCCGTAGCCCTTCGCCAACGAGGGGCACAACCTGACGCTCGCGGCGTGTCAGGAGCGCTTCCAGTCTGGTCTCGGCCGATGTCGATGGCTCCGTCGTGGTCAGGCAAGTTATGAGCTGTGTCGTAGACGCAGTGTCCAGCCAGACCTGGCCCTCATGGACCTTCTGAACAGCGTCAAAGAGGGCTTCTGGCGCTTCATTCTTGAGTACCGCACCGGTTACACCGTTCCGAAACGCGAGGGCCAGAGTGTCTCGGCTGAGCGTGCCGGCCAAAATCAGTATCCGTGTGCCGCGCGTCACAGTTGGCGCAAGCATCGGGAGGAGGTGCTCCGTCCCGCCGTCAATATCCAGGATGACGACATCGCAGTTACGAAACGCGCTTTCGTCGAACGGAAGTGACGTCATCTCAGCCGTGGGGAGGTCCTCGACTACAAATCTTTCGTTCTTTTGGAACAGCAATGTGAGGCCCGCCGTCAAGACCCGCTGTACACCAAGGATCGCGACATGGATCGGGGCCCGCGCGGTTCTTGGCACCTCGTTCGGAATCGCAGCACCATGCCACGGGGAGTGCGGAGCATTCGATGCATCTTGCACGGAGGTTGGCCTCTTATTGGCGGCTATAAATAGTCAACATCGAAGAAGACATTTACGAATAAGTGAAATAACTTGGATAAAAAACATCCATATCAGGTGATATATTAAGGAGGGGATGGCGGAAGCGCCTGGGAGTCGAACCCAGCCCCCCCGCGTTGGCGGGGAGCGACCGGTTTTGAAGACCGGGAGGGCCACCGGGCCCCGTTCGCCTCCGAACGTGCGCCACCGTAAAGCGTCCGGAGGCCCACTGACTCTGCCGTCGGCTTTTGAGGCAGATCACCCCCAATAACCGCGAAGATGCGACGGACCCGTGCGTGAATATTTGAAGTGCGTGAGCGGAACCGGCCCCGCTAGCGGCCGGCGTGCTGTGCCGAGACTAGCCTTCGAGCAAGTGGACTTCTCCCGCCCGCGGACCTTTCTGGGATTCCTCTATCGTGAAGTCGACCCGCTGTCCTTCCCTGAGTAACTCAAACACGGCGCCTCGCACAGAACTACGGTGAAAGAAGTGCTCGACCCCGCTTTCGTCGCGAATAAACCCGAATCCCTTGTCGGTCAACAGACGTGCAATCGTGCCGGTTGGCATACCGTTCCTCCGAAGTGAGCCGTGGGCGCGCATCTTTCATCGCCCATCAACAGTAGATCCCGACCCGCCGCGCGGATGGTCTCCCGGGCAAACGTTAGCCCCGGTTACTGGAATCCGACTCGAAGGTGGGTAGTCTATTGAGGTAGTTGAGAGAAGTCAACCAATTACGTAAATTCATGGTGTCTCGGCATTGACATCAGCCGTACGCGAGGGTTTCTTGTCACCGACCGCTGACCCAGCCGCCGCAGGTTTCTTCGCAGCGGCTGGTTTCTTGGGTGGGGGAAAGGTGGTCCAGAAGTGACGTCCGCAGGCTGGACAGTCCCAGAATTGTTGCGGGGGCCACGGGTCGGTGGGGCCGGGGTCTTTCAGCACCATCTGCTCCCCGCAACGCTGGCAGCGGATTTGGACCTGAACGTCGTGCATCGCGCGATTCTAGCCGACTACTGCGGACTTTTGTAGAGTGATGTGTGCCTGTCCGCTCAATTTTGCCCGCGATTGTGCTTTCGGCCGGCAAGTCGCGACGTATGGGACGCACAAAAGCGTTGCTGCCCACCGATATTGCCGGCGAGACGTTTATCACTCGAATCGTCCGCGCGCTCCGGGCTGGCGGCGTGGACGATGTTCTCGTCGTTGTGGGCTCCGCCGGTCCTCAGATCACCCAGGCTCTTGCCTCACTAGATCCACCGCCCCGCACGGTGGTCAATCCCCGTCCGGAGGAAGGCCAGCTGTCATCGCTCTTGACCGGCTTGGCGGCCGTCGATCGTCCCGGGGTGGGCGGGCTGATGGTGACCCTCGTCGATGTGCCGCTCATCGACGCCGAAACGGTGCGGCGTTTGAGGGTCCGACACCAAGAAACCGGTGCGCCGTTCGTGCGACCGGTCAACAACGGGCGTCATGGACACCCGGTCATTTTTGACCGGGCGGTCTTTGACGACCTGCGATCGGCTGACCGAGCGCTTGGGGCGAAGCCGGTCGTGCGGGCGTATCTGGATCGTTCAGTCGAAGTCCCTGTGGAACTGGAGGGCCCGTTCCTGGACGTGGATACACCGGCCGCTTACGAGCAGGTCTTTGGACGGCCGGTGCCGTCGGTTTCGCAGTAGTGCAGAGCGGCCCAGACCCGCGCTATTGGCCGTTTCTTCAGGGCTGGCGCAGGCCGATGCCGCTGTTGCGGCACGCATCGACCAACCGCGATAGGAAAAGTGGTGGACCAGACGGGGGTCGAACCCGTGACCTCGTGAATGCCATTCACGCGCGCTCCCAACTGCGCCACTGGCCCACGTCGCGTCTATTGTAAGCCTGCGTGCGACCGGTAATCAACGACGGTGTCACCCGGCCGCCGCTCCCTCGGTGGATTCTGTGGTCTCGGCGCAGCTCACTCGTCCCCGAGCAGCCCGCCGTCAGCGTCGTGGGTATCCGCGCGGTTGTATGCCGCGGGCCTTTCACCACGGGTTGTCAGGCGTTCGCGTAGGCTAGGCCGTCGCCGAGGACCCACGCGGCGGCGTTACGGGTTGGTGGTCCCATCCTTCCCCGGGATCCTCGCGTCTCCCGCCCCGCCAGCGGGCGCCTCAGCATGCCAAAATGCAATCAGGCCAAGCGCCTTCGGATTGATGAACGGGACCACTCAGTACGTCAAGAACATCCGCTGAATTTCGGCGATGTCGCTGCCCTGGGTCAGCGCCAACATCAAGAGTATCCGTGCCTTGATTGGGGAGAGGTCGGCGCCTGAAATGTAGGTGGATACCGAGGTTTCTGGATCGGGACTGCCGGTGGACCTCGCGGTTCTCCGACGAGGTCCCACCCGACCGCTTCCGGTGCGGGTGGTCATGACGACGGGAACGCCGGCGGCGGTGACCTGTCGAATTGCCTCGCGCTGACTGGGGCTGCTGCCCCCGGCTCCAAATCCCGCGAGGATCAGACCGTCAGCCCCTGCATCCACCGCGGCCACCAAAAGGTCGCCCGGAGCATCGAGATACGCGAGTAACACATCGACTCTCGGGAGTGCCCACACTACGCGAAGATCAAATTCGCTTGCGAGTGTGTGGGGATGCTCAACTCGACGATGGTAGACCAGCCCGTGCTCGTCCACGAATCCGAGGGCGCCGTGGGCCCGCGAGCTAAACGTATCGAGTCGCTGAGCGTTCGTCTTCGTGACGTCCCTCGCCGAGTTGATTTCGTTGTTGAGCACGACCAGTACGCCGCGCCCCCGGGACGCTGGCGCGGCGGCGACTTGGAACGCTTGGAGGAGGTTTCTCGCACCGTCATAGCCCAGCGTTCGTGGCCGACGCATCGATCCGACCACCACGACCGGTCGGTCGGTCCGCACGGTGAGATGGAGGAAGAACGCGGTCTCTTCCAGCGCGTCGGTGCCGCTTGCGACGACAATCCCAGACAAATCGGGTCGTTTCGCAAAGAGCTCATTGATGCGGCGCGCGAGTGAGAGCCAGTCCTGGCGGGTCAATGAGCTGCTGGCGACGTTCGAAAACTGCTCGGTCTCTGCCACGACGTGACGGCTCAGCCGCGGAATTGCCGCAATGAGCTGTGTCGCCGTCAGACGACCGCCTGGCCGATTGGAGATCGTGCCCCCGGTGGCGATCAGCCTGACCGTAGGGCGGGAGTCGCGGTCAGGAGACTGACTCGCGGCGACGGACGGGCCGCAGGCCAGCCAGAGTGTCACCCAGCAGAATCCGACCCGTCTGACGCAACGTCTCGACAGTGTAGGCATTTTGCGCGGCGCCCTACGAGCAGGCTCGCGGGGCGTGGATGAGGGTACTACGAGTCGTCGCGGAGCGTACCAGAAGCGACATGATGGGCCCGCTCGAGCCATTTGACCAAAAGCTCGGCAGCCTCCGGCGCCGTCGTTCCGTAAAAGGGCATGAGGGAAGTCGTCCCGCTGAGCGTGATGAGATAGGCACGCCACCGATCCGGTCGGACCGCGGTGACCTCAATCTGGTAGATGCGGCCGTTGATGGTCTCTTCGAAACGTTGGAGGTTCACGGTTGGACGAAGCCGGGAGTGTCGGAGATTTTGACGACCTGGGAGATGAGATTCTACCGCGCTGAGTAGACGCGTCAAGCGAAGCGATACGCGAAGACTCTGTCCACATCCAGAGCAACCTCGGACCACCCAATGGGTTTGGGCAGAAACTGGGATCTCTGTCGACGTTTCCACATAAAATGCACAGATTTTCCACATATTTTACACAGCGAGGCCGACTCGAGATCGCGACATCGCGTATCACCTTGACCTGCTCATGCGACGCCCACTACGCTCAAAACCATGAGGGCCAACAGCCGCGTGCCACTCGCGTCATGCGGCGCCCTTGCGATATGCGTCTTCTTCCTGTCGGCGTCGCCGCGCGCGGAGACCGCGCGCGGCGACCCGATCCTGTACCGCATTTTTCTAGACGAGGCGGTCACCGGTCCCGTCGAAACACCGTCGTCGACGGTCGTGAGTTTTGGTCACTTTGCTCGTGTCGGCGACCGCGTGGTCTTTTCGCTACCCCTAAGCGCCGACCCGGCCGCGGGGCCGCTGCAGCTTGTCGGAATCCCCGCCGCCAGTGTCGACTGGCCGGCGACAGATCGATACGCCGACTCCGCGCGATACGACCGATATCTCACAACGCGGTTCCAATCCGAGGCCTCTCGGGCCAGTGTGGCTGTTGCCCGGTCGGTCGTTGGCGCCACTGAGCCGGCGTTTCCTCCGCCCGAGTTACAGGAAATGGTCATGCAGGCACTGACGGTCGCCCGGTTGACTACGGTGCCGGCCGAACGGCTTTCGGTGCTCGAGACGGTGATTGCCCTCCTTGATGAATCCGACCAAAGCGTGGCGGCGGACTGGAAGGATTCTGTGTGGGAGCTAGCGACTCAGGAGCGTGCCGCAGAGGTCGCGGTCGAGCGCGCCTACGCACAGCTTGGAACCGATGCGCTCGAGGAAGCGACCCACCTCGCAGTAAATGCTGACGTTCGGGGCGTACAGGCCGTGATGGACCGGGTCCTTCATCGGGACGGCGCGCTCGGCAACCGACGGCCGAATCATGTGCTGGCGGTTGTCACGGCCATCGACGAGCAGTTGGCCGCAGCACGGGCCCTTCGTCTCCAACGCGACCACTGGCAGCTTATGGCCGAAAGCTATCGTCGGTACGACGAAGAGGTCGGATCGGTCGTGGAACAGTTCGACGCAGAACGGGCTGTTCTCGACGATGTGCGGGTGTTGGCGGGGCCGGATGCAGACCTGCTGCTCGGTCTCGAGGAGCGTCTGGAGCGGGCTCGGGCCGCGCTGGACGAGGTGTTTGTCCCTGAGGGCGTGCGTGGCACGCACGGATTGTTTCGTCAGGCGCTGGGATTGGCAGTGCAGTCGGTTGTCGGACGTCGCATGGCGGTGACCGAAGGCGATCTGGGGGTCGCGCGTGATGCGGCGTCGGCCGCCGCTGGTGCGTTCTTGCTGTTCGATCGTGCCATCGACGAGTCGCAGCTTCTCTTGACTTTGCCCGATTTCAACTAGTGGACTCTCGGGGAGAAAAGTTGACCATGCTGCGGTCGGGACGCGGTGCTGGCGGCGTTGATGCTCGCGAGCAGAGGCCAAATATGTGCCCTCACCGCGACTGGTCAGCCGGGCGTCTTGGCCGGAGCATGGTCAACTTCTCACTGCGACGCACCCGCGCCTGCTTCAGCAACTCCATGCCGCAAAAGGACTGGAGTTTCCAATCGTGTTTCTGGTTGACATCGGGCGCGGGACCGGGAACGACAGCCCCGCCGTAACTATCGCGGCCGGCCGTCGCGGTCTGGCCGTATCGTCCCGAGGCGGATGACGGTGGCGCCCGTCTCCGCGCGCAGGATGTCGAGGAAACAAAGCGTCTTCTCTATGTCGCGCTCACTCGCGCGCGTGACCGTCTCTATCTTTCCGCCACCACCCCCCATGGGCAACCGCTGTTCAACCGGGGTAGTTTTGGGTCGGTGCTGACACCCGAGTTGGCGTCGCTCTTTGCGGCCGCGTCGAGCGCCGCGGTCGACGCGGCCGTCGAGTGGGCGGGGCCGAGTCACACCCACTCGTTGGGTGTGACTCGGCTGACAGGATGTCAGTCGCGACGCAACGCGGGGTCGGCCGCGAGACGGTCTGCCCAGTGCCGTGCGTTTGCAACCGCTTCGTCCTGGGTTTGACCGACCAGAATCACTTTTCCCGACGGTTGGCCGTCCGGGCCAGAGGTGACCCAGGCCACCCAGTGCCCGGCTCTGGGCTCGCTATGAATGTTGTTACTCTCGGCTGTGGGCATGTGCAGGATGATCCTAGTCTAACCACTTGGTGCTCTGCCAATCAGGAATGGGCGTTCTACCGAAATCCGTCTGATTTGTTTGCACGCTTTCCGAGCTATCTCGTAGAATGGCGTGTTTCATCTTCGATAGACAAGCCGTCCTACGACAGGCGAGAGGAGTCACACGCGATGGGGCTGACCTGCCCGAGTTGTGGCAACGAGCAGAGCTTTCAAATCAAGACGTTGCAGATGCACGTCGTGCATGTCGACGACGGTCAGATGGGTGTGGCGCAAGAGGATAGACCGGCCGTACTCGAAATACTGTGCGACGAGTGCGAAGCTGAGCTCGAGCTTCAGCACGTCGAGGCTGACGTCCGAGGAGAAGTGTTGCATCTCCTTGGAGCGTCTCGCTAGTGCACTAGTCACGCGGAGACCCTACGACAGCTACGCGGGTGTGAGACAGGCGACGGGAAGTTAGTGCCGGTATCCGCAGAGTAGACACTGCCAGCCCGGAACGGCGGGCGGCGGGTCGGGAGCGTCGTTCGTTGCGGCTAGAGCCTCGACGGTGGCTCTCCATCGTGGATGCGTGGATTCTAGAATCCCACCGCAATCTGGACACGTTCTGAGCGTGCACGTTGGTGAGCTGCCCCCGGTAGCATCATGGCACCCGTCTGGCATCGTGGGCCATCTTAGCATGCGTCATGAGCTGCCCTATCGGGGCTCCCACGTCATCCCTTGACAACCGCTCGAGGCGGACCCTATCGTACACTTCCCATGGCTCGTTTATACCGGCTCCTGGGGGTTTCGCGTTTTGCTGATCGCGCTGAGATCCGCCAGGCGTATTGGTCGCTGACTCGCCGGTTTCGGCGAGAAAACCGTCGAGTTGGCGAAGACGATCAGCGACCGTCCGAAGCTCGCCGAGCCTTCGAAGTATTGAGCGACCCGCGAAGCCGCCAGGGCTACGACGGTCATTTTGGCATCATTCGCGCAGTCGGTACGAGCCGCCATCTCTCGCGCGATACCCGACCCGATATAGAGACGAGTCTTGCCGCCGACGAGATTTCGACTGGGTTTCCGTCGATGACTCGCCTGGTGCCACGGGTTCTCACCGATTTTCTTGGTAGTGCCAACCAGCCCACCCATCAGACTCGCGTGGCTCTGACTGCTCATCAGGCCTTCCACGGCGTGCGCGTACCTTTGGATCTCCCCGTGCGTCCAACCTGTCCCATCTGCGGGGGACGGGGCGAAACCTGGACGACTTCCTGCGGGGTATGCGACGGAACCGGGTCGGGTTCGTTCTCCCATCACGTGCAGTTTCCGATTCCCGCCGGCGTGCACGATGGCGCGCGCCTGACTTTTACCGTGTCTCCTCCGTTCGCCGCCGACGCGCGCGTCGAGCTTCGGATCGCCATTCAGTAAGGACGTGTGTTAATGGCTACCCTCAACGAGGCTGTCGTCCTCGAAGCCCTGAAGTCTGTAAAAGATCCAGACCTAGGGCGCGACATTGTCAGTCTTGGCTTTGTAAAGAATCTTGCAATCGACGGCTCCGACGTGTCGTTTGCGATCGAGCTCACGACGCCGGCGTGTCCCGTAAAGGACCAGATGCGCGACGAGGCCCACGCTGCGGTTACTGCCCTGGGTGCGACCGAGGTCAAGGTCGAGATGACCGCGAGCGTGCGGTCGGCGGTGACGCCGCAGGCCGGAAAGGCGCCTCTCCCCGGAGTCAAGAACATCATCGCGGTTGGCGCTGGCAAGGGCGGGGTGGGAAAGACCACCGTCTCGGTCAATTTGGCGATCGCGCTGGCTCGTTACGGAGGACGCGTAGGGGTCATTGATGCGGACGTCTATGGCCCAAACGTGCCGATCATGCTTGGTATCAATACTCAGCTCGAGAGCGACGGGAAAAAAATCGTTCCAGCCGAGCGATACGGTATTCAGGTCGTCTCTATGGGTTTCCTGACAAAAGATAACGCGCCGATCATCTGGCGTGGACCCATGCTACACAGCGTCGTGCGGCAGTTTTTCCAGGATGTTCGATGGGGTGAGCTGGATTACCTGATTGTCGATATGCCGCCGGGGACGGGCGACGTTGCGTTGAGTTTGACGCAGACGGTGCCCGTGGCGGGAGCAGTCGTCGTGACGACGCCGCAAGAGGTGTCGCTGGCCGACACGCGCCGAGCTGTCGCCATGTATAAGAAGCTCGACGTGCCCACGCTGGGGCTCATCGAGAACATGAGCCACTTCGCCTGCCCACAATGCGCGCATGAGAGCAATATCTTTGGCAAGGGTGGCGGTGAGCGCACCGCCGAGGAGATGAACGTCCCATTCCTCGGTCGGATTCCGCTCTACGAGCCGATTCGTGTGGGTGGCGACAGCGGTACGCCCATCGTGGTCGGAGAGCCGGATGCTCCGGCCGCCCGAGCGATCATCGAGGTCGCGGAGCGCGCTGCCGCGCAAGTGTCCATTGCAAGCTACGAATCTCCCGTTGCCGCGGATTCGCCGACGCCGGGCTAGCGCACCGCGGTCGAGATGCAGTCAATCCTCGGGCCCGCAGCACCACCTGGCGACGGGTTCCCGTTTCTCGTCATACAGCCGGTATGACCCGGCGCGGCGCCTTGCGCCAGGCGGTCCTCGGAACCCGAGGCTTTTGGCCTCATCTCGACGACGGTGCACTAGTGGGGCGAGCTCGAGAGACGTTCCACCGGGGGGTCTCGTTCTTCTGGGGTATCTTTGGTGCCGCGGGCTCTGCCCGTCATTGGGACAAATCGCACCGGGAACGTGGTTTCGACCGTATGACTCTGTGACGTGCGTGTCACGATTGTCATCGCCTGTGTCCCTCGACCGTCTGACCCGACGGGGATCACGAGGCGACCGCCGATGGCCAGCTGCTCTATGAGGGCTGGGGGCACGTGGTCGGGGGCGGCTGCGACAAGAATGCCATCGAAGGGCCCCTCTTCGGCCCATCCGTGGTAGCCATCCCCTGACCGCACATCAACATTCCGATAGCCAAGGTTCGTCAGCACAGAACTCGCGCGTTCGGCCAGCTCGGCAATGATCTCGATCGTGAAGACCGTATCTGCGACCTCGGCCAAGACGGCCGCTTGGTATCCCGACCCGGTCCCGACCTCGAGGACCCGCGCGTTTTCCGTTAACTGAAGCGCCTCGGTCATGTATCCGACAATGAACGGCTGCGAAATCGTCTGGTTGTAGCCGATGGGGAGGGGCGTGTCCGCATACGCCTCCGACTGGAGCTGCGCCGGTACGAAGACGTGTCGCGGCACCGCGCGTAATGCGCTCAGCACGCGTGAGTCCGTGACTCCGCGTGCTTCGACCTGTCGAGTCACCATAGCGTGACGCTCGGCCAGACGGGCGTTTTGGTTCGGCCGGGGGGCGGTCGTCTGGGCCATGGTCGCGCGATGAGTGTGGCAGTCCACCGCCAGTCCGGCGGTTGCCGTCAGCATTATCACCGGTAGGCCGGCGACGAGGTTGGCTTTGATGCCCATTCAGTTAGAAAGACGCGGTGTTGCGCGAGACGCCATGAAGATCTACTTGATGGCGCCGAGCCATGCATCGATACGGTATGGCTGAGCGGCGGTCATTACGCTCCTGGTCGTCACGGCCCACGCCGGTCCTGGCGCCCGCCCAAACGTCATGTCCAGCCGGGCCAGCCGACCCCGGCGTGAGACGAGCACCGAAGCCGTCGCACCGGCCGGATACAGCGCTTGTCTCACAGCCCAGTCGGCAGCGTAGACGCGATAGTCGTCAAACGCCAAGATCTCATCGCCGACATTGAACCCAGCATCTGCGGCCGGTGTGTCGCGTGGAATCCGAGCCACGACAACGCTGTTTCCACTGATTCGGGTCTCGAGACCAATCCAGCCCGTCTCGAGGCTCTCCTCCGGCATTGGTTCAGTCACGGAGGAATCGCTCGTTGCGGGCAGGTCTAGCCCGTACCAACTTTGCGCTTCCCTGTAATCAAGCTCGGACGTTGTCTCGAGCGCCTCACGCAACCACGCGTCGTCCGCATCTCCACCCGCGGTGGAGGTTGTCGGGCGTTTCAAGATGTCGCGAAAGTCAGTCGGTGTAAAACCCCGATCGCCGGAGTACCGTTCATAGGCGAGACGCATGACATCGTCCAGGCTGCGGGCTCCACCACTCAGTCGCCGCAATCGAGCATCTAGAAGAAATCCTATCACCGCGCCCTTGGTGTAATAACTCACCGTCGTATTCCGACTGTTTTCGTCCGGGCGGTAGTACTTCGTCCAGGCGTCAAAGGACGCCTGGACGACCGATTGTTCAAGACGACCGGGAGTGGTCTGCAACGTGCGAATGTCATTCGAAAGCGCGGCGAAGTATTCATCGCGGCTTGACAGTCCGGCGCGGTGAACCAGCCGCCATAGTAGACAGTCAGGCCCTCCGTTACCCAGAGGCTACGGGTGTGGACCTCTCGTTCATAGTCGAACGGGCCCAACTCGATCGGACGGAGTCGTTTGCCGTTCCAGGCGTGAAAGAGCTCGTGACTGACCAAGGTCAGCCAGTCAAGGTAGCGTGCCCGATCACGCATTTGCCACCGGCTCGTCATCAATACAGTGGAATCTCTATGCTCGATGCCTCCCCCGGCCTCGGCAATCACGTTGAGAAAAAGATACGCGGGTAGGGGAACCTCCCCTAGAACTGTTGCTGCTGGCGGACGATACGCTCGACGTCCGCCGCTGCTTTTGTGGCGTCCCACATGCCCACGTCGCGGACGTTCCCGATGTTGACAAGCGCATGGGGCACGCCCTCCACGACAAATTCACGGATCGTGGGGTTCCCGGCCACGATCGGTGAGTCGACGAAGGTGTCAAAGTCGGGTGCGCGATAGCTTTCCGCGCCACGCTCAGGGTGGGCTGGCAGCGCACTCGCACTCTGACGCCAGCCGGGTGGCAGCTCAATGGTGACGTCGTGGGGCCGGCCGGCGTTGTCGGCAAGCGTGACAAAGGTTGCGGCGCCGTTGAGCAACGCGAAGTCTGTGTCTATCCAGTTCGTACGCACCGACATCTGGCGTCCGTAGACCCGATAGGTCAGACGAACGGCGGGCAGTTCCGCACTGTTGACCTGCCATCGGTTTTTCCGAGTGCTCGCCATGGTCAGTGGTTCGCCAGCTAGGCTGGTGGCACGGAGCCGCTCGAGATGGCGGGGGTATTCGCGGACGAAATACGACCCCGGTGTCCACACCGCCATCATCAATTCGAGGGGTGCGTGACCGTCGGTCGGAATGATGGCCTCGACGTCGACGTAGTGCGTCTACGGGGACGGAAACCGCAGCGTATAGGCGATGGGGTTCATGGTCGGTGTCTGCCCGAAGGACGGGAGGCCAAGGGCCAGGGAGGCGAGAAAAAAGGCGTAAAACCGCACGACGCTACGACTTTACCAGTTCGTCAGCCGGCAACGCACCGGCGCGTCGCACGCCCAGGAGGATGTCGGGCTCGCGGAGTCGAATACTGCGACCGTGCGTTTCAATGAGGTTGCGCCGTCGGAGATCCTTCAGGACGAAGTTCACCGTTTCGCGGGTGAGCCCGACGAGGTTGGCGATATCTCGTTGGCTCAATCTGAGGGGAATGACGACCCCCTCGGCATCGTGAACGCCGTGATGAACCGCGAGGTCGATCAGCATGTGCGTGACTCGCGCATGGGCGCTCTTGAAGAGGAGCTCCTCAACCCGGTTTCGATACACCCGCAGCTGCCCGCCGATCAGCCTGGCGGTTTCGTTGGCCAGACCCGGAGATTCTCGCATCAGCCGTCTGAGGGTTTCGCTCTGGATGGCGTAGGCCACCGAGTGCTCATACGCTTCCGCGATGTGATCTCGAGGACCAGGATCGATTATCGCTAATTGCCCAAACACATCACCCGGGGGAAGAAAGCTCAGGATGATCTCTCGGCCCTCTGGGCTTTCCACGCTGAGCTTGACGGCGCCAGACGTGAGGATGAAGGACTCGCCGGAATGGCGAGCGTGGTGGGGCGTGTATTGGCAGTAACCCCGCGTGGACGGGGTTTATTCCGGACCCTCGCCAGGACAAAATCGCAACTGTGAGGCCGTTCACAAACGCGGCAACTGTTGTGCCGCTACCGCCGCTCCGAGCAAGACCGCTTTGGGTTCCGTGATGACTGCGACCGGCATGTCCCGGAGCAACGCGTCCATGGGGGCCTTCGATCGGAATGCGTCGATGAAGCCCGATCGTCTTAGAGCTGGGAGAATCCGGGGCGCGATACCGCCCCCGATAAACACACCGCCCGTCGCGAAGCCCCGTAGACCCGCATTGCCGGCCTCGGCCCCCAATGCCGAGACGAACAACGCGAGAGCCTCTGCGCAGCATTCACAGCGACCGGAGAGTCCTTCATTCGTGACCGCGGCCGGGAGCTCGTCAGCCGCGGTCGATGCCGGGATGGCCGGGCACGACTGGTCGCCATGACAGAATCGAAAGAGGTTCGCGAGACCCGGTCCGCTCAACACGTCTTCGAGAGACGCTCGTCCCCGCTTCGCCGTCAAGACGGAGACCAGCTCCCGTTCGCGCGGGGTCCGGGCGGGGAAATCGGCGTGACCGGCCTCCGACGCGACCGGCACCAGACCGTTGGCGACTTGGTGGACGAGAGCTTCGCCGAGGCCGGTGCCTGGCGCCACGAGCACTTTGTTGCCGATGGCATCGGGTTGACCAGCTTGCAACGTCTCGCATTGATCGCTGCGGAGTGTTCCGAGCGCACAGGCGGCGGCCGCGACATCGTTAAGCAAATGCACCATCGGTAAACGGAAGTGGGCCGTCAACTCCTGGCCTGATACTTGCCAAGGAACGTTGGTGAGCCGGGCGCGTTGCTTGTGAACGGGACCTGCTACGCCGACACAAGCGGCCGATACCTGCGTTTCTCGACCCTTTAGAAAAGTGGCGATCAGTGGCACCAGGCCTTCGAAGTCTTTGGTACGGACCTGTTCCACGTCGCCTGGAGTGGGGGGGTGGGTCTCGGAGTCGTAGAGCCCCACCAGCGTCTTTGTTCCCCCAACATCAGCGGCGAGCAACCAGGGCATCAGCGTCTAGTGTCTCTTCTCTCTCGGAGCGTGACAAGGGTGGCCTCGAATGGGCGGGTCAGGTCAGCCCACCTTGCGACGCGGCGAGCCGGTTTGGCCGCTTGACTTTGCGTGCATTGTCCATCATCGTTCCCGTGAACCATGACGTTGGCGTCCGCACCCAGCCAGCACGGGGCCGCGCCTCCCGCCTTCGCCCGTCACGTGGTCGTTTTTGCCGGGCTCCTGTCTTGCGTCCGCCGTCGCGATGCCCGTGATGTCGTGCGGAGTCTGGGCGGTGAAACGGCGGATGATCTCACCCCCCGTACTACCATGCTCGTGATTGGGGCCGGAGGTGGCCGACCGGCCAGAACCAAGACAGTGGCTCAGGCTGAATCTATCAACGCTCGCGCGCCCGGGCGGATTCGGATGGTCAGCGAGGAAGAGTTCTGCCGACTGAGCCAGTTGCCCTCGGCCGATGCACTACAGGCTCGGTATCACTCGCTGGGCCGATTGGGTGACATCTATCACCGGGTGCGTGAGACCGAGCTCAGATGTCTCGAAAAATGGGGACTCATCCGTCCGGTTGTACATACACATAGAGACACCTTCGTCGGGTTCTCCGATGTGGCGTTGATAAAGAAGGTGCACGACGCGATGGAACGTGGGTCCTCGTTCCACGCAGCGGTGCGCCAACAGCTAGCCGACCACCAAGGGCAGCTGACACTAAACTTTGGGTCGGTTCGCAGCGACGTTCGACCCGCCAAAGTCGTCGCGCTACGACGAAGAGAGGCGACAAAGGTCACCGCCCCGGTGGATGCGACGGGGAAGCGCGACGCCCAAAGCGTACTGGCGGCCCGTTTCTTTGTCGAGGGGGCTGACCTCGACGAAGGCAGTGAGGTCGACCGTGGCCGGGCCCGAATCGCCTATCGAAAGTCGCTCCTCCTTGACCCCAACCTCGTGCCCGCGATTGTCAATCTAGGAAATCTTCACTACGGAAGCGATGACCTCGTCGAGGCCCAAGCCCTCTATTTACGCGCGGTGATGCTGGAAGCTGATTGTTTTGAGGCGCATTTCAATTTGGGCAATATCTATCACGACCTCTCACGATTTCCTGAGGCGATCGCTTACTACAGCGACGCGCTCCGTCTCAATCCTCAATACGCCGACGCCCACTTCTATCTGGCGGTGACCCTCGAGAAAATCGGGTCTTCCGACGACGCAAAGACCCACTGGCGTCGCTATCAGGAACTCGCGCCAGACGGAAAGTGGGTGGATTTGGCGCGAGAGTTTAGCGACTAGTGCGGTGCGCTCGCTCGTTTCCGTCCGAACGCGTTACCGGCCGTTGACACAGGTAACGTCTGGGCTTAGTAGCCATCGGCCCAGTCGTCGGGTGACTTGCGCTTCTTCGTGATCCGCTTGACTTTGAAGAGTTCACAATCCGCGCACCATGCGTCCGGCCGGAAGGCGTTCTTTCCGGCGAAGGGCAGCACATCGCGGTTCGAGCAGTAGTCCGGGAGATCGTCGCCTTCCTGCGTTTCATACCAACGGCACGATTTGAAGCGGGCCTCGGTCGGATCTTCGGCCGGAGGGTCGGGAGGAAGAACGTCGGACGACTCTACGGATGTAGTGGATTCCACCCTGGACGCAGTGTCAGTGGTCGAGGAGGGTGACGGTTCGGAGAGGGGCTTGCGTTTCGAGGGAATCGTCGCCTGGTCTTCGTAGAAGTCGCTCACTGTGAGGGTGACTCCAGAGGTCTAGATATCTGCCAGGTGCGGAAAAATCATCGCTCGGCACCGAGATTATAGCAGCCACATGCCAATTTCGTGCCGTCGTTGTCGTCAAAGGCCGCGCACCGCGTCTTCCACCCGCTTCGCGAGGTCGCGGTAGTTCTCTCCTTCCAGATACAGCGCCTCGCCAAATACGACCCGCGCGCGGCCAGGTCTGGCCATACGCCAGCTTTGATGGAGGATCCGGTCAACACCCTCGATACGCACCGGGACAATGGCGACGCGGAGGCGCGAACCGATCATGCCAATCCCTGGTCGGAACGAACCGATGGACCCGTCGTCGGTCCTACGGCCCTCGGGAAAGATCAAGATCGATCGACCTTGCCCCAAGAGATGCCCAAGGTAGCGAATGGCGTCGCGGGTGCCAGCTTCCCGTTGCGGGAGCGGAAAGACGTTGAAAAAGAGACTCGAAAGATAGTAGTTCACACCACTAGTGAACCGCTCGGACCACGTGTGTGCGCTGGGGTGGAAGTGCGCGCGAAAAAACTCTTTGGCCGCTGCGGTGGCGACGTTGTAGCGGCGTGATGCCGGCATGGCGGCGAGAATGACCGGCCCGTCCATATGACTCTGGTGGTTTGCCGCGTAGACAACCGGGTCGGCGGTCGCGCGTAGCCGGTCGAGGCCCCGCACGGTGATCGACGCAAAAAGCCGAGTGAGGGGGAGCAGTACAGTGGCGAGACCCGCCCGTCGAACCAATCTGGCCAGTCGGCTCTGGTTCCAGGTTGGAAAGTTGGCGACGACGGCTGGTGGCACATCCGTCCCGGATTCGATCGCGGTTTCGGATTGGCGTGGTGGGGATTCTGCCCGTGTGGGCGGGCCGTCCTCGAAGACCGTCTGTAGGTCGGCCACCGTGGCGCCGTCCTCGAAAGCGCTCTCGTCCAGCGTCCCGGATAGCTCGCGCTCCAGCGCCATCACGAGCTCTATCCGTTCGATTGAGCTCAGAGCGAGATTCTTGATGATGGTCGAACGCGAGACCTCCTGGTCGGTTGCAAATCGCTGCACGATACTGAGGACGCTTTTGTCGTCGGCAGGCCGTGCCTTTTGTAACGAGTTGCCAGATTCCACCCACTTCTGGAGGTCGCGGCGTTTCAATTTTTGCGTGCCGTCGGTGCGTGGTAGCCCCCCGTCGGTCCATACGCTATACCCTCGGATTCGCTGATGATCTTCAAGCGCAGTGTTCGCGGCGCGAATGGCAGACATTGCGTCTTCTCCTTTTGCCAGCACCAGCACCGCGTGCACGCGCTCCTTGCCCTCAACTATGGCTCCGATGATCGCCGCCTCCAGAACCCCCGCCACGTCCAACAGCGCTCGTTCGACGTCCTCCGGAAACACGTTCAGACCCTCGGGGGTGACGATCATCTCCTTCTTCCGTCCTCGAACCGACAACCGTCCTGAATCGTCGACGGAGCCAATATCCCCAGTGTGAAACCACCCATTGTCGAATGCGGCGGCGGTCTCCTGGGGGGCGTTGTAATACCCACCGGTGACATTGGCGCCTCGCACCAGAATTTCGCCGTCCGCCGCGATTTTGATGTCCACGCCACCGATTGGTGTGCCGACGCTTCCCCGCCGAGCGCGGAACGGGTGGTTGAGCGTCACGATGGGCGCCGTCTCGGTGAGCCCGTATCCCTGGATCACGAGAAAGCCTAGACGCGACCAAAACGACTCGAGCTCCGGGTCGAGCGGCGCCGCGCCGACAACAAACGACCAGAACTTGAAGCCAAACATTCGGTGGACGCGACGATAGCGCCACCAGCGTCGCGCGACATGCTGGTGGACCGGCGGCTCGGCGCCCGTCTCGGGAGCGACCGCGACAATGTAGTCCCGGAGCACTTCCAGCATTTTTGGGACGCACACCAGCACCGAGATCCGCCGCGTTCGGATCTGACGCACGATGTCGGAGGGGGTGAGACCGTGCATGAAAACGGTGACCCCGCCCAGCATGGGCGGGATGAACGTGGCCATCGCCTGCCCGAACATGTGGCTGAGCGGCAGGAGGTTCAGAAATCGCAGGGGAAAGAAGGGCCGGCTATACGCGCGATACTTCAGGATTTCCCGCTCGACCGGGACGATATTGGCCAGAATGTTCCGGTGGGTGAGCGTGACGCCCTTGGGTTCCGCCGTGGCCCCCGACGTAAAGATGATCTCCGCAAGGTGGTCAGTCACGGCCTCGGCGCTAGGGGCGGCGGCCGCGGAAGGTCGCTCTGTATCGCCCGAATTCGATGTGGTCCGTTCGCCGCGCTGAGGTAACAGGAGGTCGGTCAGTGGCCACGAGTCAATCTGCTCCCCCAGAGCGAGCCGGCTCACTTCGCGACCCACCATGATGACTCTGGCGTCGACAATGTCGATGATGCGTGTTACCAGATCTGGCGAGGCACGGTAGTCAATGGGTACCACGACGGCGCGCGCCAACAAGCAACCCCAGAGGGCCACCACCCATTCGGGACGATTCTCACCCCACACGACGACCTTGTCAGCGGGGGTGATACCCGCGGTCCGGAGACGCGCGGCACACCTCTGGGCGGCGGCACGCACGTCGTCGTAGCGGTAGGTGTAGGCGCGATACCCGTCGTCGTATTGGAGGAAGACCGCGTCCGACCCGATGCGATCGTCAAAGAAATCGAGGAGGGTGTCTCGAGTCACACCGCTATCCCTGCCCATTACCTGAACGACGCGCCGATGTTTATCACCATAATCGTCGACCGCGGTGAGCCGGGTTCGGTGGCAGACGCGACAAGAGGGCCAGCGTTGTAGAAGCGAAGGTCAAGAGCGAATGCGAGGTGATCGTTGGTAAACCAGCGAGCCCCACCGCCGTAATTGAACGTGCCGGCTCGCCGTTGGGTCGCCGCGTCGGTGTTCAACGCAAACAGCGCAAGCCGGGACGTGCCGGTCCCCGCACTCAAGTAGCTCCACCCGTCTCGCCCTCCAAAATTGAGCGACAGTTGGGGGGATACTGCGGTGAAGCGCTTGCGTAGCGTCGGACCGTCCGGGTTCGGCTCGTCTTCGGTCGGCACTGGGCCTTTGTCACGAAAGGAATCGTGAAACGTTGCGCCAAGTCCCAGGGTGATGAGTCCCAGACGTAACGGAAACACGTGCGCCCCCGCCGTAAAACCAATGGTCAACCCCGGTTGTGGAGTGGACGAGAAGCCGCGGTTTATCCCAAGTTCGTCGTTCTGTCCGAGAGGCGCGAACGAGCCATAGATGTCGACGACATACCATCCGATGGGAACGTCGCTACGGACCGCACCTTGGGCGGCCGCCGGCGACCCGTTGCACAGGCTAATCATGCCCAGCGCGCCGAACGACACGATCATCCGGATCAATTCATACTGTCCTTGACCCGAAAGTATACGGGGGCACCTCGGTCCAATTTCAACCATGAGCAACCCACGTCTGACTACAACCTCAGATCTCCACGCGGCGGCCGCTCGAATCAAGGGCACGGTCGCGCGGACACCACTCCTTGATGTGTCCTGGACGTCGACTCGGGCAGGACAAACGATCTGGCTGAAATGTGAGAATCTCCAGGTTACCGGTTCGTTCAAGATCCGCGGCGCGTTCAACATGATCGCCCGGATTCCCGAGGCAGACCGTCGTCGCGGCGTCATTACCTATTCGTCGGGCAACCATGCGCAGGCCGTTGCGTTCGCGGCGCGTGCCCATGAGACGGTCGCGGCTGTGGTCATGCCCGAGAATGCGCCCGCGGTCAAGGTCGCGGGTGCCCGTCGGCTCGGGGCCGAGGTCGTCTTCGAGGGAACAACGTCGTCCGAACGCCGAGTCCGCGCCGAACGTCTGGCGGCAGAGCGCGGGCTGGTGATGGTCCCACCATTCGACCATCCGGACATCGTCGCTGGACAGGGCACTGTCGGGCTGGAGATCCTCAACGATCTGCCCGGCGTCGAGCGTGTGTTCGTGCCGGTGGGTGGCGGAGGGTTGCTCAGCGGTATTGCTGCGGCGATAAAATATGCGCGACCTGCCGTCGAGGTGGTCGGGGTCGAGCCGACGGGAGCGGCCAAGATGACCGCGTCGTTGAGGGCAGGGCATCCCGTGACCCTCGGGTCGGTCTCGAGTGTCGCAGATGGTCTCCTGCCGGTGCGCCCAGGTGATCTCACATTTGCCCATGTACGACAGTTTGTCGACCGGGTGGTGACTGTCGATGACGAGGCGATCGCCTCGGCGGTCTCGTGGCTGTTCCGGTGCGCAAAGCTCGTTGTCGAGCCAAGCGGGGCCGCTGCGACCGCCGCCGCTCTCGCCTCGCCCGTCCGCCCGGGCGATGGGCCGATGGTCGCCGTGGTCAGCGGTGGGAACGTTTCATCGACCATGGTGGTCGACCTGCTCGGACGCAGCGACGAGTGACTGCGCCGCCTCAATGGCCTCCTGCAGCGATGTGACCGCGCCATCGAGTTGCTGTTCGTAGACCGCGGCCAAGACCCGCCCGACCGCGGGTCCGGGGCGTAGCCCGAGGGCCAGGACATGCCGCCCCAACAGCAATCGTGGCGGTGGTTCGCGCTCGATCCCCAACGTTGTGGCTCGCTCCAGAAACCAGTCCATTGCGGTGCAGTCGAACTCGCCGGTTCGACCAAGGCAGTCGGCTTTGGCGAGTCGGCCGAGTAGCTCCAGCTCGACCTTGCGCGCCAGCCGCCGAAACGCGCCGTCCCCGACTCTCTGCGGTGCGCGGTGCCACATTCCGGGCGTGAGGTGGCAAGCGACCAAGCCCACCACTTGTCGTCGTATGTTGTAGCCGTCCAGCGTATGGATATTCAATCGGTCGAGCAGTCGCTCGGTCGGTCCTACTCCGGCCGCCTCGTGGTTTCGCGACCGGATCCGACCTTCGATGAATTCCGTGGTGGCCGGTTTGCCCAGGTCATGGCAGACTGCGCTCAGCATGAGGGCAACTTGTCTGGCATACGAGAGGTCCTGGCGGTGCGTCGCGGCTTGGTCGATGACAAGAAGCGTGTGGGTCCACACATCGCCTTCGGGATGCCACTCCGGCTCCTGTTCGCATCCCACCATGACCGCCATTTCCGGAAAAAGCCGTTCGACGATCCTCAGCTCCAACGCTAGCTGGAATCCGACCGACGGTCGTCGCGAGCGCATCAACAGTTTCTCGACTTCGCCCCAAATCCGTTCGGCTGGGAGATCGTCAAGCGGAATGCCCTGACACAGGGTTCGTGTGGCGTTGTCGATCCGCAAGTCGAAGCGTGCCGCAAACTGGATTGCTCGCAGCACGCGTAGGCTGTCGTCGGCAAAGGTCTCTGGATCGACGACCCGAAGGACACCCCGCGTGAGGTCATCCCGTCCGTGATAAGGGTCGAGATACTCGTCGGTCATCGGGTCCCACGCGATCGCGTTGATCGTGAAATCTCGCCGGCGAGCGGCCTCGACCACAGGCAGGGTCGGGTCTCCGCTCACGGTAAAGCCACGATGGCCGTGACCGGTTTTTGATTCGCGCCGTGGGAGTGAGACATCCAGCGGTCCGAGCTTGTAGACGGTGAAGCTCTCGCCCACGGTGTTCACCCGTCCGATTCGTTCCAACAGGGCTCGCAGCCGATTCGCTTCGAGGCCGTAGACCTCGATGTCGATGTCTTTGGAGGGGCGGTCAGAGAGTCGGTCGCGCACCCACCCGCCGACAAACAGCGCGCGTCCTCCCTCGTCCCGGACCCGCTTGACGACGTCGGTGGCCAGCTCGAGCTCGGTTGACATGGGTGGCTATCTCGTCAGTCTGAATCCGTAGTCCGTGTAGCGGAGGGTCGGTCCGAGCTTGCTCCGCGCCGCCGACCGACTGATGGTGACGGCATGACGCCACGAGCCGCCACGAGATGTCCGGCGAACGCCGCCCAGAGGACCGCATGGGGCTCGCGCCGGCGACTCAGCGTAGTAACTACGCGAGTGCCAGTCCGCGCACCACTCGTGTATGTTGGCGGTGATTCCATACAACCCGAAATCGTTCGGAGGCCCAAGCGTTACCGACCAGGGGCCGTCCAGTGGTCCGCGCCCTCCGTTGGGGATCCAGGTAGGCATCTCGTTGCCCCACGGGTAGGTCACGGACACACGGTGGCCGCGCGCCGCACGTTCCCACTCTGCCTCGCTGGGGAGCCGGACCGGGCCACTCATTGACGATCGCCACAGGGTGTAGACAAACGCGTCATTCCAGCTGACACCGACGACCGGCTTGTGCGGCACGTTGAAGACGGGGTTGTCCCACTCGCGGGGTGGTTCCCGGTGCGTCGCCCGTAGGAACACGTCGTATTCCTGCCGGGTGACCGGGTGAATGGCCATCTCGAATTCGTCCACCCATACGCGGTGCACCGGCCGCTCATCGGGTTGACCGGTATTGCTTCCCATCTCAAACCAGCCGCCTGGGATCCTCCGAAACATGGCGTTTATCCATCATCCCACACTGACGCGTTGAGGCTCTGTATGATCAAGGAATCTGTGGGGACGTGGCGGAGGTTGATAGACATGTGTGTTGGGCAAAGGGGCACTGCGTGCGTCATGGTAGGCGTCGCCGTTTTCAGCGGCGGCTGCTCCATCCGAACGGTGGCGGTCAATGCACTGGCTGACGCCCTGGCCGAAGGCGTCAGCGTCTATGCTTCCGACAACGACCCGGAGCTTGTGCGAGAAGCCTTGCCGTTCAATCTCAAAACGCTGGAAACCCTCTTGGTTTCGGCCCCAGACAATCCTGGCCTGCTGGTGTCTGCGTGCAGCACGTTCACCACCTACGCCGCGGCCTTCATCCAGGCCGACGCGGAAGTTGCAGAGTGGGCAGACTTTGACTACGCTCGAGCTGAGACGCTCACCACGCGCGCGCTGAATCTATACATACGTGCCCGCGACTACTGTTTGCGGAGGGTGGAGCTTGACCACCCTGGCATTACTGACCTACTCCGGCTCGATCCCGAGAACGCGGTCACCGTGTTTTCGATCGACGATGTCGACACGCTCTATTGGCTTGGTGCGTCGTGGGGGTTGGCGATTTCGATCGGGCTAGACCGGCCGGCATTGTCGGCGGACCTGCCCGCCGTGAGAGCATTGATGGAGCGCGCGCTGGTGCTCGACGAAGACTACAATCGGGGAGCGCTCCACGCTGCTTTTATCGCGCTGGAATCCTTGCCCGACATTCTGGGCGGGTCGCCCGAGCGCGCCCGCGAGCATTTTGGACGGGCGCTCGAGCTGTCCGGGGGACGGGATGCGTCGGTCTACGTGTCCTTCGCCACCGGTGTGGCAGTGCCCACGCAAGATCGCGTTGAATTCGAATCGCTGCTCCAGAGCGCCCTGGCGATCGACCCCGATAGCGATGAGAGTATTCGGCTGATGAATATTGTCGCCCAACGGCGGGCTCGACTGCTGCTCGATCACATCGACGAGCTGTTTGACCTGCCGTTGTAAGGCGCCGAAAAGGACGATGTAAATGAGAACACGCGTGCTTTCTTTTGTCGTCGCGTTGGCGCTCCTGTCAGCGTCGGCCGTACTAGTGGGCCAACGGGCCATGACGCTGGGGTCGATCGCGCCCGCGAATTCGCTCTGGGACCGCGCGCTCAAGCAGATGGCCACCGATGTCCAGGCGGCGACTGAGCGGCGGGTCCGCATACGGGTCGCCTCGATGACCCAGGGCGATGAGTCGGCTATCGTTCGGCGTCTCCTGTTGGGGACAACCCAAGTCGCGTCGCTCACGCTCATCGGATTGAGCGAGCTTGATGAATCGTTCGACGTACTCGGGATGCCGTTCTTTTTTTCTTCGGATGCCGAGGCTCGTCATGTGCTCGGTGCACTCGAGCCGAGGTTCGTGCGAGGGCTGGAGGCCCAGAACCTGGTCTTGATCAACTGGGGACATACGGGGTGGGCGCATCTGTTTTCAGCCGAACGCATTAGTAGTCTGGCAGAGCTTAGGGATGCCAAGCTCTTTACGTCCGCCGGTGACGATCGTGTGGTTCGGTGGTTTCGAGAGAATGGGTTTAACCCGGTGCCGCTCTCGCTCAGCGATGTGCCCGTGGGTCTCAATACGGGCCTGATCAATGCCTACCCCTTTCCGCCGTATGCGGCGCTGCTGCTGCAGTACTACCGACCCGCGCCACACATGCTTGACCTGCCTTTGGGACCCGTTTTGGGGGCGACGGTCATGCACAAGCGACACTGGTACCGGCTGTCGCCCGAAGACCGAGAGGCCATCATGACGGCCGGTCAGGAACTTGAAAACGGGCTATTCAAGAATGTCCCGGTGCAGGATACCGAGGCGGTCGAGGAGATGAAGACGCGCGGGCTGGAGGTGACGGAACTGAGCGCTGCCGAGCTGACCGCGTTTCGGACCGCCGCGGACGAGATGAACGCCTCGATGCGGGGGACGATCGTCGCGGCGGACGTCTTTGACGAAGCAATACAGGCGCGCGACGCGTTCCGGGCACAGTAGACGACATCTTGCCCTCTTTCGAGCCACATCGCCCAGCCGGCGCCCCGAGCTGATAAACCTGTGCCGAACGTGTTTTCCGTCGGGCGACGCATACTTCGAGCGTTTCATACCGGCGAAGACGTAGTTCTCGGGATCGCACTGGCCGTCATGGCCGTCGTCCCGTTGGCTGCGATTGTCGTCCGGCCTGTGCTAACCGGTGGGATTCCCGGGGCAATTCCTATCGTTCAACACCTCACGCTGTGGGTTGCCGTGTTGGGGGCCGCGCTGGCCGCGAGAGAGAACAAGCTCGTCGCTCTGGCGACTCAGACGTTTTTGCCGGACGGGGTGCTGAGCCGCAGCGCGCGGGGGTTCTCCGCCATGGTTGGCGCGGCGGTCTGCGCAACATTGGTCTGGGGTGCGAGTGACATCATCGCGGTTGAGCGCGACCTGGGTTCAGAGATCGCGCTCGGATTTCCGACCTGGCTCGCGCAGCTTGTGCTTCCAGTGGGTTTCGGTCTGCTTGCGCTCCGCTTGGTGTGGCACGCTGGCGGTTGGGGCGCGCGTACCGCCGGACTGTTGGGGTTAGCGGCCGGACTCTGGCTCGCACCGTCCTACGAGATTCTCGACGGTGCCCCAGGTTGGCCGTGGGTCATGCTCGTGTTGGTCGCGGCCGTAGCGGGAGCCCCGATTTTTACGGTGCTCGCAGGCGCCGCGGTTTTTCTCTACATGACCCTTTTTTTTCCTCCCGCGCAGGTGGTCCTCTACGCCTATGAGCGGGCGATCGATCCGACACTCCCGGCGATTCCGCTGTTCACCTTGACCGGTTTTATTCTTGCGCAAGGGAAAGCGACGGAACGGCTACTACGAGTTTTTCGAGCCGGTGTCGGGTGGGTGCCCGGGGGCACGGCGGTGGTGTGCGTCATCGTGTGCGCATTCTTTACGGTATTTTCAGGCGCCTCCGGCGTAACGATTTTGGCGTTGGGAGGCCTGCTGTTGCCGGCCCTTCTCAAGGAGGGCTATCGGGATCGCTTCTCCGTGGGACTGCTGACCGCCTCCGGGTCGCTCGGGCTGCTGCTTCCCCCCGCGCTGCCGCTCATTCTGTATGCGGTCGTCGCCGAAATTTCTCCGGAAGATCTCTTTGTCGCTGGTTTCTTGCCGGGCCTGGTTCTCATCGGGCTGACCGCCGCGTGGGGCGCGCGGGAGGGGATTTTGACCGGAGCGGGTCGACATCCGTTCTCGACGACCGAGGTATGGCCCGCGTTGTGGCACGCGAAATGGGAGCTACTCCTCCCGTGTGTTGTGCTGGGGGCCTACTTCAGTGGCTGGGCGACGCTGGTCGAGACTTCTGCGCTCGCGGCTCTATACGCCGCGGTCGTGACCGGTGTCGTGCACCGGGACTTCCCACTCCTCGGCGGGTTGCGCAGTGCGTTTCGCGAGTGCGGTGTGCTCGTTGGTGGAGTACTCATCATCGTGGCTGTAGCCCAGGGTTTTACCCAATACACTCTCGATGCCGACATTCCTTTCCGCGTGCTCGAGTGGACGCGGGCCCAGATTGAGTCACCGGTAGTATTCCTGCTCGCGTTGAACGCGTTTCTACTGCTCGTCGGCTGTGTCATGGACATTTTCTCAGCAATCGTCGTGGTGGTTCCCCTTATGACAGCGATTGGCGCGGCCTACGGCATTGACCCAATCCATCTTGGAATCATCTTTGTCGCCAATCTCGAGCTCGGGTACATGACGCCGCCCGTTGGGCTCAATCTCTTCTTCGCTTCTTACCGATTCGACCGGCCACTGCTCGAGGTCTATCGTGCGGCCGTTCCGTTCTTGCTGATTCTCGGATTTGGCGTCGTTCTGATTACTTATGTACCCTGGCTATCACTGGGGCTACTGGAGTGGCTCGGTAGGCGCTAACAGACCACGGGCCGCGAGGGAGTCGTGCCGCTATGAACAGACGTTACGCACACGGATTGACAATCCCCACCGTCGCCATATTGCTGACGGCCACTTTCTCGTTCCAGACTGGAGCCGCCGAAGAGGGCTCCGGGGCTCAGGGTGCCGAGTCTGGCGGGGAAACGCACCTCGCGAACATACGTCAGCTCACGTTTGCAGGGCAGAACGCCGAGGCCTATTTCTCATCGGACGGGTCACAAATCGTTTTTCAAACGACTCGCGAAGGCGTGCCCTGCGACCAGATCTTTACGATGGGCCTTGACGGGTCGAATGTGCAACTCGTCTCCACCGGGGACGGACGCACGACCTGCGGCTTCTTCTACCCAGACGGCGCCTCTATCATCTACGCGTCAACGCACGAGGGCGCGGCCGAGTGCCCCCCAGAGCCGAGCTTTGCATTGGGTTATGTCTGGGCGGTATACGACACCTATGACATCTATCGCGCCGCACCGGATGGATCAGGTCTGGAGCCGCTGACCGACACACCAGGCTATGACGCCGAGGCCACGATTGGACCGGACGGGCGAGTGGTGTTTACGAGTGTCCGAGACGGCGACATGGAGATTTATTCCATGAACGGTGACGGGTCAGACGTCACTCGTCTTACCACGCGTCCCGGCCCGGATGGCGGACCGTTCTTTTCGGCAGATGGGTCAAAGATCGTGTTCCGAGGGCGAGAGATGCCGCCCGGCGACGAATACGACGATTACAAGCGTCTCCTCGACCAAGGTCTTTGGCGACCGACGTCGCTGGAGATCTTTGTGATGGACGCCGATGGCAGCAACCTCCGACAGGTCACCGAATTGGGCGGCGCCAGCTTTGGGCCGTTTTTTCATCCCGACGGAGAACGAATCATCTTTTCATCCAACTGGCATGACCCCGCCGGTCGGAACTTCGATCTCTTTGTCATCAACGAGGACGGCACCGGGCTCGAGCAAATCACGTTCAATGGGACGTTTGACGGTTTCCCGATGTTTTCCCCCGACGGTCAACAGCTCATATTTGCCTCAAACCGCGACAACGCAGTGGAGGGTGACACGAATGTCTTCATCGCGGACTGGGTAGACTAGTGGTCTACAAATGACTGCTACAGGCCACTAGACGAGCCGACTGACGACGACAGTGCGCCGGCGGTGCACTCTAGTGATGCGAATGTGCGGAGGAGCCGCGGTCTTTGAGTAGGTGCTCGATAGTGCGGGCGTAGTATCGCAGGACGTCGCGTTCCCTGACTCGATATCGATCCCCTTCCACGACGAGAATTTTTCGAGTGACCATCGCTTCGGTTGCAACCTCGACGGCATCGCGTCCGGTTTGGACGTCGAGTCTGGCGCCAAACATACGGAGCCGTTCGATCACTCGGTCGATTTCACTCTCGAGTTCAACGCGGCGAAGCGAGGAACGCATGGCGGTCGCGACCAACGCGGTCGGGACGACCGTATAGAGCCTTCCGATGGCATCGCGGAGACGCCGCTTGAGTTCGACCATCGAGCGGCGTCCGTCCGGGTCATAGTCTGCAAGCGGGATCGGTGCCCCAAAGCTGACGATTGCCCGACTGCGGTAGCCCACCGCGTAACGGACCATTTCGGCCAGTTCGCGGGCGAACAAACGTTGTTGACGTTTGACCCGCTGCCGAGCCAGCACGAAGTCCTCGAGCATGAGGTCATACGCAATAGCGACCGGCACGACAACCACATCCGGGCGTCGGGCCTGGGCCGCGGCGTGGAGAAGGCCCGTCTTGAATGGTCTGAGCTCGCCGCTATAGCTCCGGCCTCCCTCCAAATAGAGAAACAGGTCGTGCCGCTGGAGAGCCTCGGCGACATACGCCTTAAGGGTTGCCAAATATAGCGGGTCTTTCATCTCACGCCGGATTGGGATCGCCCCGATGACGTGACGCTGAACAAGACCGAGCGCGCCGCCAAACAGGTTGATCCCGGCGGCAATGACCGGCGGTCGTACCCCGTTGTCATCGAGGACGAGTGGCTGGACGAGATAGTCGGTGTGGCTCTTGTGGTTTGACGCGTAGATCACCCGATGGTGTCGTGTCGCGGCTCGGGCAATCTCTACGTGGGCCTGCTGTCTGTCGATCTTGCGTAGCAGCGGGTAGAGCGGGTGCTGCAGCGCGCGGTACATTCGATACCGCTGGGTCGTCCGCAGCTCGTCGAGATAAGAGTGGACTCGTTCTTTCGCTTCGAGGAGGGTTTCACCCTGGCTGTCACGCAGATAGCGAACAACTTCTTCACGTCCGAGCACCGCCTCGGTGACATCGTCCTGCGGCACTTACGAACTATATACCACGGACTATTACCACTTTGTTAGATCGCCTAGTCGTTTTGCCAAGGTTTTTCGATAATGTCGGGAAAACACGAAGTTTTGCCGGTTTGATGAGCGTTTTGGCGCACTAGTACTCGATGATGACGGTGGCCGGGCGAAAAAGTCGAACGGTGAGTCGTGACCCGGCGCGGAACGTCGCCGGTTCACCATCCCCGCTCATCGCGATTGCGGTACCGCCTGCCGCCCCCGCGGCGCTCCCGATCGCCGCACCCTGCCCGCCTCCAAATATCGCGCCGAGGATTGCCCCGCCGATCGCCGCGCCGCCAATCTTGGCCGCGCTCTTGCTACCTCGACCTTCTCCCTCGCGATAGACAGTTTCAGTCGAGACCGGTAGCTCCGCGATGTTGTCCAGAACAACAGTGTGGAATCGCACACCGAGTCGAGATGCTCCCTTGAACTGTCCGGCTCGTTCTGCCAGGACGACTGACCCGAACACCTGCGACCCGGCCGAGATTGCGACCTGGTCGCCCACCATCACGTCCCGAGTGACTCGTGCTTCGACGATATCCTCGACCTCGGCGTCATCCGTCGAAACAGACGTATCGAGCTGGAGACCGATGACCGAGTCGGCCCGGATCACAAGCTCCTCGATACGTTGAGGCCGAGCTTCCGGCGTCAATGACACTCCGACGGATAACGGATCCATGCGGCTCAATGCCACCCGGTCCGGAATTGTCGCCGTCGCCGTCCGGTCGTCTTCGACCCGTGGCAATGATGTGTTCACAGGCTGCTCGCGGTTTCGACTGGTGGCGCTGGGCGTCGGTTTGTCCGGAGCCGGTGCCGACGTCGGAGACGGTCGGACGACACTGGGCGGTGTGCTGTTGTCTGTATCCACCGGTCGCGTCGACGCTGTGTTCTCGCCTCGCGAAATGATCGCCGGGGACTCGACGCGTCCACTGGCGGCCGCCGAGGGCATCTTCGCGGCTATCTGCGTCGAGCTGGACGGTCCGTCTGCCTCGGCGGACGGTCTTGTATCCGCGACTGATTCGCTTGGACGGATGACCTCCTCAGTTGCGTCAACCGCGGCTGCCGTTCCGAGGACCGGCTCTATGGCGTCGGCAGAGGTGCCGTCCTCGACGCGATCGCCGTGAGTATCGAGCGCGGCGTTCGGTCCGACGCGGTCGACATTCTGGACAGTTGACCTGTTGTCGCGGACTGCCCAGTATGCTCCCGTGCCGGCTGCCACGATTATCGCTACAAAGACGGCGACGCCGAGAGTCACCCATTTCACTGCCATTTCGAAGCACCCCTTCAGGCGAGCATCACGATCGCTACAGTTGAGAAAGCAATTCACATGCCACTCACTGATCTCAGAATTATCCCTCTTTTTTGGTGTTTTTCGGAAGTTCCCACGGCTGCGAATGTCCTCTGCGGGTCCGGGTTGTCATCACCGTGGACCGCCCGTGTCGGCAGCCGTTCCACTAGACACTTCGGAGTACCCCTCCTAAACTTATGGGTTTGAATATACCCAGTGTTTCACGTCCTCGGACGTCGTGGGCCCCGCGTCTTCCCGGCTCCGGTACGCCGGATGGCTCCGTCGGGTGGCGGTCGACGTGAGGGCGCCGGTACACGTTGCGGTCGTGGGCGCGGGCATCGTTGGATGTGCCGTCGCCTACGAGCTCGCCCGTCGGGGGACGCGGGTCACCGTCATCGAGCGGCGCGCGGTCGGGCGGGGAGCGACTCAAGCCTCTGCCGGTGTCTTGTCACCGTATATCTCTGCGCATCATGGTCCGCTTCTGGAGCTGGGTGGCCGTAGTCTTCGGCTCTACGATGAATTTGTCGCCCGCGTCGTGGAGGATTCTGGGTCCACCGTCCAATACGTACGGAACGGCACGATTGAGGTTGCGCTCGACGAGACCTCGGCCATACGACTCCGGGCGACAGCTGCGGCGTATGAGCGAAGCGGGGTCACGGCTCGTTATCTCGAGCCGCCGGAACTGCATGCGGCCGAACCCCAGCTGACGACGGACGTGTGCGGAGGGATCTCTGTCGAGACTCATGGGTATGTTGCGGCGACTGAACTGACGGGCGCTCTTCGTCGAGCCGCCGGCGCGCATGGCGTGACGTTCGTGTCGTCGACCGCTGTCACGCGGGTGTCTCGGCCGCGCGAGTCGCTGTTACTCGAGACCGCCCACGAAGCGGTCGAGTGTGATGCGGCGGTCATTGCCGCCGGCAGTTGGTCCGGACAAGTTGAAGTCGTAGGCGAGGATCCGCTGCCGGTGCGCCCGGTTCGCGGGCAACTGTTGCACCTTGGTTGGCCGACAACTCCGCTGGAACGCGTGGTGTGGACCGACGCGTGCTATCTCGTTCCATGGACCGACGGCTCGCTGCTTGTTGGCGCGACTGTCGAAGAGGTCGGGTTTGACGAGCGTGCGACAGTGGCCGCCGTCCGAGATCTGATTGCCAAGACGTGCCGGCTCGTGCCGCGGGCAGAGCATGCCTGGTTCACCGAAGTGCGAGTTGGTCTCAGACCGGCTACGGCAGACGACCTTCCCGCGATAGGAGCGGGCCGGACTCCTGGCCTGTTTTACGCGACCGGACATTTCCGCGACGGGCTGCTTCTGGCTCCCCTGACCGCAGCACTGGTCGCCGATCTTGTGCTGGACGGCAAGCGCGACGCAGCTCTCGCCGTCACGGACCCGCTCCGATTCGCGGCACCACAGTGAGACAGAGACGCTACACAACACACTCCCGAGCTGTCTGTCGCTCGCGCGCGGCGGGTACCTCGCCCCCGTTCCGCCACGTGCTCCGCTTCTCGCGTGGTCACGCCGTCGTCGACGTTTATGGCATACACCAAAACACCATTCGCTCTGAGATCGAGGGATGGTCAGATGTCATGGGACTTTTACGTGGGGTCGCTGGATGGTGTATAAGCCCGAAATATGAATATCACGTTGAACCCGATGCAGCGCGGCTCACGGGGCGCTGCCGTCCTGGCAGGGGTCACGTCCCTCGTGTTCGTTGCGGGCGTTGCCGCACAGTCGTCGTCGACCGTGGCCGGACCGGACCCCGTGGCCACCGTCAAACAGATACAGGAAGCAATGATTAGCCCGTCGTCTGACACAATTTTCAACGTAGGCAGGGCTGCCCCCTCGAGCGACGAGGAATGGGCTGTTGTCCGCAACGCCGCGGTCATCCTCGCGGAGTCTGGCAACCTATTTATGTTGGACGGGCGGGCGAAAGACGGTGACCTGTGGATGGAGCTTTCCACGGAGCTCGTCGCCGCCGGCGCCGAGGCGTTGGCAGCCGCCGACGACCGGGATGTTGCCGGGGTGCTCCAGGCTGGCAACCGGATTGCGGCCGCGTGCGAGGCATGTCACCAGCCGTACCGAGACGGCGGCAGGGCGATGGGACCGCCCCCGGACGCGACGCCGCCTCAGGACTGAAAGACCGGCGACCGCTCACCGGGTGATTTGCGCCCCGGTAATCCGATGACGCGTCATCCGGATGGGCGCGCTTGGCCGTAGCGTGATAGCCGGCGCCAGCCCGACAGTGCCACCCGACGGAAGGTCGAGTCGCCATCGCTGGGCAATGGTGGCGATGACAAGCATCATCTCCATCATTGCGAATGTGTCGCCGATACAGCGACGGGGCCCCCCGCCGAATGGGAAGTATGCAAACGCTGGCGGTTCGACAGCTTGTGACGGGTCGAAGCGCTCCGGGTCAAAGCCTTCTGGGTTTTCCCAGAGACGCGCGAGTCGATGGGTGATGAATGGACTCACAAACACGATGGTGCCGGGGGCGAGGTCGTATGCGCCGACCCGGTCCGGGCCAATGGCGCAGCGAGAAATGATCCATGCCGGTGGAAACAGGCGCATCGACTCTTTGATGATCCGCTCGGTATAGACAAGCTGGGGTAGGTCATCCATCGTGGGGATTCGTCCACCCAAGACGTTCGACAGCTCGTGACGGAGCAGGCGCGCGGCGGCAGGATATTTTGACAAGAGATACCACGTCCAACTCAGCGCGGTCGCGGTCGTCTCGTGTCCCGCCAGAAAGATGGTCATGACCTCGTCTCGGAGCTGCTGGTCGCTCATACCGCGACCAGTGTCCCCGTCCCGTGCCTCCATGAGCATCGAGAGTAAATCTTCACGCTCAACACCGGCGCGCCGCCTCAAGGCGATCATGTCGTAGACGACCCGATCGAGCGTCCGACGCGCGTCCGTCATCCGACGGTTGCGCGCGGTCGGAACCCACCACGGCATACCGACCAGATGGGTGATGGCTCGATTTCCCTCCCGGAGCGCGACTGTTACCGCTTGTCCGACGCGGTCAGCCTTGTCGGTCACATCGGCACTCAGCATTGTCTTGCCGATAATGCCGAGAGTCAGTCGTGACATCTCGGCGGTGATGTTGACTTCTGGAACCGGTGAGTCGTCCCACTGGTCGCACGCCGCTTTGGCGGCGGCGGCTATCGCCTTCGCGAATCCGCCGATCCGGTGCCGGTGAAACGCCGGCTGGGCGATCCGTCGTTGACGAAGCCAGGCGTCCCCCTCGTTTGTAAGGAGGCCGTCGGCGAGAAAGTTGCGGATCGCTCGAAATCCTGGCGTGTTCTTGCTGTAGTTCGTGTAGTTGTCTTGAAGTACGTGGCGGACGTGAACCGGGTCGGCCAGAACCACGACGCGGCGGTGCGCCATTCGGAAGTAGACGACCTCTCCAAATTCGCGGACAGAGCTGTTGAGCAAGCCGATCGGGTCGCGACGCATCAAGGGCAGGCTGCCGAAGAGACCATGTGCTCGCGGCCCCGGTGGGTGAGTGGCCATGGAAAATGATCGGCCTAGCAGCGTCGGTCGTCAACCCGGAAGGGCACATGCTTCGTCGATAGAGGGTTGGACTGGCGATGGCGGTTCCGGCGTCAGCTTCCCTTGGATGACGGCTCCGGCTAGGATCGACGCTCGTTCAATAAATGCATGACCAATCCGACCACGACCAATCCGAAAGCGAGGCAACCCCGATGAGACAGGCGACTTCCGCCATCATCGCGACGACTGGCGCGATAGCGTTTCTAGCGACGTCATGGCCGGCGTCGGTGACCGCGCAGGACACGGAATCTGCGAGCTCCTTTGTACAGGTGGCAGCGACGTATCGAGTTGCCGCGGACATAACCTATCTGCGGGCCGGAGGGGTGGACCTCAAGCTCGATGTCTATCAACCGCGCACCGCGGAGGGTCCGAACCCCACCCTGGTGTACTTTCACGGCGGGGGATGGACCAACGGTAGCAAAGAGGGTTCTGCGCTGACGTTTCTCCCATATCTCGAGCAGGGATGGACGGTTGTCAATGTGGCGTATCGGCTCGCTGATGTCGCGCCAGCTCCCGCCGCCGTTGAGGACTGTCGCTGCGCGCTGCGATGGATCTATCGAAACAAAGAGCAGTATGGAATTGACACCAGTCAGATCGTCGTGACCGGAAATTCGGCCGGTGGGCATTTGGCGCTCACCACCGGTATGCTCCCGGGCTCCGCCGGGTTGGACCGACAGTGCCCGGGCAATCGTCGCCGAACGTGGTCAACTGGCAGCACGTCTACCGACGAACTGCAGGTCGCAGCGATCATCAACTGGTACGGCATCACAGACGTCGAGGACTTGCTCTATCGCACACCGGGGACCTCAGGGTCTTTCACCGAGGCCTGGGTGGGGAGCACTACGGATCGGGACGCCGTTGCGAAGCGTGTTTCACCGCTGACATACGTCGGGTCAGACACTCCCCCCGTGCTCACCGTGCACGGTGACGCAGACCCGATCGTGCCCTACGAGCACGCGACCTGGTTGCACAAAGCCCTGGACGAGGAACAGATCTCGAATGAGCTGGTCACCGTCCCGGGCGGGGGACACGGCGGATTCAGCGTGGCTGAGAACGAGCGCATCTACGGCGCCATCTGGAGCTTCCTCCGCGCCAACGGCGTTGGGTCAGACGAGTAAGGCCCTTACTCGTCCGGTCCACCTCTTGTGCAGGCTTCGTGGCGATCGCCCACGAGCCTGCCGCGAGCGCGGTCGGCCGACCCCGATGCTGAGATGATAGGCTATGGGCGGCCATCGTCCGGCCGTCACGAATTTTCGTAAGGAGTCGGAGCGCGCTCGTATGAATCAGGTTCAATTTGCGTTACCGGTGCGCCGGTTTGGCGCCACATCGCGGCGCGACGCGTGGTGGACCCAGCCGCTCGTCGTCGCCGTGGGGCTTGGTATCGCCGTTGCCTATATGACGTGGGCGGCGTTCCAAGGGGCGTACTACGCACATCTGGGTTACTTGTCGCCGCTCTATTCACCGGAACTGCTCGGAGACTCTCCCCACGCGTGGTTCGGGCCAGCGCCGACGTGGTGGCCAAAGTTCCTGCCGTTTGCCTTTTCACCGGCGTTCCTCATTTTGTGGGCGCCCGGCGGGTTTCGACTGACCTGCTACTACTATCGGGGCGCCTACTACAAGGCGTTTTGGGCCGATCCGCCATCGTGCGCAGTGGGTGAACCTCGCAGTCGATATCTTGGCGAGAACTCGTTCCCTCTGATCATGCAAAACGCGCATCGATACTTCCTGTATCTCGCGTTGATTTTTATCGTGCTACTTGCCCATGACGTGTGGAATGGCATGTGGTTCCCGGTTGGGGCCGGTGATGCCGTCGAGTTTGGTCTGGGAGTGGGCACGCTCGTGCTGGCGCTCAACGTCACGTTATTGGGTGGCTACATTTTCGGGTGTCACTCCCTGCGTCATCTGGTAGGTGGGCGGAACGACTGTCTTACGCAATCCACGAGCAAAACCGCCTATGACTGCGTGAGCTGTTTGAATAGACGACACATGTTGTTTGCGTGGTTGAGCCTGGTCTGGGTCAGTTTTTCCGACCTTTATGTCCGGCTCTGTGCGATGGGCATCTGGACTGATTTTCGGATTATCTGACGAGCGATATGGACTATCAGACGTTTGAGCACGACGTCCTTATTATTGGGGCCGGGGGAGCGGGTCTCCGAGCTGCGATCGAAGCGTCATCGGCCGGAGTCTCGGTGGGACTGGTCTGCAAGTCGCTCCTCGGGAAAGCTCACACGGTCATGGCTGAAGGCGGCGTGGCCGCCGCTTTGGCGAATGTCGATGACCGCGACGGCTGGGAGACGCACTTTGCGGACACGATGCGCGGCGGGCAGTATTTGAATAGCTGGCGCATGGCGGAGCTGCATGCCCAGCAGGCGCCGGCCAGAGTGCATGAGCTCGAATCGTGGGGCGCGGTGTTTGACCGCACGGCCGACGGGCGGATCTTGCAACGCAATTTTGGCGGGCACAAGTATCCCCGTCTGGCTCATGTCGGCGACCGGACCGGTCTCGAGATGATTCGGACCCTTCAGGATCACGGTATTCACCAAGGGATCGATGTGCATATGGAATGCACGGTCGTCGAGCTTCTCAAGAGCGGCGACCGCATTGTGGGCGCATTCGGTTATGACCGCGAGAAGGGTCGATTCCGAGTATTTCGTGCCAAAGCGGTCGTCCTCGCCAGCGGGGGGATTGGCCGTGCCTTCAAGGTGACCAGCAATAGCTGGGAGTACACGGGTGATGGCCACGCGCTGGCCTATCGAGCAGGCGCCGAGCTGATGGACATGGAGTTTGTCCAGTTTCACCCGACCGGGATGGTCTGGCCACCGTCAGTCAAAGGAATCCTGGTCACCGAGGGCGTGCGCGGTGAGGGCGGGGTGCTTCGGAACAGTGAGGGCAAACGCTTCATGTTCGACGACATCCCCGATCTCTACAAGCATCAGACCGCTGACAACGAAGAAGAGGGGTGGATCTACACCCAGGGAGACAAGAACGCGCGTCGTCCACCGGAGCTACTCACTCGCGACCATGTGGCGCGGTCCATCGTACGTGAGATCAAGGAAGGCCGCGGGAGCCCGCATGGCGGCGTGTTCCTGGACATTGCGTGGATCAAGAGCAAGTTGCCGGACGGCGCGGAGCGTATCCGGAAGAAGCTGCCGAGTATGTATCACCAGTTCAAGCAGCTCGCCGGAATTGATATCACCGAGACGCCGATGGAGGTTGGACCGACCACGCACTACGTCATGGGGGGGGTGCGAGTCGACCCTGAGACGCAAATGTCCGCCGTGCCCGGGTTGTTTGCGGCGGGCGAGTGCGCCGCGGGGCTACACGGTGCCAATCGCCTGGGCGGGAACTCGTTGTCGGACCTGCTGGTCTTCGGGAAGCTGGCGGGGGAGCATGCGGCTGTGTTCGCAAAGGACCGAGGCGCGGTCGGCGTCGACGACTCGCAGGTCGAAGAGGTGGCCCAAATGGCCCTCGCCCCGTTCGACCAACCTGGCGAAGAGGGCCCGTATCAGCTGCAATACGAGCTGCAGGACCTGATGCAGAGTTTGGTCGGAATCGTCAGAAACGAGTCGGAGCTGACAGGGGCTATTGAGGCGCTTCAGGGGCTCAAGGAGCGTGCTACACGGGTCGGCGCGTCGGGGAACCGGGAATACAACGCGGGATGGCACACGGCCCTGGACCTGCGGAACCTCTTGCCAGTTGCCGAAGCGGTCGCGCGGGCGGCGGTCGAGCGAAAGGAAAGCCGCGGGGCACACTTTCGCGAAGACTATTTGGGTAAAGACGCCGACTGGGGCACGATGAATCTCGTCGTAAAGCAGGCGGCCGATGGGTCGATGGATATTCGGCGCGAGAAGCTTGCGCCGCTTCGCAACGATCTGCAGGAAATCGTCGACGAGAGCCAGAAGAGCTAGTGCACCGTCGTCTTGACTTCCACGAGTACTGCTGACCGAGGACTGCGAGTATGAGCACGGCGACATTCAAAATCTGGCGAGGCGATGCGCACGGCGGTGACTACGTCGACTACACAACCGATGTGACCGAGGGGATGGTGGTCCTCGATGCCGTCCATCAGATCCAAGCGGCCGACGCCAATGACATGGCGGTTCGCTGGAACTGTAAGGCCGGTAAGTGTGGCTCCTGCTCTGCCGAGGTCAACGGCAATCCCCGGCTCATGTGTATGACCAGGCTCGATACGATTCCTCTGGACGAGCCAGTGACGATAGAGCCGATCCACGCGTTTCCGGTCATGAAGGACCTGGTCACGGATGTGTCCTGGAACTATGACGTCAAGAAACGGATCAAGCCGTTCAAGCCGCGTTCGCCAGACACCAGTGACGGCTCATGGAGGATGGCGCAAGCGGACGTGGAACGAGTCCAGGAGTTTCGGAAGTGCATCGAGTGCTTCCTCTGTCAGGACGTCTGTCACGTGTTGCGTGATCACCGACTGCATGAGGAATTCATAGGTCCTCGATACTTTGTCTACAACGCGGCCCTCGAAATGCATCCGCTCGACACCGAGGACCGGACCCGAGACCTGGCGTATGAACAAGGCGTGGGGTACTGCAACATTACGAAGTGCTGCACAAAAGTGTGTCCGGAAGAGATCACGATCACGGACAACGCCATTATTCCGTTGAAAGAGCGAGTCGTCGACAGGCTCTATGACCCAATGACAAAGCTCCTGCGCCTCTTCACCGGAAACTGATAGCGGGGATACGAGACCGTTCCGGCTGCGGTGCGACGTTCGACGGAGGGTCGACACTCAACGGCGGAGATCAATGCCTGCGATAGTGGCGTTGATGCTCCTCCCAGGCCCGATCCTCGGCTTCTTCTTCGCGCTTCCACCGTGCTCGGCGCTCGGCTCTTCGCCGTCGGTGGCGAGATACCGCCAACAGTGCCAACGTCGTGATAAACCCCAAGAGCGATACCGGGTGACCAATGATCCGGATCCATCGTTCAACAAGAGTCGGCCGATTCCAGAATCGTTCGAACAGTTCTTCCACAGTCAGGTGAGTGACGTTGAAGACGGCTAGCGCGAACGGTTCGCCGCGAGCGACTCTGGCCAGAATGCGGGATGGTGCAAACCACCCGTCGTGGTCGCGCAGATCTCGTAGCACGGCGTGCGAAAGTACATACGCCCTGGTTACCGAGGTCCGGTCGCGTCCAAAGAGCTGTTCGACCTCGGTGGCCGTACGGTTCCCGTGCGAGAGAAGCTCCCACCCAAGTCTGGTGCTGTCTTCGAGTCCCCAATTCGGCTCGGCGAGGCTGGCGAGACCCTCGTCGAACCACCGTGGGAGACGTGCGCCGTGGGCCGCGCGGTGCACCAGGACATGCGCGACTTCGTGATACAGCACGGTTTCGACCGACTGGAACGGGTATGTTCCGATACGACCCGGGATCAACGTCACGGTGTGACGGCCCGGGGACGCGTATCCAACGACCCACGCGGGTATCTCGGTCGCGGCGGACGAGTCTTCCCGAATCAGTGATACACGTATCGGTGGCCCAGGGTCGCTCAACCCGACCAGTGTCATGACATCGCCGAGACGGCCAGGGCTCAGCCGAGCGAGCTGGGTGGCAACACCTGCGAGCGCCTCGGGGCCCTCCACGATCAGGCGGGGTCCAGACGGGAATGCTGGTGGTTGGGCGCCGTAGAGGAGCTCGACGGCCAGGACTATGAACACAAGCGCGACCCGCCAGCCTGCCGCAAGCGCCGCGAGTCGTCTAGCCACGACTGGACCGCAACGTGGCAACCGTTGCACCGAGATGCGACTCGGACGCATCGTAGTACGAAAGCACGTCGGGATGTGTTGCCAGCACTCGGTGGACTGCGGCGCGCTGCCGTCCGATGCCGCGCCCGTGGATCAGCCGGACTTCTGAGAGCCCCTTGCCCGCTGCCACTCGGACATACTCGTCGACCACGGAGGTGACATCCCGTGCCGCAAACGTGTGCAGGTCGAGCACGCCCTCCACGGGCATTTCATGAGTCATGCTGCACGTGGCTCGCCGTGACTTGCGTGCTTATGCCTCCCCGAACCGAGAAGTCTCCGGTGACGGTCATGCGACGGGGCTGGCAGGCGTCGACGAGGTCGTCAAGGATCTCATTTGTGACGCTTTCGTAAAAAATCCCACGATCCCGAAAAGAAATCAGATAGTACTTCAGCGCCTTGAGTTCTAGGCATCGTGTATTTGGTGTGTATCGAATAGTGACCACACCAAAGTCCGGGAGTCCGGTTTTTGGACAAACCGAGGTGAACTCCGGGCAACGGATGGTGACTTCGTAGTCGCGCTCCGGCTTGGGGTTTGGAAACGTCTCGAGGGAGGCCGCTGGCATCGGTGAAATTGTAGTGTAGCTTCGGTACGGTAGCCCGAATGTCTGTTGACACAAGTTCATCTGCAGGCCGGCATCAGGCGTACTTTGGTATCAAAAACGTTAGACTTTATGATATTGTCATCGATTTCTCGGACACTAGTGTCTGCTATAGACGTGTTGAGAGCCATGGGGGGACGTGAATGGCCGAAGGACGAAGATTGGGAAAGTCCGAGTTGTTCTCGCATTTCGCTGAGCGCTTCCAGCTCAAGCGGACCGATGCCCGCGAGTTTTTTGACGAGATTCAACGACTTGCTAAGAGCGAACTCAAGCGGTGCGACGAATTTGTATTGCCCGGGATGGTGAAGCTCGTAGTCCAGAAACGACAAGCCCGTATGGGCCGGAACCCGGCCACCGGTGCGCAAATCCAGATACCCGCAAAAACCGTCGTTAAAGCTCGGATCGCCAAGCAGCTAAAGGACTCAGTTCTTCTCGGCTAGCCCGCCGCGGGAGGGAGCCTCGCGGAGTTCGACCGACATCCAGGCCGGCATCGTTCATGTCGGTCGCGGATGCCAAATCTGCTCGCTCCGTGTGCTCTGGTAGACGTGCGCCGCAGCTACGACGGATTGCCAGACGAGAGGCTGCTCACGAGCCGTGGGGGCGGGTCTCTGTTTTTTCGAGATCGACGACGAACGTCGTGCCGGTGCCCACCCGGCTCGTGACATGAATCGAGCCGCCGAGTTGTTCGACGATCTTGCGAGAGCCAGCCAGCCCCAGACCGCCACGTTTTGTCGTGCTGAAGTCCTCGAAGGTTGCCCGCTAGGAGAGAGGGAGCGATTGTAGGCACGTGACTTGCTCTAAATTAAAGGTCGGGAGGTAACGTATCGCTCGCCATGGCGACCAGTGTATTGATGCCTCAGCTTGGCGAATCCATCGCCGAGGGCACGATTGTTCGTTGGAACAAGAGAGTTGGTGAGACTGTCGACCGCGACGAGCCGCTCTTCGAGATCTCTACGGACAAGGTTGACGCCGAGATTCCGTCCCCCGCCGCCGGAGTGGTGACCGAGATCCGTGTCGCCGAGGGCGAGACGGTACCCGTCGACACCGTCGTGGCATTTATTGCTGACGAAGATGACGCCACCGATGGTCCGAGTCCAGCTCCTGCTGACCTCGTTCCAGAAGCCACCAACAGTGGATCAGAGCCCGCTCCCGGCCGTGTACTCACCTCACCCGTTCCCAGCCCCGCCCGTGGCCCCAGTCGCACCACGCAGTCGTCGCCTATTGTGCGTCGGCTCGCGCATGAGCATGGACTGGATGTCTCGACGATCGTGGGTACGGGTGACCGCGGACGCGTGACGAAAGAAGACGTGCTCAGCGCGGTTGAGATGGGTGACCAGGAGAGCGGAGCCACCGATCGCGTCGAGCCCATGAGCGTGATGCGACGCCGAATCGCTGAGCACATGGTGGCCAGCCGTCGCACATCTGCTCATGTTCACACGGTTTTTGACGTCGATTTTTCCAGGGTCGAGGCGCTGCGGATGTCGCACAAGACAGCCTTCGAGGCTTCGGCTGCGAAATTGACGTATCTGACCTTTGTAGCCAAAGCCGTGGTCGACGCGGTCCAGGACGTCCCTGTCGTGAATTCGTCAGTCGACAACGATAGTGTGGTCTATCGAAAAGACGTAAACCTCGGAATTGCCGTGGCGCTGGACCGGGGGCTCATCGTGCCAGTCGTCAAGCGCGCGCAAGACCGCACGATGGCGGAACTGAGCCAAGGCATCGGTGATCTTTCGCGTCGTGCCCGCGACAAGCAGCTCAACCCAGATGACGTCGCCGGCGGGACCTTCACCATTACCAACCCCGGTGTTTTTGGGTCGATCGTCGGGATGCCGATCATCAATCAGCCGCAGGTCGCCATTCTCTGTGTCGGCGCCGTTGAACGCCGTCCCGCCGTCGTCGCCAACGAGGTTGTCGCACAAACCCGGTCGTATCTGACGCTTGGGTTTGACCACCGGGTCATCGACGGGGCGGTTGCCGACCGGTTCATGGGAATCGTGAAACGGAACCTCGAGCAGTTCGACGAGTCGCTGCTGTAGTCCGAACCCGGCCAGTGTCGAAAGTCCGGCGGGTCGTCGAGATCAGACGGTGGGGCACTTTGTCGTACCGCCGGTCACTGGCTTTGCAGTCCCGGATGGTTGCCGACCGCCAGGCGGGTCTGATACCAGACCTCCTGTTGTGCGGCGAGCATCCGCACGTGATTACACTTGGGGTAAGCGCTCGGCACCGGCGAGCGAACGTGCTCGCGTCTCGGTCCGTGCTCCAGAGCCGCGGCATCGATCTCTACGAAGCACCTCGCGGTGGCGATGTCACGTATCACGGACCCGGTCAGCTTGTCGCCTATCCTGTTCTCGACTTGAAACCGGAGCGCTGTGACATCCACCGGTATGTACGCGATCTGGAAGAAGTCGTGATACGAACAGTTCATGAGTTCGGCGTCGAAGCTGCCCGGGTCGCGGGGTTGACCGGCGTCTGGGTGGGCAACGACAAGCTCGCCGCGATCGGCGTGCGGGTCTCCCGCTGGGTAACGAGTCATGGCTTCGCGCTGAACGTAAATACCGAACTCGAGTATTTCAGTTTGATTCGTCCCTGCGGCATCGACGGACGTGGTGTGACCTCGCTGGCCCGATTGACTGGCGCGCCGGTCTCACTCGACGCCGTCATTGACGCCCTGGCTCGCTCGTTCGCGCTCGTCTTTGACCGCGACCTCGTCTTTCGGGAATAGAACCCGGCCCGTCGGTGTTTTTACAAGCAGCACGGACGGGAGAGCGACATGCCTGACAGAGCAGCTGACCATCGACTGGTGACTCCCCTGAAAGACCACGATTCGACCGCGCTGGCGGACCTAGAGCGGCTTTACGCCTCGCGGATCTATCAATTGGCGTTTCGCTATATGAAAAATCACGAAGATGCAGAGGAGGTGACTCAGGACGTCCTTCTGCGAGTGCATCAGAATGTTGACGCGTTCCGAGGAGAGGCGGCGCCGTCTTCGTGGGTCTACCGAATCACATTCAACGCCGCCATGTCGCGTCTTCGCAGCGCCAATTTTAAGCGAGCGCTCGAGGTTCGTCAGGCCGACCTCGACGTTCGCGGCGACGACGCGGGCGTCGCTCCGGTGCCTTCGGACGTTGCGGACTGGTCCTCACCAAGCTTCCACAGATCTACCGCGACCCGGTGTTGCTTCGGGACGTACGGGGCTTGTCCACCGAGGAAGCGAGCTCGTTGCTGAGCGTGAACCCCCAGACGTTGAAGTCGCGGCTCCATCGTGGCCGTCTGGCCTTGCGACAGCAGCTCGCCGAGTTCGCGGCCCGGGCTTGCTCTTCACCAGTGAGCGACGTGGACCGCACCAGCAGAGGGCTGAGGCCGGAAGCAGCCCCTACGCGGGGATGGCTGTCGTTCGCAGTCACTCGGCTGATAGAGCACCGGCCTCGCCGCCCGTCGAGCGAACTTGTAGGAAGTCCGAGTCACAGGGCTTGGCCTTCCTCTTCCGGTGTCGTGGTTCCCCTCATCGACACGCGACAAATTTGCGGAGCTTTCTGCGCCACAGTCGACTACGGGAGTAACGCGCGGGCTAGTTGAACGCGCTCTTGAGGTGTCAGGGAGGGCTCCAACACCCGTTCGACGCCCCGACCGCTGAGCGTAATATTCACGGCTGCGGCCCGTTGTCGAACCCCGAGCTCGCCATCCAACATGACAAAGCTTGGGCACGCCCGTTCGACAAAACCGAGCAGAAGCGTTTGGCTCAGATGTGCCGCGGCCGCAGCCAGCGTGTAGGGTTCGGGTGGCCACAGTCGCTCCATCTTTTGCTTGAGGAGCGCGAAACGCCGTGGAGCAAGGAGCTCGGATAGCGAGACCCCACGTGCCGATGCTGCGCTCCAGGGGACGACCAGGCCTGAGGGCGGCACCCCGAGTACAGAGAGAGCAACATCCTGGGGCGAGCACCGTATCTCGAGCGCGACAACCGCTCGGAGCGCCGCTGTAAAGGCCAACGGGGCTGAGCCGATAAGTCGCTTCCGCGAAACGGCGTCCCTCGAGACCGCCCGCTCGATGAGTTGATGGTCGGATGCGCCGAGACAGACGATGACAGCGTTTGGGTTCAGCGTTGCCAGTCGCCGCAGCGTGTCGAGATCGTCGTGGTCACTATGTCCGGCTGCGAAACCATCCAGTGGGTCGGCCCAGAGGATGACGGCCGCGCCTACGACGGCGTGGAGATCTTTGTGGGCTGTGATGACGACATCGGAGCGCTCGATCGGGCCCGCCTGCTGGATATCGAGCGCTGTTCCGGCCGCGACCCTTTCCATCGAGTCGATGAGCCGGATCTCTCGAACGCCGTGTTTCGTGACCAGCGTATACGCCGTCGCTCCGCCGACGGGGCCCGCTCCAACGACGGCGACGGTCCCTCTTGGCTGCCCGCTCATGGCCGGCGCTATTCTATGTCATGACTGACACGTCAATGTCCGCCTCGAACCACCTGTCGGGGAAGAGCGCTATCGTGACCGGTGGTTCCCGTGGTATCGGAAATGCGGTGGGGCTTGCCCTTGCGGCCGAAGGCGTCAACGTCTTACTCTGCGGGCGTCATCTCGACCAGCTGTCCGCAAGCGTCGGGCGGCAAACCGTGACCGGCGCGCCCGGCCCAGCGGGCACGATCGAGGTCTGCGCTGCCGATGTTCGTGATCCTGACCAGGTCGAAGCGTTGGTCGCGCGGGTCGTGGAACGATTTGGCGGCCTCGACATCGTCGTGAACAACGCTGGAGTTGGGCGGTTTTGCCAGTTGGCTGAGATGTCGGTCGAAGACTGGCGTGAGGTCATCGGCACAAACCTCGACGGTGTCTTCTTTACGTGTCGGTCGGCGATTCCCGAACTGCGAAAACGTGGCGGCGGGTGGGTGATCAACGTGAGTAGCCTTGCCGGCTCGCACCCGTTTGCAGGAGGCGCCGCCTATTGCGCGTCAAAGGCCGGCCTTGACGCCCTGACTGAGGTGCTCATGCAAGAGGTTCGACACGACGATATTCGCGTGAGCTGTGTCGCGCCCGGGTCGGTCGATACTCGTTTTGCGGGGCAGGCGGGTGACGGGGGGGCGCCGTGGAAGCTCGACCCCTATGACGTTGCTCGGGTCGTCATCGACTTGCTTCGTCACGAGTCACGAAGTCTGCCGAGCCGAGTCGAGATTCGTCCTTCTCGACCGCGGAAGTGATCGAGACCTCAGGGCGACTCTCCGAGCGCAACCGTCAGTTCGAGCCGACCGACGCGCAAAATGTCCCCTGTCTTGAGCCGCATACGCGCAACGCGCGCGCCGTTGACAAACACCCCGTTTGTGCTCTCGAGGTCTTCGACCGTCAACGTGCTGTCGGTCGCGACGAGTCGGCAGTGCATCCGAGACAGGAGTGTCGCATCCACCACAAAGTCGGCCCGCGGCCCGCGCCCCACAGTGCGGGTTGAGCCGGCAGTGACCCGAAGGATACGCGGAGTCTCAGCGTCGGTGGTCCGCAACACCCACATCAGTTTGTGGGCTGGAGAGTTCGCTGGAGCCATTCGGTCAGGGTCGCCGTGACGCTCTCCCCAAGCTCGGTGCTCGACACGTTTAACGGATCGGTCTTCCCGACCGCGCTGGTATTCACGGGCACCATGAGATGGTTGATATTGTCCAGATGAACCAGCGCCACTGTCGACTCTCGTCGACCACGCTCCTGGGCGAACGTGGCAAGCTGGTCGGCGTGCGTCGGTGGAATCTGCCGGTCTAGCGTCCCGTGGAGCAGGAGAAAGGGTTGCCGGCTCCGGCGGACCGCCCTTTCGGGTTCAAACTCGAGAAAGCTCTGAAACCATGGTGTGTCGGCGCGGGATCTCATGTCCGCGGGGATGTCGTCCCATGACCCGTCGTCGAGCACCGCGGCGTTGATGCGTCGTTGCAAGTCGGCACGTTCGTCGCGTTCGGTCGGTGGCAGGGCAAGTCGCTCGAGAACCGCCTGCTGTTGTTCAAGCACCCATTTGCTTCCGGTCGTCGACGGCGTAGCCATCAGCACGAGGGCAGCGATGCGTCGCTCGCGCGAGGCGGCTTCAAGACCGATCCAGCCGCCCTCCCCGTGCGCAATGACCGCGACGCGGTCTCGATCGACGTTGTCTAGACCGCCGACGTATCTGACGACGTCGCGCACGTCCTCTGCATAGTTTCGGAGGGTGGCTGATTCCGGTCGGCCGCCGCTTTGACCGACGCCACGCCTATCGTAGCGAAGCACCACATGACCTGATGCCGAGAGGATGGTTGCGAGTTGGCCGTGGAGGGGCACACCGGACAGATACTCGTCGCGGTCGGTCGACGCGGTGCCAGGGACAAGGACTACCGCCGGCCAGCCCTCAGCCGGCGGCTCACCGTTGGTGGGCGTCGTCAGAGTGCCGGCGAGACTAAATCCGGTGGCGGCCACCCGTACCTGTTCGTCGCCGGGAACGGTCACTCCTGCCAACCGGGTTGAGACGAGTGAGATGTCCTGACGGGCCACGTCGAGACTGATGGCTGGCAGCAGCACCCGCAGAAGCCGGTCGTCGCTATCGACCCATACTTCCGCCTCCAGCGGTTGATCCGTGTTCTCAAAGGTGATCCGATAGATGCGAGCGCTCAGGCGTTGGTCGCTGGTCTGGAGATCCTGGGCGTCCATCTCGCGGACGAGCGCCTGGGTTTGTCCGCGTGGCGCGACATAGACCGGTATCCGGTCACCGACGACGGCGGTTGTGAGTCGAGCGGCCACCGCTTCGTAGGCCCCAAAAAAATAGTCGGGGAGGACGACCGATGCGGGGTCGATCTGGTCGGTCGAGCCGATAGTCGCCCCTCCATCGGTGAACTGGTTTTCGGCGGTTTCATCTTCGACCGTCGTGTGCAGCGAGAACTCGCGGCCGATCCGAGACCCCTCCATGGAGAGCCGCCGGGGCGTCCAGCGGGCGTCGTACTCCACTTCAAATTGCCGGTTGCGTAAGTCAAACGGCGGTGAGAGCTCGCCCGTGGACCGAATAATCCATCCGTCGTCTGTGCGTAGGACGTCCACGCGCTCGAATCCAACCGGTGATGACCGCAGGAAAACGTTAAATGTGGCGGTGCGAAGTGCGGGGGTGGCCGGTTGTGGTTGTCCCCAGACGATCCCAGCCGCAGCCACGACGAGGAAGCAGGCGAAAGCTATGCGCACCGCGGTGACACATTGGGAATAATCGGAAGCACGCGAGCGCACAAAGTTCAGCATATCATCACGCGGGTGGTCACCGTCATGAACGACGCTTACGAGGCACTGAGGCACGGCGCGGCAGTAGTAGATCGCACGGATCGCGGTCTCATAGCGGTGGGTGGCTCCGACCGCGCCGAGTATCTCCAGGGCCAGCTGACAAACGATATCGCCGCGCTTGAGGATGGCGCACAGTGTTACGCCGCCTACCTGACGCCTCAAGGTCGACTCATCACCGATATGGAGGTCCTGTCTATTGGGGAGCACCTGCTGCTGGATGTCCACGAGGACAGCACGGCAGCGCTGGTCGCGAAGTTTGGCGGGCTTGTGTTTACAGAGGACGTCGAGTTCGCCGACTGGACGAACACCTGGCTGTCATGTGGTGTCACCGGCCCCGCCGCCCCCGAACGGTTGACCCAGGCCCTGCGGACGGTCGATGTCGGGCCGACCGGGCTGGACTTCGTGATGTCATCTACGCCACGTGTAGGGCGGTGTACGTCTCGAAGGGGCGATCTCATTGTGGCCAGGACAGATTCGCTCGGGGGGCTGGGTTTTGACCTCTGGGTCGAGCGCGAGGTGGTCTCCGACCTCCGCCGCGCGCTCGCGGGTGCTGGATGTGTCGCCGCGGATCGGGTCACGGTCGATACGTTCCGGATCGAAAACGGCAGACCGGTATTTCCAGTCGACATGGACGATCGGACGATCCCGCTCGAGGCGGGTATCGAGTCGCGAGCGATCAGCTTCGACAAGGGTTGCTACGTTGGTCAAGAGGTCATTATCCGCATCATGCACCGGGGACAGGGCCGCGTGGCGCGCAGGCTTGTCGGGCTGAAGGTCGAGGCAACCGAGCTTGCTTCCGGTCCAGGGAAAGGTGCCCGGCTTTGGCATGACAATGCAGAGGTCGGGCAGGTGACCAGCGTGACGTGGTCGCCGCTCTGCGATCAGGTCATTGCGCTGGCGTATGTCGGCCGCGACCTCGCCCATCCAGATGTTGCGCTTGAATTTGATTCGGCGGACGGGCGCAGGAGAGCAGTGGTCACCGCGTTGCCTTTCACGAGCGGTTAGTCCCCGCCAGCCGCAGTCGCTGGGTCGCGTTCTCGATCCAGCGGCAGTCTGAACGCATCACGCAGCCGTTGCAGCGAGGTCGGCGAGGAAGACACACGATGGCTCCAAAATCCATAAGCGCCTGATTGAAGTCAAACACTCGCTTCCGCGGAAGCAGTGTCCGGGAGACATCCCACAGATGACGTTGTGTGGCGTGACTGCCAGGGTCGCCACTGCCCTCAAACATGCGAAACAGCAGTCGAGCAATATTTGTGTCGACGATCGGGGTCCGCTGGCCAAACGCGAAGCTTCTGACGGCCCCGACGGTGTACTGACCCAACCCCTTGAACGACCGGAGGCTGGGTGCATCGGACGGGAGCTTGCCGTCGTAGTTTGAGACGACCTCTCGGGCGATCGAGTGAAGTCGTTGCGGTCGAATGTTGTAGCCGAGCGGTTTCCAGGCCTCGTTGACTGCTTTCGAGGGCGCTGCGGCTAGCGCCCGGAATGTCGGAAATCGTTCGAGCCATTCCTCATACTTCGGTAACACCCGATCCACCTGGGTCTGCTGGAGCATGACCTCGGATACGAGTATTCGATAGGGGTCCCGCGTTTCTCGCCACGGCAGACTGCGGCCGTAGCGGTCATACCACCGGAGGAGACGGCGACGGAATCGTCGACGGTGTTCCGGTGAGGGGAGCGCGGGCAGGGCGGTGCGTGATGGTCGAGACAACGTTGGACTGTATCAGTCCGCAAGCCAACTCGGTCTTATAGTTGTGAGTTGAATATGAAAATCTATACAAAGACTGGTGATAGCGGTGATACCGGGCTCTTTGACGGGACACGTGTTTCGAAAGCGGACCCGCGGGTGTGGGCCTACGGCGATGTTGATGAATTGAATGCCGTCCTGGGACTGGCGCGAGCCAGCGGGGTCGGGGACGAGCTCTCGGCCGTGCTCGCCCAGATCCAGTGCGACTTGTTTGCACTCGGCGCGCAGCTGGCGGATCCACGGGACCGGATAGCGGACCGGGTGTCGAAGGCCGCGATCACAGACGCGGATGTGAGTCGACTCGAAGCCTTGATCGACCGTTTTGAGGCCCAGGTGCCACCGCTTCGTCAATTCATTTTGCCGGGAGGCGGTACCAGTGCGGCCGCCCTTCATTTCGCCCGCGCGGTCTGCCGCCGGGCTGAGAGACGAATCGTGGGGCTGGATGTCGGGGCGGCTTCGGCGCCACCTCTCCCGGGCGAACTGGTCCGCTATGTGAATCGACTCTCCGACTTGTTGTTTGTGCTCGCTCGGGTCGCGAGTCACCGCTCTGGCGCGGCCGAGCAGGAGTGGTCGTCAAAAGGCGATACGGCCACGCACTAGTCAGGATGTTTGGGCTGGCGGGGACGGCTCGTCTCTCCGGGCGATCTCAGCGCTGATGGTCTCGAACACCAGTCTGGCGAGGTCCTGTGACACACGCTCTCGGATTGCTCCACACTCCACCAGCACTGTGTCGTTGCCGTGGTCGACGGCAACGTCCCACCGATCTCGTTCAAAGGCTTCGAATTGGGTCACACCAGGCTGTTCTCCGTCCGGTGCCGATGACGCAGGCGAAAATCGCGTCGAGGTTCGAACCGACAGTGGGGCGCCACTAATCAGGACCCGGACGGCGCGGATATCCGATTTCGGAATAGTCGTGTTCTCCCAGTAGTAGGCTGCCGGGTCTTCGGTGAAGAGCCGTAACCCAGTGCCTCCGGGAATCTCCGCGATTATGGTGTGACCCCGCTCGAGAAGCGCGCGACGAGCCTTGAGATTGTCTCGCTTGTGCCACTGGAGCGAGGTCGCCATGCGGAGTGCGGCGACGACGAGCACCATGACCACGACGATCGCGACGAGGTCACGCATCCGCCACTATGCTATCAGAGGGTCAGATTCGTGCCAGCCACAACCTCATCGCTCGATCAGGCGTATGCCGTATGTCTCCGGGTGGCTCGGCGCCACTATGAGAATTTTCCGGTCGCATCGTGGTTGCTGCCAACGCGGATGCGTCCGCACATCGCGGCCGTTTATGCCTTTGCCCGGTACGCTGATGATCTGGCGGATGAGGGGGTTCACTGTCCCGGGGACCGGCATGCGGCCCTCGACGCCTGGATGACCCGTCTCCACCTCGCGCTCGACCGTACGCAGGACACGTTCGAGGATACGCCCGACGAGGATGCGGTTTGTCGTGCCTTGGCCGCCACCATTCGAGACCGAGAGCTACCCGTGTCTCTGTTCGAAGACTTGATCAGCGCATTCCGCCAGGACGTGACCGTGCATCGGTATGTCGGCTGGGATGAGCTTCTGGACTATTGCCGGCGTTCGGCGAATCCGGTGGGGCGTTTGGTGCTCCGTATCGCCGGGTATCGAGACGCCGAGCTGGACCGAGCGTCGGACGACGTTTGCTCTGCGCTTCAGCTGACAAATTTTCTCCAAGATTTCGAGGTCGATTGGCTCCGCGGCCGTCTGTACATCCCGTCTGACATCTTCCGCGAGCACGGTGCAACCGAGCAGCAATTGCGGGCTCCGCAGCTGTCCAAGGCCTGGAGGACAGCGGTCGCCGAGACGGCGGTCCGCACTCGCGGCATGTTCGAGAACGGTCGCGCGCTATGTGACACGGTCGGTGGTCGTCTCGGGCTCGAGCTTCGGCTGACCTGGCTGGGCGGCAGAAGGATTCTCGACCGGCTCGAGATGAACGGATACGATCCACGGGCACGCCGGCCGACGCTCGGATGGTCCGAGGCTCTGCCGCTCGCGTGGAAGACCGCCACTTGGCGTCAGCGCCCGTGAGTCGCGATACAAACTTCTACTACTCCTTTCTGGTGCTGCCGCGCGAGAAGCGGCAGGCCATCGTGACGGTGTGGGACTTTTGCCGAGCGGTCGATGACGCGGTTGACGACCCGCCGGCTGAGTTGAACGGCCCCGATGGCGGCGTTGACCCAGCCGTGTTGTCGGCCGAAGTGGAACGGTGGCGCGTCGAGGTGGCGCGTTGCTTCGACAGCGGCGAACCGCGCACCGAGCAGGGGCGGCGCTTGAAGCCATGTATCGCTCGATTTGGACTGCCTCGGAAACCGTTTGATGATCTGGTCGACGGTGTCGAGATGGATGTCGGGGGCCGGGGATTTGAGACATTTGACGAGCTCTACCAATATTGCCTACGTGTCGCGTCGGCGGTCGGGCTCATCTGTATCGAAATATTCGGCTACACGCTGCCCCAGGCTCGGGAGTATGCGGTTGTTCTCGGAGTTGCGCTGCAGCTGACAAACATCATCCGGGACATCCCGACCGATCTCCGGGCGGGCCGGATCTATCTTCCGGCCGAGGACCTTGCTCGATTCGGGTGCACGGAGCAGGATCTGAGGAACGGCCTGTCGCCACCCGTACGCCGCTTGATTGCATTCGAGTGTGATCGGGCTCGGAGCTTCTTTCAGCAGGCGCACCTTGCTTTGCCGAAACCCGATGCCCGGCGGCTCGTGGCAGCGGAGATCATGGGGGCGATTTACCGGGCGATCCTCGATCGAATCGAGCGTCGCGGTTACGACGTGTTTCGAGAGGTCGTGCGGGTTCCACGGCCACGCCGCGTCGTGATCGCCGCGTCTGTGTGGGCGCGCACGATGATCTGGCCGAGCTCTCTGGTCGGGCGTTGATCGATCCCAGCGCACATCATGCCGGCTTTTGACGTCGTCGTTGTCGGGGGAGGCTTTGCCGGCTTGAGTGCGGCGGTCGACTTGGTCTCACGGGGGGCGCGGGTTGCGGTACTCGAGTCTCGTCCCCGGCTGGGCGGACGAGCGACCTCGTATCGTGACCGAGTCACCGAGGAGGAGGTCGACAATGGACAGCATGTTCTCTTCGGGTGCTATCACGAGACGTTTCGGTTTCTCCGTCGTCTTGGTGTCGAGCGTGATGTCCGGTTGCAAGACAGTCTCGCTGTGACCTCGGTCGACCATGATGGACGTCCGATTCGTTTCCGGTGCCCGCACTTGCCACCGCCACTGCATCTCCTGGGGGCTCTCATCGACTGGGACGAGTTGCCGTGGAGCGATCGGGTGGCCAGTTTGCGCTTGCTGGCCCCGCTTCGTCACGCGCGTCGGGGCGCGGGGGCACCGGCTCTTCCGGTGTCCAGCGAAACGACCGAGGTTCGCGAAACGGTGACTCAATGGCTCGTGCGTCACGGTCAAGGTGGCGAGGTCCGGCGACTGCTCTGGGAGCCCCTGGCTCTCGCGGCCCTCAATCAGTCGGCGGATGTCGCAATGGCAGGGCCGTTTCTCCGCGTCCTCGGGGCGCTCTCTGGCTCCGGGAAGCAAGACTCCGCGGTCGGACTACCGGCTCGCCCCCTCGAACAGTTTTACGCTGAGCCGGCCCGGCGCTACATCGAATCGCGCGGCGGGGTCGTCCGCACGCGGGCGAGAGCTCGGGTGTCCTTGACTGACAATCGCCGGATGGGTGTCGAGGCGAACCGTCAGTCTTTTACCGCGCCCACGTTGATCGCAGCCGTGCCGTGGCATGGGCTCGCCCGGCTCTTTGACCCCCCACCGCCCGCGTTGACCGGCATCATGAGGCGGGCGGCGGCGATGACGGCGTCTCCCATCGTGACCGTGCACCTGTGGTTCGACGGCCACGTGTTCTTGGAGGAGCTCTTCACGGGGCTGCTCGGACGCACGACCCATTGGATTTTTGACAAACGAGGAATGTTTGGCCCGAGCGCGAGCCACTTGACGCTGGTATCGAGCGACGCCGCCGCTATCGTCGAGCGATCGAATGCCCAACTCGTCGAGGTTGCGTTGGCGGATGTGCGTCGGGTGGTACCCATGGCGCGCAGCGTTGCCCTCAAACACACATTGGTCATTCGTGAGCGCCACGCGACCTTCTCGCTTGCAGCGGGTCAGCCGGAACGCCCCGACACGCGGACAGCAGTGCGCGGCTTGTTTCTCGCCGGCGACTGGATTGAGACGGGGTTGCCCGGTACCATCGAGGGTGCGGTCGTGAGTGGCCACCGTGCCGCCGCCGCCGCTTTCCAGGACCTGCGAACCTGATCGGCAATCCCGGACCCCCACGTTTCGTCAATCTATGCAATCGGTCATCGTTCACTACCAGGAGATCGCGCTCAAGGGACGAAACCGACCGTGGTTCATTGAGCGGCTCGTGGCCAATCTTCGGGCGGCCACCGCTGATGTCGGTGTGACGCGCGTCCGCGCCCTTATGGGCCGGATCGAGCTCGTGCTGGGACCCGAGGCGGAGTGGGAGTTGGTGAGGGAACGCATCTCCAGGATGTTTGGGGTTGCGAACTTTGCCCGCGCCCAAGCGGCCGAGCTTGGCCCCGAACGCGGGGTCGACGAGCTCAGCGCGTCTATCCTACGAGCGCTCGGCGAGCGTGACGTAGAAACCTTTAGGGTCACCGCTCGCCGCGCCGACAAGAATTACCCACTGACATCACCACAGATCGAGCGAGAAGTGGGAGGTCGGATAAAAGCGGCTCGAGACTGGAAGGTCGATCTTGGCCATCCGGAGCTGAACGTCTCGATCGAAGTGCTGCCCCGCGAGGTGTTTTATTCGCTGGAGAAGTATCCCGGTCCTGGCGGATTGCCGTCGGGTGTGAGCGGTTCCGTGATGTGTCTTCTTTCGGGCGGCATCGATTCTCCGGTCGCCGCCTATCGGTTGATGAAACGCGGATGTCGAGTGCGGTATGTTCACTTTCACAGCTATCCGCTCTTGTCCCATGCGTCTCAGGACAAGGTCAGAGAAATAGCCCAGTTGCTGACCAGGCATCAACTCAGCACACGTCTGTATATGGTGGCGTTTGGAGAGATCCAGCGACAGGTCGTCCTGACCGCGCCCCCGCCGTTGCGGGTCGTGCTCTATCGTCGGTTGATGATGCGTATCGCCGAACGTCTGGCTCGAAGGTCGAGGTCCGCGGCCCTTGTGACCGGAGAGGCCGTCGGTCAGGTGGCTTCACAAACGCTTGAGAACTTGACCGTGATCAACTCGGTGGTGTCTTTGCCGGTGCTCCGTCCGCTCATCGGATCGGACAAGGACGAGATTGTGCGCGAGGCACGGGCAATCAACACCTACCCAGTTTCTATCATTCCAGATGAAGATTGCTGCCAGCTGTTTACACCACGTAATCCAGCGACCCGAGCCAAGGCGTATCAGGTTGAGGCCGCAGAAGAGAGCCTCCCGCTCAACGAGATGGTCGACGAGGCAGTAGACGCGGCCACGAGAGAGGACTACCAGTTTCCTGGGAGCGGCTGACGTGAGGACGGGTTTCTCCCCGTGCGCGTGTCAGAGGCTCTGACCGCATTCGTTCTGAAGCAACCCCATCGCTCACACGACATGTGGGTGGAGAATGCCGTTCAAGTAATCGCGTAGCCCGTCCCGCGTACTCGGAAACGCCAATTCTGACCACGGGAGATCTCGAGTCGCATACCACTGCGCTTCCAGCGATTCGTCGTCGGCGTGTAGCTCGCCGCCGACATGGGTCGCCGCGTAGACGATGATCACCGGAATTCGCCCGGCATACGAATAAATGTTGACCAGTCCGTCGATTCGGATGTGGAGCCGAGATTCCTCGAGGGCCTCCCGTTTGGCGGCCGACACCAGCAACTCGCCGCGGTCTACATAGCCTCCCGGAAAGACCCACTTTCCGTACCCGGGTTCGATCGAGCGTCGAACCAACGCAATCTCGTGTTGCGCGTTCTTTATGATCGTGCCGACGGCTACTTTGGGGTCGAGATACACCACCCGCCCGCACAGGCTACAGACTGGTCGCTCCGGCTCCGTGGTTTTCAGGCGGGTGGCGATGAGTGGGCCACCGCACCGGGTGCAATACCGGGGCTCGTCATCGTGATCGTGAAGAGTCATCGACAGGCGTGAGCGACGTCCCTAAACTATAATCGCCCGGCATGTCTATCCTGAAAGTTGCGCGTATGGGACACCCCGTCTTGCGCGCGCCCGCTCGCACCCTTGAAAAGGCTGAGATTGAGAAAGCGGCAATCCAAAGACTGATCGACGACATGTTCGACACGATGCACGAGTATCAGGGCATCGGTCTGGCTGCCCCTCAGGTCCACGAAGGAATTCGCCTGTTCGTGGCCGGGGTCGACGATCCCGATAACACGGTGCCGCCGATGGTCATGATCAACCCGGTGGTCGAACGAATCGGGACCACGATCGAGGAGGACTGGGAAGGGTGCCTGAGTATTCCCGACATTCGCGGCAAGGTGCCCCGGGCGGTGGATATCCGGGTCCGGTCGCTTGACCGGCTAGGCGATGCGCAATCGATGACGGCTTGCGGATTCCCGGCTCGGGTGATCCAGCACGAGTCGGATCATTTGGATGGGGTGTTGTTCCTCGACCGGATGGCCACCCTCGAGAGCCTCACCTTTATCGCGGAACACGACCGCTACGTCGAGAAGAGCGACGAGCCCGACGAGCCCGACGAGCCCGACGAGTAGGGCGAAGTGGACGTTACGCTCATTCCTGGTTGCAATCCTGGCCCGTTTACGGGGCCGACGGGGAACAATACCTATGTCATCCGTGGCCAACAGCCGGCGCTCATCGACGCCGCGACGGGTGCTCCGGGCCATCTCGACGCGGTGGCAGACGCCCTCGCGGGGGCTCCACTTTGTCGAGTCGTGGTCACCCACGGTCACGGTGATCACGCTTCCGGAAGCGTGGCGATCGCCGCTCGCTGGCCGGATGCTCTTTTTCTGAAGGTGCCGTGGCCGGAACGCGATGAGCGGTATCGCGTTGCCTGGCGACCGCTGGCAGCTGACGAGCGCGTGCCCGCCGGTGACGGCAATCTGCGAGTCGTCTATACGCCAGGTCATGCCCCCGACCACGTCTGCTTGCTCGACGAATCAACGGACAGTCTGTTTTCTGGTGACATGGTTATTCAAGGCCGATCCGTCGTGGTGCCAGCCACCCAGGGCGGTGTGTTGACCCTTTATCTCGAGAGTCTCGCTCGCATCCGCGAGCTCCGGCCGGCGCGGACGCTGCCCGCGCACGGTCCAGAGATTGCGGATCTCGATGCCCTCGTTGGAGAGTATCTCGAACATCGGCGGCGTCGGGAAGCACAGATCATCGCGGCCCTCGATTCCGCGCCGCAGACTCGTGAGTCACTCGTGGCGAGCATCTACCCGGCACTTTCCGACGCGCTGCAGTTTCCTGCTGGCGAGAGTGTGCTCGCTCATCTCAGGAAACTACACGATCAGGGAGACGTGAGAGAGGAGGACGGCGAATGGCGCACACAACGCTCGTCGGACCCGCTCGAGGACGGGAACGGACGATGACCGACAACCCCAAGCACTACACGTTGCCCGACCTATTGATCACGCCCCACGAATTGAGTGCCCGTCTCGAGAGCGATGACGCCCAGGCCCGTTGTACAACTGTGCTCGACCTCCGGCCGGCGGAGGGGTTTGCCGCCGGACACCTTCCGGGTGCCGTTCACCTCGACCTGTTTGGCGTGAGTCTCGTCGACACGGAGCCAGCCCCTCTGGCTGCGTTTCTCTGGATGATTGGTCACTTGCTGACCTCGCGCGGTGTCTCCGAGGACACCCCCGTGGTTGTGTATGACGAGCAGTCAGGCATCCGCGCGGCTCGAGCGTTCTGGTTCTTGGAGTTCTTCGGGCATTCTCAGGCGCGAATGCTTGACGGCGGATACGGAGCATGGACCGAAGCGGGTCTCCCGACGACGACCGAGGCGTTGCCGCCGGTCCCGGGGCGATGGAATATCGGGCGAGACGACGCATTGCTCGCCACGTGGCGCGATGTCCGTGACCGATTGGGCCGCGCTGAGGTCGTGATGCTCGACACCCGGAGTAACGGCGAATACTACGCGACGAAGGTTCGCGCAAAGCGGGGTGGGGCCGTTCCGGGCGCCGTCCACATTGAGTGGACCGAGAACTTGGGCTCGGACGGGGCTTTCAAATCCGCCGCCGAGCTCACCGAACTATACGCGGGGCGCGGGGTTACCCCGGACAAGGAAGTGGTGTCGTACTGTCAGGGCGGCTATCGCGCGGCCCACAGCTATGTGGCGCTCCGGTTGCTGGGATACCCACGGGTTCGGAACTATATCGGGTCTTGGAAAGAGTGGGGCGACCGCGAGGACCTGCCGATAGAGACGCCGGTGCCGCCCACGGCCGCCCCCAAGGAGAGAAAAGAAGGGACCGCATGAACGAGGTCATCGATTTTGTCCATAGCAACCGGGACCGGTTTGTTCAGGAGCTAAGCGAATATCTCTCCATTCCCAGCGTCAGTGCGCTTCCTCAACATGTCGAGGATGTCAGACGCTGTGCAGAATGGACGGCCGCGGAGCTTGAGCGAGTCGGCCTCGAGCACGTCTCATTGACCGAAACCGCCGGAAATCCCGTGGTCCGCGGTGACTGGCTGCACGCGGGAGCGGACGTCCCCACGATCCTGTTCTATGGCCACTATGACGTGCAGCCGGTCGACCCTTTGGATGAGTGGGTCACGCCGCCCTTCACGGCCACCGTCCGCGAAGGCGAAATCTACGCTCGGGGGGCCGCTGACGACAAGGGGCAGGTCTTTATGCACCTCAAGGCGATAGAAGCCTATCTCGCCAAGACCAAACGGCTACCGGTCAATATCAAGGTCATCATCGAGGGGGAAGAAGAAGTCGGCAGCACGAATCTCGATGGGTTTGTGCGGAGTCACGCGGACGAGCTTGCCGCGGATGTTGTCGTGATCTCGGATTCGCCGATGTTCGACCGCGGTGTGCCCTCGCTGTGTTATGGCCTCCGAGGGCTGGCGTATCTGCAGGTCGACCTGCGCGGCACGACGACCGATCTTCACTCGGGCTCGTTTGGGGGCGCCGTCGCCAACCCCGCGTTCGTTTTGGCGCAGCTCTTGGGTCAGATGAAAGACCGCGGTGGCCGAGTCAAGATCCCGGGATTCTACGATGCGGTCAAGCCACTGGGTGAGGATGAGAAAGCCGCGTTCGCGCAGCTTCCGTTCAACGAGCGTCGGTATCGCAACGAGATCGGCGCCCCCAAGCTCTTTGGGGAACGCGGGTACACGACGCTTGAACGTCTCTGGGGCCGACCGACATTCGAGGTAAACGGCCTACTTTCTGGTTTTACCGGGGCCGGTGCAAAGACCGTCATTCCAGCCGTGGCGATGGCGAAGGTCAGTATGCGTCTGGTGCCTGACCAAGAGCCGGACGTCGTAGCCGAGCAGTTTGAGAAGTATGCGCAGAAGATGGCGCCAAAAGCGGTGGAGCTGACCGTCACAAAGATGCACACTGGAAAACCCTGGATGACCGATCTCGATAACCCGTTTGTCCAAGCGGCCGGTCGGGCGCTCGAGAAAGGCTTCGGTCGCGCGCCGGTGTTCCACCGCGAGGGTGGTTCCATCCCGGTCGTGGCGACGTTCCAGGAGACGCTCGGACTGCCGTCGGTGTTGTTTGGGGTTGGACTTCCCGATGAGAATGCCCACGCGCCGAACGAAAAGCTCGACCTAGGGAATTTTCACAACGGCATCGTCGCGTCGACGGCGCTCTACCAGGAGATCGGCAGCGTCAACGTCTAGTGGCCTGTCGTCGGCACTGACAACCCACCGTTTTTAAAAGTTGAACAGTTCACTACGAGTCGCGACTCATCACCAGACGGGAGACGCTTCGTGCACAATACGTACTATCATTCCGATGACCTGAAACGCTTTAGCGATATCGGGAAGAACCGTCCCGAACTCGCCGAGAAGTTCTTTGCGTGGTATTCAGCGGTATTCGAGGACGGGGCGCTCTCCGCGCGGGAGAAATCTTTGATTGCCCTCGCGGTCGCTCACGCCGTCCAGTGCCCGTACTGCATAGACGCCTACAGTTCGGACGCCCTCGAGAAAGGCGCGGATGTCGACCAGATGACTGAAGCCGTACACGTGGCGTCGGCAATTCGGGGAGGGGCCTCGCTGGTTCATGGTATTCAGATGCGAAACCAGACCGACCGGCTCGGCATGTAGGCCAACGCTCTCAACTTTCCTGATACCGTCAGATCATGGCACACCCGGTTCCATCTCTTGCCGCCCGGCAGCTTCCACTCGCGTCGACCCGCGAGCAACTCGCGGTTTTGGGTCGAGTGCCGTTGTCGCAAGAGTTCGACGAGGCCGTGGCCGCCGGTGGTCACGAGCCGTTGAGAGCCAGTGCTATCGAGATCATGCAGCTCAACGTCGGCAAACTGTGCAACCAAACCTGTCTGCACTGCCATGTCGACGCGGGCCCTGACCGACGGGAGGTGATGACACGGGAGACCATGGAGCAGTGTGTCGACGCCCTTGGCCAGACCTCTATTCCCACGGTGGATGTGACCGGCGGCGCGCCTGAACTCAACCCGAACTTTCGCTGGCTAGTCGAGCAATGCTCCGCCCTCCGCCGGCAGGTGATCGATCGTTGTAACCTGACGGTCCTCGGCCTGCCGTCGCAGGCCGACTTGGCAGAGTTCCTGGCGCGGCATCAAGTCGAGGTGGTGTGCTCACTTCCACACTATCGGGAGCTTCACACGGATGCCCAGCGTGGCGAAGGTGTTTTTGTCCAGTCGATCGCCGGCCTGCAGCGTCTCAATGAGCTTGGGTATGGGGTAGACGGGTCAGGGCTGCGTCTGGTCCTCGTGACCAATCCGGTGGGAGCTTTTTTGCCAGCTGGTCAGGAATCGCTCGAGCGGGAGTGGAAACGAGAGCTCGAGCGGGAATATGGCATTCGGTTCAATGCGCTGTTTGCGATGACGAACATGCCGATCAGCCGATTTCTCCAATGGCTCGTAGACACGTCAAATCTCGAGGGCTACATGGAGCGTCTCGTCGCCAGTTACAACCCGGCGGCGGTCGATGGAGTGATGTGTCGCAACACGCTGTCAATCGGGTGGGACGGTCAACTCTATGACTGTGATTTTAACCAGATGTTAGAGATCCCGATTGCTGCCTCGGCACCCCGTCACATACGTGATTTCAACGCCGACCGTCTCATGGCGCGACCGATTGGCGTGGATCGGCACTGCTTTGGCTGTACCGCTGGCGCCGGCTCGAGCTGCTCCGGCGCGACAGCGCTGTAGGCGGCCGCACGCTCGACGCCCGGGTACGATACGCCTGTCCGGCGAACCGCGTCCCCTTAGGCGCCGGAGGGATACAATGGCGCCCACCGCCGATTTTGATTTGTTCAGGAAGGCACTATGACGATTCGAGAGAACCTTCGACCAGTCCAGTTCACGCGCCGCGAAGCCCTCGGCCTCCTTGGGACGGCAACCGGAGCCGCCCTCGCGGTCGGCAGCGCTGCGCCACGTGTGGCAATGGCCCAGCAGAGCTTTGCCAGTGTTGAGTCACCAGAATTCCAGGCCGGAAGCATTATTCGGACGTTGCAAGGTGACCTCGACCCGCAGCAGCTCGCCAACGGCGCGACGCTCTTTCACGAGCACGTTGGGCGGGCCGACGTAGAGCTGGCCGTCGAGGAGCTCCGTGCCTGTGCGTTTGACGGGCTTGGTTGTATCGTCGATGCCGCAACGGGACGACGAACCCCCGAGCAGGTGCAGCACCTGCGCACGATCGCCGACCGGACTGACGTTCGCATCGTCATGGCGGGAGGCTATTTCGAGGATATTGGTTTCGCCATCTATCCCGTGCGGGTCGCGGCGATGTCAGAGGATGAATTGGTCGAGGAACTCGTCGCCGACGCGGCGGAGCAGCGGTGGGGCGCGTTTGGCGAGATCGCGTCGTCTCTAGAAATGCGTCCGGACGAACGCAAAGTGCATCGTGCAGTGGCTCGCGCTCACCTGCGTACTGGCCTGCCGATTTTTACCCATACCCCACACGAGAGCTGTCCGAGTTGCGCGGTGGAACAGATGGACACGATCGAAGGCCAAGGTGTCGATCTGTCTCACGTTGTCGTCGGTCACATGGCGACGCTCAAGCCGGAGCATGACCCGCTCGCGACCCACACGGAGGTTGCCCGGCGAGGCGCGTTTATCGGGCTCGACACGCTCGGACACGAGATGGGCCGGTCGGATATTCCTGCCGCCGACAAGGTTCGTATGGTGCAGGATCTCCTAGACGCCGGACTCGACGATCACATCCTGCTGTCGTCCGATCAGGGGAACGAGCGTCAATTCAAGCGCAACTACGGCCACGGGTGGGCGTCGGTGCTCATGCAATTTGTTCCCAAGCTTCGATTTGCCGGTGTGCCCGAGGAGACGATCCAAAAGATCCTGGTCGACAACCCACGGCGATTTCTCTCGTTTGTTCCAACGGCCTAGCGCCCCGCTACACCTGAGCCCTGGCAGAAACTGCGGCGGCACACGCACGCCACTACTTTGGTCGGAGCGGCGATCGTCGTTCAACGCCAGACCGACGATCGCGGCTGCGGGGGTTGGCTACCTTCGCGAGCTCTTCCGCAACGGCTTTCAATCACCAACACCGCAGGCTGAGGGCGCTGTGGGCCGTAGCCGCCCTTCCACACGGCTTGCACCGCGCGTTCCAATGCCTCCGTGGGGTCGATGCGTGCGCCCGAGCCATCGCGATATTCGTATCGTTGTGATTCCTCGCGCAGCGCGTCAATTGTCTTGTGTAGTTTGACCACGGTCAGGTCAAAATCCTGCCGCTCGGAAATTCCCGTTTCGTGGTAGAAGCTCGTCCGGAATGCCTGTCGTAAGCGTCGCGCGGGAGGACCCATCCGTCGTTCACCGCCGCTCCCCTGTTCCGGCGCTATTCGCCGGTGGGTTCGCCGCCGTCGCTCCGTGCGAAGAAATGGCCGGCCAAACACCTGTAAGAGGCGGTGAAAGCCTTCAGAAAGAGAATCTGAAAAGTCAACGGGCTGATACTCTCCGAGTTCGGGCAGGCTGGGCGAGTGATCTTCTGGAGCAAGCATCAGCGAAACGACCGGAGTGGGTTCAGGCCGCCTTTGCTTGAAGCGGAGGATTTCTTCGGCGACGTGCGGAGCATCCGCCGTGTGGCGTGACACGACTACGACGAGCGCATCCGATTGACATAGCGTGTCTTCGCTCGGGGCGGCGGGGAGTGTGAGGCCCCGGAGAGGCCGGCGGCGTCAGACGAAGGATGGATATCGTGAAACTGAAGGACGGCAGCGAGCAGCTTCACGAAGCGACCGTCTTTGGCCGCGTGGGAAACAAAAACAGTGGGTGTGGAATCGGCCGAAAAGAGTGGATCCATGGGCTTCCCCGTCGCATAGCTTGCCCAGTGAGGGGCGAACCATGCTCCCGGTCTAACGTAGTGAGTGTACAAGGAGCGTATCGCGTGCCTCCGCGATCATCTACTAGCTGAGACTCGCGACACGGCGACGCAGCGCCTTGACGTGCTCCCAGATTTCCGAATGTTCATCGCGTTCCTCCGGGCCGTCTGACTCCTTTGTGTCAGCTCGGCCTGCGAATCGCAGGTAGGCCTCTAGATCTCGAAGAGCGGCGGAAAAGTCGTTGAGATGGTAGGCCAGAAGGCCTCGGTCGCGCAGTTCGGGGAGTGCCGAAGGATTGAGGGCGAGAAGCAGCTCCGCTACCGTGCGCGCCTGCGGAAACGAGCGCATCTTGACGTAAACCCGCTTGAGATTCACCAGCACACGGATCAAGATCTGAGGCTTCGTGGCGCGAACCAGAAGACGCCGGTCAAAGAGCGCCTCCTCGTCCACATTGTCTTGGAGCAATCGCTGACAGTCAAAGTCGGAGAGGATGGCGCCGCGGTGAAACGGGTCGAGGATCACATCTGTCTTGGACGTTGTGCCGAAGGCCTTACCGCGATTGGGGACCCGGAGAAGGAAATGGCCGGGGAAGTTCACACCCTCGAGCGCCACGCCCGCCCGTCGAGCTACCTCCAAGTAGACAAGTGACAATGTAATGGGGATACCGGTCCGTCGGTCGAGCACCGCGTTCAGTAAGCTGTTTCTCAAATCATCGTATTCGGTCTGGTTCCCCGCGAATCGTTCCTCCTCGAAGAGGTAGACGTTCAGGGCTCGGATCGGGTCTAGCAGATCTCCGCCGGGGGCCGCGCCGCCGATACGTTTTCGAGCGAGGTCTCCCATCTCGTCCAGACGGTCAAGATAGCGAGACGCCTCGAGCTTTGGATATTCCAAACGGGCAATAAAGAGCGCTGCGGTGGCGAGGTCCGGTTCTGGCGATTTCGCCACCGCGGTGAACTTTTCGATGAAGTCCTTCGAAACGATCGTCGACATCTTCTACCGCTCCACCCTACTCATCAGACAATATCTCAAGCAGTCGGTGGTCGACTTCTGAAAGGCTGCCGACAACGATTTCGGCGTCTGACAGCGTCGCAGCCGGATAACTATTGGTGATGCCAATACGTCTGAGTCCGGCGGCGCGTGCCGCTTCGAGCCCCCAGGGCGAATCTTCGATCGCGACGTAGCGGCGCCAATCGGGGGCGGCGGTGCCGGCGACGACCCTGACCGCGGTCTGGTAGGCATCCGGTGCGGGCTTTGTACGCTCCACGTCGTCCGCTCCGACGACGACAGAAAAGTACTGGCTGAGCTTGCCCTCCGTCAGTATTTCGTCGATCTCCGCATGGAGCGCGCCGGAGGCAATCCCGAGTGTGGTTGTGGAGGCCAGGCGGCGTATGCATTCTGCGGCGCCCGGGAAGAGGACGTCCTGAGCGCCTCGTAGTGCCGCGAGCTGTTGGCCTTTCACCGTGACCAGCTGCGCCAACTGGTACGGTTCGAGCGTGACGCCCTGGTCGCTGGCAAGCGTCGTGAATACGCCGATATCGTCGTAGCCCAGATACCGTTCGTAGTACGCCTCGCGCGTGAGTGAGAGGTCGACGCGGACTACGGTCTCCTGGTAGGCGTGTAGATGAAGAGTCTCAGTGTCAGCAATGACACCGTCGAAGTCAAAAATGACGCCATGAATGGACACCCTGGTCTGGATACCGCCGGTCGTCAAGGCGAGTCCGGGGACGCGGGGGGCGGGACAAGGTCGGGCGACGACATGGGGAACCGCTGCTCATCTTCTGGCGGAAGACGTTCTCCCGCCCGGATCGCTGTCGCTAGACGATTCTCCGGAGGCGGATATGGACAATCGAACTCTTCATTGAAGTAACACGTCGGGTGATACGCCCGGTTGAAGTCCAGGTCATAGAGCCCGGTGCGCGTGCTCGGCAGGTCAAGATACCGGCCGGCCGGATAGGTTTCAGTCCCGCTCGTGTCGTCGCGGAACGGAACAAAGAGTAGCCCGTTGTTTTCACCGACCTCCACGAGCGCGGCCAGTGACATCTGTTCGTTGTTCAGGGTGAACTCGAGCTTGCCGACCCGCCGATACGAACGGCGTTGTCCGGTGGACGTCGGGATCTCGAACACGGGCTGGTCGTCGCCGACGTTCAACTGCGCCGGCACCCGAAAATCCAAGTTCGGCTCGTAGTAACGCAGTGGCACCATCCAGGACCGACGATCGAGGGGGACGACCGATTCAGGGCCAGCAAAGAGTATGTCCTTTTCCTCGCGGTCGGCGACCAGACGGCCGAGATACCCGAGCTCATCCGGCCGAGGGGGGCTGCATCCCCCACTCGCCACGGCGGTTGCGGCCACGACGGCAGCCAACACGACCCACTGTCGAGTGAGCACTCTCGAAAGACTCATCGGGCTATGTCACCTCGACGTCGACGTCTCCGGTGGTTGACGTCGCACTCGTGCACAAGTTGTTCGAAAGGCCGCGAGTGAGTGCGGTGGTTTCGTTGCTGCGTCTTGGACGCGAGAACGCGTTGCTCTTCAAAGGTTAACGTATTCATCGGCGGTGCTCTAGAAAATATACCCTGCTTGCTCCACCGCGCGGTCGGCCAGACGACGACGGATCGTCACCGTGTCGACTGGCTCTACCCTGAGCAGTCGGCGAAGTGTCGCGAGATGAGTGCGACGGGTATCGCCGTCGGCCATCGCGGCCGCGGCGGTGCGGGCTGCCGATCCGATCCGAGCCGCGGCGTCGGTAACGAATGCACGCGCTGCATCCGCTTGGAACTCGGCGTTGCTGACTTTGGCGTTGGTCGAATACAGACTACGGCTGACGACGCTCTCGGCCGCGAATGTATCGATAAGAATATCGGCCACGAGTGAGAGCACTTCCTGTTCGTCGGATAGTTTCGAACCATAGGTTTGCATTGTGAGACCGAGCATGGCGAGACCGACCTTCTTGAACATGTCGACGGCTGCTTGCTCAGCCGCAAGCAGACCAGACGCTGGTTCGATGTGCGGGACGGCGCTCATGATCTGGTCCTGGAGTTTTTTTGCGGCCGATGCGAGTGGTAGTCCGCCGTTGAGGCCCCGCTTGATCAACATTCCGGGGATGAGCAGACGGTTGATCTCGTTTGTGCCTTCAAAGATGCGATTGACCCGCGAGTCGCGGTAGTGCCGCTCAGCGGGATAGTCCTTTACATAGCCATTTCCGCCGTGGATCTGGATGTTCTCGTCGAGGATGAAGTCGAGAATTTCGCTGCCAGATACTTTGAGGATCGAAGACTCGACCGCATATTCTTCCAACGTGGCGACCAGCGCCCCGTCGTCAGTCGAGTCGTATCCTTGTAGTACTGCGTCAATCAGACCCGCGGTGCGAAACGTCATCGACTCGATGGCGAACGTTCGAATCACCATCTCGCCCAACTTGTGCTTGATCGCACCAAAACTGGCGATTGGGCGCTGGAATTGGTGTCGCTCGGTCGCGTATCGCGCCGACTCGCTCAAGCCGGTCTTGCACGTGCCGACTGTCGAAGCGCCGAGCTTGAACCGGCCGTAATTCAATACTCCGAACGCGACCTTGTGTCCCTTTCCGACTGCTCCCAGGAGATTCCGGGCCGGGACAGGCACGTCTTGCAGAATGACCGGCGTCGTTGAAGAGCCCAACAGCCCCAGTTTCTGCTCTTCCTGTCCTGTGCTCACACCGGGAAAGCCACGTTCGACGATAAACGCCGTGAAGTGCTCACCGCCCACCTTGGCAAAAACGACGAAGACGTCGGCGAACCCGCCATTCGTGATCCACATCTTTTCGCCATTGAGCACATAGCTGCCGTCGGCCTGTAGGGCGGCGGACGTCCTGGCCCCGAGCGCGTCCGAACCCGAACCGGACTCGCTCAGACAATAGGCCCCGGCCAGCGCCCCGCTCACGAGGCCGGGCAAATAGCGTTGCTTCTGGTCTTCTGTCCCAAATGTCAGGATTGGCATGATCACCAGCCCCGTTTGCGCGCCCACCGTCGCGTTGAACGATTCGGCCTGACCGAGCCGCCCGGCCACGATGGCAGAGCCTACCTTGTCGAGCTGAAGACCGCCGTAGGCCTCTGGTACGTCGGTGCCGAGAAGACCGAGCTCTCCGGTACGCTTGAGCATCCGACGCGTCAACTCCCAGTCCTGGGTCTCGAGTTGGGTGTTGTTTGGCACGACTTCGTTTGTCACGAACTCGGTCGCAGTCTGGTCGATGAGCCGGTGTTCATCCGTCTGCTGTTCCGGCGTGAAGACGAGCTCGGGCGGTCCCTGTTCGAGCAACCAAGCGCAGCTTCTCTGGGCGGCAGGTACCGTCGTCATCGCGTTCGCTTCCTTGACACTCTAAATACTGTAGCCCGTCTCACGAGTCTCGCTGGCTGAATGGGGGGCAGCAATCAGAGCCGCTCAAAAATCCCGGCCGCACCCATCCCGCCGCCGACGCACATGGTGACCATGCCGTAGCGACCGCCGCGCCGGCGAAGCTCATAGAGTAAGGTCGTAGTCAATTTCGCGCCAGTGCAACCAAGGGGATGCCCGAGCGCGATTGCGCCCCCGTTGACGTTGAGCCGCTCGGGGTCGATAGGAAAGGCCTTGAGGCACGCGAGAGCCTGAGCCGCGAAGGCTTCGTTCAGTTCGACGAGATCGATATCGTCGATCGTGAGATTCGCGAGTGCGAGTGCCTTTTGCATCGCCGGCACCGGCCCAATCCCGAACAGCTCAGGTCTGACCCCGGCGGTAGTGAATGTCACGAAACGTGCCAAAGGCTCGAGTCCCAGCGCGTTCGCCCGTTCGAGAGACGTCACCACGACCGCTGCCGCTCCATCGCTTGTTTGCGACGAGTTCCCAGCGGTCACTGACCCCGTGGCGTGGAACGCTGGGCGAAGGGTAGAGAGGACGTCCAGCGAGGTATCGCGTCTCGGTCCTTCGTCTGTCAAAAACTCGACGTCACGCACATGAGGAGAGTTGCCAACTCCGTTGTCGCGGGGGGGGGCGACGACTTTTACGGTCAAGGGGACGATCTCGTCGGTGAACCGGCCGGCATCGATCGCGTCGAGTGCCCGTTGATGGCTTCGAAGCGCGAATAGGTCCTGGTCGTCACGCGAGATCGACGACTCTTGGGCGTGGTTTTCCGCCACCAGGCCGGTACTGAGATATACGTCGGGATAGTGTGAGACGAGCTCAGGGTTCGGGGCGACTTTGTGACCGCCCATGGGGACCAGGCTCATGGATTCCGTGCCGCCGGCGACGATCGTTGTCGCCGTTCCGCACATGATCCGTTCTGCCCCAAACGCGATCGCTTGTAGTCCAGAAGAGCAAAAACGGTTGATAGTGACGGCCGAGCTTTCGACCGGGAGCCCGGCGCGTAAACTGGCGATCCGTGCGACGTTGAGACCCTGTTCCGCCTCCGGCATCGCACAGCCCAAGATGACGTCGTCGACCTCTGACGGGTCGATTCCTGGCGCTCGGCGTAGCGCCTCCGCAATAGTGACGGCCGCCATCTCGTCCGGGCGGGTGTGACAAAGCGCGCCCTTGGGCGCCTTCCCGGCCGGAGTTCGTACCGCTGACGCGATTACTGCGTCTCTCATGCCGTGTAATCTCCCAGCAGATCGACAATGGCGTCGCCCACTTCTGATACCCGCCCGTCGAATAGATGGTTGGCGGCGTCGATGACTACGAGGTCCTTTGGCTCCTCGAGCTGCCCGTAGAGTTTTCGAATATCTTGCACCGGCACGACGTCATCCCCCTCGCCGTGGATAAGGAACTTCGGTTTCGCGCTTTGGCGAAACGCGTCGAACTCCCGGCTGGTCGGCGGTGCGATGCCAAGCAATAGGCTCACGCGGGTGTCGGCGGCGCCGACATTCAAAGCGATCCACGCGCCAAAGGAAAATCCGGCGGTCCACAAAGGGGTCTCGGGGTAGCGCTCAGCCATCCAGCCCAGGGTGGCGCTGAAGTCATCCGTTTCCCCGCGTCCCTCGTCAAATGAACCTTCGCTTCTGCCGACGCCGCGGAAGTTGAAACGCGCTACCGCGCACCCGAGCTGGCGCAAGGCTTTGGCGGTCCGATAGACAACCTTATTGTGCATCGTTCCGCCGTGCTGTGGGTGGGGATGGCCCACCACAACCGCCGCGCGTGGGGCATCAGCGGTCGGCGCTTCGACGAGGGCTTCGAGAACGCCAGCCGGTCCTGGAATCTGTCGGATGGGCGAGGCGCTTGGCTGGCTCACGCGGACACCCGCCGACGTTCGGACGGCACAGCAGTT
>CAUZIB010000014.1:0-70217 GCA_963579735.1 Vicinamibacteria bacterium | reverse complement strand
AGGTCGAGCACAATGGTCGTGGCATCTTTTCCGGCGTGGCGTCTCCGTTCACGGCGGCCCGCTATCACTCCTTGACTGTCGACTCGGACGCCATTCCTCCTGATCTTGAGGTGACCGCACGAACCGCAGATGGCCTGACCATCATGGGGATCCGTCATCGGTCTTGGCCGGTCAACGGTGTCCAGTTTCATCCGGAAAGCGTGCTGACCACCGTTGGCCATGACTTGCTTCGGAATTTTCTCGAGGGGGCGGCGTAGACGTCGGTGATGCAATGTTTGCTGACCTGATCGAGAAGCTCCGCCGTCGTCAAGACCTGACCGAGGCCGAGGCCGCCGCCGCCATGGCTGAGATCATGGAGGGGCGAGCGGCGCCGGCTCAGATCGCCGGGATGCTGATCGGACTCTCGATGAAGGGTGAACGGCCCGAGGAGGTTGTCGGGTTTGCCCGTACGATGCGGAGCCGCGCCATCCAGCTGTCCCAAACATTTGACGACGTTTTCGACACCTGTGGAACCGGCGGCGATCGTCTGCAGACATTCAATGTCTCGTCGCTCGCGGCATTGGTCGTGGCCGCGTCTGGCGTCCGGGTGGCCAAGCATGGCAATCGCTCCGTCTCCAGCACCTGTGGGAGCGCGGATCTGTTCGAAGCCCTGGGGGTCACCATCGCCAGTCCACCGGCGACGGTTGAGGCGTGTCTACGTGACACGGGTATCGCGTTCTTTTTTGCGCCGACGTTTCATCCGGCTATGCGGTACGCGGTTGAGGCCCGACGTGATCTCGGCGTTCGCACCGTGTTCAACCTGTTGGGACCGCTGACAAATCCGGCCGGGGCGCGCTCGCAGATAGTGGGGGTGCCCCGCCCAGAGCATACCGATCTGCTCGCTCGCGCGCTCGGGCGTCTCGGTTCGAGACGGGCCTGGGTCGTCCATGGCGCCGAAGGGTTGGATGAGGTATCGACGACCGGATATACGAAAGTCGCCGAATGGCGTCAGGACACGGTGCGGACCTTCTACATCCATCCCTCCGACTTTGGTGTCAACGTGGCAACGCTTGATGCGCTGCGGGTGACGAGTCGGGAAGAAAGTATTGCCGTGGCGCGGGAGGTGTTGGCGGGGGCCGATGGTCCCGCGCGCGACTTTGTCGTGGTCAACGCCGCGGCTGGTTTGTATGTGTCGGAGCGCGTCGCGTCGCTGTCCGAAGGCGTCGACCTCGCAAGTGCCGTTCTTGAAGAGGGGCGGGCCGCCGAGACACTCGACGCGCTCGCGCGAGCCACGACACAGGATCCGGCATGAGTGCGCCAGATCTGCTCGAAGCCATTGTGGCGGCTACCAGACGGGCCGTGGCGGGAGCCCAGGAGCGCCGTCCAATCGAAGAGGTGGAACATGTAGCGGCTCGCCGCGAGCCACGCGGAACGGCGTTTGAGGATGGCCTCGTGTCACCCGACGGCATCCAGATTATCGCCGAGTGCAAGCGCCGTTCACCCTCACGAGGCGTCTTACGAGACCGGTATGACCCGGTCGCCATCGCTCGCTCCTACGAAGCCGCCGGGGCTGCCGCGATCTCGGTCCTAACGGAGCCCGCGTTTTTTGACGGCGCGCTCGCACATCTTGAAGAGGTCCGCCAGCAGGTCGCCGTGCCGCTCCTCCGGAAGGACTTCATCGTACACACCTATCAGGTGGTCGAGGCGCGGGCGGCAGGCGCCGACGCCATCCTGCTGATCGTGGCCGCGCTGAATGATGCGATGCTCCGAGATCTCCGGCGGCACGCGACGGCGCTAGGGCTGGCCGTGTTGGTTGAAGTGCACGACCGGCTCGAGCTCGACCGAGCGTTAGCGGCCGGAGCAACGATGGTGGGGGTCAATAATCGAAATCTGCGGACCCTCGAGGTCGATGTGGACGCGTCGGTGTCGCTCATCGACCAGATTCCCGAGGGCGTTGTCGCGGTTGCCGAGAGCGGGCTGCATCGGAGCGAGGACGTGACGGCACTGCGCGAGGCGGGGTATGACGCGTTTCTTATCGGCGAGGCGCTCGTGACGGCCACTGAGCCAGGCGATGCGCTCCGGGCACTGCTGTCCGACGCCGGTCGAGTCACTCACGCGACTCGGCTGAGTGCCAGCGCGTGGGCCGGTGCACGCGGATGACCCGAACGCGGAAGGTCAAGGTCAAGGTGTGCGGAATGACCCGGGCGGTCGATGCCGCGCTGGCGTGCGAACTGGGCGCATCGGCGGTTGGATTCGTGTTCTGGTCAAAGAGTCCGCGGTATGTCACACCGGCGCAAGCGAGCGCGATCACCCGCACCTTGCCGCGGCATGTGTCACGGATTGGCGTGTTCGTCAATCCGGATCAGGAGGAGGTACGAGAGACGATGGTTGAAGCGGGGTTGTCGGCCGTGCAATTGCACGGCGATGAAACGGTCCAGTTGTGCGACGCGTTGCCGTGTCTGGTCGTGAAGGCCGTGTCGGTCGATGGTCCCGAGAGCGTGGAGGCCGCACTCGGGTGGCCCGACCGGGTGACGGTGTTGCTTGACGTCCATGACCCGGTGCATCGGGGCGGAACCGGGCGCGTCGTGAACTGGGACCTCGCCGCAACCGTGGCGAGCCGACGCCGGGTGTTCTTGGCGGGGGGACTGACGCCGACCAATGTCGAGGCAGCGGTGGTCAGGGTCTGCCCCTACGGCGTCGACCTCTCGTCGGGGGTGGAAGCCGCACCCGGAGTGAAAGACCCAGAGCTGCTGCGCGGACTCTTTGCCGCGGTAGACAACCTATGACTGGGATGCGACCTGCCACACTGGTCTTTGGACGACGCGACCCGGACAGGCGTGGTTACTTTGGCAACTATGGCGGGATGTTTGTGCCGGAGACGCTGGTCGAGCCTGTGGAGCAGTTGGGACGCGCATATGAGGACGCGCGACAAGACCCGGCGTTTGTGACGGAGCTGACCCGTTTGCTCGAGCACTACGTCGGCCGACCTACACCGGTGTATGAGGCGGTGCAGTTGGCGGCCGAAGCTGGCGGCGCGCGGATTTTGCTCAAGCGCGAGGATTTGGCGCATACGGGAGCGCACAAGATCAACAATGCTCTCGGCCAAGGTTTGTTGGCGCAGCGTATGGGCAAGCGCCGCATCGTGGCCGAGACGGGGGCTGGCCAGCATGGGGTGGCCACAGCTACCGTCTGCGCCTTGCTCGGTCTGGCGTGCCAGGTCTACATGGGGACCGAAGACATGCGGCGTCAGGCGCCGAACGTGTTTCGTATGCGGCTGTTGGGGGCCACCGTCACCGGGGTTGATTCCGGGAGCCGGACTCTCAAGGACGCGATCAACGAGGCAATGCGGGATTGGGTCACCAATGTCGAGGACACCTACTATTTGCTCGGGTCGGTCCTCGGGCCCCATCCCTATCCGCTCATGGTGCGTGAATTCCAATCGATCATTGGTCGGGAGGCGCGCGAGCAGGTGATACGAGTGGGGGGGCGCCTCCCCGACGCCGTCGTCGCATGTGTCGGCGGCGGGAGCAACGCCCTGGGCATCTTTGACGGCTTTCTCGAGGACAAAGCGATACGGCTCATCGGCGTCGAGGCCGGGGGGGAGTCGCTCGTTTCCGGCCGACACGCCGCTCGTTTTGCGACCGGTACGGCCGGCGTGCTGCAAGGGACACGGAGCTTTGTGCTACAGGATATCCACGGGAATATTGAGAGCACGCACTCGATCTCCGCTGGTCTCGACTACGCTGCGGTTGGTCCGGAACACGCCTGGTTGAGGGATCTTGGTCGCGCCGAGTACACGAGCGTCTCGGACGACGATGCGCTCGCGGCGTTTCGAACGCTCTGTCGACTTGAGGGGATTCTCCCGGCGCTGGAATCGTCTCACGCGGTCGCGTATGCGCGGACCTTGGCCGCCGGGATGCCACGCGACCGGCTTGTGCTCGTGAATCTCTCGGGACGAGGAGACAAAGATGTTCCGGCGATTGAGGGTCGCGGACTTGAAGACTAGTGGCGGTTGAAGAGCCGCTGGAACCACGCCCCCTGTTGAACTCGGAAGCAGACGACTGTGAGGATACTGCCCGAATGTCTCGTCTTGACAAAATCTTCCAGCGACTGAAAGCCCAGGGGCACACCGCCTTCGTCGCCTATGTGACGGCGGGTGACCCAGACCGGGCACGGTCGGCTACGGTACTCCGCGCGCTTGATGGGGCGGGTGCCGACATTCTTGAGGTTGGGGTACCGTTCTCTGACCCGATGGCGGATGGTCCCGCGATACAACGCGCGTCAGAACGCGCGTTGGCCAACGGGACGACCTTGACCTCGACTCTGGAGATGATCGCCGAGCTCCGACCGTCGGTGAGCGCCGGCATTGTCGTCTTTTCCTACGCAAACCCGATACTCGCCATGGGGCTGAGCTTCTTCATGCAGAAGGCGGCCGAGGCCGGTGTGGACGGCGTGCTGGTTTTGGATCTTCCAATCGAGGAGTCAGAGGGGCTTCGGGATGAGGCCGCCGCAGTGGGGATTGCCCCGATTTTTCTGCTGAGTCCGACCACCACCGATGCCCGGCTGCGGCGGGCGGCCGAGCTTGGACAAGGCTTCTTGTATGCGATCTCTCGGTTGGGGGTCACCGGTGAGCGCGACACGGTGGCCGACGGCGCGCAGGCGATGGTCGAGCGTATTCGTCAGGTCACCTCATTGCCAATCGCTTTGGGATTCGGGATCTCTCGGCCGGAGCACGTCGCCGAGGTTGGTCGGTGGGCGGACGCCGTGGTGGTTGGGAGCGCTCTGGTCAACACCGTCGCCCGGGCCGCCGACAGTGCCGACCTCGCTGGCGACGTGACTCGGTATGTTCACTGGCTGAAGGGCGAGAGTGGCTCTGACCTAGACCCATGAGCAAATCCACAAATAGAGCAGCCGGCGGAGAGCAGATACCGGTCGACGTGGGCGAACGGATGAAGGCGCTACGCGATGAAATCGATTCGCTTGACATCCAGATTGTCCTTTTGCTGAACCAACGGGCGACGTGCGCATTGGGGATAGGCCGGCTCAAAGACAGTGTGGGGCTGGAGACCTATCAGCCGGGTCGGGAGGTCGAGGTGCTCGAACATGCCAGGCAGGCGAATGATGGCCCCCTGGAAGCGGCCGCTATTACCCGGTTGTTCGAGCGAATCATCGACGAGAATCGGCGTCTGGAACGGTTCGCCGAAAAGTGAGCACCGTTGCGGGTGGGCATTGGCATAGTGGGCAGAAGCGGGGCTCGGGACGAGGTCAGACGACCTCGGGACGATGGAGGCAGCAGGCCATGGTGGTGGTGATGGAAGAGCGGGCATCGGAGGACCAGATCCAGCACGTCATCGCGACGTTGGATACCAAGGGCTTCGATGTGCACCGGTCGACAGGGGCACTCAAGACGGTGCTGGGCGCCGTAGGTGGTCAGCGCGGGTTTGACACCCGATTACTGGAAGTCATGGACGGCGTGCACGAAGTGCTGAGAATCACCGAGCCCTACAAGCTCGCGAGTCGCACGTACAAGCCGGAAAAGACGATCGTCTCAGTCGGAGACGTCCGTATCGGCGGTGATGAAGTCGTTGTCATCGCCGGACCGTGTTCGGTGGAGACCGAAGAGCAGATCGAAGCGGCAGCCGCCGCGGTGAGCCAATCCGGCGCAAAGATCCTCCGGGGTGGCGCGTTCAAGCCACGGAGCTCTCCGTATAGCTTCCAGGGACTCGGCGAGGATGGTCTGCGCTTCATGCGCGCGGCGGCGGATCGACATCATCTGCAGGTCGTCTCCGAGGTGATGGATGGTAGTCAGATTGCTCTGTTGGACACATACGCCGACATGCTCCAAGTCGGCGCCCGGAACATGCAGAACTACACGCTGTTGCGTGAGCTTGGGACCATTCGCACTCCGATTCTTCTGAAGCGCGGCATCTCCGCCACGATCGAGGAATGGTTGTTGTCGGCGGAGTACATCCTCTCGGGTGGCAACAGCAATGTCGTCCTGTGCGAGCGTGGGATCCGCACTTTTGAAACGTATACCCGAAACACAATGGACATCTCGGCGATTCCGGTCATTCACAAGCTGAGTCACCTCCCGATTATTGGCGACCCGAGTCATGGAATCGGAATCCGCGACAAAGTCGCGCCGATGGCCAGAGCCGCGGTCGCGGCCGGGGCCGATGGGTTGGCCATCGAGGTTCATCCCGACCCCGACCATGCGCTGAGCGATGGGGCACAGTCACTCTTCCCGGAGCAGTTCGCACGGCTGATGTCCGAGATTCGCATTATCGCGCCGGCGATCGGACGAAGCGTATGTGTGGATACCATGCCGCGCCGCGCTTGGGGGAGCTAGTGTCGTGTCGGACCCAGTAGGGGGGCGGCAACTTCCGGTCATCCAGCCAGGCCAGGGTGATGACTCCCCTCCGATCTTCGACAAGGTGGGAATCGTTGGGCTCGGTCTGATCGGCGGCTCCATCGCGTTGGCTGTCCGCCAGATATGGCCGTCCAGCCTGGTGATAGGCGTCGACGACAAGGACGTACTCGAGCGGGCCATGGTGCTTCACGCGATCGATGTGGCCGCTGACGATCCGGTCGTGATGGCAGAAGCCGATCTGGTGATTCTGGCCGCGCCGGTAGAGGAGAACCTTCGTCTGTTGGTGAAACTCGAAGATTCCGTTGTCGGCACGGCCGTGGTGACCGATGTCGGGAGCACGAAACGAGCGGTTGTCGAGCGCGCGCGACAGCTGCCGCCGCGGCTAACCTTTGTGGGCGGTCATCCGCTCGGCGGCGCGCCACGGGGGGGGATCGAGCACGCGCGCCCGGATCTTTTTCAAGGTCGTCCGTGGATTTTTACGCCCGCGGACGATTCGACGGGAGACGCCCTCGGTAGGCTGCACACATTTGTGACCCGTCTCGGCGCAATACCTCACGTGATGACCGCGGGCGAGCACGATAGACAGCTGGCCTTCCTGTCGCACATGCCGCAGCTCGCCGCGTCGGCGCTGATGCACGTGGTGGGGGAAGCCGTGGGGGCGTCCGGTCTCGCTCTCAGCGGCCGTGGATTGGCGGATACTACACGTCTTGCGTCGAGCCCGGCGACGATCTGGCGAGACATCTGCGCCACGAACACCCAAGAGATCCACGCGGCGCTGAACCGTTTAATCGAAGAGCTCGAGCTCTTGCGCGATGGCCTCGGCGGAGACGAGGCCATCGATCGGGTTTTTGACTCTGCGGCTGGCTGGCGTGCTGTCCTCTCGGAATACGTTCCGAGACGGCCGAAGGAGTAGTGGACAGTTCACTCGTAGCGAGCCGTGGATGCGACCGAGGCAGGTGTCGTTTGGATCGGGCGGGCAACGATCGACGTTATCCTGTGTCACGCGCAAACAACCCTCCCCAACGAATGTTGCGGACTGTTGATCGGGTCCGAGCATCGGATCGAGTCCGCGTTCGCCGCGCGGAATCTCAAGGCGAGCCCGACGCGGTTTCAGGTTGACCCGATTGCGCACTTTGCCGCGATCCGTTCTGCCCGCGCGGTCGGCAGACGCGTCGTTGGCGCCTATCATTCGCACCCGACCACAGCCCCCATGCCGTCATCGATCGATATTGCGGAGGCAGGGCCGGGAGATGATCTTTGCGTAATCGTGACGCCAAGCCGCACGACGATGGCCGGCTCGCTATCCGACTGGTTTGGCGCATACCGTTTTTGCCGAGCCGGCGTGACCCGAGTCGAACTGGCTGTTGCCGAGGCGACACTGGGGCGTCGACCGAGGTGAGGCAGGTCGAAGAACTCACGCCCCTCGACTGAATGAAGGCCAGCCAGATGGCTAACCGGTCATCGGCCTAGAACGTAGGGAGGAGTCCATTTACGGGCTGCTAGCGGCGAAACGCGTTGCCGCGAATTTCGACGGACGTGCTCGCGGACGCGACCACGTCGTCTCTCTGTTTGAGGTGAATCCGCACCTGATACCGACCCCCATAGTCGAATCTGTGACGCGTGGAGTAGCGGCGCCTGATTTTGCTAACACCGGGCTCGTATGGATCACAGTCGGGCGTGGATTCTGAATGCGTTTCATCGTCCCAGTCCCATTCGACCGTCACGCAATATAGGTCGCGATAATCATCGTCGCCACCGCGGAGCTCAGCCACGAAGAGCACTTCGGCCGGCGCAAATGCGACCCTGGGGGTTGACCGGAGGCGCAGGTCGGGTTCTTCAGGGGCACGGCCTGCGATGTCGCCCGAGTTTAGGAGTATCACGAGGAGCGCAAGGCCAAGCGTTGCCCCAAGGGGTCGAGTATGGTGAGCCATCCTGATCGTCTTTATTGTCATCATCATCATCGTAGTTTGTCCTTGCTCTTGCCAGCTTCAATTGTAGCAGCCGTCTTCCCCGCGGCAGCGTGCCGAACCGCACCCGATACCGACAACCCCGAGTCCGACCCCACGTATAATGCCGCCCATGACGCCGACACGTATCGAGCCTACCGTCCGTGTGATTTCGGACCGACCGTCTGACATATCCACGGACCTTCTGGTTGTGCCGGTGGCTGTCGGCGACGATCTCTCAGACCTGCCCGAACTCGACGCCGCCACAGGAGGCCAGATCGCGGACGCGCGAAACCGGGGCGAGTTCAAGCCAGACCCCGGCGAATTGTTTATCACGCCGTTGAACGCGGAGTGGCGGCCGTCCCGGGTGGCTCTAGTCGGCGTGGGCGCCGCCACTGATCAATCCTCCGGCCGGCTTCGAACAGCGTTCGCGACGATGGCCGTCGCCGTTCGGCGACGGCGAGTCCGTCACATTGCGGTGATGATCCGGCCCACGGAGGGAGGCCTACCGCTCGCCGAGACTTGCCAAGCGGTGGTGGAAGGTACGCTGTTTGGTGGCTTTGAGGATCGCCGTTACAAGACCGACCACTCCGGCGCGTCGGACACACCGCTGCTCGAGTCCTGTCACCTCTGTGTCGAGTCTGCTCACACCGAGACAGCCACAAGGGCGGCAGACAAAGGCGCGGTGATCGGCACGGCCGCCAACCTGGCGCGTGAGCTCGCCAACGACCCCGCCAACACACTGGGTCCAGTGGCGTTTGCGGAACAGTCGGCGTCGCTGGTCCGAGAATATGGCGTCGGGGTTTCCATTCTGGGCGAGGACGAGATTAGAGAGTTAGGAATGGGGCTCATTCTTGGCGTTTCACAGGGGAGTCCGCAGCCGGCTCAACTGCTCGTCATGGAGTACACACCTGACGCACCCCAAGCCGGGCCGGTCCTCGGTCTGGTGGGGAAGGGTGTCACGTTTGACAGCGGAGGGATTTCGATCAAACCCAACGACGGAATGGCGCGAATGAAACACGACATGGCCGGCGGCGCGGCCGTGGTGGGTGCCATGGGGGCGATTGGACAGCTCCGGCCACCGGTGCGGTGTCTAGGGGTCGTGCCGATGGTCGAGAATATGCCCGGCGGACGAGCCACCCGGCCTGGCGACGTTCTCACAAGCGCGGCTGGAACCACCGTCGAAGTGCTCAACACCGACGCGGAAGGGCGTCTGATTCTGGCAGACGCGCTTTGGTACGCCCGCAAGCAAGGGGCCACCCACCTGGTCGATGTGGCCACGCTCACGGGCAGCTGCGTCGTCGCGCTCGGTAATGCCGCCAGCGGGTTGTTTGGCACACCAGACCCGTGGGTGGAATCAGTACGAGCCGCGGGCGCTCGCACCGGTGAGCGTCTGTGGCCATTGCCTCTGTATGACGAATATCGCGAGCAACTCAAATCGGAGACCGCGGACCTGGCGAACGTGGGGGGGCGACCCGCGGGCGCAAGTACGGCGGCGTCCTTTCTGCAAGCGTTCACTGGTGACATCCCGTGGGCTCACCTGGACATCGCCGGGACCGCATGGGCGGAGAAAACTGGCCGCGACCACGCCAAAGGAGCAACCGGCGTGATGGTGCGCACGTTGACGGAGCTCGCGTGCTCCGACGTCGGCGGGTGGGTCAAGATGGAAGGGTGAACGCGTGATCGCACAATCTACGAACCAGCCCATTACCATCTACGAGACGGTAGGTGAGCTCTCCGCACAAACGACAACTGCGGACGTGCTGCTCGGGGCCGGATCGGTTGTACTGGGTGTGGCGGCGGTGGCGGTGGTCTGCGGGGTGGCTCTCGCCGGTGTCCTCATCGGCGTGCGACGATTGCGGCGCGGTGCTCAGTCTGCAGAGAATACGACCGACGCGACGCGGCTTGGACTCTGAGTCACCCGATGGTCCGGTGTTGCTTGCTTGGACTCTGCCGAACGCTCAAAACCCGCCGGCCTCGGCCACGAGCGGGCTCCTGGATCCACTCAGTTCCCGACGGTAACGCCAGATGCCTTCGAAGAGGGCGCCCGCAATCCGTTCGCGATACGTGTTGGTCTCGAGCAACGCCGCGTCCTGGCCGTTCGTCAGGAATGATACTTCCGTCAAAATACTCGGCATGCGAGCCCCGATCAACACGATAAAAGGGGCTTCCTTGACACCAAGGTCCGGAATGTCAGGGTCGGCCACCCGCAACGAGCGCACCATCGCTGTCTGCACGGTGCGGGCGAGGGCGCGGGATTCGTCCACCTTGCTGTCCACTGCGATGGCCTCGAGCAGTTCATCCAGATTTGCCATGGTGCGCCGTCCCGAAACGTTCTCCCGAGAGGCCGTCGCTTCGGCCTGCGTGTCGGTCGTAAAATTCAGTAAATAGGTTGCGATCCCTCGCACCGAGGGCTTGTCGCTGGCGTTTGCGTGGATTGACACAAACAGGTCAGCGTCCGCCCGGTTCGCCACCATCGCACGTGCTTCGAGCGGTATGTATGTATCGTCCCGGCGTGTCAAGACGACATCGATAGGTGGGTCGAGATTGCGGAGTCGTCGCTCTAGACGCTTTGCGATATCGAGCACGACGTCGGACTCCTTCAGCGTGGCAGCCCGGGCGCCCGGATCGCGCCCGCCATGACCAGGGTCGATCACAACCCGCGACACGCCCAACCCCAGCTGACGGGCGAGCGAATAACGTCTCGCCCGAGTCGGCTCTGGACCGCCAGCGCGCCCGGGAATAGGGCGCAGTCGCGTGGGCGTCGTGAGCGACGGCTCCGCGACCGTCAGCGTCGCCCCGTCGGCGGGTGCAGGCGGCGCAACCGCTGCCCCAAAGGCCGCGCCCACAAACCGCGCCGTCGCGCGTGGCCGTCCGTCCGATGGCGTATCAGTTCGGTCCCGGACCACCCGAGAAGCATCGCACTCGATCAAGATGCGAAATGGCTCGTCGGCGTGGTCGACCAGACATTCGTCAGCCTCGGCGGTATCGAGCACCACCCGGGTGAGATGTCCCGGGTACCGTCCCGTCCGAATGGACGGAACGACAAAATCGTCTCCGAAGTCGAGCGACGTATCTCGCAGTGAGACGGATGGATGCGTCCAGTGCAGGTCAATGTAGAAGACCGCCGGGTCTGCCAGCTCATGCGCGTCAAAACTCACCTCACGATCAAGTGTGATCGTGACCCGGGCGGCATCTCCGTCGGCTTCTCTCTGGACCGTCTTGACCAACGCCACATCCGCCAAGATATCGAGCTGACGGAGCTCCTCGGTAACGCGAGACGAAAATCTGCCCTCGGGATAGTTCGCGCCCAGACTCGTGAGAAACCGGCGCGTAGTGTCTTGGTCAGGCAGCTCGCGATACAGGTCGTAGGCGTACATCGCCAGCCCAGCCGCCTGCCAAAGCGCGTGCTCGGCGAACGCGCTGGCGGGAAACCGTGTGACAACCGTTTCATAGTCGGAGACGGTGGCACGGAGGGTGAGCAGACCGGGTTGACTGCCGGGCTGACGTAGCCGCCGCTCATCGGCCAATGCGGTGGCATAGAGACGCTCGGCCGTATCGGCGGCACCCCACGCCTCCCATGGTGCAGAGGGACCCGTCAGAACCAGAGTTGCGATGGCGAGGATACGCACGGACGAACCCACGGTGGAAGCTCCGGTCGCGCTAGGCACAGACACCTACAGATTGATACATGGGTTGTTGAGTCAAGAGTTCTTCAGGCCGTCTGCATATCGCAAACGTCGCGTTACTTATATCGGCCGGTTGCGTTGTGGACTTTAACGCGGTTGGAGGTCGACCTCTTCGAAGTAGTCGGGCTTGACCAGGACCTCACGCGGTTTACCGGTCGCGCCTGCCGAGACCAAACCATCGGCCTCCATCATATCGACAAGTCGTGCCGCACGGCTAAAGCCTATGCGTAGACGTCGCTGCAGGTAGGAGATCGAGGCCTGTCCGTTACCGACGACAATCCGAGCGGCCTGGTCATACAGATCGTCCCGTTCGAACTCGACGGCGTCGACGCTTTTCTCGTCAGCGGTGATTGTGTCGTCGTAGCCCGGCTTTCCTTGTTTCCGGAGAAAACTGGCCAAACGGGCTGTTTCCTGCTCAGAGATATATGGACCGTGAAGCCGAATACAGCGCGCGGAGGCCGGAGGCAAGTAGAGCATGTCCCCTTTTCCAAGCAGCTGCTCGGCCCCATTCGCGTCAAGAATCGTCCGCGAATCTACCTTCGAAGAAACCCGAAACGCGATGCGTGATGGCAAATTCGCCTTGATAAGGCCGGTAATGACGTCGACAGACGGTCGCTGGGTTGCCAGTATCAGATGAATGCCAACCGCCCGGGCCATCTGTGCAAGACGCGCGATCGACTGTTCGACCTCGTTGCGGGCGACCATCATCAGATCGGCCAGCTCATCGATGGCGAGCACCACGTGCGGGAGCGGTCGCAGCTCCTCGCCGTCCTCCTCCGCCGGGTCGGAGGGTGCCTTCGACCTGGGTTTCTTGCCCGATGCGGCCTCCTCTTGCAGCTTGAGACCCACATTTCGATTGAACTGGTCGATGTTCCGGACGCCCTCGGCCGCCAGCCGCTTGTAACGGTCTTCCATTTCGCGAACCGCCCACTTCAGTGCGTTGGCAGCTTTTCGCGGTTCGACGACGACCGGGGTAAGGAGATGTGGAATCTCTTCATACATTCCCAGCTCTAAGCGTTTGGGGTCGATCATAATGAGGCGCACATCGTCTGGCGTCGCCCGATACAGGATGCTCGTCAGCATCGCGTTCATACCCACCGATTTACCGGTGCCGGTGGAGCCAGCGATGAGGAGATGGGGCATCTTGGCAAGGTCCGCCACGAGTGGCTCGCCGTGAATCGTCCTGCCCAGCGCCAATGTGAGCTTTGACGCCGAACGTTGGTAGGTCTCGGACCCGAGGAGCTCCCGCAGCGAAATCTCGTCGCGATTCTTATTTGGGATCTGGATGCCAACCGTTGACTTACCGGGGATCCGCTCGATGAGTACCGATTCGGCGCGCATCGCGAGACAGAGATCGTCCGAGAGCCCCGTCACTTTGCTGTATTTGACACCGGCCTCGGGCTTGAACTCGAACGTCGTGACGACCGGACCCGGATGAATCTGCACCACCGAGCCTTCGACCGAAAACTCCGAGCATTTTGCCTCGAGTGTCTTTGCGTTCTCCATCACAACGCGTTCGTTAACCTTGTGGCTCGGCTTTGGCGAGTCCAGAAGGGCCGCCGGCGGTAGCGTGAACGCCCCGGTGCGACGCGCTGCCGGTGGCTTGTCTGCTGGATCCGGCAAGGGCAGCACCGGCTCGAAACTGGCAGCGCGTGGGGGGCGTACGTCGGCCGAGCCAGCGTGGTCGGCGCCGTCGGCGTTGGGAGGTTTTCGTCCGACGCTGGCTTTCCTCGCGCTCGCCGGGATATGGCTCCGGGCTAAGACTTCAGTGCGCGCGCTGGAGGCGCCGGTGCGTGCGAGATGCTTTTTAAGGACTCCCTGACGTTGTCGCTCCCTACGCCATTCTGACCACCACTTTCGCGACCGCTCGACGCCGCTGCGCGCCCCTCGATCCGCGTGTTGGCCAAGCTGTTCGAACAGTCGGCCAAATGAAAACTGGGTCGACAGAATCACGGACAAGAAAAGCACCGTCAGAATGACGATGATCGAACCCGTCCGATTGAGATATGCGGCCAGTGTTCCCGCCAGCCACTGTCCAAGATATCCGCCCGCACGGAACGTCGACTCGTTGCCGTCGAATTCGCCAAGCGCGAGGCTCATGAACATCGCGACGCAGGTAAAAAGCAAGAACAGTCCGACGACTTTTGTATACGCGGCGTCGATACGAAGGCACCAAAAACAGTGCCAGCCCAGCACGACGAGGAGGACTGGAAATAGATAGGACGCATAGCCGGACACTTGAAAGGAGGCCTCGGCGAGAAATGCTCCAACCGGTCCCACGAAGTTCGCCGGCGGCGCATATCCTCCCGTGTTGAAGTACCACACGGCATCCGCTGGGTCGTATGTCGCAAGCGCGATCAGCCACACGAGTGCCACCGCGAAGAGTGCAACGCCCGAAAACTCACTCACCCGACGGGACACGGTCGCTCCTGACACTCACACCTCCGTGATGACTGGTACCACCAGCGGGCGCTGCCCGGAGCGCCGGCGGAGAAACCCTTGGATTTCGGCTCGGAGTCGTTCTTCGATGGTGGCGAGATCCGCAGGATGGATCGGTCGGCTCTTTTCCACAACGGTATGCACGATTCCGGGCAGGTCCTCGAGGATCGCGTCGAGTTTGGCGTCAGCGGTAAACCCGCGGGTCACCACTTCGGGATCTCTGACCATTCTGTGAACTCCGTCCACGCACTGCACCGGTATGACAACGAATACAACGCCATGCAAGGCGAGACGACGACGGTCCCGCAATACGGGTTTCGCAACCTTTTCCATCCCGTCCCGGTCAATCGGAACGCGCCCGGTGCGCACGGGCTCCCCTCGCCACGCCCCCTCCGCATCAAAACACAGGGGATGGCCGTTCTCCAGTAAAAACACCTCTGTGTGTCCTCGCATCGCAGTGGTGGCGAGGCGCGCATGCTGCGCGAGACAGCGGTACTCTCCGTGTATCGGCACGAAGTGCCGTGGCCTGATCAAGGAAAGCATCAGCTTGAGCTCTTCGCTGCTCGCGTGACCCGAGACGTGGACAAGAGAGTCGCCCTCGTGGACGACTTCGGCGCCCCGACGGGTCGCATTGTCCATCAGGGCCCCGATCGCCCGCTGGTTCCCGGGAATGACCCTCGCCGAAAACACCACAACATCCCCAGACTCGAGGCGAATATGACGATGTTGGTCAGTGGCGATACGGGAAAGTGCCGCACGCGGCTCACCTTGTGAACCGGTGACAAGACAGAGAATTGTGCGCGGATCGAGGGTGGCGACATCCGCCTCCGCGACCCTCAGGTGTGGAGGAATCGTCAGATGGCCCAGGCGTTCGGCGATGGCGGTATTTTGAGTCAGTCCACGGCCGACGACCGCGATCTTTCGCCCAGACTTAACCGCTAGGTCCACCAACAGTTGGATCCGGTAGAGGCTTGACGCGAAAGTCGTCACGAGAATCTTGCCACGGGTGCGCGCGAATATTTTCTCAAACGCTGGGGCGACATCTTGCTCGGACCCGGTGACGCCCCTGCGATCGCTATTCGTAGAATCACCAAACAAGGCAAGGACGCCTGCCCGCCCCAGCTCCCCCAACCGACGGCTATCGATCGGCCGACCGCCTTGTGGCATCGGGTCAAACTTGTAGTCACCGGTGTGCACCACGGTGCCGATGGCACTATGGATGGCGATGGCAACACAGCCGGGCAGATTGTGCGTGACATGGATGAACTCGACGTCAAGACTGTCGACCCGAACGGTGTCGCCAGGGGCAATCGGCGTGAGTCGGGCACCCGGATCGATGCCGTGTTCCGCGAGCTTTGGCTCGAGCAAGCCGAGAGTCATCGGAGTGCCATACACTGGACCATCGAGCAGGTCCCACAGATATGGCACTCCGCCGATATGGTCTTCGTGCCCGTGAGTGAGGACGAGTGCAGAGACGCGCGTCCCGTTGTCTCGTATGTCTGTCAAGTCCGGGACAAGCAGGTCCACTCCAAATCCGCTCTGGTCCGGAAACAGGCCACCCGCGTCGATCACGATCGATGTCGATTCAGCGGTCACCAGCATCGTGTTCATCCCGAACTCGCCGAGCCCGCCCAACGGCACGACGGAAAGCGTCGGGCGTCGAGTCTTCTCGGCGTTCATCTGAAGCGACGTGCCGAACGGTGGCGGTGTCTCAGAGTCATTCGTTGTGACCCGGCTGAGTCGGCGAGCGGCGGAAAACGCCCGCAAGGGAGGAAGATCGATAAATCATAGCACGGCCCCTGGCGCTCGGCGCCGCGGAGAGGAGCTGATAACGTCAGACAACGCCGCAAGTTCCGGCAATCCGAGCTTGGCGGGGCGAACCATCGGATCGACCGCGGCCCGCGCAAAGACGACTTCGGGAGACACGACGGTCACGTCGGTCACAAAACGACGGGCGGCGTTGAGGGCGGTCTTTCGACGCTGAGTGAAGATCGTCCGGACAAGCCGGTCGAACATCTCCTGGTCTCGGATGACAATCGGGGAGGGCCTAAAGCGAAGGTTCACCACGGCGGACGTCACTTTTGGCATGGGTCGGAATGCCCCGGCCGGGACGGTCATCGCCATTCGCGCTTCGGCGTGGAGACTCGTGACGACCGCCAGTGCACCCCAGTCACGGCTGCCTGGATCAGCCGTAACGCGTTCCGCGACCTCTCGCTGGAGCATAACCACCGCGTCCCGCGCGCACGGGTGGTGGCGACTAAAACGCAGAAGCTTGACGAGAATCGCCGATCCGACGTTGTAGGGGAGGTTCCCGGCGACTCGTAGTCCCCCTGGAGGTAGATCTGAGAATCCGGGCAGGTCTTCTATCCGTGTGTTCAGAAAGTCTGCGTGGACGACGGTGACTCGCGCTGGGACCTTCGCCTCGAGGTGCTCGACGAGGTCGCGGTCGAGTTCGACGGCCACCACGCGCGCGCCCGCGTCCGCCAGGGCACACGTCAAAACGCCGCGACCGGGCCCGACCTCGAGGAAGGTGTCGTCCGGCGCCGGGGCGATGACCTGGACAAGGCGGCGCACCCAGGCTGATTCGAGGAAGTGCTGCCCCAGACCGCGTTTGGCCTGAGCGACCTTCATCGGTTTTGACCCGGGTGAGTCAGATACGCGACGGGCACGTCTTCCGTGTCGCACAGTCGTCACAAAGAGGCCTTGGCTTGCATACGCGTCGACCGTGCAAGATCAGCGTGTCCGACGCCACGACCCATGACGTCTCCGGCAGCGCCGTACACAGTTGGTGCTCTACGGCGACGGGGTCGCTCCCGAGTGCGAGTCCCAGTCGATTCGCCACTCGGAGCACGTGCCTGTCGACCGGTAATCCGGCGACGCCCATGGCGTGACCAAGCACGACGTTGGCCGTCTTGCGGCCGACCCCGGGCAGCTTGGCCAAGTCGGCCATATCCGCCGGCACCGCTCCGTGGTGCCGATTCACCAGCACGGATGCCATCGCCTGCAACGACTTGGCTTTAGAGCGAAAGAATCCGGTGGAACGGATCAGGGATTCAATCGTGTCTCGCCGAGCGCTCGCGAGCGCCCGCGCGTCGGGATAGCGGGCGAAGAGGGCAGGCGTTACCGCATTGACTCTGGCATCAGTGCACTGTGCGGAGAGAATAGTGGCGACCAATAGCTCAAACGCGTTCGCGAAGGTCAGCTCTGTAGACGCGTTTGGATGCTGTTCTTGGAGGGTCGCCAGGATTCTACGAACGGTGCTCGGCGACTTCGCAGAGCCCCCGATCTGCATGCGATGCCGTCCGCCCACGGGTTGCTAGTGGACAGGCGGTGTCCCACCGTCCGATGGCGTTGGCGCCGCGCCGGCTTTGACCGCGACTTTCCCTGCTTGATCACTAAACGCCCGCAGATGTTCCTCAAGCGCTGTGATGAGGTTGGGCACAAATTGCATGGGAACGACGATACGTGCCCTCACCGGGGCCTCCAGCACACGCGTGCCCTCGGCCTCCCGGACGTCTTTCTCAGAGGGCGGTAGGACTTCGCAGAATGTCAGGGTGAAATCGAACGGCGTATGAGAGATGGCGCAAAAATTTGCGTATGTGCGAGACGCATCGCCGGTCTCATCCGGCACGATCGTGAAGTTGACCTGTTTTCGTTCGTTCATCTACTGGTGGCCCTTCGTGCTCGTGAATCTCCACGTCGATACGGCCGCGGGAATCCGCCGACCATCCGCCCTACGTTACAGCATCGATGGTGTGCGGTCACACGCGCTGGCCGCGGTGACAGAGTTTTCCTGTTGCCTCCAGCCGCGTCAATCAGCGCGTGTGAGTCCCGGCGGTGCGCGGCGGGGTATGGCCGCTCAGTATCGGCGGACGATGCCGACGACAACCCCTTGGATTCGGACCGTGGCGGCGTCCACGATCAACGGCTGGAGGGCCTGGTTGGCTGGCTGGAGGCGAATGCGGCCGTTGTCTCGGTAGAACTTCTTGAGCGTGACGTCCGTGCCACCCAGCAGCGCGATGACCATCTCTCCGTCTTGGGCGGTCTTGCGGTCTTCGACGATCACCAGGTCGCCATCCCTGATCTGTTCGTCGATCATTGAATCGCCACACACCCGCAGCGCGTAGGTATCCTGCTTGCCGACTAAGTCTTCGGGGACGGCCACCGTCTCATCGCTCACGACGGCTTCAATCGGGGAGCCGGCCGCCACGTTCCCCAGCATCGGCAGATCGACCGCCCGGGTGCCGCTGCGCGTTGTCACGAGCTCGACCGAGCGGCTTCGGTTCCAGGCGCGTTTGATACACCCCTTTTCCTGGAGGTTTGTGAGGTGCTTGTGAACCGTGGCGAGGGACGATAGGCCGAATCGTCGTCCGATCTCCTCCAAGCTCGGAGCATACCCGCGTTTTTGGATGAACTCGTTGAGGAAGTCCAGAATCTCCCGTTGCCGCTTGGTGAGTGGTTGCAACGACCCTCCCGTGGACGTCATGCCCGGCACCGAGCCGGGCTACGCATGCATTGTATGCAAACAAAAAGCGAACATCAATATCCTCATAGCGCCGACACACACCGCCGATGCTGGGTGGTCGTGGGGCGGCCCGTCGGGCGGTTTCTCGTTGGACGACCAGTGGGGCAATCCGAAAAACGGTGCCGTCCGCCCGTTTCGGAAACGTCGGTCGGGCCCTGTGGATCAGCAGTGCGGCGCTATGCCAACGCTGTGGCTTCGCTCAAGTGTCGAATGCTCGGGGGACAGGACGGGCTCCCGACCTCCGACGACGTCACCGCGTTTCTACGTGCGCACTGACCCGACCGAAGAGGACGCGCGCGCCACGGACATCGGGAGGCTAACGTCATCCGACGTCTCGGACACCAGCGTGCGTGCTGGGCGGGAGACAGGCGCGCGCGTTACACTCGCCGTGTGGCTCTCTACGCAGCGGTGGCCGTATTCGTGGTGGCGATGACGACAGCTCAGCCAGGGTCTGACCTGAGCCCTGCCGATGGATCGGCGCTAGAGGCGAAGATCGCGACCCTGGTAGCAAACGACCAGCGTCAGCGCCAGGACAACACGCCGGTTGTCCTCGAAGAGCACGAGATCAACGCGTATCTTCAGTTTCAGGCGGCTCCACTGTTACCGGTTGGGGTGACACAGCCCCATGTCCAGCTCGACGACGGTGGGCAGATCACAATTCAATCAGATGTGGACCTCGGCGTAGTCAGCGCCGCCACTCCGCGAGGACCGTTTGACCCGATGCGATACTTGCGAGGGGTGGTGCCAGTTGTCGCCATGGGAACGTTCGACGCCCAGAACGGGCTAGGGCAACTCAACGTGGAGTCGGTCTCCGTGGGAGGAATACCCGTGCCACTGTCCGTCCTCAGAGAGTTGGTGGCCAGCTACTCGCGTACCGAGACGTTGCCGGATGGCTTCGACGTGAATCGACCGTTCCCGCTGCCATACGGCTTGACCTCCGTCACGATCGATCGGGGACACGCGATCGTCATACAGTAGGCCTATCCATCAACCCCTCACAACGTGTCTGCGGTATGTCAGCCGACACACTCCATACGCCGCTGCAGTTCATCAAGGGCATCGGTCCGCGGCGGGCCAGCGAGCTAAAAGCAGCCGGGCTGGAAGAGCTCGAGGACCTGCTGCTGCGACTGCCAGTCCGCTACGAGGACCGGTCACGCTTTCAGCCAATCGGCGGAGTACAGCCGGGAGAGACGATCTCCGTCGCGGGAGAGGTCTTGAGCTCCGGTGTACGACCAACGCGGCGTCGAGGCCTCTCGATCTTCGAGCTGCTCCTGCGAGACCAGTCCGGGCAGATCCGCGCCGTTTTCTTCAACCAGTCGTTTCTCAAAGAGGTGTTGGCGGTGCACCGGCGCGTCGTGCTGTATGGCACCGTAGACCGAGGTCCTTCCGGCGCGCTCCAACTGACAAACCCCCAATACGAGCTCGTTGGGCAAGACGCGGGCAGTCATGACGAATCGGAATCGATTCACACCGGTCGCCTCGTCCCCGTCTACGAACGCGTAGGGTCGGTCACCTCAAAGATGATGCGGCGCATTCTGCATGCCGCGCTGGGACGAATCCCTGCACTGCTTGACGAGCCGCTCCCATCGTCTCTCTTGGCGGAGGCCGGACTCCCAGACCGACGAACTGCGCTGATCGACAGCCATTTCCCCCCACGGGGCAGCTCGATCGAAAAGTTGAATCAGTTCCGGACACCCGCCCAGCGGCGTCTTATCTTTGAGGAGTTCTTTACGTTTCAACTGGGTCTGGCGGTCAAGCGTCGAGAGACGAATGCGAGACAGAAGCCGTGCACGATACGCGTGGACGACAGGATTCGACGGGTGGCCCTCGAGATCCTTCCCTTTCGGCTCACGGGGTCGCAGAAACACGCACTCAAAGAGATCGTCGATGATCTGTGCAGTAGCCGGTCAATGAACCGGTTACTGCAGGGAGACGTTGGCTCGGGCAAGACCATCGTCGCGTTGCTCGCGGCGCTGGTTGTCATGGAGAACGGGTTGCAAGTTGCCGTGATGTCGCCGACGGAACTGTTGGCAGAGCAGCATTTCGTGACGTTGTCCACCCTCCTCGAGCCGTCTCGCTTTACACCGGTGTTGCTGACGGGCCGGCTTGGGGCCGCAGAACGTCGAGACGTTGCCGACGCGTTGGCCACCGGACGGGCGCGGCTGGTCGTGGGGACGCATGCTTTGGTGCAGGCGGCGGTTGCTTTCAAGGCCCTTCAACTCATCATTATTGACGAACAGCACCGGTTTGGAGTGGTGCAACGCGAAACCCTGCGGGAAAAAGGAAGAGCGCGGGGGCAAGATCCGGATGTTCTCGTCATGACGGCGACGCCGATTCCGCGGACCCTTGCGATGACCGCGTATGGCGACCTCGATACGTCAGTCATTCGCGAGTTACCCCCCGGGCGGCAACCGGTAACAACCAGAGTGACTCGCGACGCCGGTCGAGACGAGGTGCATCGGTGTGTGCTGAGAGACGTGGTGAAAGGGCGTCAGGCCTATATCGTCTATCCCCTGGTCGAGGAGTCTGAGAAGGTCGACCTCAAGGCCGCCACAGAGATGGCCAAGCAGCTCGCGGTTCACCCGTTTGGTGATCACCGCGTCGCGCTCGTGCACGGTCGGCTGAAACCCGCTGAGCGTGACGCCATAATGCACGCGTTTGTCGCCGGGCGGGTGGACGTGCTGGTCGCCACGACCGTGGTCGAGGTGGGGGTCGATGTACCGAACGCATCGGTCATGGTGGTTGAGCACGCGGAACGGTTCGGTCTCGCCCAACTTCATCAGTTGCGCGGGCGGGTGGGGCGGGGGCGACATGAGTCATGTTGCCTGTTGCTCTACCGGGACCCACTGTCTGATATTGCCCGAGCCCGGCTAGACGCGATCGCGAGTACGACCGATGGATTCGTTTTGGCCGAGCGGGACCTCGAGCTGCGTGGGCCTGGCGACTTCTTTGGCACACGGCAATCCGGCCTGCCGGAGCTTCGCGTGGGCCAGCTCGTCCGTGATCACGCCATCATGGTAGATGCGCGTCGCGCTGCGTTGGCCTGGCTGGCCGGGGGAAGCGCCACCGATGCCGCCATCGAGAAAATACGAGCGACGTGGCCGAACCGCTTCGGACTCGTTGGAGTGGGCTAGGCTGCATGAGAATCGTTGCGGGTCGACTCAAAGGGCGGCGGCTCGGGTCTCCACGCTGGGACGGACTACGCCCGACCTCGGATCGGCTCCGGGAAACCTTGTTCAATATACTCGGCGACCGCCCGCACGATGCACGGGTCCTTGACGCCTGCGCCGGCACGGGAGCGGTCGGGCTCGAAGCCATTAGCCGCGGCGCGGCGCATGTCATCTTTGTCGACGACGACAAGCGGGCGACCAGCTTGATTACCAAAAACCTTGCGCACTGCGGCGCTAGCTCGCATGGCACCGTGGTGACGGCCGCCCTCCCGGCCGCCGTCGCCCTGCCCGCGATGGTGACGCCATTTGACCTTGTGCTACTCGACCCGCCCTATGATGATCACGGAATCGATGTGATATTGTCGGCGGTCGCCGCCCGTCTGAAGGCTGACGGGCTCCTTGTGTTCGAGCGAAGCATCCGGCGGCCGCAGTTTGTCCCGCTCGGTCTCGAGGCCGTGAAGACAGTGACGTCGGGAGAAAGTGCGTTGGATTTTTTTCTACGGTCTCGCAATACAAGATCATCGGTTGCCAAAGAGACAGACGGTGACGAGGTTTCGCTGTGCCGCCCCGAAAACCCTGTGTAGCGGTGTACCCCGGGTCGTTTGACCCGCTGACGAATGGCCACGTCGATATCATTCATCGTGGGGCCAAACTCTTTGACCACATCGTCGTGGCGGTGCTCGTCAATCGCAAGAAATCTCCAATGTTCTCCGCTGAAGAGCGGGTGACCATCGCACGAGAGGTGTTTCGCGATCGGCCAAATGTCGAGATCGACACGTTTCAGGGACTCCTGGTCGATTATGTGAAACATCGTGGCGCCAACGCGATTGTCCGTGGGTTGCGTGCGATCTCGGACTTCGAATACGAGATGCAGATGGCGTTGATGAATCGCCGACTCGACGTCAACATCGAAACGGTCTTCATGATGCCAGCCGAGGCGTATACGTATGTCAGCTCGCACCTCGTGAAGGAAATCGCTGCTCTGGGAGGCTCTGTCGACGGTTTGGTACCCACGTTTGTCGGGACCCAGTTACGGGCGAAAACACGCGCTGCGGCGGCGCGGGCTGGTGGCCCGAAACCATGACTGTGCCCTCTTTAAACGCCGGCGAGACCGCGGCGCTCACGCCGCGGTTTTCAACGCGGAGTCGCCGCGTCGGCGCATCTGCGACGCAACGCGTCGCCCAGGAGGCCGACCGTATGAAGCGGGCGGGGATCGACGTGGTCGATCTCGGGGCCGGCGAACCGGACTTTCCGACCCCTGCCCACATCAAGCAAGCGGGTGTGGCTGCGATCGAGCAGAACTTCACCAAATACACGCCAAACGCCGGGATCCCCGAACTCAAGGCGGCCATTTGCCAGCGCTATTCCGACGCCTATGACGTGCGCTTCGATCCCGCGAACACGATCGTCAGTGCGGGTGGCAAGCAGGCGCTCTACAACGTCGCGATGGCGGTCCTGAGTCCGGGCGACGAGGTCGTGACTCACGCCCCGGGATGGCCCACGATTACCGATCAAGTATTGCTCGCGGATGCGACGCCCGTCGTGGTCCGCACCCACCCCGAGGACGGGTTTCGTGTCCATGCTCGGACGCTGCTTGACGCAGTGACCCCCAGAACGACGGCGATCGTGATCAACTCTCCCGGAAACCCCACCGGCGGGCTCATCGACGAGACAGACCTCGAGATCGTGGCGCGAGAGGCAGCGGCGAAGAGCATCTGGGTCGTCATTGATCTGTGCTACGAACAGCTCATTTATGATGACGTCTCGCACAATTTGCCCCGCGTGCTACAGGATGCGGCCCCGAATCACGGGGTCGTCGTGGGAAGTTTGTCAAAGAGCTATGCCATGACCGGGTGGCGATGCGGGTGGGCGGTTGGACCAGCCCCGCTCATCGCCGCCTGCAATAGCATCCAGAGTCATTGCACCTCAAACGTCTCTTCAATCACCCAGCGAGCGGGGGTTGCTGCGTTGAACGGCTCTCACGGTTGCGTGCGGGAAATGCGCGAGGAATATAGGGGGCGGCGAGACGCCGTGCTCGAGTGGCTCGGTGCCGAGCCCAGAGTGCAGTGCACCTGTCCGGCTGGTGCGTTTTATCTGTTTCCCGACATCTCTGCGTTTCTGTCTCCAGATACGATCCGCACTTCTGCTGACTTCGCGACCGCGCTGCTCGCGCATGGTCACGTCGCGGTGACCCCGGGTGAAGCGTTTGACGCCCCGGGGTTTCTGCGGATGTCATACGCCGCCTCGCGCGACCGCCTACGCGAGGGAATCGATCGGCTACTCGCATTCGTCCGCCGATTGGAGCGCGGCGATTTCGACTAGCAAACTCCACCAGTCGAAATCGCCGCGAAGAGTCCGCGTTCGGTGGCACGTGTCCTACGCCTCTTCGTCGGGAAAGATCTTTCCGGGGTTCAAGACACCGTGCGGATCAAACGCCTGCTTGAGTCTTCGCATCAGCGCGATGGTGGAAGCGGACAGCTCGAGGTGGAGAAAACGGGCTTTCGAGAAACCGATGCCGTGTTCACCGCTGAGCGATCCGCCGAGCGCGACCACACGTTCAAAGAGCGCGCGCTCTGCCGCCGCGGCTCGCTCCATCGCGTCGGTGTCGGCCGGGTCCACGAGGATGTTGACGTGGATGTTCCCGTCACCGACATGACCAAAGCTCGGCATGGGCAGTTGTGCGGTAGCCCGAATTTCTGAGATTGCCTCAAAGAGCTGTGGGATGGCCGCGGTTGGCACAACCACGTCGTGGTTGATTTTGCGGGGCGCGAGCGAGCGCAAGGCCAGCGAGAGACCGCGCCGTGCCTCCCAGAGTCGGTCACGTTCTTCGCCGGTCAGCGCCGTTCGCACATCTGTTGCCCCGGCGGCAGAACAGGCGCGTGTCACTCTGGCGGACTCCTCCTTCACGGAGGTCTCGAAGCCGTCGACCTCCACTAAGAGCATCGCGCCGGTATCTGGAGGAATGTCAAGGTGTTGACGGGCAGGGCCGTTCTCGACGGCCGAGGGTTCGTCGTAGAGGCGTCGAACGGCCTCGACACATTCTTTGTCGATGAGTTCGAGCGCCGCTGGTACCACGCGGTCCGAGACAAGACGACCGACCGCCTCTGTGGCGGCGCGAACCGATGAAAACAGCGCTCGAACGGTCGTCCGAGCGGGCGGAAGCGGAATTAGCCGAAGGGTGATCTTGGTGACGATGGCCAGCGTACCTTCGGATCCGACGAGCAGTTGGGTGAGATCGTAACCGACGACGTTTTTGACCGTGCGACCACCAGTCTTGATGACCTCGCCGGTGGGCAAGACGGCTTCGAGGCCCAGCACATAACGTTTGGTTGTACCGTACTTGAAGGCGCGCGGGCCTCCGGCGCACTCGGCGACGTTTCCTCCGATCACCGACCGCCGCGAGCTCGCGGGGTCCGGCGGATAAAACAGACCGCGGCGTTCCACTGCCTCTTGGAGTACAGCGGTCACGACATGCGGCTCAACCACCGCCAATAGATTTGGCGGGTCGATGGCGAGTATTCGGTTAAGTCGCTCGAGCGAGAGAACCACGCCGCCGTGAGTCGGCACGGCACCCCCGGTGTAGCCGGTGCCAGCGCCGCGAGGTGTGACGGGGACATGATGCTCGTGACAAAGGCGGGTCACGGCGGAGACCTCTGCGGTTGAACCTGGAAACACAATCGCGGTGGCCGGTATACCTCGAACCAGACCGAGCGCATCGACACCATAGCTCTGGCGCGACGCGTCATCGGTGCGGATCTGCGCCGCTCCGACGACCGCGGTCACAGCGTCGAGAAAACCAACCGGTAGAGGCTCGAGCCGGGCTGTCATCACATCCGAAAATATTGTCCAAGAACAGTTCACGAGGAGCCGCTGAAGAGAGTTTAGACACAACGAGCCCCGGGTGACAGACTCGTCAATCCCAGACTCGCGGTATGTTTCCTCTCGCGCGCAGGCGACCCGCAGCGCCACGCCCGAATGCGTTACCGGATTATTACGGGAACTACTGCATCTCGGGACTCGGAGGTCACATCCAACGCTCGATCTATACTGTCGTCGTTGCTCGTTTGCTGATCTGCTCTTTCCTATGAAAACGGTTGCCGTAATCGGCGCGTCGAACGACCGGCGTAAATTCGGAAACAAAGCGGTACGCGGGTATGTCGCGGAAGGGTATCGCGTAATACCCGTCAATCCTCACGAGACGGAAATCGAGGGGCTGCGAGTGTATCCCTCGATCGTCGATATACCGGACGACGTGGACGTGGTCTCCTTATATGTAACCCCGACCGTAAGTCTGACCGTTCTCGACGATGTGGCGAAGCGAGGAATCCGCGAAGTGTGGTTGAATCCCGGCACAGACACGCCGGCGGTGGTCCAGCGCGCCCGTGCGCTCGGTATCGACCCCATCGTGGCGTGCAGTTTGGTGGCGCTCGCTAGCGGTTGACACACGGATTCGGCAGTCATATACTCAAATTGTTAGCCGTGAACTGAAACCCTCGAAGGTTCATAGCTCGACAGCACCAAACAAGTTCCCCAAAAAAACGTTTCGTATCGCTCTATTCACGCATTCAGCGGGCCGACGTTCCCGCGTATTCTCGCCGCAAGGCTTTCACAACTCATCCCTTATGCCAAGCAACCAGAAACGTCCGCCACGGACAACTGCGACCCGCGCCGAAGCTCCAGCCACCACTGCCACTGCGACGGCGCCCGTGGTCGTTAAAGAGCCCCCAAAGCCATCGCCACCGAAGTCACCGCCACCGAAGTCACCGGCCCCAAAGTCAACACAGCAAAAGTCAGGCGGCCGACAGGGTGGTCGCCGAGGCGACTCAGGACTCAACATCAGCGAACTCAAGGAGATGAGCATCGCAAAGTTGACCCAGGTCGCGAAAGATTTGGCCGTGCCGGGAGCGGGCGGCATGCGCCAGCAGGAGCTGATCTTTCAGATCCTCAAAGCGCAAACGGAACAAAGCGGGTTTATCTTCTCCGAGGGCGTTCTCGAGGTACTGCCGGACGGATTTGGTTTCCTACGAGCCCCTGACTACAACTATCTGCCGGGGCCTGACGACATTTACGTCTCACCGTCGCAAATCCGTAAGTTTGATTTGCAGACGGGGGATACGGTGTCGGGCCAAATCCGTCCACCGAAAGAGGGGGAACGCTATTTCGCGCTGATCAAAGTCGAGGCCGTCAACTTCGAGGCGCCCGAGCAGGGTCGTGACAAGATCTTCTTCGAGAACCTAACGCCGCTCTATCCACAAGAGCGCATTACGCTCGAGAGCACAGGCCCAAATTTGTCCGCCAGGGTCATGGATCTGATGACTCCCATCGGCAAGGGGCAACGCGGGTTGATTGTCGCGGCGCCACGGACAGGCAAGACGATGTTGCTGCAGAACATCGCGCAGTCGATTGTCAAGAACCATCCCGAGGTCTATCTCATCGTGCTGCTTATCGATGAGCGACCGGAGGAAGTCACTGACATGCAACGGTCGGTCGATGGAGAGGTTATCTCTTCGACGTTTGATGAGCCGGCGCAGCGACACGTGCAAGTCGCGGAGATGGTCGTCGAAAAGGCGAAGCGTCTCGTCGAGCACCGGAAAGATGTCGTCATCTTGCTCGACTCGGTAACGCGGCTGGCCCGGGCCTACAACACGGTAATTCCGCCGTCTGGTAAAGTGCTCTCCGGGGGGCTCGATTCGAACGCGTTGCAGAAACCAAAACGATTCTTTGGCGCCGCCCGGAACATCGAGGAAGGCGGGTCATTGACGATCATGGCGACCGCCCTGGTCGACACCGGGTCGAGGATGGACGACGTCATTTTCGAGGAGTTCAAGGGGACCGGCAACATGGAGATCCACCTCGAGCGAAAGCTGGTGGACAAACGGGTGTTCCCGGCGATCGATATTCAGAAGAGCGGCACGCGCAAAGAGGAGCTGCTTTTGAGCGGGGACGACCTGAACCGGGTGTGGGTGCTCAGAAAGGTGCTGAATCCGCTGTCGCCAGTCGAGGCGATGGAGCTGTTGCTCGACAAGATGGGCAAGACGAAATCGAACGCGGACTTTCTCGCATCGATGCAAAAGATGGGTTGATCTCGGACCGCCGCGACGTCCTTTCTCGGGAGAGCTCCGGCCGCGTCTCTGTCTTCCCCCGAGCGTGTTCGAGCGCGGCAGCCGGTCTGTCCGTGTTGCTCCGTGGTCACATACGTTCAAAAAGGTGTCTCGTCGCGCCTTGCCAGCCGGGTGCCGCGCTCCGGATCCCGTTCAGGGCAGGACCGAGACCCTGGGCATGGAGACTTACCTTGACAAAGATCATTGTTCGCGACCACGGCCCGCTACTCGTAGAGGGCGACACCGTCACCGTCTGTGACGCGACCGGCGCCGAGTTTCCGATCGCACGGCGACCGATGGCCCTCTGCCGCTGCGGGGCGTCCGCCAATAAGCCGTTCTGCGACGGCTCACACAACGCTGCCAATTTTGTGGCGGCGGAGCGTTCCGGTCAGTAGCTCGGGGCGGCCACAACGACGCGATCCACGTTGTGATGGGTGACGACTCACGCAGAAACGGTCTCACGGCTGGAGAACCGGATGTGACCCTCCGCGATATCCGCCATAACATGGTCGCCGTCTTTGAACTCTCCTTGTAGGATCCGCATCGCCAAGGGATCAAGCACCCGCCGCTGAATCGTTCGCTTGAGAGGCCGCGCGCCATACGCGGGATCGAGCCCGTCGTCTATGAGCGCCGCCTTGGCGCTATCTGTCAGCGCGAGCGTCATTTTGCGCTCCTGCAGTCGGTCACGGAGGCGTTCCAGCTGGATCTCGACGATCGAAACAAGGTGTCCGCGGCCCAACGCGTGGAAGAAGATGATCTCATCCACTCGATTCAAGAACTCGGGTCGAAAGTGCTCTTGGAGCGCGTTTGTCACCTGTCGACGGACCGTGTCGTCAATATCTCCCGACCTTCCATCGACCGGGCGGTGCTCAGCGATGTAGTGACTGCCCAGATTGGAGGTCATGATCACAACCGTGTTCTTGAAATCCACCGTCCGACCCTTGCTGTCCGTTAAGCGACCATCGTCCAAGAGTTGCAACATCACGTTGAGAACGTCCGGGTGGGCTTTCTCGATCTCGTCAAGAAGCACTACCGAGTAGGGGCGGCGGCGGACCGCCTCTGTCAACTGACCGGCCTCGTCGTATCCGACATATCCCGGTGGCGCGCCAAGCAGACGTGACACCGTGTGCTTCTCCTGATATTCGGACATATCGATGCGTATCGTCGCCTGTTCGTCGTCAAAGAGAAACTCTGCCAGCGCGCGCGCCAGCTCTGTCTTGCCGACCCCCGTGGGGCCCAAGAAAATAAAGCTCCCCAGCGGTCGATGCGGGTCCTGTAGACCCGCTCTGGCTCGCCGTACCGTATTGGCGACCGACACGACCGCCTCGTCCTGTCCGACCACCCGTTGCTGGAGACGTTCTTCCATATGCACGAGTTTCTCGATTTCGCCTTCGAGAAGCTTTGTGATTGGAATGTGCGTCCACTTGCTGACGACGTCCGCGATGTCGTCCTCGTCAACGAGTTCTTTGAGCAGGCGGGTCTGACGTGGCCGGTCGGACGGTTGCTCAGGGTCCGACTCCTGAGCGGCGAGCTGAGCGGCAAGCTGTTGCTCTAGCTGGGGCAGTCGGCCGTACTGCAGCTCGGATGCCCGGGCGTAGTTGCCGTCTCGTTGCGCCTCCTCGATCTCATGCCGGAGCGCATCAAGTTCTCCCTTGGCGCGGCTCGAGGCCTGGATGGCACTTTTCTCTTGTTCCCATTGCACTCGCAGCTGATTTCGTGACTCTTTTCGGTCGGCGAGTTCCTTGTCGAGTATGACCAGCCTGTCCTTGGAGGCACGGTCCGTCTCTTTGCGAAGGGCCTCTCGTTCGATCTCGAGCTGCATTATGCGCCGCTGGGACTCGTCCAGCTCAACGGGAAGAGAGTCGATCTCCGTGCGCAGTTTTGCCGCGGCTTCGTCGATCAAGTCGATCGCCTTGTCGGGAAGAAAACGGTCGCTGATATACCGATGAGCGAGGACTGCCGCAGCGACGAGTGCCGCGTCCTTGAACGCGACGCCGTGATGGACCTCATAGCGTTCGCGGAGTCCGCGGAGGATGCTGATCGTGTCCTCCACACTCGGCTCGGGCACCACGACCGGTTGAAAGCGTCGTTCCAGCGCGGCGTCCTTCTCGATGTATTTTCGATATTCGTCACGAGTGGTGGCGCCGATGAGGTGTAGCTCGCCACGAGCCAGCATGGGTTTGAGCATGTTTGACGCATCAACCGATCCCTCGGCGGCCCCCGCCCCTACGACCGTGTGAAGCTCGTCGATAAAAAGAACGACGAACCCCGCCGAGTCCGTGACTTCTCTCAGGACGGCTTTGAGGCGTTCTTCAAACTCGCCGCGATACTTGGCACCAGCGATAAGCGCGCCCATATCGAGCGCCACGACGCGTTTCTGTTTCAGGCCTTCCGGCACGTCGCCACGGACGATCCGGAGGGCCAACCCCTCGACGATTGCGGTCTTGCCGACGCCGGGCTCGCCGATCAGTACCGGATTATTTTTTGTTCGCCGCGAAAGAACTTGGATGACCCGACGGATCTCCTCGTCGCGCCCGATGACCGGGTCAAGCGTGCCGCGACGACCAAGGTCGGTCAGGTCACGCCCATACTGTTCCAGCGCTTGATAGGTCCCCTCTGGTGTCTGTGTCGTCACACGCTGCGAACCGCGAATCGACGTCAGTACTTCGAGCACTCGTGTCCGAGTGACGCCGTGCTCGGCCAGGATGCGGGTGGCCGGGCTCTCCTCGTCCCCGGACGCGATGGCCACCAATAGATGTTCCGTACTGGTGTACTCGTCGGTCATCTGATCGGCTGCGGCTTTGCCGCGCCTGAGTATCGTACTCAGTCGTGGAGAAATCCCGGGCCGGGCGCCACCGCTCGCTCGTGGCAGGCGGTCGAACTCCCGCCGAATCGCGGTCGCGACGTCGGAGGGCGGAACAGTGAGTTTGCGCAGCACGCTGGGCACAATGCCGTCCGCTTGGTCAACCAACGCCGCCAGAAGATGCTCTACGTCAACCTGCGGATGACCGCTATTCGTCGCGGATTCCTGTGCTGACAACACCGCCTCCTGCGCTTTTTCTGTCAACTGTTTCATAGTCATAGTCGACCCCTAGTGAAACTAGCCTGACAGCGTCGCGAGCGCCTCATAGAGCGCGCGCGCCTCAGCGCTGAGTGGATGAGGGATCGTGACCCGGGCGGTGGCATACAGGTCGCCGCGCGCGATATGCGGCCGCAGACCGGGCATACCCTTGCCGCGGAGGCGGAACATCTGGGCCGGCTGAGTGCCGCCCGGGATCTTGAGACGCAGGCTGGACGCGTCCGGAGTCGGCACATCCACTTCACCGCCAAGAGCGGCCGTGGTCACGGGGACCTCGACCGTCACATAGAGGTTGCGGTCCTTGATGTTGAAAATCGGATGCCGCTGCAAACGGATGCGCAGGTAGAGATCGCCTGATGAACTCCCGTGGTCGCCTCGGACTCCTTCGCCCGTGACGCGGACCCGAGAGCCGGTTTTGACACCAGCCGGGATCTTGACCTCGACGGTCCGGGAAGTATCGTCCGGTAACGTAATCCGACGTGTGACACCTTGGAACGCATCCTCGAGCGATAGCTCGAGCGTGTATTCGAGGTCTTGCCCGCGGTCCGGGGCCGCGGCCGCCGTCTGGCCTTCAAAAAACGTTCGGAAAAAGTCGGAGAATCCTTCGTTCTCAAAGACACCATGTAGATCATCAGACGAGATCGGGCGCCCACTGCGATGGCCGCCGTCAACGTTAACAGACCAACGACCACCCCCCCCGAACGGGTCCGCGGCCGGACCGCTGGTGTTCTCGTATTGACGCCAGTTGGCACCCAGCCTGTCGTACTTTGGGCGCTTTTTGGGGTCGCCCAACACCTCATGCGCCTCATTGAGATTCTTGAACGTCGCTTCTGCCTCGGCGTTGCCCGGGTTCACGTCAGGATGATGCCGGCGAGCAAGCCGGCGGTAGGCCTTCTTGATCTCCTGTGCATCGGCCCTTTTGTCGACGCCGAGTATCTGGTAGTAGTCTTTGAACTTCATAGCGACTCTAGAATCCGACCACTCGTCTGAGACGACCCATCTCGCGTCTCAGCGCCCGCCGGTGCTTCGGGTCCCGCGGGGTGTCGTCGTCATCGTCTTCGATCAAGGGGCGCATTCGGTCGACAATCTCGGCCACAGACAGCAGCTGCTGAACCCCGGCCAGATTGATGCCCAGTTCGTCGACCAAGCGCTTGATCGCTCGCAAGCGCTGAATTTCGTCGGCCGAATACATACGCATACTGCCGATCGTGCGCGTTGGTTGGACAAGACCAAGACGCTCGTATTTTCGCAGCGTTTGGGGGTGCATCCCCAGCTCGCGGGCAGCTGTGCTGATAAAGAATATGTCTGATGCCATGAGTGAGTCTGTGCACTAAGTTGCGTCGATGTGAGTATATCACTTGATACACGACGTATCAATGTTGGCGCGGCTGATAGACTCCACGTGCTAGGGAGTGTCAGATAGTGCCACGACTCGAAATGTTCTCTTCTCGGAGGGCGGTGATCATCGCTGGCCTCGGCATGGCGGTCGGGACCGGCAACTTGTGGCGGTTCCCACGTATTGCGGCACAGAACGGTGGCGCAGCGTTCCTCATCCCCTGGATGGTCTTCCTCGTCCTGTGGTCACTCCCGTTGCTCATTGGGGAGTTTGGGTTAGGCCGGGCCGCGAGAAAAGGCCCCGTGGGAACCTTCGCCAGTGCGATCGGACCGCGGTTCGCCTGGATGGGCGGTTTCCTTGCGGTGACCACCATCATGATCATGTTTTACTACTCGGTCGTTACCGGGTGGACGCTGAAGTATTTCGTCGCGAGCCTGACCACCGGGATTCCCCAGGACTCCGCGAGTCACTGGGCGACATACAGCGAGTCCGTTTGGCAACCGGTGCTGTTTCATTTGGCGGCGGTCGCGATGGGAGCGGTGATCGTGTCGCGCGGCATCGTCGCCGGTATCGAACGTGCGAACCGCGTTCTTATCCCTGTGTTGTTCGGGCTTCTGATCCTCGCGGTGGGCCGCGCGGTCACCTTGGACGGAGCCGGGCGTGGTCTTCGGTTTCTTTTTGACCCTGATTTTTCAGCGCTTGCCGATTACCGAACCTGGCTTGAAGCCCTCACGCAGTCGGCGTGGTCGACCGGGGCGGGTTGGGGGCTCATGCTTACGTATGCTGCCTATGTTCGTCGCGGCGAAAACATCGTCCTGAATGCGACCGCGATCGGGGTCGGAAACAACGTCGCCTCTCTACTGGCCGCAATGGCGATTCTCCCGACCGCGTTCGCAATTCTGTCTCCCGACCAGGCCATGGAGGCAATGGCCGCTGGCAACAAAGGGCTGACCTTCGTATGGATTCCTCAGTTGTTCGGGCGGGTTCCGTTCGGAGCGCTGTTCCTCCCGCTCTTCTTTCTCGCGCTATTTTGTGCGGCGCTCTCGTCCTTGATCGCGATGATTGAACTAGCGACGCGTGTACTGATGGATAAAGGACTGTCGAGACGTCTTGCCGTCCGTGTCGTCGGCACGGCGACGTGTGTAGGCGGACTGCCATCGGCCATCAGCACGAGCATCTTTGACAACCAAGACTGGGTCTGGGGACTTGCCCTCATGATCAGTGGCCTGTTTGTCGCGTTAGGGGTCGCGGCGTTCGGTGTCGAGCGGTTCCGGAACGAACTAACCGTGACGACTGAGACAGCCAAACCAACCCGCGTCGCAACCGTCTTTTGCTACCTTCTTGTCTATCTCGTCCCCGTCCAGTTCGTGGCTGTATTCGGTTGGTGGGTCTTTCAGGCAGTCACGGTCTACGACCCCGAGGCCTGGTGGAACCCGGCGCGGGTCTTCAGTCTTGGCACGTGTCTTCTGCAATGGGGGGTCGCTATCGGACTTCTCCTCATATTCAACAACCGACTCGCCTCTGCCGGGTCGAACGTCGACGAGGCGCAAGCGCTGTAGCGAACACGCGGCGGTGTGTTACTCTTGGCTCTTCAGATTGTTTTTCAAAAGGAGAGGGTCTTGTATCCAGAGTTTCTAACCGCGCCAATGCGCGATGAGCTGACCCGACTGGGAGTGGTCGAACTGCGCACCCCCGAGCATGTCGATTCGACCCTAAAGCAAGATGGGACGGTCATGGTGGTCGTGAACTCCATCTGCGGATGTGCCGCCGGCAAGGCCCGGCCGGGTGTCGCGCTCGCGCTGCAGGGTGAGGTGAAGCCAGACGTCGTGACGTCGGTCTTCGCCGGGGTCGACTCCGAGGCCACCGAGCGAGCTCGAGGGTATTTCACAGGCTATCCGCCGTCCTCCCCGTCAGTCGCACTGCTGCGAGATGGCAAACTGCTATACATGATGGAGCGGCACGAGATCGAAAATCAGGAAGCGCCTAGTATCGCGCGGAATCTGACTGCTGCGTTTGAAAAGCACTGTGCCCAGCCCGCCGTCAACTAGCAGCCGGTGGTGACGATTCTCCGTTTGAATCGCGCACTCGATCGACTGTAGTCGAACAAGACTCGGTTGATTCGACGGCCAAAGTGGGCCAGGTAGCCATTCTCCGACGGCAGGTCGCGCCCTGGCCGCCGATCAGCGCGCCGGGGGGGCGGCCTCGATACGGGGCGGTGTCGACGAGATGAGCGGCAGCGGCCGACCGCCGACGTATCGCTCACATTGGGCGAGCACTGCCTCTGCCAACGCATTCAGAAACATCGAGTCGTCATTGACAGAGGCGGCTCGTTGCATTGCAATCCCGACGGTCGCGCACGTCTCGGCCGCCTCATGGTCCAGGTCGTACAGCACCTCGACGTGATCGGCCACGAATCCAATCGGGCTGATGACAACTGCCGCGAGTCCGTGCTGACTCTCGGCGCGAAGATAGTCGCAGATATCCGGCTCCAACCAGGGGTCACCCGGTCTGCCACTCCGGCTTTGAAACACCAGCGCCCAATTCGCCCAGCCGAGACGCTGCGCGATCGCGGCCGCGCTTTCTTTGAGATCGGCTTCGTAGCGAGACGCCTGCGCCATCGTGACCGGAATACTATGCGCGGTAAAAACGAGGCGCGCTTCGTCGCGCACATGCTTTGGTAGATTGCCCCTGGCGGTCTCGATATGACGTGCGTTCGTCTCGATAAATCCTGCGGCGGTATGCCATCCGGGAACGTAGGTGACCGCGAGATCCCGCCCGCCCGAAGCGCGAAGGGTCTCCTGTGCCTGCGCCACATTTTGCTTGTATTGCCCGCAACTTGAATAGCTGTGGTGGCCAGCCAGAATCAGACCCACGGCGCGACGCACGCCGGCCGCTGACATTTCCTGCAGGGTGTCGTCCAGAAACGGGTGCCAGTTGCGCATGCCCACATAGACCGGAAGGGGCGCAGAGGCGAGACGAGCGCGAAGACCCTCCGCTTGACGCATGGTGATCTCGGTCAACGGGGAAATGCCGCCAAAACGCTCGTAGTGGTGGACTACCGCCTCGATTCGGGCCGGCGGAATGCGTCGGCCGCGCAGCACGTTCGCGAGAAACGGCCGGATCTCGTCGACCGCGTTGGGGCCGCCAAAACTGATCAACAACAACGCATCAAATGGACAAGGTCGCGACACGAGGTGCGATCATGTCACACGTGCGTATGCCTTCAAGTCAGATGGTAGGATCCCGCCCATGCCAAGGCTCGCCGCCAGCGTGGCGATGATGTTCACGGAAGTCGACTTGCTGGACCGTTTTTCGCAGGCAGCGATGGTCGGATTCAACGGGGTAGAGATACAGGGCCCGTATGGCGTCTCGAAAGAAGACATCGCTGACGGTCTGCGTCGTCACAACCTCGTACCGACGTTGTTCAACCTTCCATCCGCGCTCGGAGCCATTCCCGGCCAGGAAGACGCATTCAGGGACGGTATGATGTTGGCGCTCGCCTACGCGAACGAGGCAGGGTGCCAGCAGCTGCATTGCCTGGCTGGACGAACGAGCGCTGCCGAGGCTGAGACGACGTTCGTGTCCAACCTTCGGTGGGCGTCTTGTCAAGCACGTTCGCACGGAATTCGTCTACTGCTCGAGCCTCTCAACACTCGTGACAACCCTGGTTACTTTCTTACGGGAAGCCGCCAAGCGCGCCGTATCATCGACCGAGTGGGGGAGGACAATGTCTTTCTCCAGTACGACTTCTATCACATGCAGATCATGGAAGGGCATCTCGCGGAAACCGTGAGGGCGCACATCGACATCATTAGCCATTTTCAGGTCGGTGGCGTCCCGGGCCGTCACGAACCAGATCACAGGCAGGAGATTAACTATCCGTATCTGTTCGACCTCATCGACGATCTGGCTTTTGACGGGTGGGTCGGTTGCGAGTACACGCCCCGAGCGCGGACGCGCGACGGGTTGAGATGGGCACGCGCCTACGGAATCACCGCCGCCGAGACCGAAAGTGGCGTGTCTCCGACAACGGGCGGAGGCTGATTGCCGTGGACCGCAGCCGTTATCCAACCAGACCCGTCGCCGTAAGGTAGAATAGGCAGCTGTCGGGGCGTGGCTCAGCCTGGTAGAGCACTCGGTTCGGGACCGAGGGGTCGGAGGTTCAAATCCTCTCGCCCCGACCACTTCTCACCCTCCTTTTCGTTTACATCCTGCAACGAGGGGCCTGACGGCGGGCTTTCGTCGTCGAGCCACTACTTGTCGCGAGAGGGACCGGTGCGCCCGGTGGGAGACGCTGACAGTGTGAGACCGGCTGGTGCCATCGACGTCCGTATAAGCGCATCGTCGCTCTCACCAACATGACGCCCCACGACATCTTCGTGACGACCGAACGCGCACCGTCCGACCGGGTGCGCAGATGGGCAGAAACTCTGGCTGCACGGCTGAACGCTCCCTTGGCCAATCGCAGGCACGAGAGCATCGAGCGCCTTGCGCGTCTCAATGCGCGAGGCGCGGCCCTTATTGTCGGCGAGAGCGGACTTTGGATCGTCCGGAACGGACGCAACTACAAGTTTCACCCGAACATGGCGAGCCGCCGGGTGGCCAATCTCGAAACCGGTCAAACCGATAGGTTTGTCGCAGCGTCAGGACTCGTGCCCGGCGACCACCTGCTGGACTGCACGTGCGGTCTTGGCGCCGACGCCATCGTCGCGTCCCATGTCGTGGGACCGGCGGGACAGGTGGAAGCCGTAGAAGCATCCACCCTCTTGGCAGATATCGTCAGCGCGGGTTTCGCGAGGTACAACAAGGGCTCCGGCGCTCTCGCGCGCGCGATGCGACGAGTGACGATGATACCCGGAGACTATGCGTCACTGTTGCGTTCGCTTCAACCGTCGTCGCGCGACATTGTCTATTTCGACCCCATGTTCGAGACGACACTCGACCACGCACAGGGCATCGATCTGGTCCGGACGCTCGCCGTGGCAGGCGCACCCTCCCGTGAGGACGTAGACGAAGCACAACGGATCGCAAAAAAACGTGTCGTGGTCAAGGATCGCTGCCCCGGGCGACTCTTGAGGAAACTCGGCATACCGATCGTGTCCCGCGGGAGGAGCACCTGGTACGGCGCTCTGTCCGTCCGCCGCTGAGGGCAGTGGCGACCACCGTCAAGCGAGAGGACCAACGGGTAGGGCTAGGTAAGGCGCTGTGGGCGGGCGCTCGCCCACAGCTTTCGACGAGGAGCTATCTCACTGTTTATTGGTTCTGAGACGTAAAGCGCCGCGCTTCTTCGATGTCTGGCGCGTCGGTGGGACCTCTCCAGAAGCTCAGCAGGGTCGCGTAATGCGCGCTGGCCGCTTCCCGGTCACCGCTCTTGGCCGCCGCCCGAGCCGCGCCAAGAAGCGACCGGACGCGACCCGGCATCCGCTGGAGCGACATCGCGAACTTCTCGCCCGCCTCATCCGCACGATTGAGCTCCAAAAGGATCTCGCCATACAGCTCATAGGGCGGCTTGACGGGGTTTGCGGCGCCGTTCGGCAGACGCTGGGTCGCCACGATTTCTAGTGCTTCGTCCATCGCCGCGATGGCGTCATCGCCACGCCGCTCTGCCAGATGCACCAGAGCCTCCACCTCTTTGTGAGAGATCTTCGTGCTGGCGTTACTGTCATCGCCCTCGGCGCGTCGGGCGAGCTCGGCCTCGGCTTCCTTGGCCGCGGTCAGGTCGCGGAGGCGCACCGCGCTCAACGCGGTGGCGAGGAGCTCATGCACAGAGGAGTCCTCGGTTACCGGCGCGGTTTCCCAGTTCTCGGTCTCGACGACATAGCGGGCCTTCAGGAGAGGGATAGAACTGACGGCGCGTTGTTGGCCGTCACTCTCTTCGTTGATAGTGTCCAGTCGCTCTATCCACGTGCGGGCCCTTTCGTAATCGCCGAGCTGGAGGTCGCCGTATTGTCCCCAATCCAATGGGTGGACGGAGTCGCCGACGCTGTCACCAGGTTGCCACAACGCTTGAGCGGCCTCAAAGGCCCGCTGATTGTGGTCGGACACCAGCTCCCACATTCCGTGCTGAATAAAGATGTGGGTGGGCATATGACGCGCATGAGCGACCGAGGGAGCGATTTCGGCGTATTTCAGGGCCGACGCCAAAGCGAGAGGCGCGTGGACCGGATCATCAAAAGAGTGGATCGCGTAGTGCGGCGCACCGGGATGGTTCGGGTTTTCGTTGAACGCTTTGAGGGCAATGGTGCCTGCCCGGATCTCAAGTCTCCCGGAGTTGTCGCCCAAGGCGCGGGCGGCGCTCAATGTCGAAATCGCGTAGAACGTCGCGACCTCGTGATCGTCGGGAAACTGTTCATACAAGTCGGCCATAGCGTCCATGTAGGCGACGCGGCGTTCGTCATAGGTTCCGCTCTCTGCCCAGAGTACTTCCACGGCGTTCAGGAACCCTTTTTCGCGATCGGTCGGCGCTTTGGCCACACGCGCCTCGCGTGTGGGACCAAGTCGCTCGAGAACCGCACGCGGGTTGTCTTCATCCGGGGTGGGACCGCCAAAAAGCGGGTGGTTATAAGACAGCGTCTCGGCCCAATACGCCATCGCGAAATCCGAATCGAGCACCTGCGCGGCGTGGAATTGCTCGATCGCCTGTTTCCATCCGAAACTGTGGAGTATGGCGACGCCTCTTAAGAAATGTTGTTGGGCGCGTTCGGACTCAGTCGAGGTCGGGAAATCCAGAGAGCCCACCGAGTCGAAGGAGTCCAGCTGCGCCGCAGCGGGTATCGCAAGGCTCAAGGTGACCAGAACCGCGACACCAACTCGAGTCATCGTGTGCATCTGTTTCCCTCCGTACTGAAACTTCTCGAAAACAACCGTGCTGGGCAATAAGAAATGAGGAGGCCAGCGTACCACAGCCCGGACCCGATCAGCGGTCCGCTATAATCCACCGGCCACGGTAATTTTTGGGACAATCCCTGTCGACTATCGATTCCAGATGATTCTGTCGCGACGTTTCGTGATGACGGGACGAGTTCAGCAGGTCGGGTTTCGGGTCTTTGCCGAGGACACGGGTCAGCGTGAACGACTGGACGGTCACGTCAGAAACCTTGAGGACGGGCGAGTGGAGGTGGTCGCCACCGGTGAGGCTGAAGCGCTCACACGGTTCGAACGGTCCATGCGCACTGGCCCGCCGCTGGCCCGCGTCGATGACGTCGTCGTAGAAGAGACTGTCCCGGATCTATCTGTTCATGGATTTCGTATTCGATGACCAGTAGCCCGGGGAATCACGGAGAACGAATGCCTGAAGCCGGACCGGAGCCAATTCGCGAGATAGACGGCTTGAAGAACTTGATCCGCCATGTCCCCGACTATCCCAAGCCTGGTATCCTGTTTTACGACATCACGACCTTGCTGCGCGACGCCGCCGGGTTCCGCCAGGCCGTTGATTGTGTCGCGGCGCCGTACGCCGACTCACGTCTCGACATCGTTGTCGGGATCGAGAGCCGGGGCTTCATTTTCGGCGCCGCCGTGGCGGATCGGTTGGGGGTCGGGTTTGTTCCGGTCCGCAAACCCGGAAAACTTCCATCGAACACCGTGAGCGCCTCATACCAGCTCGAATACGGCGTCGATACCCTCGAAATCCACGAAGACGCCGTCGGGTCGGGGCAACGGGTACTGATCGTGGACGATTTGCTCGCGACCGGAGGTACGGCGCGAGCAACGACCACTCTCGTGAAGAAGAGTGGGGGCGTGGTGGCGGGTCTGGCCTTTCTCATTGAGCTCGAGGCGCTCCAAGGGCGCGCCAAGCTGGACGGTGAGCACGTCTTTGCAGCCTTGCGGTATTAAGCTCGCTTGCATGCACTCGTCCTGGAGCACCCGACGTCATTGATGGACGGATACCTACTGGTCATGATTGGCGCCACGACGAGCACGATCGCGGCGCTCGCTGCCAGCGTCTTTCTCGTGCTCCGAGACGGCCGGCGGCGTCATCGCGAGCATGTGCAACTCCGTGTGCTCGAGATCTTTGGCGCCGCCATCCCGCGTGTCCAGAAGGTGCCGCCGGAGCTGGTCTCGTGGGCAAAGTTGGCAAACGCGGCCCGCGGGCTATTCCCTCACGCGTTCGTGTCACTCGACGCCGCTATTGGAGACAGGTTCCCGTTTCCGGCCGGGCTCGTCGAGGGTGTGCGCGCCCGATGGACGTCCGAGTGGCTCACCTGGGAACGCGAGCACGACGCAGAGTACAAGGGGCGCGCGAGCGAGATCGATCACAATCTGTCCGTCGGGACGCAAGCCGACGCCCAGCGGCTGAGAGGGAGACTCGCCGAAATCGAACAAGAAAAACTCCTGCGCTACCAGGAGCGCTATGAACAGTTTGTTCGGGTGAGTAAGGAACTGAGCGACCTACACGAGAATACCAGTCGACCATGATGGGTGAGCTCCTTGTTATTCTCGTCATCGCGGTTATCGTCTTTGGTCCGATCTTTCTTCGGTCGAGACAGCGGGTGTCCGGCGATGACTCTTCGCCACCACCGTGGCACGCGGACCTGGGCTGGCGGCCCGAATCGCTCACGCGCAACCAACTCGTCCTGGCGGTGCTGGCGGGCGGAGTGGTGGCGAACGCGCTGGACTTGGCCGTCCACGGGTATTGGCTCGGGACCGAGTACTATGCACGCCTGCCCGAGGTCTTTCGGAGTGACGGGTCTCCGGGGTTGCTTGTCGTTACCGATTTTGTCGCCGCCGCCGTATTTGTCTGGGTCTATGACCGCGTTCGACCGAGTTTTCCGGCGGGCGTGCGGGGCGGGGCCACCTTTGGTCTCTATGCCGGACTACTCGTAGGCTTTCCGACCCACATCTTCCTGAACCTGGTGATTGTCGATTTTCCATACGCGGTCGCGTGGGCGTGGACCGCGAACCAAGTGGTCTGGGGCGTGAGCGTGGGGGCGGTCGTCGGTGGGATCGTGGGAAAGCGGGACTGAGCGACCCGCTGTTCACGCGTCACAGCAAATTAGGAAGACGCAGGGCAGGAGGCCGGGGACCTGAGTCAGCAGCGCATCGCATTCGCGAAATGAGGTCAGCATGAGAACGTCGTTCGTCGCACTCTCGACCGTCATGACGGTGGGCCTTCCGGTTCTTGCCCAGGAGCCAGGTGCCCCTCCTGGTATTTATAGGAGTAGCACTGACATCACCGAATCGCTGGAGACGGCCGCAGCATCATCGGCGTCGGCCGGCGGCTGGGCGGTTCGGGTCTCCCCCGGGGTCTCTGTCCGGCGTCGCAGTAGCTCAGTCCCGCAATATGCGGTGCTCCATCCATTCAGCATCGAGATCTACCGGATTCTAGAGGGGAGCGGGACACTCGTGACCGGTGGCCTCCTGGTATCACCGCTGGCCGAGTCGAACAATCCGGACATTATGAGAAGCGAGCACGGGATCAGCGGCGGCTTGGCCCGTCCTGTGAGCGCCGGGGACGTTCTGGTGCTGCAACCGGGCACGCCGCACTGGTTTCGCGTGATCGATGGGGAGTCGGTCACGTATATGGAGACCCGAATTCGGATCACCACTCACCCGGTCCAGTTTCAGCAGCGCTGACCATCTTGGCGAGTGTGTCACCCGACTATTCGTGGCGTACACCGATAGAATGTCTCGTGGCTTCTGCGGCTGTGGCCGCAAAAAAGACCATGCCTCGTCATCGCGTCCTTGACGCCCCGGGCTCGACCGGGAATGTGCTCGCCATGTTGCCGGCGCCGCCACCCGACGCTCCCCGGACACCTCTCCCACTGTCCGCGGCGGAAATGCGGCAGCGTGGCTGGGACGAAATCGACGTTGTCTTTGTCACCGGCGATGCCTATATCGATCACCCCAGTTTCGCGATGGCGATCCTTGGGCGGATACTCGTGGCGGCCGGGTTCCGGGTCGGAATCGTGTCCCAGCCAAACTGGCAGTCCGTCGCCGATTGGCAGCGCTTTGGCAAGCCGCGGCTTTTTTTTGCCGTGAGCGCCGGCAACATGGACTCGATGATCAACCACTACACCGCCAACCGAAAGGTGCGCAACGACGACGCGTACTCGCCCGGCGGGCGCATCGGTATGCGACCCGACCGAGCGACGCTCGCGTATTGTCAACGCGCTCGGCAGGCGTATAAGAACGTCCCGGTCATCGCGGGCGGTGTCGAGGCCTCGCTTCGCCGGCTGGCGCACTACGACTACTGGAGCGACACCGTTCGACGCTCGATTCTTTTGGATTGCAAAGCCGATCTCCTTGTCTACGGCATGGGCGAGGAAGGCATCGTCGAGATTGCTCGTCGTCTCGCCGCCGGGGAGTCCGTCCGCGACTTGCGCGACATGCGCGGGGTCGCCTTTGCGCTTGGCGCGTCCGAGCCCCGCCCGGTCGACGTGTTGACGTTGCCCTCGTTCGAGACCGTTCGAGCCGACAAGCTCGCGTTCGCCGAGGCGACACGGTTGATTCATGATGAAACCAACCCCTATAACGCGCGCCGACTGATCCAAACCCACGACCGCCAGGCCATTGTCTGCAACCGCCCGGCGTTGCCGATCTCTCAACCGGCGATGGATATGGTCTACGGCTTACCCTACACGCGGCGACCACATCCCGCGTATACCGAGCCGATTCCCGCCTTCGAGATGATCAAGGACTCCGTGACGATCATGCGGGGTTGTTTTGGCGGGTGCACCTTCTGCTCGATCACGACCCATCAGGGTCGCATTATTCAATCGCGGAGCAAACAGTCGATTCTCGACGAAGTGCGCGAATTGGCGACTGACCCCGAGTTCAAGGGAACAGTCAGCGATATCGGTGGCCCCACCGCCAACATGTACGAGATGAAGTGCTCGAAGCCGGAGGTCGAGGCCATCTGTCGTCGCCAATCCTGCGTGCATCCCACGATCTGCAAGCTCCTCGACACCAATCACGAGCCGCTCATCGATGTGATGAAGCAGGCACGCCGGACCCCGGGCGTCAAGAAAGTGCTCGTCGCCAGCGGCCTCCGTATGGACCTCGCTCGACGGTCCCCACGCTATATACGCGAGCTCACCCGTCATCACGTCGGAGGACACCTCAAGGTTGCGCCCGAACACGTGGATCCAACCGTGCTCACCCGCATGCGGAAACCCTCGGGTGACGACTTCGAGAAATTCGCAGCATCGTTCGAGGACGAATCTCGACAGGCCGGCAAACAGCAATACATCGTCCCCTATTTCATCGCGAGTCACCCCGGAAGCGATCTGGCGGCGATGATTGACCTGGCGGTGTTTCTCAAGCGCGGCGGCTATCGTCCGGACCAAGTCCAGGACTTTATCCCCGCTCCGTTCGACGTGGCGACCGCGATGTATCACACGGGTATCGACCCGTTCACAAAGAAGCCCGTCTTTATCGCCAAACACCTCCGCGACCGGAAGTTGCAACGGGCGCTCATGCAGTTCTTCAAGCCGGAGAACTATGTAGAGGTCAGGCGAGCTCTGCTCCAGGCCGGTCGCGGCGACCTCATCGGCAACGGTTGTGACGCGCTGATTCCGTCCGCGCCGCCACGAGAGGCGATCGCGCGCCGCCGAGAGAGCGCGAACCGGCAATTCGCGGGTGACCATGTACACACGGTTCCCGTCGTCGACCAGTTCAAGCGGCCAAAGAAGCAATCCCGCCACGCGCCACGCCCAGGCTATCGGCCGAAGGGTGCTGGTATCTAGTGTCCGTGTCAGTGACTCCCTCCACAAGTCGCGGCGCGCGGCACCCCGCTGACAAGGCGCGATGAGGCAGAATATTGGCCATACTCGACGGAGGCGTCAGGCCGCGAGACGGGATATGCCGCCCGGGACTTGTGTAAGGAATCGGTGACGCAGGACGGTAGCGGGCCGTCGCAACAGAAAATTAGGGAGGACGAGACTGATGATGCCAAGATCTGCCGCACTCCTTGGCTGCGCCGTCCTCCTCATCTCCGCGACGGCCGTTGCGCAGGAGAGCGGAGTCACCTTTGACCGAATTCTCAACGCCGGGAGCGAGCCACACAACTGGCTGACCTACTCTGGCGGCTATGACAGTCAACGCCACACCACGCTGGCCGATATCCACCCGACCAATGTCGGCCAACTGGAGCTGAAGTGGGTCTTTCAGGCGCAATCGCTGCAAGCGTTTCAGACCAGTCCGCTCGTTGTGGACGGGATCATGTACCTGACCGAAGCCCCCAATACGGTCGTCGCCCTCGACGCCAAACTCGGGCGCGTCTTTTGGCGCTACGAATACACGCCGTCTAACCAGAGTCGGCCGTGCTGCGGACGGGTCAACCGCGGGCTGGGGATCTTGGGCACTACGCTGTTCATGGCCACGATCGACGCCAAGCTCATTGCGATCGACGCCACGACGGGACAACCGCGTTGGGCCAAGCAGATAGCGGACGCGAGGCTCGGTTATGCCATGACGCTGGCTCCGCTCATTATCAAGGACAAAGTCATCATCGGCGTGGCCGGCGGTGAGTATGGAGTGCGCGGGTTCATCGCGGCCTACGACGCCGATACCGGCGACGAGGCGTGGCGCTTCTACACTATTCCTGGTCCCGGAGAGCCTGGCCACGCCACATGGGGTGACGGTGACGCCTGGATGCACGGTGGCGCGTCGGTCTGGATGACCGGGTCCTATGACCCGGACCTCAACTTGACATACTGGGGCATTGGGAACCCGGGCCCCGACTGGAATCCTGCGCAACGGCCCGGTGACAACTTGTATTCTGACTCGGTGGTCGCGCTCGACGCTGACACCGGCGAGCTCGCCTGGTATTTCCAGTTCACACCCAATGACGACTACGACTATGACTCCGTCCAGGTCCAGGTTCTGGTCGATTACCCTGGGCAGGATGGACAGACTGTCAAGCTGATGTTGTGGGGCAACCGGAATGGGTTCTTCTACGTGCTGGACCGCCAGAACGGCCAGTTCGTCTCCGGCGACCCGTATATTTTTGTGAACTGGGCCGAGAGTTTGGACGACAACGGTCGACCAGTGGAGACACCGCAACCAGAAGGGGAGCCGACGTTTCCCGGTCCAGCCGGCGGCACGAATTGGTACTCTCCGTCTTATAGCCCGAGCACCCAGCTGTTTTATCTCTCTGCGTGGGAACGGTATAGCTCCATCTTTGTTGCCGACGAATCGGAGTACCAGCCAGGACGGGCCTTTCTCGGGGGACGCCCAGGGAACCCACTACCAGGCGCACCGGTCATTCCCCCGCTGGGACGCGGTCCCATCAACGATTGGACCGAGGAGGCCGGATCCGGTGCGGTTGTCGCGATCGACCCGGCGACTGGTGGGGAGCGATGGCGGTTTAACATGACGGACGTCACGAGCAGTGGGATTCTCACGACCGCGACCGACCTCCTCTTTACCGGCAATCGAGAAGGCTATTTCCACGCACTGGACGCCACCAGCGGTGAGCTGCTGTGGCGCAGAACGCTGGGGGGGATGATCGCGAACGGCCCGATGTCATTTGCGGTCGACGGACACCAGTTCGTCGCGGCAGCCGCCGGTAACAATCTCTTCGTGTTCGGACTGCCGGATTAGTGTCCCGCGACGGCGCTGCTCCTCTGTCGGACATACCCATTGTGCGCCCTCGTCGCGCCTCGGATCTCGGTGCCGAGGCAACTGTTACAGTGAGCGAGTCAACGAGACGCTGCGCTCAAGAATTCCGATTGCAGACGGCCGACGTGTCTGGATGACGCCAACCAGCCGATGAGAGAGGCGGGAAACATGCAGGCCCATCGCAGAGACTTCATCAGAGTGTGTGGCGCCACCGGGGCGTATGTTGTCGGCAGCGGGGCCGCGGGTGTGGTCTCGTCCGCGACTCAGACCGACTCACGCTTTGATGACATCGACGCTGTCGCGTTTGATGCGTATGGGACGCTCTTTGACGTATTTTCGGTCACTACGCTGTGCGAAGAGCTATTCCCTGGTCAAGGCACGCCGCTGGCTCAGCTCTGGCGGGCCAAACAGCTTCAATACAGTCTGCTTCGCAGTCTCATGGGTCGTCATCGAGACTTTTGGCTGGTGACGGAGGACGCGCTGCGTTACGCGGCCCAGAGCCTACGTCTGGATCTCTCGTCCGCGCGGCGCGAGCGGCTCATGGAAGCCTACCTTACGTTGGCCGCCTTTCCGGACGTCCGGCCTGGATTGGAGGCGTTGAAGACGCGGGGCGTAAAGCTCGCGATTCTTTCGAACGGTGAGCCCCGGATGCTCGAGGCGGCGGCTGCGAGCGCCGGGATCGACACATTGCTCGATACGATTATTAGCATCGAGGAGATAAAGATTTTCAAAGTGAGTCCCCGGGTGTATCAGCTGGGATTGGAGCGGCTCGACGTCGGTCGGACAGCGCTGGGTTTCGTGTCGTCCAATTCGTGGGACATCAACGGAGCGGCCTCCGCTGGGTTGACCACGTTTTGGATTCAGCGCAACGCCCAAGAGCCCCCGGAAGAACTGGGGTTCGCGGCCGATCGCGTAGTCGCGGCAATTACCGACCTGGCACCTCTCATTCACCAGTAAGGCGAGGGCGAAACATGGACGACATTCAGGAAGAACTTGCACGACTCAAAGCAGAGAACGAAGCGCTGAAACGTCAGCAGGCCAGCCCGCTGAAGCTCAAAGTGAGCACGAAGGGTGCGCTATCGGTCTACGGACTCGGTCGCTTCCCGGTCACCCTGTACAAGGAACAGTGGGGGCGTTTGCTCGAGAATGCCGACGATATTCAGACATTTCTGATGGAGCACGACGGTGAGCTCAAGTCGAAAGATGCGGGTCAGTCGCAGGACTGAGGCTCGATGGTCCGTCGGACACACGTCCGCCCCTCAGCCAATAACGGGATATCTTCGCGTAGCGGGGCACCGACGTGTTACCGTATGCAAATCGCAACGGGCGGCGCGGGCCTGATCGCGTTGAATTCCTGATGGCGCCACTTCAGTTCGCTCTCGACATAACCCCCCCAAGCAGAGTCGCAATCACCGACGTCCGCAAACGAGCGGCGGCGACCATCGGCGACGAGCTCGACCGGTATACGCGGTGTTTTTACGGCTCTCTGCACACGACCGCCGGATACCTCCCACAGAGCCTGCAGCGACGACTTGTTGGCGTTCGGAAAGGCATTACGTCGTATTTGGACGTATACCGAGCTCTTTTTCCGGAACGAGGAGGGTATCGTCACGACGAACTCAGCGAACGCACCGAGCTCACCGTGGAGCAGCGTCTCAATGAGCCGCTCAACGGCGATTCGCATCTGAGATTCATACTCGGTGGGCTTCGAGCCTGCGTATCGCATCGCCTGCGACCCGATCCAGTCTACTTTGTAGATCTCGATGGTACGTTCGGCGGTACCCGGAGAAACCGCACGACCGTCCTGGTGGGCTACAACGACGAGGTGGAGGTGGCCCACACCACCGTCCACGTCCCGATCTCTGCGCATCCGATTGATGCGGTCAGCCTCAACGATCCGCGCTTTGGTCTGCAGGAACAACTGAGTGAGTTTGTTGCCCGTCACGCGTCCGGAAAGGGACGACTGACACTGACGCTGGCACCCGAAGAACGGCACGCCTGTCTCACGGTCAACGAGTACGAGACGCTGTTGATGCGCCACGATCTGACCGATGTGCTGAGAGAACCGTTTCGATTCGCAGCCGAAAAGGCCCGCCACGTTTGGAAAGAACCGCGCGCCGTCCCCCTGAAAGCCTGCGCTTACGCACGATACGATTTGGTGCAGGCTTTGAATCAGTTTGTGGACGTGCTTGGTCTTCCCACGTCTCGTATCGAGCGATGGGTCGCGCGGGCGTTGGCGGCACCGGCAGAGCGTCTATTCGGCGTCAGACGCTCCGTAGATCTCCTTATCTCGGATGAAAATTCAACGGGGCAACCCGCGATTGTCGAAGGCACATACCAAAGCCCCATCTTGATCCACTGGCGCGCCGGGGCAGACCGCACAAGGACCGTCAGCGTCTCGCTCACTGAGTTCGCGTAGGTCTCGCCAGGTATCCCGCGCCTCCGAAACCTGGCGGTACTGGTCGCCCAGCCGGGTCTCCGCCTTACATTTTCCACCTGCTTCCCTCACGTTCTCACCGCCATTTCTGACATCGGCCGCCTCATAGCTGGTCCTTTGTGCCATTCGCTCGGTCCGGTGGGTCGGCGGGGCTATCTGAACTCGCGGCGTTCGTCGGTTTCAAGGGGCCAGTGCGGCGGAGAACCGGCTGCCCGAGGCCAAACAGTGGTTCGAGCGCGCGCTGCTTGTCGAACCGGAGGCGCCGGTGCCTGCCAACAACCTGGCCTGCATGCTCGCCGACACACAACAAAGCCTGGACTTTGCGGCGCGACTGGCGCTGGGCGAACTGCCCGACCACCCCGACGTCAACGACACGATGGGGTGGGTCTATTATCAGCGGGGGCAGGCCGGGCGCGCGATCCCGTTCTTTCAACGCGTTCTCGACCTCGCACCCGAGAACGCGATTGTCGACTACCACCTGGGGCTGTCCCAGACTCGAGAAGGGCTCGTGTCAGAAGCGCGCATCTCACTCGATCGCGCCCTCGAGCTCGCGCCCAGCTACGAGGCGGCGCGGATGGCGCGGGCCGAGCTCGGCGGCTAGGAAGCGCCTCGCGAAACACCCCCACTTTTTTATCACCAGTCTCTCCGCTGGTCGAGCTTGTGTCATCTTTACGCACAAGTTCGCGTGGTGGCCTACACTCCGCTAGCGCAAGTCCGAGGCGTTTCGGGTCAATGGGGTGGACGTGCCGCGGCGAAGGGCCAACGCCCACAGAAAGAGGTGCTCAGGTGACAGGGAATCGCACAACTACCAAAGCAGCTAGACTCGGCTGGGTCGGGACCGGCGTCAGTCTCGTGGCTGTAGTCATGCTGGTATCGGGTCCTTCGGCGCAAGAAAGTTATCTCCACTTGAACCCAGTGGTCGAGAAACTTTCGCAGGGAAGCCATGTCTTTGGCGTAAGCACCTCAGATCTTTCGCTGCAGAACGCGCGCTCCTTGGCCGCCAGTCAAGAAATCGACTACGTGTACGTCGACATGGAACACAACCCGCTCCGGTTCGATGAGCTCGAACGCTTTGTGGCGTTTCTCGTCGCCAGCGACAAGGCCGGTATCGCCCGCCGAGGGCACACCCAGGCCCACCCGGCCGTGTTCGCAAGGTTTCCGCCGTCCGGGCGGGAGCAGACTCTCTGGATGGTCAAGCATGCGCTCGATATCGGTCTCATGGGTATCCTGATCAACAACATCGAGACGCCGGAGCAAGCCGAGAACATCGTGCGCACCATGCGACCGATGCCGCGCCGTGACGCGACACTTCTGCATCCATCGGGGCTGCGAGGCACCGTCATTTGTGGATTCTGGGGCATCACTCGGGACGAGTGCCGCAAACGGGCTGACCTGTGGCCGCTAAACCCCGAGGGCGATCTGGTGTTCTGGCCCATGATCGAGACAAGGTTAGGGGTCCAGAACGCCGATGCGATCGCCCAGATTCCGGGGGTTGGGGGCTTTTATCTCGGCGCAGGCGCAGACCTTACGGCGGGCTACGGTGCGGAAACGGTCGATGACCCAGAAGTTGCGGCGGCCTTCGAGCACCTCCTTGCTGTCTGCCAGACTCGGAACATCGCTTGCGGGGGTACCGTCAGTCCCGCGAACGCGGCCCTGCGGATTGAGCAAGGGTATCGAATCCTCAATTTTGGAGGCGCGAATGGTGGCTTGACGGCCGGCAACGACGCGGCGCGGCGGGCCGTGGTCGCGGCTGGGGTGGAGCGCTGACACATGGTGACCACCGCCGCCGTGACGAGGAGTCTAGACGTCGCCAGACGAACAGCCGCAACGCGCTTCAGCTCGATGTTGATCGTCGTTCTCTCTTTGTCGAGTCCGGCTAATGCCCAAACCTCGCCGCCTGCATTCCCGACTGAGGGCGCGATATTGGCCCGTGAGAACGACTTCCTCGCCGTCTGGGATGTAACGCGCGCATCGGAGGCGACCGCGCCCCTCGAAGAGCTGACCATGGACCAAGTGTCCGTCACTCTGACCCCCGCGGCAGTCAAGGTCACCGGACCCGACGGCGAGTGGGCGATCGATTACGAGCCGCTCGGTTTCGTGCGCTTCGAGCCGCGTGGCACGATCCGCTCGATCGCCGCGGTCGGCGACACCCCGAGTCGGGCCGTCGTTTTTCAGATAAAGACCCTGCCAGCCTCATCGTGGCCGATGACCGAGGGGATACCCGGGCAATTTCCCCGGGCGGGGGCGGTCAAATTGTTCGAGGTCAACGGGATCCGCGTCTGGGACCAGACCTGGGCAGCCGGCGTGCCCATCGCGAATCATCTCCACTATGCGCCAACGGCGGCTGTCTTTGTCAGTGGCGGGGCCTTGAGGACTATCGACAAGAATGGCACGAATCCTCCGTTCTCGCGAAGTCCAGGCGAGGTGATATCGAGCACATCCCCGATGGCCATCCCTCACGAAGAAGAGCACGTGCTCGGGCAACCCCGTGCCATCTGGCTCGAGCTGACGCCGGAGCACCGCTGAGCACGGCCCCCGCACGTGGTGGCTCTCTTCCGACCGTCCCTCTCTCCGACCTGAACGTCGTTGCACGTCTCCGGCGTCCTCGCGCCAGGTTCGGCTGGGTCAGCCCCCGTGTGAAGAAGCGTAGGGGACGCGGAGAGGCTTAGGGGGCAGCGTTGCGCAGATCGCGCCGCGAGCCAGGACGCGACGTCACTGATACACTGGATCTGCGTACCTCGCCGAGCGCGTGTAGCTCAGCTGGATAGAGCGACGGCCTCCTAAGCCGTAGGCCGCAGGTTCGAATCCTGCCACGCGCGCCATATCCACTAGGGTCCATCCGCTGATTCCCCCGCGGGCGACTCAGCGACCCACCGACTGAGTGCTGTCCGAAGGGCGTCGATCCGGACCGGCTTCGCCAGGTAGTCATCCATTCCACAGTCAAGTGCACGCTCTCGCGATCTCCCACGAGGGCGTGGGCGCTGAGCCCGACAATAGGCGTGTGCCGTTCGCGGCCCCGCTCCGTGGCGCGGATCTGACCGGGCTCCTGAGTGCGACGCGAGTTTTGGGACTCGACGGCTCTCATGGGAGCACGCGATGCCTCGGCAGGTCCGCGGACGCGACTCCCAACGGTGTCGATGGCAGCGGTTCGGGCGGGGGGACGACCGGTGGGGGCTACGCTAGAGGATGGGCCGCTCCGAGTAGTGGTTCCACCCGAAGACCTGTTTGATGGCCATGGCGAGGTCGAATCCGCCCTGTTGAAATTGGCCGACGGATTCGTTAAAGGCGGCCGGGAAGATGGAGTGGCCCTCGAACTCTTCGTTCCAGGAGCCCACTATATACACGGGCGCTGGCAACACCGGCCCCCCGAGCTCATTCGCCCAGATCTCGTTGATATAGCGGTCGAGGTGCAGACGCTCGAGCTGCCGCATGAAATCTGCGTACGGCCCGCGCTTCATCAGCAAAGTCGGCAGACCCGGCTTTGCAAAACCTGGCGCAAGGTTCGGAATGACGAGCACCGGTCGACCAGTGTGTCTGTTCCTGACGTCGCGCAATGCGTTGTAAGTGTGCTCGAGGATGCCGAGTTGATTCTGTGTATAGCGTTCCGTCAACGGGAATACGACGTGCCCCAGTCCAGACACCTCGCTCAGTTTGAGACTCGATGCATGGTGATACACGTGCGTGCCGTCAAAACCGGCGCTGCGGCGTAGGCGGTCCATCGACACTTCCGCGGTGGCGGAGAGCGCCATCTCTTCTCCGATCACAAACGGGGGGACACCAAATTCGCGCTCGAAGGCGTTGCGGGCGAGATCGAACGTGCGGTCCACCGCATCCAGCTGAACGTCTCGATCAGCCACCCGTCCCCACGTGTGAGAGCCAAAGATGAACATGACAGGTCGGCCATCGAGGCGAAAAATTCGGCCTCCCGCTTGGTCCCTCAGTTCGAGCAGAAACCGCGCCATCCGTCCGAAGTGATCGATCAAGCGGTTGACGACGGTCGGCTCGAGAAAGTCGGTGCGCTTGTCAGCCCCAAGCGGCAGCGAAATCGTGCTCTCGTAGAGCAAGGCGAAATGCCGTGTCGCCAGATTGGGGGTGCGGAACAGGCCACGCCGGTAGTTGTCCAACATCCTCGAGTTGAACTCTGGTGGAATCCAACTCACGGCGTCGACCGTGATACCGAACTCGTTCTTTTGATCGTTAAAAAGCGACTCTACCTCTGGGTCCGATGACGCATAGTCCCCGCCCTTGAAACCCACTGTCTGGAGACCCGGCGATCTGGCAATCTGGTTATACCATCCGTAGTGCCAGGCCACCGTGATCGGTCGACGCGGGATTGCGACGGAGCCGTTTTGGGACCGTACCGTCTGCCGGACGGCCGCCAACGTCTCTTCGTCGATCACTCCGCGGCCGAGGACATCGGCTCGCTGGTCGAACTCCGGCGCCGGCCTGAGTCCGGTGCCGCGGCGGCGAAGAAACGCGTTTCGAACAAGCTGCTCGTCGGCCGCGCCGAGATGCCCGTCGCCGTTAACGTTGGCAAGATGAAGGGCAAGCTCTTCATCTGAGGTTTGCGCAAACAAGCCGCTCAGCCCTGACAGGCTCGTCGCAAGCGCACCGGCCGCAACGCTTCCCCGATGAAGGAAACGCCGCCGAGAGCTGGGTTCCGGCGCGGCGCACCGTGTCGCGCGGTTGAGCGGGGACGGGCCGAGCTGGCGTGATGGGCGAAGAATGCTGCGCGCGACGTGATTGCCGATACCCTAGCGTAGCATAGCTCTGCTAAACTCTTGGGCTTGGCTGCCTCCGTCGATTGCGGGTCGGTCTGTGTCTCAGAGTTCGTAGTTTGTGCTGCGTGGATGGTGTAAAGCATGCGACGAAAAGAACGTCATCACCTCAAAGAAAACCCGCTCGCCGTGTGGATCGGGGAGTTCTCGGCCTCTCTCTCTGACCGAGGTGGGGCCGTCGCCACTGGTCTCGTCATCCTCGGAGTCGGACTGGTTGCTACAACCGGTTACCTGAGCTGGCAAGGGCGGCAACTGGAGGCTGCCGGCGACCGATTGGGACAAGCGTTGGCGGTGCTCGAGGCTCAAGTCGTGCCGCCGGGTTCGCCCGACACCGACGACGAAGCGCTCGCTCCGGATGACGCGGCTGCCCCAGCCGCCCCGGTCGGCGCCTTCCAGCAACCCCCTGGCACCTACCCCTCGGTCAACACAAAGTTCGAGGCCGCGCTTCCCTTGCTTCTCGACGCGGCCGATGCGTTTCCAGCCGTGGCGCCCGGCGTGACCGCGCGATATCACGCGGCGACGGTCTTGGTGGGGTTGGGCCGGTCGGCCGAGGCCGCCGCCCAGTATCAGCAGATCATCGAGACGGTCGATGACGACGACTTGTACGGGGCCTTGTCCGTCTTGGGTTTGGCCGAGGCCTATGTGGCGAGCGCGAACTACGAAGAGGCCATCCGGCTGCTGGAAGGCGCAACAGCGGCCGTGGAAACTGTGGTCCCGCTCGATGCGGTGCTGATGCAGCTCGGCCGCGCGCATCGCTTGTCGGGGGCCCCGGGAAACGCGTTGTCGGCCTTTACTCGCGTTGTCGAAGAATTCCCCACATCGGTCTATTATTCGGACGCTCAGCGGCAGGTCGACACGCTGCAATCAGAGAACCCCACCACCTCCGGCAACTGATGGCTTCCGAGACATCGGTCTCGGGCAAAAAGGAAACGTTCTCGATCGGTCTGGTCCAGACCGCATGTGTCGCCGATCGGGAACACAACCTCGCGACCGCGTTTGACGGCGTGCGTCAGGCGGCGTCACGGGGGGCCCAGATCGTGTGTCTGCAGGAGCTATTCACATCCGAATACTTCTGCCAACGTGAAGATTCGGCGCTATTCGATCTCGCCGAGCCAGTCCCCGGAAGGTCAACAACAGCCGCGTCTGCCTTGGCGAAAGAGCTCGGCATCGCGCTCGTCGTCCCTATTTTTGAGCGTCGCGCCCCGGGACTTTTTCACAACTCCGCGGTGGTGTTCGATGCTACGGGGGAGCGATTGGGGATGTATCGCAAGATGCACATTCCCGATGATCCGCATTTCTATGAGAAGTTCTATTTCACACCCGGCGACCTCGGATTTCAGGCGTTCGAGACCCGGTTTGCGCGCATTGGGGTCTTGATCTGCTGGGACCAGTGGTATCCCGAGGCCGCCCGCCTCACGGCGTTGAGGGGCGCGGAGGTGGTCTTCTATCCGACTGCCATCGGGTGGCTGGCCGCCGACAAGAACAACCCCGACGAGGGTCTCGCGCAGCTTGATGCCTGGCAAACGATTCAGCGCAGCCACGCCATCGCCAACGGGGTCTACGTGGCCGCGGCAAATCGCGTCGGGCACGAAGGGCCCGCGGCGGCAGGGGTGGACTTCTGGGGTCGCTCATTTGTGTGTGATCCACTGGGACGGGTGATGGTGGAGGCCTCGGCAGCGGCAGGAGACGTCCTGATTGCAACGTGCGATCGGACGGTCTTGGAGAATCAACGGCGTGGGTGGCCATTTCTGCGAGACCGCCGTATCGATAGCTATGCGGGAATCGATCGGAGGTTTCTCGACACACCCTGGCCGTGAGCACGACACTTCACGGCAGGTCCAGATGACGCGGTCTGATGGTCGAGTCGCCCGTGGGTATCGCATGCCCGCCGAGTGGGAGCCTCATCGGGCGACATGGCTGGTGTGGCCGCATAATCGCGCCGATTTTGAAGTCAAGACAACCGCCGTCGAGTGGTGCTACACAGAGATCATCCGCCACTTGATCACCAGCGAGCGCGTCGCATTGATCGTTCACGACGCCCGGGTCGAGCGGCGGGCTCGTCGACGCCTCACACAAAGCGACGTCGATGATTCGCAGATCGAGTGGCATCGGATCCCGACCGACCGCTCGTGGATTCGCGACAGCGGACCGATTTTTGTCACCCGGGCGACGGGTCGTCGCGACCGTGTCGCAGCGACTGACTGGCGTTTCAACGGGTGGGCGCGATACCGCGCCTGGCGCCGCGACAACGCTCTCCCTCGACACATATCCGAACGCCTTGATGTGCCGCGTTTTGAAATCAGCGGTCCCCACGGGCAGTTCGTGCTCGAGGGAGGCAGCATTGATGTTAATGGTGACGGGCTCCTCCTCACCACGGAAGAGTGTCTCCTCAGCAGCGTCCAGGCGCGCAATCCTGGCGTGTCGCGGGCCGACATCGAGACCGTAATCTCGGGGGCACTCGGTGTGAAACGTGTGCTGTGGCTAGGTCGAGGCATTATCGGTGACGATACGCATGGACACGTCGACGACATCGCGCGGTTTGTGGCCCCCTCGACCGTCGTCGCGGCGGTCGAAACCGATCCCACCGACGAAAACTACACCGCGTTGCGAGACAATCGGAACAAGCTCGCGAAGATGTCGGCAATGGATGGTACGAAGCTCACGATCGTCCCGCTGCCAATGCCGCGACCGATCTACTTCGAGCAGCAGCGACTCCCGGCCAGTTACACAAACTTTTACATCGCGAACCGGGTCGTGCTCGTGCCAACCTTCAACGATCCCGCTGATCGAATCGCCCTCGCCCGATTGGCCAGGGTCTTCACGACTCGCGAGGTCATCGGTATCCACGCCGTCGATCTTGTGCTGGGGCTGGGGACGATCCACTGCTTGACGCAGCAGGAACCCGATGCCTAGCTGTCACGTCTGTGACCAATCGGCAGGACGTCTGTCCGCCAGCCCACAAGTGGCCTGTAACAGCTGAATGGGATGCATGGTCCGAGCGCAGGCCCGGCTGGCCAGGCCTCCACGTGCGCATACAAAGCGGTCTCTAAGCGACGAACAACTCTGGCAGACGGGATGCCCCGCCAGCGACTTATGTAACGAATCACTGACCCGGGACACTAGGATCGAGTGTCGTAGCCCGTTGCCGGGAGCGCGACGCCGTCAACGACGAGCGCCGGGCGATTCAGCTCAAACTGAGGCGGCTGGCGGTGCTCCCGGGCGCTACGTGCGCTCGTGGCAAGACCGGTCACCAGGAGTGGGAGGGCCAGCGTGACATCTGCCTGAACGGTGACGTGGTCCGCACCAGCGGCGACCTTCCCCCAGCTCTGCGCCTCATCGAGCGTCGAGCCTGAAGCCCCTCCAAAATGCGGAACATCGGCAACAATCTGCAACGCGTACCGGTGGCCGGCGATACCCGGGCTGTAATAATCGGCTTGCACACTCGCTTGGTTGATAAAGTTCTTTGGGGTGCCGCCGCCGAGCACGACGGACGCGGTGTGGCGGCGCCGGATCACGATGTTCGCGGATTCGACGATATCCGCAATCACGTCGACCTGACCGGCATCCGCAGTGAGCATTCGCGCTTGCGACAGCCCCATCCCGATTGACGAATCGGCAATCGCGGGACAAAAGATTGGAACGTTGGCGCGATACGCCGCGGTTAAGATGCCGTCCGCCCGTGTTTCACGCCACAGATGACCGCCCAACTGGTGGAGAAACTCTCGGCTGGAATAGCGTCTACCGGCCAGCGTCCGCGCAAACGCGGCGATCCACTCATCGTTCTCGATAAATTCGTCCTCATCGACAAACGTGTCGTAGACACGGTCGATGTGATGCCCTTGAAGCTCGGCATCGTCGGCGCGGTGCGAACCAAGGAAATGGCGTCGCCCCCTGGTCTCGTGAAGGTCGTGATACAGGTTGGCGCCGGTCGACACAACGCAGTCGACATACCTGTTCGCAATGAGGTGGGCAATAACGAGCCGCAGCCCTCCCGCGCTAAGCGCGCCGGCCACGCCAAGAAAAATCAAGACATCGTCCTCGAGCATCCGCTGCCACACGCGCCGAGCGGACGCCAGATTTCGTCCTTGGAACGAGATGCGCTCCATCCGACGCAGCAGTTCGTCGGCCGACAGGTCCGGCTCCACGACGAATGGCTCGACCGGTGTCTTGAGCAGATCAGATTTCTTCGCCACGAATTCCCGTCCTCTGTCTCAGCAGTTCCTGTGATACGTCGCGAGGGGGCGCACGTCTGGCAAAGCACGCGCAAGGGGATGTTGCATCTGCGAAGTGGGGGAGGATGAGACTGATGATGCCCAGCGGAAGGCTCGCCAGGGGACGTATGCGTTTCCTCGGTCCGAATCGCATGGCTCGAGGCTATCGTGTTTACGATCGAGGCTCGCGGAAGCAGGCATAGCGGTCATGTATCAACGAAGGCGCAACGATGACATCGGGCGCGAGGAGCCGATTCCCGCGACTCGAACTTCAGAAACGCTGGGCTCGTGTTCGGTCCTAGTGTTCGGTCTCGAGTTCGTGCTTGAGCTCTGCCAGAAGCGTCAACGCCTCCAGCGGAGTGAGCTGGTCGGGGTCGACGGCGTGCACCCGTTCAGCGAGATGGGCATAGCCGGGCGGTGGTGCACGAAAAAGACCGAGCTGCTCGGTGTGGTCGGCGGCCGCCGTATCCGGCATGCCGCTGAACGAGGGACGGCCGCCCCGTGACAGTTCGTCTCGCTCCAATCCCGAGAGGATGTGTTTGGCGCGCTGGACCGTCTCGGTGGGTAACCCCGCCAAGCGCGCCACGTGGATACCATAGCTTCGGTCGGACCGACCCGGTTCAACCTTGCGCAGAAACACGATATCGTCCTGCCACTCGCGAGCCATCACGTGGGCATTGACGACACCGGGGACCGCGTCGGCGAGGTCGGTCAGCTCGTGATAGTGGGTCGCGAACAACGTCTTTGGCCGGCGCGGCCCGGTTGCCAGACGTTCCGCCACCGCCCACGCGATGGCCAGACCGTCATAGGTTGCGGTCCCACGACCGATTTCGTCCAGAATCACGAGACTCTCTGAAGTCGCGGTGTGAAGAATGCGAGCGGTCTCCTGCATCTCCACCATAAACGTCGATTGTCCGCGGGCGATGTTGTCGGAGGCGCCCACTCGGGCGAAGACGCGATCGACGATCGGGACCTTGGCCCGGCGCGCCGGTACAAACGACCCGATATGGGCGAGCAGCGTGATGACGGCCACCTGTCGTAAAAACGTCGACTTCCCGCCCATATTTGGCCCGGTCAGGATGACGACCTGATCCGTCGCGGCGTTGAGGATAGTGTCGTTGGGGACGAACTGGTCTGGGCAATGACGCTCGACCACCGGATGACGCCCATCCTCGATATGGAGCTCGTGTCCATCGTGGATCTGCGGCTTGGTGTAGTCCGCCACCGTCGCCGTTTCGGCGAGCCCGACCAGCACATCCAGGGCCGCCAGTGCACGGGCCGTGTCTTGCACCCGTGGCGCCTCCGCCGCGACCTGCCGACGAAGCTCCTCGAAGAGCATCTGCTCTCGTTCGAGAATGCGATCGTCTGCGCCACGGGCCTTCTGTTCGTAGTCTTTGAGGGCAGGCGTGATGAAGCGCTCACCGGTTGCTACTGTTTGTTTGCGATGGTAGTCGTCGGGCACGGCAGCAAGGTTTGGCTTCGATATTTCGATGTAGTACCCGAAGACCCGGTTGTATCGAATCTTGAGCGACGAAATGCCTGTCCGGGTGCGTTCGTGCGACTCCATCTCGGCGATATGTTGCTTGGCATTCCGACTGATGGACCGCAGTTCGTCGATCTCGGCGTCACATCCGTCTCGCACATACCCGCCCTCACGCACCAACGCCGCTGGCTCGCTAACCAGGGTTGTTTCGATACACGCGCGGACATCCGCCAGGTCATCCAATGACGCCAGAACACTTCGTAACAGCGGCGCGGTCAGGTCGTTGGCCACAGCCAGGAGGCGAGGAACGACCGAGAGCGAGAGCTGGAGCCCGACCAGGTCTCGCGGCCCTGCGCGTCCGAGCGCGACACGTGCGATGAGACGTTCGAGGTCGTGAACACCTCCCAAGACGTCCTGTACTTTCGCGCGGTCAGAGGTGCGAAACGCCAACTCCTCGACGGCATCCAGTCGTTCCTGGATTCGGGCGAGCGCATTGGAGGGCCGTTGCAGCCATTCCCGAAGTAGCCGCCCGCCCATGGCGGTCACCGTACGATCAATCTCAGCGAGCACCGACCCTGCCCGGCCTCCTTCGGCACCCTCGAGTACCTCGAGATGTGTGAATGTCGAGGGATCCAGAAATACGTGGTCGGCCTGGGAGCGATATCGAATTGATCGTACGTGCTCTAGCTCAACTTTTTGCGTGTCGTGCAAATACTGAATAAGCGCGCCCGCGGCTTGAATGGCCACGGGGTGGTCGGTGAGCCCGAAGCCGTCCAGTGATGCCACACGCAGTTGGTCACACAAGGTGCGAGTGGCCCGGTCGAGGCGAAAGGTATTTGCGTCGACGGTGGTCACCAGCAGGTCTCGCGGGGCGGGTTCGGGAAGCGGGCAGGGGGTGCCCGCCGCCGGCACGATGATCTCGCGTGGCTCGAGGACGGTCACATCTTCAACCAGCGCATCCTTGCCGTCGTTGCCGACAAATTCCGCCGCGGTGAACTCGCCGGTCGAGAGGTCGATAAGTCCGACGCCATGGGTCGCGCCCTCGGTGGTCGTTGCCATCAGGAGCGCAGGCGTTTTTGCATCCAGATACGCGGCATCCGTCAAGGTGCCGGGCGAAACGACTCGGACGACTTCGCGTCGGAGGAGCTTCTTCTGCCCGCCACCGCCTTTCCCTACCGCCGCGGGCCGGCCGGCCTCGATTTGCTCGCAGAATGCTACCCGATAGCCTTGGGCGACCAGACGCGTAAGATAGCCGTCGACCGCGTGATACGGTAGCCCACACATCGGGATCGGGCTTCCACCGGAGTCTTTTGAACGCGAGGTCAGGGCTAGATCGAGAACCCTCGCCGCCGTGACGGCATCCTCATAGAACATCTCATAGAAGTCACCCATCCGAAAAAACACGATGGCGTCCTGATGCTGGCGTTTCGCATCAAGATACTGGCGCATCGCGGGCGTGGCGGTCGCGCGACTCGCCGTCTGCGTGCCGGACGGAGAGGGCATCAGGCGTGAGGATACACTCTACGTAGTGCCCTTTACCCAAGACGCCGACAATCCGATGATCGTCGTCGCGCTCGATACAACGACCCGCGCGGGCAGTGTCGCCATCCTCCGAGCCGGCGAGATCTTGACGTCGCGGAAAGGACACGCCGACCGTACGCACGGCGAACGACTGCCAAACGACATCCTGACACTCTTGACCGAAGTCGGGCGCGCCCCCGCAGATGTCGATCTCTACGCCGTCTGCTCCGGACCTGGCTCGTTTACGGGTCTCAGGGTCGGTCTGGCGACGATACAAGGGCTAGCCATGGCGACCGGTCGACCAGTCGTCACGATTCCCACGTTGGAAGCCCTTGCCTACGCGGGCTGGTGGTCCGACAAGAATTCGCCCGCGCCGGTCACACCCGCGCGGGTCATACCGTTGATGAACGCCCAGCGCGGCGAACTATTCGCGGCGGTGTATCTGGCCAAGGCTCAGCCCCCTCAGCGCGATGGTCGCGGGATGACGCTGGAAATCGCACCGTTTGTGGGCACGTCCACGGCGGTCGTCGACCGCCTGGCTTCGACCCTGGAGGCCGGGCCCGTCGTGTTGGTGGGGGATGGCGTCAGCGACGCTCAGCCGCTGCTCGATGGGGTCGGTGACGTGCGACATCTCATCCTGTCCCACCTGCCGCCCCTGGCCCCAGTCATCGCCCGTCTGGCGGAAGGCGCAGCCGATTCGGACCGCATTGCCCCACATGCGATACGACCGGTGTATGTACGCCGGCCTGACGCCGAGCTCGCGCGGGAGCGACGGCAGTCTGGTCACGACCCCGCGCACACCTAGTAACCTTGCTTGAAACACCTGTGTCCGTGTGATACGTTTTTGCTTGCATGTCGTTGCTGAATCCGACCTGCGTCACTCACATCTCACCAAAACGTCGGGCCTCTCGAATCCCTGACCACGGGCTCACCCCAGACGAGACGCCAGACACGCGACCGAGCATATTGAGCGGCGGCCGAGACCGGATCGCTGTTGTGCGACAACAGAGGCGACGACGCAAGGACAACGTTTTCTGAGAGACGTCCAGCAAGTCAGTAGGAGGCGGAATGAGCGAGTCTGATCCGTTGCGAGCGCACCTGATCGGGACCGACGACGAGTTGCGCCGACTGTCGGCGCAACACCAACAGCTCGATGTGCGCCTCCGGGAGTTGGCAAGTCAGTTGTCTCACACGGCGAATGAAGAGCAGGAACATCTCATTCTCAAGAAGCGAAAGCTCCAACTCAAAGATCGTATGGAGGAGATGATTCGGCAATACCGCGAGGCCTCCGAGGCCAGCCCGTCACCCGCGCTACAACCGCATCCTCGGAGCTAGTGGACTATCGGCGACGCCTGGGAAGCGTGTTTCGGGAGACGTTCGCTGCCGCGCGTCTCTCCTACAGAGCAGATTGCGATGGTGACGCGGGCCCGGGTTCTGCCAACCTTGCTACTCAGACTGGTCGTAGCGACCGAGTGGACTGTCGCAGAGATACGTTCAGCGTGCTCCGGCCGGGACACCACGTCGACGGCGTTGCTCTTCGCTCACATATCCCCAACATGCGTCATCGCGCCTGGCCGGCGCGGCGTCGCAGCCCGGAGCAATACTTGACGTTTCTCGGCGACACCCCACGAGTCCTTGTGGTGACAGCATGACAATTGATCGGGCGGGTGTCCCGTTCGTCCTCGGCGCAACCGTTCCGGCCATCGCGCTGGCGTGGCTAGGCCACCCTTACGGGGCGGTCGCGTGTGGCATGCTTGCCGGATTCTTCACGTTTTTCTTTCGGGACCCCGTCCGCGATGTCCCCGACGACGCGTCGCTTGTCTTGGCACCGGCGGATGGCCGGGTGATGCACGCGGGCGACGCGGACCCGGCCATCGCCCCCATTGGAGACCGTCGATGGACGCAGGTCAGTATCTTTCTGTCGCCAATGGACGTGCACGTGAACCGCTCACCGGTCAGTGGCCGGGTCACCTCCGTCGAGTATCGACCGGGACGGTTTCTCGCGGCCTATCGACGGGAAGCAGCGGGCGAGAACGAACGTAGCGAGATTTGGATCACACACGAGGAACAGGCTGTGGTCTGCCGGCAGGTCGTAGGGTTCCTGGCACGCCGCATTGTCTGCCGCGTCACGCCGGGCGTGGACATTCACCAAGGCGACCGGTTGGGTATTATGAAGTTTGGCTCGCGCATGGATGTCTTTCTGCCCGCGGAATCTCGGTTACAGCTCGAAGTGACGGTTGGCGACGTCGTGAGGGGCGGCGAAACAGTGCTCGCTCGTTTTGGCACATCCCTCGAGGCGGCGTCAGAGACGACCACGTCATCGCTGGCCCCAGAGGCAGCCTCTGGGAAGCAGGAGGATTTGTCGTGACGACTGTGATTTCCGTCTTCGATCCTCAACCGTCAAAGCGGTCACGGCGTTTTCAGCGCGGCGTGTATCTCCTGCCTAGTCTCATGACCGTCGCCAACATGGCGTGTGGTTGGGCCTGCGTCGTGTATGCCATGCGGGGTGACTTTGGCACGGCCGCGCCTCTCATCGGCTTCGCCATGGTGCTGGACATGTTTGACGGTCGGATCGCCCGCCTCACGGGCTCCACTAGCGATTTTGGCGGTGAGTTTGACTCGTTTGCCGATGTGATTTCGTTTGGGGTGGCACCGGCGACCCTCGTCTACGCCTGGGGCCTCGAGCCTTTGGGACGGTTGGGGTGGGCCGCCGGATTCCTCTACGTCACCGCGACTGCCATGCGATTGGCCCGATTCAATCTGCAAGGCAAGGGCGGCGATAAACGATATTTCGTCGGGCTCCCCAGCCCGCCTGCCGCGGGCGTGTTGGTGTCTACGGTCTTTTGGTATCCGGCGGGACTCAACACGACAAGCGAGGCCATCGTGGCGTTGTTTGTCGTGCTCATTCCCGCGGCACTGATGGTCAGCCCGATCCGCTTCAGAAGTATTCGCACGATCGTCCCCGAGGGACGGCGCTCGTTCCAATCGCTATTCGTCATCGCCACCGTGATTTCGGGGATCACCATCCACCCGCAAGGAGTGCTGCTCGCGATGGCCTATACCTATGTCACATCAGGTTTAGTCGGTCTCGTATTGACCCGAATTCGACGCCGCTCGGCCGCTCAGGACTCCGACACATCCCCGTCGGTCTCTGCGCCGGACGACGTGCCAAAGGACCTTGCCCCCCCGACCTCGGAATTCCCTGCGGCTCGTTGACCCGCGTTGCGGAAACGCAGCGTGACCTTCGTACCGTAGTCCTTCCGACTCACCACCTCGATATCGCCGCCATTGAGCTCGATGTTGCGCTTCGCAATGGCCATCCCCAGCCCCGTACCAGCCACCTTCGTTGAAAAATATGGCTCAAAAATTCGCTGGAGAGTTTCCGGGTCGAGACCGATGCCGGTGTCGGTCACGGTGAAGATGACGGTGTTCCCCTCGCTCGTTCCGCCAACTTCGAGCGTACCGGTGGCAGGCATGGCATGCAGTGCGTTCTCGATGATGTTTGTCAGGGCGCGACCCACCAGTGTCCGGTCGAGAGCCAGCGCGGGCAGCGATGAGGGCACATCCACCGCGACCGCGATTCGGTCTGCCAGACCCACCCGATACGGCTTTAGGACGGCATCGACGAGCTCCCGGGGCGACGTCGGCCGTCGCTCGACTGTCGGCTGGGTGGCGTAGCTCGAGAACTCGGATGAGATTTGGCGCAGGAGTCGCACCTGAGTCAGGATGGAGTCCACGCAACTCTTCACCACGGGCCCCAGAGGTTCGCCGCGGTCGGCGTGGACCCGAAGCAAATGTTCGGCCGAGAGTTGGACCGGGGTCAGGGGGTTCTTGATCTCGTGGGCGACCTGCCGCGCCATGTCGGCCCAGGCTTCCAGCCGATGGGTCTTTTCGAGCTGAATCTGCTGGCGTTTGAGATCATCCGCCATCCGGTTGAACGACACGACCAGCTGTTGGAGCTCATCGGAGGAACGCGCTGCCACATGCGCGTCAAAGTCGCCACTGGCGATTCGGGCCGTCGCTGCCGTAAGTCGCTTTACCGGGTCAGCGATGCGCTCTGCAAAATACAAGCCTCCGCCAGCGCCAAGCAGCACAAAGACGACGACGCCGAGCAAGATACCCCGGTCGAGATCGTCAATCTGTCGCTCGATCTGTTGTTGGCGAGACGCCATCGGCACCGTCAGCACGGCTTCTGGACCCAAGGAGCGCAGTGGTGCCGCCGCGACCACGTATTGCAGGGAGCCGACGGAATCCTCCATCACGAAGGTCGGAAAATGCTCGAGCGCGATTGCCGTATAGACGGCGTCTGGAGTCCGGGTAGGGAGGAGCCCGGAGGCGAAGAGTGGGCGTTCGCTGGTGGCGACCAGCTGCGACCCGAGAAAGATATTGACCTCTTGGTTGAGCACGTGGTTGATCCACACCATCAAATCGTCAGTGACAAGAGCGGCCGTGGGCAGTTGTCCCACTTGTTCCAGTGACTCCTCGATCACCCGCTGCGCCACAATCGCCGTTTGGGCTGCCCCGGCCTCCACATCCGCCCGAAGCTGCGCGGTGACATAGTTGCGAATGACAAAGGCCAGCGCGAGCAGTGGCACCAGTGTCGCCGCGATAAAAGCCAGCAGGAGTCGACGGTAGAAGCTACTTCGCACTTCCCGGAGCAATGCGCGTCCGAACCGATAGCGTTCTGGGGTCAGCCACCCTCCCGCCAGAGACGTTGCCACGAGCGCGACAAACAGCAGCGAAACCACCGTCGTGATCTCGGCCAGCCGGACGAGATGCTGGAACGGGCGAAGGGTCGGATATCCAACGACATAGATACCTTCGCGGTTGTTGGCAACAAAGACGTTATAGGTCTGCGCTCCCTTTGTGAGCGTGGTCCAGAACGGCGTCCGTGATGCGTAGATTCGATCAAACAGCCTTTCGTCGATTGACCAGGCATCTTGGCTCGAGGAAAAGACGGGCTGAAGACCCCACCCATAGACCACCAGCTCTACATCCTGACCAGCGGGATCTTGCAACTGCGGACGCGGCGCGGGACCTAGCAGTTCCGTGTAGGGATTTTCCGGTGAAACAAACGGCAGCGTCTGATAGTCAAACGCCAGGTGGACCACGACCGAGCCCACTGCCTGGCCGTCGGGATTCTCCCGCGCCGCGTTGGCGGCGGAGGACACGCAGAGCGCGCGCTCGGCATGAAGCACCCGTCGTTCGTCAGAGCCAAACGGAACGATTTCCCCGAAGACATCCCACTCACACCCTACGACCTGACGACCGAGCGGGACACGGCCGTATTCGGGAAGATTCAAGTTGAACCGGCTGATGAGATTGCCTCCGACGCGATACAGTTCGACCGACGACGTCAACCGCTGGCTCGCCAACTCCGTCTGTCGCCAGAGCTCGAACGCGCGGTCGGGTCCGGGACCAAACACCGGGTCATCCCATCGGGTACTCAGGTCGCCGGCGACAATGCCATCGAGTTGTCCCAGCGCAACACTCAAGGCACCTTGCATCTCTTCTGAATGGCTCGCAGCACGAATGGCATGCTGGGTTTCAACGTATCGGCGCTTTGTCTCTTCGCCATGATGAAGCAGTGACGGATACGTCAAGAGCGCCGGGACGAGGACCGTGGTTAGGAGGGCCAGCAGACGACCGGCATGCGATCCGTGTCGGAAGCGTGGGCGCATCATTGGCATCGCGAGAGCCGCCGCGGCCGCCGTGAGCAAGAGCGGCATCGTCGCCAACGCGGGGAGCAGACCACCGAGAGCGAGCACCATACCCGGGGCGCACCAGACCGCGCCGATGAGCAGCCCCACACGCCGGGAGCGATGACGGGCGGTCCACGGTAGACGGACCGAAGAAAAGATCAGCGTCACACCCCAAAAGGTCGCCACGCTCACGAGCAGTACGCCTAGGAGCAACGTCACGCGACCGGAGTCCCATGGCTGGAGCGATGTGTGGAGCAGGTCGACAGACGCATTCTGAAATGTGTCGCCGATCAACCGATCGAGCCCCCACAGTCCCGCCGTCGCCAGGACGCCGCCCGACAGCTGTGTAAGCACAAAGCTTCGGGTGGGGCCACGCGGCAGGGGCTGCCGTCCCGCGTATCCCCCCAACCGAGTTCGCTCGATCGCGTATGTCGCGACGACCACGAGTCCCAGGAGGAGCAAGCCGCCCAGCAGGAGATCGACAGGATGGCGGAGTATCCCGGCGAACCAAGCGGAGCGATATGTCGTCGGGTCGACGAGCGAGAAACGAGCCGGCACCAAGCTTGGAGCCAACCACAACAGGCCGAACGCGCACAGACACCCAACGGCGGCTCCGGCGGCCAATGTCGCGGCGGCTCGCTGTCGGCCCGGACCGACGGCGAGCGGGCGAGTGAGGAGCGTCCCCGCCGAGACCAAAACAAGGCTGGCCAAGAAGACCAATCCCGTCGCCAGCACGCCTCGTCTCCAGTCGGCGCGGGCCTGGTTGAGGTCGCTCTCCAGCACTTCTGCCTCAAGCAAGACCTGTCCCGCGGGCGTCTTGAGGACAAAGCGATATGGTTCTGAGACCACCTCGCCATCTTGGTGAGGTCGCAAGGTGACATCCGCGATGGACGTCGAGACTTGAAAGCCGCCGAGCGAAGAGCTGACAATGCGGGGGGTGCGGGAGAGGACGCGTTCCGCGACGACCGCGCCGGCCCGGCGGCGGCGGTCGTCCCCGACCTCGATAATCGCCAGCGGCTCGACGTGTACGAGGCGCAGGTCCCGAATCCCCACGGAGACAAACACCAGCCGGTCCGCGGGCATCGGATCGAGCGGGACATTTGACGGTCGTCCAGTCCACGCGCGAGCTGAGTGACCGGCGTCGAACACCGTGACCGAGATTGCCGGGTCGTGAAGTCGGGCGACGTGTTCTCTGGTGATCTCGAACAGTCGGCCACGCGCGTCGTCACGCCCCAAGGAAGAGGCCACCTCGGGGTGTCCCGCGACACGACCGGCAACCAAGGCCAGGGATTGCTCCGCGGTCAGAAAGTCGCCGTGCACGGCCTCTTGCACGCGAGCGAAAGACGCGTCGGAGCTGACGCCCAGCCACCAAATCTCGACGATCCACCCGACCCCGGCGATGAGACCAGCCCCGACAAGTGCTGCCAACGCCGGTCGGCGAACGTCGGGAAACCGATGACTCATCGCGGCGTCCGGGGCGACGAAGACGCCGCCTGCACTCCAATCCCGAGGAAGGCGGCGTCGGTCTGTCCGGCCTCTGGAGCCGCGTCGTCGGTCTCTTCGGCTGGCGAGACGGCGTCGGGGTCGAGTGGGACGAATGGCAAGACGTCGGCCGGCGGCGTCAGACGTGGCCCCGGACGTTCAGGGTCGGTGCTATCCGACGTCTCGTCAATTGCGACGAACGGCAAGACGTCGCGCAGTGCGAGCATGTCCGGGCGCGCGAGCAGCGGCGGCGGTGGGAACGTTAGAGAAAACCGCCCTGGTCCGACAGCCTCGCGGAGAATCGTCATTCGCCCATCACCCATCGTCAGCACGACACCGGGGGCCAACGCGGAGGGCGGTCGCAGAATACGAGCAGGAGCGGCAAGCTCACTGGGAGCCGTGAGCATGCCATGAGGCGTGCCGTCAACCGTGTCGAATGCCAACACATCCGCGGCGATACCCGATACCAGCACGATATCCCCAACGCGTTGCGGCCCAGCGGTGGGTCGTCCCGGGAGTGGTTGGCGCCACCGCTGCGCGCCGTTCGACCGGTCGAGGGCCCGCAGCACATTGTCAAGCGACACAAAAAATACCAACTCCTCATCAACGGTAGGACGGCCGACGACATCAGCGCCGGTTCGCCACCTCCAGATCACCGTTCCGTCGGCAAGTGACAGGCAGTACATGAGATTGTCGGTCGCGCCCACAAACAGACGATCGAGCGCAAGAATGCTCTGGGGGCTCCCTCCCAGTCGCGTTTCCCAGAGACGGCGGCCGGTCGCCAAATCAAACGCGACGATCCCACCGTCACCTACGGGCACGAACAAATGGGCACCGGCGACCGACGGTCCTACGTCGAGCGGCCCCGAGAGCCGCGCTCGCCAAATTTCCGCGCCGTCCGAGCCCCGCAAGACAATCATTTCTCCATTGTCAAGACCAACAACCAACCACCCGTGCTCGAAGACCAGTGGGGAAGACACGGGCGCGCCAAAGTCATTGACCCAAAGGAGGGCGGCGTCGGTGGCCCGAAGTCCGACAACGACTTGCCCGGTGTCGACGACAACAACGCCGTCTCCGGCTGCCGGGGAGACATGGCTTTTATAGTCCGACGTCCACAACACCGTTCCCTGGATGAGCTCGATGGCCACGAGTGTTTCATCACGGAGCGGGATAAACGCGAGTCCCGCGTCAAAGGCTGGGGGAGCGGCTGGCGGCGCACTCAGATCGGTAATCCAGCGCCGCTGAAGCGGGAAAAACGACGGGGACGCGATCTCACTGGCGAGCCCAACCACCGGCCCGGGCACGGAGATCAGCAACGCGAAACTCAGAAGGATGAGCAGCCGATCTGGTATCCCACAAGATGTGGTGGTGACGCGCGCGCTCACACTCTATAATAGCGATAATTGGTAGGCGTGCTGCCCGCATTCAGAGCATTCCTTGAGCCACAATATCGCGGTCTCCGGTGACCCATCAGACAGTCCTCGTTCTCGATTTCGGGTCCCAATACACTCAGCTGATTGCACGGCGCCTACGAGAGCTGTCCGTGTATTCGGAGATCCTCCGGTTTGATACGAGCGCGGATGAGATCCTCGAGCGACGACCGGCGGGGGTTATCTTGTCCGGCGGACCGGCGAGTGTCTCGGACGTCGGGGCTCCACGCTGCGATGAGGGGATCTTCAGCTGCGACATTCCCGTCCTGGGAATCTGCTACGGCATGCAGTTGATGACGACTGCGCTCGGCGGGAAAGTAGGTCATTCGCCAGAGCGAGAATTTGGTCACGCGATGGTGACCGTCACCGAACCGGGCGGAATTCTGCTGGGCACGCCCCGCACCCGTCGGGTGTGGGCGAGTCACGGTGACGCGGTGGAAGCCGCTCCCCCTGGATTCGCCGTGCGGGCGACCAGCGCGAACGCACCGGTTGTGGCCATGGACGACCCGAGTCGGCAATTGCACGGCCTACTTTTTCACCCCGAAGTCGACCATACCGAGCACGGGGCCGAAATTCTCAAGGCGTTTACGCACGACGTCTGCGGCTGCACCGGTGATTGGACGATGGCCTCGTTTGTCGAAGAAGCGACGGAGCGCATTCGAAAAACCGTCGGGGAGACAGGGCGGGTCGTCTGCGGGCTCAGCGGCGGCGTTGACTCCACGGTGGCAGCGGTTCTGATACATCGGGCCATCGGCGACCGTTTGACCTGCATTTTTGTCGACAATGGGCTGCTCCGGTCGAACGAAGCTGCCCAGGTTCGGCAACGATATGTCGACAAGCTGCAGCTACCGTTGGTCTGTCGAGATGCTGGCTCGCTTTTCTTGTCGCGACTCGCGGGCGTCACGGATCCCGAGCAGAAGCGAAAGGTCATCGGACGCACGTTCATCGAAGTATTCGAGGAGGCGGCGCGCTCTCT